>JACDEI010000025.1 GCA_013816485.1 Planctomycetota bacterium
TTTGTGCACCTGCCGAGCTGGTGCTCGGCGCTCCCAGGGGACAGCCCATCACCCCTGCACGCCGAGCTGCTTCATCAGCTCGGCCTTCACCGAGTTCGGATCGGTCTTCCCGCCCGAGATCTTCATGGTGACGCCGACCAAGCGACCGAGCGCGGCGAGTTTTCCCCCCTGCACGTCGGCGACGACCTTGGGCTCAGCAGCGATGGCTTGCTTCACCCATTCGGTGAGCTGGCCAGCGTCCTGGACCTGGATCATGCCTTTGTCGGTGAAGTACTTTTCCGGCTCGATGCCGCTGGCGAACAACGCACTGCACTCGGCTTTTGCGACCACGCGGGCAACCTTGCCACCGTCGACCAGCGCGATGATCTTCGCCAGCGTCGCGATGGGCGCAGCGACGGTGAGTGGCTTGTGCTGCTCGTTGGCCAGACGGATGGCCTCCTCGCGCGTCCAGTTGGCGGCGAGCTTGGGCTTGGTGCCGAGTTTGATGATCGATTCGAAGTAGTCGGCGATCTCGGTCTCCATCGTCAGTTCACGGGCGACCGCACGTTCCAGGCCGTACTCCTTCATGAAGCGGTCTTCGCGCAGGCGCGGCAGTTCCGGCATCGTCGCTTTGATCTCAGCCACTCGCGCGGCCGGGATGTGCAATGGCGGCAGGTCAGGATCGGGGAAGTAGCGGTAGTCCGCGGCATTTTCTTTGCCGCGCATGGCGCGGGTGACCTTCTGGTCGGGATCCCACAGTTTGGTCTGCTGGACGATCTCGGCGATGCGACCGGCCTTGTTCAAGGCGATCTGGTTCTGGATCTCGTAGTCGATGGCGGCTTCCACCGCGCGGAACGAGTTCAGGTTCTTGATCTCGACGCGGACGCCGAACTTCGCCTGGCCCTTGGGACGCACCGAGACGTTGGCGTCGCAGCGCAGCGAACCTTCCTGCATTTCACAGTCGCTGACGCCGGCTGATTTGAGCGCACGCTTCAGTTCGACCAGGTAGGCATAGGCCTCTGCCGATGAACGGATCTGCGGCTCGGAGACGATCTCCACCAGCGGCACGCCGGCGCGGTTGAGATCGACTTCGGAATACGGGCCGTGGTCCTGGTGGACCAGCTTGCCGGCGTCCTCTTCCATGTGGATGCGGGTCAAGTCGATGAACTTCTCGCTGCCGTCCGCCAGTTCGATGTTCACACCGCCGCCGAGGCAGTACGGCTCGTCGTACTGGCTGATCTGGTAACCCTTGGGCAGGTCGGGGTAGAAGTAGTGCTTCCGGTCGAACTTGCTGTGCTCCTGGACGTTTCCGCCGAGGGCGAGGGCGGCCTTCACCGCGAGTTCAACGGCGTGGCCGTTGATCACCGGCAGGGCACCGGGCAGACCGAGCGACACCGTGTCCACCTGGCTGTTGGGCTCACGGCCGAACACCGTGGTGGCGCCGCAGAACATCTTGGTCTGGGTCTTGAGCTGGCAGTGGACTTCGAGGCCGATGACGGGTTCGTACTCAGACATGGAGGCACCAAGCAGGCTACAGGGGACAGGCTACGGGCCACAGGAACGGCCCTGTGTGCGCGGGTCGCAGGGTATTCCGCAGGCGCAGGTGTCCAGGGCAGCAAGCTTCCTTCCTCCAGGCTACAGGGGACAGGCTACAGGCCACGGGAACAGCCCTCTGTATGCAGATCGCCGGTAGATCCGCTGGCGCAATATCCACGGCGACGGACTTCCACCGCAGGTACCAGAAAAGCCGCGGGCTACAGGCTACGGTCTAGAGGAACAACACCTATCGCTGTAGATCGGAGTGCTGCCGCACGTAGCGGAGACCACGGCAGCGGACTTCCACCACAGACGTTCGACGATCAACTGCAACCTGAGCCCACGACCCTGTGGCCTGTAGCCTGTCCCCTGTAGCCTGCCGACATGCCCCACGACATCTCCCCCACCGGTTCCCCAGGCGAAGTCGCCACGCTGCTGAACTGGACCGCTGACGGCCTGATCCCGGTGATCGCCCAGGCGCACGACACCGGCGAGGTGTTGATGTTCGCCTATGCCACGCGTGAGGCCCTGGCGCAGACCCTGCGCACCGGCATCGCCACGTACTTCAGCCGCAGTCGTGGTGGCATCTGGGTGAAGGGCGAGACCAGCGGCTACAAACAGACCATCGTCGAGGTGCGTGCCGACTGCGACGGCGATTGTGTGCTCTACCGCGTCGATGCACCGGGGCCGGCCTGCCATCAGTTACGGCGCTCGTGTTTCTCCAACCGCATCGACAGCAATGGCAGCGTGCACTGTGACAAGCCGGTGATCGGGTGAAGGTGATCGTCCGGAGTCCGGAGTCCGGGGTCCGGGGTCCTGTGCGCTCGCAGGTTCAGCATGGAGCTGGACGATGAACGATCAGCGACGCCGGGATCAGCGGAAACCTCCCTCCACCAGCGTTCCACGACCGGCACTGTTAGCACCCGAACCCACTGAGCCCCGGACCCCGGACCCCGGACTCCGGACGCTGACCGTATCGCGTACCACCGCCCGTTTCATCGCCGACGGCCATCCGTGGGTGCGCCCCGATCGTTTCACCCGCGGCCTGGAGACACTCCAGACCGGTGAACCGGTGACGCTGATCGATGAAGGCGGCAAACGCTTGGCGTCAGCGCTGGCGGATCCTGCCAATGAAGTCTGTGCCCGCGTTTATCACCGTCGTCCCGACATGCCGTTCGTTCCGGCACAGGCGCTGACGCGGGCGTGGGACAAACGTGCGGCGCTGCACGCCAATCCTGAGACCGATTGCTACCGCGTGGTCCACGGCGAAGGCGACTTCCTGCCGGGACTGCGTGTCGAGCGTTATGCGTCAGTGTTCGTCGTGCTGGTGCTGGCGGACTGTGCCACGCCCTACGTCGATGAGATCTGCCGCAGCCTGCAACGACGCGTACCCGATGCCGTGGTGGTGCGCCGCGATCACCGCAGCGACCTGCGGCGCGAGGACGTGACGACCCGTCGCTTCGGCGGCGGCGAGCTCGATCCAGACGCTGTGGTCATCGGCAAGGAACTCGGCGTGTTGTACCCGCTGCGTCCGTTCGCCGGACTGGCCACCGGCATCTACGTCGATCAACGCGCGACGCGCACTTGGCTGATGCCACAGGCGCTGGGCAAACGTGTGCTCAACCTCTTCGCCTACACCGGCGCGTTCTCGCTCGCCTTGCTGAAAGCCGGCGCGACGTCGGCAGTGGATGTCGATCTCGCTGGCCCGGCCTTGGCGCGTGCGGCTGAGGCGGCGGTACTCAACGGCGTCGCCGACCGGCACGCCATCCACCAGGGCGATTGCCGGAAATACCTCACCGGCACCAGCGATACCTTTGACCTGATCATCTGCGATCCGCCGACCGCGGCGCAGGGCGGCGATGGCTGGATCCTGCGGCGCGACTACCCCGAGGTCCTACGCGCGGCCGGTGCCCGCCTGGCACCTGGGGGAATGCTGATCGCCTGCTGCAACACCCTCGGCGGCAAACCCTTCCCCCTGGGCGAGGTGGTTGCCGGAGCAGTCCGTGAGGCCGCCATCGCCACCGTGGACGTGCCCACCCCGGCCTTGGGCGAGGACATCCCAGGGCTCAGCGGCTTCCCCGAGGGCCGCCCGTACCGCCTGGTGGCCATCTGCCGCCGGTGAGTGAGACGCTGGTGCTCTCCTGACAGACACCCCGATCGGCAGAAATCAGAGGAACAGACATCATCCGCACGACATTGCCATTCTTAGACTCAGACGATGCACGGGGGCCTGCCCCACGGCGTCATGCCTAAACCACTACCGGTCCTATGGACCACTTGGAGCTCCTCATGCGTACCGTCCTCATCCTCGCCCTCGGCATGGTGTTCTCGGGCGTCAGCTTCGCTGATGACAAGCCCATCAACACCGTCTGCCCCAAGTCCGGCAAGGCTGCTGATGGCAGCACCACCGCCACCGTGAAGGACGGCGAGAAGTCCGTGAAGATCGCCACCTGCTGCAACGGCTGCGCTGGCAAGGTCGAAGCCGAACCCGCCAAGTTCCTCTCGGCCGCCAAGGCCAACAAGAAGGCTGAGTAAGCCTTTCGCACGACCACTTGGTCGTGTGGATTCAGAAACCCTCCCGGCTTCCGGGAGGGTTTTCTTGTTTTCAGCCCCTGGGACCGCGGGCCACTGGCCCGCAGTTCTTGGGGTAAGAAGGCGTGTTCAGAACCATGATCCTGGTTCAGCGATTTATCACCGCGTGCTCTGAGTCGCAAAATTGCGGGCCAGTGGCCCGCGGTCCCAGGGCTCCAGAAACAACGAACCGCAGGGCGTGGCCCTGCGGTTCTCGCGTTTTCATCTGATCAGCAATTCAATCGTTGTCAGCGTTGCGGCCGTTGAAGATCTCCTGGATCTCATCGCTCAGACGGCTCCTGATACGTTCCCGTTCGGCCTTGGTGCCGACCTTGTTGGCGGCGCCGCCGAAGAGGTAGTGCTCGAGATCGATGGCAGTGCGCATCATCTTGGTGTGGAACAGTTTTTCCTGATAGTTGTTCACATCCACCGCGACGTAGTCGTTGAGTATCTCTTTCGAGATGAACTTCTGGACCGAACTGATCTTGTGGTCGATGTAGTGCTTGGTGCCCTCGACATCGCGGGTGAAGCCGCGCACGCGGTAGTCGAGCGATAGCACATCGGAATCGAAGCTGTGGATCAGGAAGTTGAGCGCCTGGAGCGGTGAGATCTTGCCGCAGGTCGACACGTCAATGTCGGCGCGGAAGGTCGCGATGCCGCTGTACGGGTGCGATTCCGGGTAGGTGTGGACACAGATGTGGCTCTTGTCGAGGTGCGCCACAACCGTCTCGGGCAGCGGGCCCGGCGCTTCCTTGTTCTCGGGATCCTGCTCGACCGGCTCTTCGCTGATCAGCATGGTCACCGACGCGCCCTGCGGATTGTAGTCCTGGCGGGCGACGTTGAGGATGTTCGCCCCGATGATGCTCGTCACTTCGGTGAGGATCTGGGTCAGGCGCGCGGCGTTGTACTCCTCGTCGATGTAGGCGAGGTAATCGCGGCGTTCCTTCGCGTTGCGCGCATAGCACACGTCGTAGAGGTTGAAGCTCAGGGATTTCGTCAGGTTATTGAACCCGTCGAGCTTCAGCTTCTTGAACTTGTTGCCCATCGCGGAGGACCTCGGGAGGAGTGGTGAACGAGCGGTGACAACCGGGTCCAGGGACATCCCGGACGTACGAAAGGGTGGCTGTTTATCCCGCTTCATATGGGTGGCAAGTGAATCAGTGGGTTGTTGCTGGCGCGAAACCGCCCGTCACTGATGTGACTGGTCGTCGCCGGGAAGCCGGACGATGACCGTGACGATAAAGACCGGGTGAAGATCTGCGGTCAGCGGCGGGAACACCGCTGGCGCTGGACGCTCAGCACGCGAGAACAACAAGCATGCCCGGCAACACCCTCGGCTTCGCCTTCCGCGTCACACTTGCTGGTCGTGGCAGCGGCGGCAGACCGCTCTCCCCAGCACGCGCCTGCAACGCTGTCCCGATGAACCGTGGAGAAGGTTGAGATGGCCAGCAACTCCTTCGGCCACGCGTTCCGCGTCACCACCTTCGGCGAATCGCACGGACCTGCTGTTGGGTGCGTGATCGACGGCTGCCCGCCCAACCATGCGCTCGATCTGGCGGCGGTGCAGGCGTTCCTCTCGCGTCGTCGTCCAGGTCAGTCAAAACTGGTGACGCCGCGCGACGAGGAGGACAAGGTCGAAGTGCTTTCCGGCCTCGATCTGGAGAGCGGCAAGACGCTCGGCACGCCAATCTGCCTGGTGGTACGCAACCAGGACCAGCGTTCATCGAGCTACGACGACTGGCACCACATCTACCGCCCGAGCCACGCCGACTTCGGCTACGACGCCAAGTACGGCATCCGCGCCTGGCAGGGCGGCGGCCGTTCGTCGGCGCGCGAGACCGTCGGTCGTGTCGCTGCTGGCGCAGTGGCGGAACAGGTGCTGACCGCACGTTTCCCCACGCTGCGCATCGTCGCCTGGGTCGAACGCGTGCATCGCCTCGATGCCCGTGGCGACATCGACCCCCTCACCGTCACACGTGAAGCCGTCGACGGCCATCCGACCCGTTGCCCGCATGCGCAGCATGCGGCGGCGATGGAAACCGCGATCCTCGCAGCGAAGAAGAACGGCGACAGCCTGGGCGGCTACCTCCGCCTGCTCGTGCACGGCGTGCCACCGGGCCTGGGCGAGCCGGTGTTCGACAAGCTCGACGCGCTGCTGGCGCAGGCCTTCCTCAGCCTGCCAGCGTGCAAGGGTGTCGAGGTCGGTTCGGGCTTCAGCGGTCCCGAGCTGACCGGCCTGGAGCACAACGATCACTACCGTTGGGATGGCGACCCCAAGGCGATGAGCACCTCGACCAACCGCTCAGGCGGCATTCAGGGCGGCATCAGCAACGGCATGCCACTCGACCTGCGCCTCGTCTTCAAGCCCACCGCCACGGTGCTGAAACCGCAACCGAGCGCCGACGACGCGGGCAACAACGTCGACCTCCAGGCCAAAGGCCGCCACGATCCCTGCGTACTGCCTCGCGCGGTACCGATCGTCGAAGCGATGACCGCGCTGGTGCTGGCCGACTGCTGGCTGCGCCAACGTGGCCAGGTCGGCGATCCGTGGCCAGGCCTGGATGGTCCACTGAAGGGCTGACGAGCACCTGGGGCCGCGGCCCCCAGGCTGCCTGATCGTTGTGATGACGTGAACCGTGTCGGGCCACCCGCGTTGATCCTCCTATCCAGGAGGACGCCATGCATGATCCCGCCGAAGCCGCCGCCGACGGCAAGATTGATCTCGTGCCGATGATCGACTGCGTCATGTTGCTCCTGCTGTTCTTCATCCTCACCACCAAGTTCACCGCGGATGAAAAGCAGCTCGCGGCGTTGCTGCCGACCAACCAAGGACAAGGGATTCCCAGCGAGACACCTCCTGTCATTCCGCCCAAGGACATCAACTTGGTGGTCACCCCGACTGGTATTTCACGTGGATTGAAGGAAGTCGACTACCAGCACACGTGGAATGAGATTGCACGCCTGCGTGGACGCACCCCGCCTGCTGCCGCATTGCGCATCGGTGGCAGTGATCCGCTGTTGCTCGATGGCTCGATGTTGAGTTCGCCGGACAAAGCGGCGGTGCAACGCCAAGTCGATGCCATCCACGCCTACGTCGCCCAGGAACTTGCTGCTCGCGAAGAAGCGGGTGATCGCACCGTGCAGTCGCCGGTGCATATCCACTGCTTCAGTGGATTGTCGTGGGGCTATGCCCTGGTGATCTACGACGCCGTGCGGGCGTACGAAGCCCAGTATCAACCAACGACCAACCGGACTACCAGCGTCCTCGCCGACGGCCAGCGCACCGTGAGCTTCGCACCACCGCGTCTGCGCAACCACACGGTCAATGGATCCGGTCGCGAACTGTGGGAACTGACGAACCTCCAGTGACTCTCCTCCTGGTGCGCGGACTTCAGTCTGCGCTGCCGTTGCTCACGACGCACCCAAGCGGAAATGCTGCGCAGACTGAGAGTGCGCGCTCCCAGGAGCGGCCCGGTGCACGCGGATTCGAGCGATCGGCAATCTTCCTCATCGCTTCGCGACGGGCCCAAGCCTGAGCAGTTAAAAAACAGAAACCCCATCCACCGGGTGTGGTCCGATGGATGGGGTCCTGATCCAACGATCGATCAGAGCGTCAGGTTGTAGCGTTCGGCGACGGTGCGCAGGATGCGCTTGTCCTTCGCCGGTTCGTCCTTGGTGGTCTCGACGATGATGGTCATGCGCTGGGGACCGGCACCGACCACCGGACCCTTGCCGATGAGCCGCTTGCTGGCGAGCGGGTTCATCTCCTTGGTCTTGTGGAACTCCTCCAAGGTCTTCTTGCTGCCGAAGACATGCAGACGGCCGTCGTGGACCTCTTCGGCGTAGAACGGCGAGAGTCCCCCGCCGTTCTGGTACGAGCCGGGGGTCGCTGGCGTGGAATTGGCGGTGGGACGGGAATCGCCACAGCCGGTGGTGAGGGCGAGAACGGCGGCAAGGCCAAGGATGGCGGAACGGTGCATCGGGGTCTCCTGTTGAGCGCCGCATAGTGGGCCCATGGATGAACCGCTCACGAGCAGACCGTGAAGATTCGATGAATCCGAACGCTCAGGCCGTTTCGCCGTCAATCAGCGCGGCCAACTCCAGACAACGCTGGTTGGTCAGCACTTTGCGGCCATGCCGCAGGATCGGCCCGGCTGGCGCGGTCGGGCCACCCGCAGGGGTGGTGCCTGATTTCAGACGTGCATTGACCCGCTGGACCAGGGCGACGGCATCCGTCAACCAGTCGGCAAAGCTGGACGAGGGTGAATCGATCGATGATTGGATCGTGTTCATGGCTTCTCTCCGCACAGGCAGTCTAGCCGGCAGGATGAAGCCACGGTGAAGGTCTACAGTCGTCCACATGAAGCCGGCAGACGCCATTGCACCTGTGGTCCCCGGCTCTGCCTGTTAGGCTCCCGCCTCACCTACGGGAGCCACCATGCGCATCGCCATCGCCTCCGACCACGCCGGCTTCGCCTACAAGACCCTGATCATCGCTGAACTGGAGCGTCTGGGTCATGTGGTGAAGGATTTCGGTACCGACTCCGATGTCGCGGTGGATTATCCGGTCTACATCCGTCCCGCGGCCGAGGCCGTGGCACGCGGCGAGTGTGAACGCGCCATTGTGCTCGGCGGCTCCGGCAACGGTGAGAACATGGTCGCCAACCGCGTGAAGGGCGTGCGCTGCGCGTACTGTTTCAGCGTGCAGACCGCCATGCTCGGCCGGCAACACAACGACGCCAACTGCATCGCTATCGGTCAGCGCCTAGTCGATGGCGACACCGCCCTGGCAATCGTGCGCACGTTCCTCGACACCCAGTTCGAGGGCGGACGGCATGTGCGCCGGATCCAACTCATCGACACCTGAACTCTAACTGGAACGATCAACAACGTGCGGGTCCAGGGGCGGCAGAGCCCCAGGCAGGCGTAGCGGACAGCCTTCCGCTTCGGCTCCTGCCTTCGCTACAGGCCACGGATCCCAGTGGGATCCGGCTGCGCAGCGCTGCGCTGCGCTGCGCTGCGCTCCTGCGCTGCTCGCCCGCGAACAACAATCCCCCGAGCGCGCCTGCGCGCGCGATGGGCGAAGGCCGACCGGCGACGCCGGTAGCAGGCGAAGCCTGCGGTAGGTCGAAGCGCGAGCGCAGCCCCGCAGCGCCAACGGCGCGAGGAGCAAGCGAGATGGAGACAAGCAGGCGACGGCGCAGCGCGAAGTCGTGACGGCGAACAGGCGAAGCTAGCCCACAGCGCGCGTTTCTTCCAATCGCTGCGGGATTACATCGCCGTCATCAACCAACTGATCGAAACGCACCAACTGCTACTGGCCGTGGGCGTATTTCAAAGCCGTACCGTTCTCGACCCAGTCACCACTGTTGAGGTAGAGCGGGCGTTCCTCACCGACGGAGCTGTGGCTGACGAACGCGAAGATGTCACCCGTGCGATGATGGTTGATGCGGTTGCACTGGCGGCTCGCGGCGCGATCCCAGGCGGTGAGGCGGTGCAATCCCAGCATGCGCAAGTCCTCCGATTGGTGTCCGGTGGGCGACCGACCGGTTGGTGAGTTGGTGAGTAGTGCCGTGGGTCAACCATCGGCACCCCGTTGCGCAAGCATGGCAGATGATGCCCAAGGATGGATGAAGCCTTGATCAAGAATCAGGAGCGATGCGTCTGGATGATCGCACGGCCGGCCGCCCGGCATTCTGCAATGAAGGGATAGAGACTGTCGTGCAAATTGCGCGATCTCGTACCCGCCTCATGGAAATCCGGGTTATTCATCGGAATTAACCTTACTCATTCATCAATCCTTCATAAGAGGGAGTCATGCTCCCGTACATGATTCAACGCGCCGTTGCCCGGTCGTTCTCGCCTTTGCTGTCGCTCGCCGACCGCAGACCGCAGGGCGCAGCGCTCGGTATCGCGCAGTCGCGGATCCTCGGAAATATCGTCGCCCAGACGGCGCAGCTCCCCATCGGCAAAGCCTTCGGACTCGAACGTTTGCCGCGCGACCACCGGCTGGCCGCAGCATTCCGCACTCAGATCGCTGAGACCACCTACGCCGATCACGCATCATTCATCGAGCGCGTCGCGCGTGGCGAAGCCGACGTGATGTTCCGTGGACGTGCCGTGGCGCTGGCCCAGACCAGCGGCACCACCAGCAGCGAGGCGAGCGGTGAACGCTACATCCCCCAGAACGCCGCGCTGCTGCGGCATCATCAACGCGGCGGCTCGACCGCCTTTGCCCGTCTGCTGCGCGTCACCGGCGGCTCGCTGTTCAACGGCCAGTTGCTGATGCTTGGCGGTTCGACCGCCCTGACGCCGAACGCCCACGGCATCCCGGTCGGCGACCTCTCCGGCATCATCGCGTCGCGCATTCCCGCGTGGCTGCGTCCGCTCTATGAACCCGGTCTCGACATTGCCCTGGAGAGCGATTGGGAGCGTAAACTGGAGCGCATCGTCGAACGCTGTGGCGAGCGCGATGTGCGCCTGGTCAGCGGCATCCCGGCGTGGTGCCTGATGTTGTTTGAACGCCTGTGCCGTCGCCGCGATCTAAGCCGCGCGCGCATCGCTTGGCCCAACCTGGGTGGCTTCATCCATGGCGGCCATGCCATCACGCCGTTCATCCCCAGCCTGCGCGAACACCTCGCACCTGACACTTGGTTGATGGAGGTCTATCCCGCGAGCGAAGCCTTCATCGCTGTCGGCAGCCGGCCATGGCGTTTGGATGAACAGCAGGCACCGCCGCTCGACCTGCTGGCGGACCACGGCGTCTACCTGGAGTTCGCACCGCAGGACGGTGGCGACGCGGTCGGGGCCGAAGGCTTGGTGGATGGCCGCATCTACCGTGTGCTGGTCACCACGCCGGCAGGACTCATCCGTTACCAGATCGGTGACCTGGTGGAGGGCGCTGGCCCTGGACGCATCCGCGTCGCCGGACGGATCAAGACCCGCATCTCGGTATTTGGTGAACACGTCGAAGGTGTACACCTCGACAATGCCTTGGCGGCGGCCTGCCATGCGACCCGCAGCGAGGTCGCCCACTACCACGTCGCACCATTCATTACTGCTGACAACGGTGCCAGCGGCGGTCACGAATGGCTGGTGGAGTGTATTCGCGGACCCGAATCGGCCCACGCCTTCACCGACACCATCGACCACCACCTGCGCACCCATGTGATCGACTACGATGCCCACCGCGCTGGTGGACAGCTTACGGCACCACGTCTGACCCTCCTGCCGCCGGGAACCGTTCATCGCAGCATGGCCGCACAGGGAAAGCTCGGTGGTCAGCATAAAATGCCACAAGCGTGGAAGGACCGCACCATCGCCGAGCGCCTATTGGCGGCGGCTTCCCAGGGGACGGCTGCCCATGTGTGAATTCCGCACCCTCCCAGGACGTGGTCCATTTCACTTCGTCTGTGTGCCCGGCGTGGTGCCGGACGGACCAGAAACCTTTCTGCGACAGCAGTCACTGCTGCGGCGTTTCGGCCCCGTAACCGTGCTGACCTATCCCTACGACTCGTTCTCGGTGGACGAGGTCCTGGCGCATATCCGCGCCGCCATCGAACGCGCGCGCGCAGACGGCCGCCAACCGGTGTTGATGGGTGTCAGCGTCGGTGCTGGGATCTGCCTGGAACTGCTGCGACGCGCACGTGACCAGGGACAACCAATCGATCTCGCGGCGTTGCTGTTGATCAGTCCATTCACCTGCACCGCTGATCTCGCCCCCCTCTTGGCACGCCTGGTCGGCGGCATCGAACAGGAGGTCGACCGCAGCGACGGCGGGCGTCCGGATCAAGCGCTCGAACGCGGACGCGCCTTCTTCCGCTCCCTCGCCAGCAAATCCTTGACCGCCAAACCGGTGGTCACCGGCTGGCGTTCGTTCTTCACCCTGCTGACCCCGCAGGGTTTCGCCGAGTGGGGCGAGGCACGCATTCGCGCGCGCATCGAACGCACCCTGGCGGCGATCACCTCCCAGGGCGGCGTCGCACGGGTCCTGGCCCTGCGGCAGCTCGGTGGCCTGGATCAAAACGCACGCGCAACCAAGCCGCTGACTGAGGTGCCGACGCTGATCCTGTGGGGCAGCAAGGAGCGCCACACCCTGACCATGGATGGTCCTGGGACGCGCATCCTTAGCCGCCCGGATCTGGCGTCGCGCCACTTCCCCGACGTGGAAGTGCAGTGGGTCTACACCCAGGACGGCGAGGAAGTCCCGCACGCCTCGTTGCTGAAAAACGCTCCCGATTTCAACCGCCACCTGCGGCATTTCCTCAAACGCCGCGCGCGCACCTATGGCCTGTTGCCACGCATGGCACTGCTGGCGCGCGCGGCAATACCGCTCGCCCTGCTGCCGGCGCTACGCGGTAGCTGATCTCGTGCCGTACCTGCCTGGACTGCGCTGTCCGACATTACCGCTCCAGCGGCCGGAAGATTTACGAAGCAGTCTTGAAAGACCGAAATTCACATGGAGGACCGGAGATCCGGAGAGCGGCGAGTAACGAAGTGTCGGTGAACATCCGAGGTTCCGCAGCGCTGTCCTCTTCAGGTCCTCCGGTCCTCCGGTCCTCCATGTCGGCCCTGCCTTTCAAGACAGCTTCTAAGCGTTGTCACGTGGCATGGGCGTCTCGCCATAAGATAAAACTACAACGATACGAACTCGACGCTTCTAAGCGCTGTCACGTGGCATGGGCGTCTCGCCCATGGTTCTTAGTCCCATATTATTCGGCACGCCGCAATCACGGGCGAGACGCCAATGCTGGAAAGCTAAGACCTCGCCCACATCAAATTCGATCGAACCGCCAACACGCCACGACGCCACGACGCGAAACCGAGGCCAGTGCCGGGCAGTTCAACGGTTTTCCGCCTTTCCGCGGCGTCGTGGCGTCGTGGCGGTTCAATTCATTCGCCTTAGCTTCACCGCAATCAGCGCCGGCTTCCAGCCGGCCAGGGGCAATCAGTTGTCCTCGCCTTCGCGCCTGCTTGCCGATCAGCGCCTCATCATCCCCCCGTGGCACGCGTACCACGCAGCCCAGCGCTGACCACGCACCTATCCCATACCAACGGTTGAGTCCACTAGCGGCCCTACCTAGGGTGCGGCATGGCTCTTGCCACCCGCTCCGCAGTGATTGTCCGCCGCCGTGCTTTGATCGAACTATTATCCGCCGGCGAACACACCGTTGATCACTTGCGCCGGATGCTTCCAGGTCGTCCCAGCCGTCGCACTTTGGGCAGCGATCTCGCCTGGATTCAACGCACGGTAAATTCCCAGATCCATCGAAACCGCCTGGATGGACACGTCCATTGGCGCCTGAGCGGTCGTACGCCACACCTGCTGGATTTACCGTTAGATCTGCTCACCGCCGACGAGGTCATCGCTCTGGTCGCCGCCCGCAGCCTCTTGCGCCTGCCGGATGCCAATGCCCCACAACTCGATCGCCGGCAACAGCCCCCTGGGCCGCTGGCGCAAGCCATCGACCACCTGATCGGCCGTTGCGGTCTGACGCAGGAGGTCGCCCACCTCGCGCCGGAGGTGATCATGGCCAGCCGCCATGGCGTGGCGAGGGAGCCGCCGGCGGTCTTCCCGCTGGTGCTGGAGGCGATCCTGCGGCAACAGGCGGTGCGCTTCACCTACGAGAACAATCGCAACGAGCGCAAGGCCGTCCATGTGCAGCCGCAGCGATTGGTGACGATACACGGATCATGGCACTGTTTTGCGTGGTCGCCCGATGTCCGCACACCGCCGGGACGCATCAAACAATACCACCTGTCGCGCATCGCTGGCCTGTCGTTGACGACCACCAAGCCGCCACGCCTGCCGATCCACATCCCGACGTCAGCGATCGATGACTGCCTGCACGAATCCTTCGGTGCCACCGGTTCACATCTGAGCGCGGATCGTCGCCGTATCGTGCTGGCCGTGTCACCGGAGGCGTGGCCGCATCTGCGTGATCGCACCTGGGGTAGCAAACAGGACGTGCAGGAAAATCAGCCCGGCCTACCGCCCGGATGGCGGCGGCTGTCCTTCACCACCACCGGCTTGCAGGAGGCGCGCCATCGCATCCTGGGACTCGGCCGGACTGTGCGCGCAGAGAAGCCGCCAGAACTGGTCGCTTGGCTCCACGCCGAAGCCCAGGCCGTGCTTGACGCTCATCAGCCCCAGGTGGCAACCGTTTCTGCCAACACCCGCGTTATGAGAAGGCCCCAGCCATGACACCCACTGCCCCCACCAACATCCCCGCCATCGATCTGGCCTTTCCCATCGTGCAGGGATTGGTGATGCCGATCGAACACGCACACCAGTTGCTCGGCGCGATCAAACAGGCCGCACCGCAACTGGCGGAGGTCCCCATCGGTCTCCACCCCCTGCGCGGAACGCCGTTGCCGGAGGGCCTGCTGCACCTGCGCCATCGCACACCGCTACGACTGCGGTTGCCATCCGACCGCATCGCCGCCGCGCTGCCATTGGCCGGGAAGGAACTGCGCATCGGCAGCATGCTCATCCGTCTGGGCAGCCCGTCGGTGGAGATGTTGGAACCGCACGCGGAACTCTACGCCCGCACGGTAATCATCTCCAAGACGGTGCCCAAGGCTGGACGCGATGCTGAGGCACGTGGTAATCGTCATGCTACCGAGCCGGAGGTCATCGCGGCGGTGCAGGCGCGTTGCAATCCTGGTGCCACGGTGCGCGTGATCGGCAGCCGGACCATCACCCTGCATGGCAAAGCGCCGGGCGGGAAGCGTCTGTGGTTTCCTGGCTTCGAGATGGTGATCGAGGGCCTCGACGCAGAACACAGCATAGCGATCCAGTCCACCGGCATCGGCGGCCGCCGGGCGTTCGGGTGTGGGATCTTCGTGAAGGCGGGGATGCGCAAAATGGCGACCGCTGACGTACCCAAAACCACCAGCAACGAGGTCGGGGATGCCTGAGTCGAAGCGCCTGCTGGCGAAGTCGCTACCAAAAGACCGACAAAAAACGCAACGTGGAGAATCGTTGCCGGGACATACTGCAGAGGTACTGGCCGCTGCCCGGACGCTCCTGGCTGCAATCGCCGAGGCGAGTCTGGCTGCGGCACGCCTGCCGTCAGATCTCCGCCCACGGTTGGAGCGGCTTGTGTTGATGGCCGCTTTCTTGCACGACCTGGGCAAGTGTAGTGACCATTTTCAGGCGGCGGTCCGCAGAGGGTCTCGGCAGCTCGTACGCCATGAAGCATTGTCTGCGTGGCTGGCGTGGAGCGAGCCGTTGAACCCCTGGCTTCGTGCCGCCATCGGCAACGACCTACCGCTGGCTATCGCCGCTGCCGCCGGCCATCACCGTAAGTTCGACCATCGCGCCCAGGCGGTAGGTGAAATCGCCGCTGGTCTTGGTTCCCGCGTGCGTTGTCTCTGCGGTCACGTCGATTTCGAACGCACCCTGGCGCTCGCGCCGACAGAGTTCGCCTGGGGAACCACACCAACCTGTTCTGATTACGAATTGCGGGTGCTTTCCGATCAACGCGGAGATCTCTGGCCCGTCCTGCGCGACTTGCGCGTCGCCGTCGGGGAGCAGTTACAGAGGGATCAACTGGCAGCGCCCTTACTGGCGTTGGCGAAGGCGATCGTTCTAACTGCGGACGTCGCCGGTTCGGCATTGCCGAAAGCAGGCGAGTCTACTGCGTGGATCGCCGAAGCCTTAAGTCAGCGTGCGGGTGGCGAGGCACTTGGCGGCATCGCCGCGAAGAAATTGGACAGCCGACCTGCACGATCGTTCCAGAATGCAGTCGCGGCATCAGATGCACCTTTGACGCTGGTGCGCGCTGGCTGCGGCAGCGGCAAGACAGTAGCGGCCTACTTGTGGGCAGCCCGGCACCACGGCGGCCGGCAGATCTGGGTATGCTATCCCACAACCGGAACCACTACCGAAGGTTTCCGTGACTACTTGCAGGAGGTGCCGGATCTCGACACCCGCGTCGAGCACAGCCGGGCCACCATCGACCTCAAACTGCTCGGCGTGCAAGGCGACGATGACGAAGCTGCCCGAGAAGTTGACCGTCTAGAGGCGCTTCGTGTCTGGGGTGATGATGTCATAGCCTGTACCTGCGACACGGTGCTCGGGCTCATGCAGAACCAACGAAAAGGGTTGTATGCGTGGCCTGGGTTGTGCCGCAGCGCTGTCGTCTTCGATGAGATTCACGCCTATGACGACCGCCTGTTCGGTTGTCTGCTCGCCTTCCTGCGCCACTTGCCCGGCCTGCCCTGCCTATTGATGACCGCCAGCCTCCCTGCGTCACGGCACGCAGAGTTGAACCGGCTAATGCGCGAAGTGCACAAGCAGCCGCTACCGGTCATCGACGGACCGGAGGATCTCGAAACCCTGCTCCGCTATTGTCGCACTCGGGAAACGCCACAGGCAGCCATTGCCCGTACGCTCGCCGCTGGTGGCAAGGTGCTGTGGGTGCGCAATACGGTCAATCGCTGCTTGGCGGCAGCAGATGCGGTTCCGGTAGCTTGGCAGCCAGAGGTATATCACAGTCGCTTCCGCTACGAGGATCGTGTCGCCCGCCATCGCGCGGTGATCGACGCATTCCGGAAAGATGGACCAGCCTTGGCGATCACCACCCAGGTGGCTGAGATGTCGCTCGACCTGTCGGCTGATCTCCTGGTCAGTGATCTCGCCCCGATCCCTGCTCTCATCCAACGCCTCGGTCGTCTCAACCGTCGCGCGGATCCCGCCTTTCCACCGCCACCCGGCGCCTTCGTGGTCGAGGATTTCGTAGGGAAGCCTTACAACCGCACTGATCTCGATGATGCACGCGCCTGGCTGGAGCGCCTTGGCGATGCGCCCGTCAGCCAACGAGATCTGGTACGGCATTGGCAGGAAGAAGGAGCCACGCTCGATGCAAAATCCCCTAGCAATTGGTGGAATGGTGGCGCATCGACCGAACCAGCAGAATGTCGAGACGGAGGCCCTGGCATCACGGTCTTGTTGGCTGAAGACGCGGCACACGTCACCCGAAAACCGACCACTGCCGGGCGGTATGCCATACCCATGTTGGAACCGCGCCATTTGCGCTGGCGCGATTGGAAACAGGTCGCCCACCACCCGGTCGCAAAACCAGAATTCATCCACTACGAACCGCAACGAGGTGCCCGATGGCTTCCGTGAAAAAGCCCGCGAGAGCACAGAGCAAGCCTGATGCCTCCGTTGATCCCGCGGGCACCAGACTGGTCATCGGGCTGCACGATCCGGGCATGACGCCGCTCCTGCGCGCCGGGCTGGGCGGCTTGGCGGCGGCGGTTCAAGCGATACCTGATGGCACACTGCCGACGGGGGCCATAGCAATAGAACCAGATCGCGTAGTCCTCGACTGGACAACTGTGAAAAAGCCGGAGGCGTTACTTCGGCCTCTGTTCACCGCCGCATTCCGCATCGACCGCAACGGACTCATCGACCTACCGGGCAGTTACCGCGCGCCCCAACAGGATACAGCGGTGCGGGCAGCGCTGACAGATGCTCTGCGGCGGACATTCCTACAACACGGAAAGCACGCAGATAGAGAAGGAAAAACCAGCGCACTCACCATCGAAATTGATGGGGGAAACCACACGGTTGCAGTCCAGCGCCACCACGGCTTCATCCATCAAGAAAACTGGAAAGGCAAAGAGAAAGCGTGGAAAGACATCGCAGCCGCGTTGACTGCGGAGCCAGCGAAGCGAAAGGGCATAGGCTTGGCCGGGTGGGCGAACCCCGGTGCTTCGACACGACATGCTGGATTCAGCGCTGATACAGGAGTCGACTACTCACCAGCCCTGGCTCTCTGTGCCTGCTTCGCTATCACAGGGTGCATCTCGCTGTGTGGACCTGGTCCAATCGGCATCCTTATCATTCCGGAGCCACTCGATCTTCACGCTTTCACTCAGGTTCGTGGCGAACTGGCACCTCATCAGCGGGCCGATTGTTACGTCGGCTGTGCCGGCGATGGCGCTTTGGCTGTCGCTATCGCCCTCCGCGCCGACAGGGCACGTCAGTGGAGTCGTGGCATCGCTCGAGTCCATGCTATGACCCTCAGTACCGTCGCCTGGGTGCAGGGCGGCCAAAAGGTACGCGTTGATACCTTAGCATGTAGTCGTTTTCCCGATCACGCTCTCGATTCCTTTGCCGAACTGACTAGCCATTGCCCGACCCGGCAGATTTTCACCCAGCCGAAAAAGAAAGGCGAATTGACTGGATGCTGGACCATCCCCAGCAACCTGCGCGGCTTCGTCGCCGACAACCTCGTCCGTGGTCATCCATGGTTCCATGGTTTTTCGATCAAACGATATAGCGACCACCGAAAGCGACCAAGGTTCAGATGGATACACCGTTACTACACCACGAACGATAAACTGGGCTGTCTCCGCCTACCCGACGACAAGAAAGGGCTTATTGCCATGACCAAAATCCTAGATGAGGCTCAACGGCTTCTCATCATGTCCGTCCATACGGCATTACGCTGCCGATACGGGAAGATATCCAAAGAAAACAAAGAAAATGACGTGGCCCGCAACAAGCGGAGCCGTAGTGAGCGAGACAAATGGAGGATGCAACTTGCCGGGGCCAAGACTGCCGAGCAGGTACGGGCGATACTGGCTGATTTATGGAGTCGCGCTGGGACGGTCAAAGAGCTGCAAACAGGATGGGAGTCAATTATCCCCTTACTGAATGAACACTGGCTTGAATGCCGCGACCTTTCCCTGGTGGCCTTGGCGAGCTACCAAGGAAAAGACACGGAAAATGAAGACACGGATGCAGCAGAAGAAAATCCCGATCTCGAACAATAAGACGCTCACACCCATCCCCTAACCTACGAAGGAACACGCATGACCATTCACTGCTTCGCCAATTTTCTCACTCACTACGGAACTGCAGCTAACAATCGAGGCGAGAACCAAGGGAATTCTACCACCCTGCAAAAACTGCTCTGGGATGGCCGGACGCATACCACGGTTAGCGCTGAGGCAATTCGGTTTGCCTTGCGTAGACGATTGGAAGAGGCTCAGGCCGGTTCATGCAACCGACGCTGGATCGATGATGCAGATGAACTTCGGAAAATGAAATCAACAAAACCCATCAACGACTGGCGTGACGGTGAATTTTCGGCATGGACCACAGGCAAAGGCACAATTTTCGCCGATGATGATCTGCTTGGATTCATGAAGGCGGACGCAGCGAACAAGGAGGGTGAAGATGGCAAGGCTGTCATTCGTCGAGCCGTGCTGGAATTGACTCGCGCGGTCAGTTTGACTCCCTGGGCGGGTGATTGCACCTTCAACGCGGCAAGTCCCGGTGCTACTCCATCAGCAGCGAAAGGGAAAGGTATCAACCCTGCCCCCTACGCCGCTGAGATCCATGCCACCCGCTACCAGTATGGTCTGGCGATGACTCCAGCTCGGTTACGCGATCCCAAACGCGCCGCGCTGGCTATTGAACAGCTCTGTGCCCTGGGCGAAGTCGCGGGTAACCATGCTCGCTTCTTATACGACTTTAGCCCGGAATCGGCCGTTTTTCGCATCACCAACGATCCGGCACCACGACTGCTCTATTGCTTCGCAGAGGTCGATGGCGCGGTGAGCTTTCCCGCCCTCCTCGCCACCGTGCAGGCACAGGATATCAAGGCTGATGAACTAGTGATCGCTGGTGCAATCGTCGCCAACCTCGACCCAGCTGCGAAGGCTGTACTAACGGGAGCAACGCTGCTGCCGGGTATACGCGCCGCAGCCGCCGAAGTAGCCAAGCGCCTGACCAACGCGAAGGGCTGACCGTGTTAGGTCTGATAGTCCGCGTACCAATTGCCTGCTGGCGCAAGGGACACGCCCGCGATTACCTGGAGAGCGAGCCGCTACCCCCGCCATCAACCTGCTACGGATTCCTCCTCGCCCTGGTGGGCGAAGAGAATCGCCGACGACATATTGGGGCTCGCGTCACCGCCGGCATTCTGGTCGCTGGACACACTAGCGTCGTCTTGCGCACTCTATGGAGAGTGAAGTCGAAGGGAGTGCCACAGGGTGTCGGCGGAAATGCGAGGCCGGACTTCCAACAACTCGTCGTCGGCAGCATGCTTACTATGTGGGTTGATCGGGGCGACGAGTCGGGAGAACGACCTTGCTTGGAGGAGCGTGTGCGCAGCGCTTTGGCAGATCCATCGACAATCAGCCGTTTCGGCGGGTTGAGCTTGGGAGAATCGACGCACTTGGTCGATTCGGTCAATGCCATCAAGGATGAGGTGCCAATGGCCGAGAACTTCGTCGTAGCGACACGCGGGCGACTCACTCTGCCGGTTTGGGTTGATCATGTTGGGACCGCCAACACACGACATGTGGTGGGAGATCTCGTCACTTCACGTCGGCCTGACCCTGCCTTGCTCCCCACGATCGCACCGCCAAATCCTGATCATTAGCTCCGACAGTACCGATCAGAAGACTTACTTCTACTTTGCGCGACCAGGCCACGGCGTCAGCCCCCTAATCCACTTCCCCACCGGCGTCCCCGCCAGCCCGCGGACCAGGGCGAGGTCGCCGGTGATCATCGGATCTTTCAGGCGCTCGGCTAAAGCAACAAAGATACCATCGTACGGATGACGCTGCCACGTGAGGGCGATGTCGGTGGCGCGTTCGACAAGCTCCGTGGTGGGATGCCAAGTGACCCGCAGGTTCTGCACGAATCGCAAACGCGGTTGGACCTGATCCAGTGATAGACGACCGCGACGCGCGGCCTTGATCAAGGCATTGGCCGCTTCGATCACCAGCAGTTCAGGAGCATGCATGTCCTCCGCCGCCAACACTGCCCGGGCAGCATCGGCGTCGGCTTCGGCCAGGAGGAAAGTCATGACGATGCTGGTGTCGAGCACCGGCATCAGGGGTTCCCGGTACGATTGCTGCCGCGGTCTTCTTCCCGGCCTTCACGCACCAATTCGACGGCGGTCGGCATGCCTGGTTCCCACGGTGGCAGCTCGGCCCGCAGGCGATCGGCCCGTTTCAGCCATTCCTCCATCGTTGGTTTGCTGGACTCGCGTTCGAGCAGGGCGCGCACTTCGCCTTCCAGGCTGCGGTGATTGGCCTTCGCACGTTCCTTTAGCCGGCGCACAACCGCCGGTTTCACATCGCGGATGGTGAGGGTGCTCATATGGCCTCCGATGACAGCAAAACGCTAGCACAGAACGCGTCTCCGGCAACGCCTGGGACGGGCGACACCGCACACGCACTGACCCGTGTGATGGCCCTGCATGCAGTGGCCTACTGTGAACGGCTGTTCTACCTGGAAGAGGTCGAGGAGATTCGCATCGCCGATGAACGCGTCCTGGCCGGACGCATCCTGCATGAGACCCTGCCAGACGATCAGCCGCTGACGTCCTATGTGTTGGAGTCAGAACGTCTCGGCATCCGCGGGAAGTTCGACGCGCTGAAACGCCAGGACGGCCGCTTCGTGGTGGTCGAACACAAACGCGGGCGGTCGTGCAAAGGCGCCGACGGCAATCACGACGCGTGGGACAGCGACCGGGTGCAGGTGGTGGCGTATGTGTTGTTGTTGGCAGAGCACCTGAACTTGGCGCCGGAGGAAATCGGCGCGCAGGTGCGGTACCATGCCAACCACCGCACCGTCGACGTGGCGATCGATGAAGCGACGCAGGTAGAGTTCGACCGCTGGATGAGCCGCACGCACGAACTGCGGCGAGGACATCAGCGGCCCCCTCCGACCACCGCGGCCAACCGCTGCCTGTCGTGCAGTCTGGCACCGGTGTGTCTGCCGGAGGAAGAACGTTTGGCGCGGGATCCATCGTGGGACACCGTGCGGTTGTTTCCCGCCAACACCGATCGCCTGATCCTGCATGTATTGGAGAACGGTGATCGCCTGTCGCGTGGCGGCGAACGTCTGACGGTGTGGAGCAAGGCTGGTACCAAGATCGCCGATCATCCGGTGGAGCAGATCGCGCAGGTGGTGATCCATGGCGCGGCGCAGGTGACGACGCAGGCGCTGGCGCTGTGTATGGCCCGGGACGTGCAGGTGCATTACCTGTCGCGTGGTGGGCGGTATCTGGGTGCGACCACCGCCGGGGCTGGTGGCGTGCAGCGGCGTATCCGTCAGTACGAGGCGTTGAGCCAACCCGCATTGCGGCTTGGCCTGGCCCGTCGGTTGGTGGCGACGAAAGTGCGCGATCAGGTGCGGCATCTGCTGCGCGTTGCGCGTCAGGAACATCGGCGTTCACCCGCGATCGATGCCGCCATCGTCACGATCCGTTCCTGCATCGCCCGTTGTGATCGCGCCAACGAGAGCGGCGAACTGATGGGAATCGAAGGTGAGGCTGGTGCAGCGTACTGGTCCGCCTTTCCGGATCTGCTGCTGCCGGAGGTCGATGTGATGTGGCGACCCAAAGGCCGCTCGCGGCGGCCTCCGCGCGATGCGTGTAATGCGCTGCTATCGTTCCTCTACAGCCTGCTCTACCGCGATGTGGTGGCATCCATCCTGGCAGTCGGACTAGAACCGAGCCTGGGCTTTCACCACCGCGCGCGCAGTCAGGCATATCCACTGGCCGAGGACGTGATGGAGCTGTTCCGCGTGCCCTTGGTCGATCTGCCGGTGATCGCCAGTTTGAACCGGCGACAATGGACATCCGAACATGTGCAGGATTTGGGACCCGGAGGATGGCTGCTGACCGAGCCGGGCCGGCGACAAGCGATCAGCATTTATGAGGAACGGAAGGCCGAGACGTGGAAACACCCGGTGACCGGTTACAGCCTGAGTTACGCCCGGCTGATCGAGCTCGAAGTGCGGCTGCTGGAGAAGGAGTACACCGGGCAGCCCGGCCTGTTCGCCAAACGGAACCTGCGGTAGGGATTACCCATGGCTGATGCTCATTGGCACCTGTTGTCCTATGACGTGCGCGATGACACCCGGCGTCGGCGTGCGGCGCGGATTCTGGAAGGTCACGGAGAACGGGTGCAATACAGTGTGTTCCGTGTCCACGGGACACCGCGACAGTTGATGCGCGTGCAATGGGAACTGGCGCGCGTACTCCAGAAGGAAGACAGCCTGTTAGTGATCCCGGTGCCGGATGCGGTCGCACGGACCATCCGCACCCTCCATGACAGCGAAGATTGGGTGGCGCAGGCGGAGAAGCGATTTGCGATTGTTGGGTGAGGAAATTCCCGTTTGTCCGGGATGAGTGAGTTCCTGATGGGCGTTTGTTCGGGCTGGAACAGCAACAAGCACCTGGACGATGGGCTGCCCGTCCGAAGGCAGATCCAGCCAAGCGACAGTCGACAGCATGTTTACGCCTCTTGTCACCCGGCGAGGTCCGTGCCGAGTGCGCAAGCCGCTCGTGGCGTGAGACTTCGATGCCCGCGTGGGGAGCCCAAGCCTCGTGGATGTGAACCTGCCAAACGATCCGCGTGGGGTCCATGCAAGGTCCCCTGCCAACCCCTTGCTAGCACAGGGGTGTCGGGGGAGGCTGTGATCTCAGCTCTCTCGCCTCCGGGCGTTGAGCACAGCGCGCCGCAGCCCTACTACGAGCGCGACGGAATAGTGATCTCAGCTCTCTCGCCTCCGGGCGTTGAGCACAGCGGTGGTGGCTCGATTTGATTGAGGCGCATGGCGAGTGATCTCAGCTCTCTCGCCTCCGGGCGTTGAGCACCCACGCACAACCAATTGTGGCACTGGCACATACAAAAGTGATCTCAGCTCTCTCGCCTCCGGGCGTTGAGCACGAATCAGATCCGGCAGCTATGGAAAGAAATTGGTATCGTGTGATCTCAGCTCTCTCGCCTCCGGGCGTTGAGCACGTGACGCAGCCGCGGGCGGAGGTGACCAGTCGCAGTGATCTCAGCTCTCTCGCCTCCGGGCGTTGAGCACCGGTCGCCTCGTCAGGACACGGCCTGCCATCCAGTTGTGATCTCAGCTCTCTCGCCTCCGGGCGTTGAGCACGTCAGATGAAGGACGAGGTCACGTTCGTTGACATCGGTGATCTCAGCTCTCTCGCCTCCGGGCGTTGAGCACCCCACAGCGCGGCAACCAGCGGGAAGCCCTTGCCGTATGTGATCTCAGCTCTCTCGCCTCCGGGCGTTGAGCACTAATAGAACCGCTTCGCTGTTTCCGGGTCCCATCCGGTGATCTCAGCTCTCTCGCCTCCGGGCGTTGAGCACAGCCCTATTTGCTGACTGCCGTCACCTTCACCAACGTGATCTCAGCTCTCTCGCCTCCGGGCGTTGAGCACAGAACACCACGAGACCTTCAGGACGCATGTACCCCGGAGTGATCTCAGCTCTCTCGCCTCCGGGCGTTGAGCACTCTTGGGCTGTGGCAAGCGCGGCACGTCCAGTACGTGTGATCTCAGCTCTCTCGCCTCCGGGCGTTGAGCACAAAGGGCCGCGCGATACCGGCATATCGCAGCCGATGTGTGATCTCAGCTCTCTCGCCTCCGGGCGTTGAGCACATCGCATTGCGCGAACCCATCAGACGCGACCAGGGCGCGTGATCTCAGCTCTCTCGCCTCCGGGCGTTGAGCACGGGACGCTTGTCTTCTCACAGAAGACTTCCCAGAAGAGTGATCTCAGCTCTCTCGCCTCCGGGCGTTGAGCACGCCAACATCCCGCAGCTTATCGCGCAGGTCGACGCTGTGATCTCAGCTCTCTCGCCTCCGGGCGTTGAGCACGTGAATCCCGGAAGCGCAGTGAACGTGCCGCTGGTGTGATCTCAGCTCTCTCGCCTCCGGGCGTTGAGCACTCGCCGATTCCGCCGTCGCCATAACGTGTGCTACGGGTGATCTCAGCTCTCTCGCCTCCGGGCGTTGAGCACTGCAAGGCTCCCAAGGCGGACTTGGGGAAACGTGGGGGTGATCTCAGCTCTCTCGCCTCCGGGCGTTGAGCACGCAGCGTTCTAAATCGCCAGGACACATCGCTGGCATGTGATCTCAGCTCTCTCGCCTCCGGGCGTTGAGCACACGACGGCGCCGGTGCTGCGACGGCGGAGACGCAGGTGATCTCAGCTCTCTCGCCTCCGGGCGTTGAGCACCCGCTGGCGTTGCGGAGCTGTTCATTGCGCGCGACCGTGATCTCAGCTCTCTCGCCTCCGGGCGTTGAGCACCTCCTTGCGCTTCCGCGCGTTAGGTGCCGCTCATCCGGTGATCTCAGCTCTCTCGCCTCCGGGCGTTGAGCACCGCGCCGCTGGCTGAGGGGCAAAAGCGCATCTGCAAGTGATCTCAGCTCTCTCGCCTCCGGGCGTTGAGCACGTCATCATGACGTCGTGCCGCCCGCCGCTCAGCTTGTGATCTCAGCTCTCTCGCCTCCGGGCGTTGAGCACTCGGCGTCGGGGATAACTGTGTAGGTGGTCATGCGTGTGATCTCAGCTCTCTCGCCTCCGGGCGTTGAGCACCTGCTTGGCGAAAACGCCGAATGGCTGTGGGCCGAAAGTGATCTCAGCTCTCTCGCCTCCGGGCGTTGAGCACCTGCTGGGCGAAAACGCCGGGCCGTTATTCGCGGAGATGTGATCTCAGCTCTCTCGCCTCCGGGCGTTGAGCACATGCGCGCGGCGCGATGGCGGCGCAAGACGAGCGCGGTGATCTCAGCTCTCTCGCCTCCGGGCGTTGAGCACACCGACACGGGCGCGGCGCAACGGGACTGACCGCTGGTGATCTCAGCTCTCTCGCCTCCGGGCGTTGAGCACCGGGGGCGGGGGCGGGGACCGATGCGACCGGCGAAGGTGATCTCAGCTCTCTCGCCTCCGGGCGTTGAGCACGAGCATAAACTACAAAAACCTCAAAAACGCAAAGGATGTGATCTCAGCTCTCTCGCCTCCGGGCGTTGAGCACTCACGCGCGGCAATTGCCGAGTCGCGCTCTTTTACCGTGATCTCAGCTCTCTCGCCTCCGGGCGTTGAGCACGCGCCCACGCCCCAGGCAAGCGCGACTTCAAAGCGCACGTGATCTCAGCTCTCTCGCCTCCGGGCGTTGAGCACAGCACCATCCCCGCTATGCCGTTCGCAATCTCCTTCGGTGATCTCAGCTCTCTCGCCTCCGGGCGTTGAGCACGACAACCGGACGATCGACGACGATCGGGTCTCGGCCGTGATCTCAGCTCTCTCGCCTCCGGGCGTTGAGCACAGAGCGAATATGTCGTCATCGGGCGGCGGGCTCATGTGTGATCTCAGCTCTCTCGCCTCCGGGCGTTGAGCACGACCGGAATGGCGTTGCGCCACGTAGGCCGGGGTTGGGTGATCTCAGCTCTCTCGCCTCCGGGCGTTGAGCACTTCACCCGCAGGCGCTGGAAGTTCCAGGGCTTGTCGTGATCTCAGCTCTCTCGCCTCCGGGCGTTGAGCACCGGCCAAGATCAGCTCAACAGGGTCGAGATCAGGCGGTGATCTCAGCTCTCTCGCCTCCGGGCGTTGAGCACCGCACCGAACACGACCTGATGCCGGTCGTCTACGGTCGTGATCTCAGCTCTCTCGCCTCCGGGCGTTGAGCACACCTCCGGACAGTGGGCCAGATACGCATGCCGAAGTGATCTCAGCTCTCTCGCCTCCGGGCGTTGAGCACACGCTGTTGAGGGTGTTCGAGGTGATGTTCTGGGCGTGTGATCTCAGCTCTCTCGCCTCCGGGCGTTGAGCACCAAATGCCTGCTAAGTGTAGTGTGATTCGTATCCCATAGTGATCTCAGCTCTCTCGCCTCCGGGCGTTGAGCACTTCCGCAGCAGGGCAGCTTGCCGGCGGATGGAGCAGTGATCTCAGCTCTCTCGCCTCCGGGCGTTGAGCACTACAGGGTCAGCGAGGGGGTGTCCCAGCGCAGCTCGTGATCTCAGCTCTCTCGCCTCCGGGCGTTGAGCACCTGGTGCACTTGCACAGCACGCTGAACGGCTGCAGGGTGTGATCTCAGCTCTCTCGCCTCCGGGCGTTGAGCACCCAGCGGCCACAGCTATGCCAGCGCGCGGCTTGACGGTGATCTCAGCTCTCTCGCCTCCGGGCGTTGAGCACTAGTTGCCCATATTGTGATTAATGCAATGCCGACACGTGATCTCAGCTCTCTCGCCTCCGGGCGTTGAGCACACGCGGCCGCGGATGCTGCGATGGTGCGGCAGGTGGGTGATCTCAGCTCTCTCGCCTCCGGGCGTTGAGCACGTCATGGCGGTTCCTTGAGGGGTGCCCGCCGGATTGTGATCTCAGCTCTCTCGCCTCCGGGCGTTGAGCACAGCAAGACCATCGTCGCCACGACCGAACTGCCCAAGGTGATCTCAGCTCTCTCGCCTCCGGGCGTTGAGCACCGCGCGACTGGCTAGACACCGGGCGCGCCCTGGCTCGTGATCTCAGCTCTCTCGCCTCCGGGCGTTGAGCACGCGCTGCTCAAGCGCGAGGGCTCGAAGCTCGACGGCTGTGATCTCAGCTCTCTCGCCTCCGGGCGTTGAGCACAACCTCAACCGCCAGGTGCTGTCGTCGTTAGTTGGCGTGATCTCAGCTCTCTCGCCTCCGGGCGTTGAGCACAAACCGCCTGGGACGACCTAGAGGAACAGCAGCGGTGATCTCAGCTCTCTCGCCTCCGGGCGTTGAGCACCCGCCGCTCAGGACTTCCTGGGTGCGGATGGCGCCAGTGATCTCAGCTCTCTCGCCTCCGGGCGTTGAGCACCCGCCGCCAGTCACCTACACCACGATCCCGGTCAAGTGATCTCAGCTCTCTCGCCTCCGGGCGTTGAGCACCGTCCTGGCGACGCGAGGGCGCGGAGGCGGGCGAGGATGTGATCTCAGCTCTCTCGCCTCCGGGCGTTGAGCACACTTTACGTGACTGCTCATCGAGCCCAGCCACCTGGTGATCTCAGCTCTCTCGCCTCCGGGCGTTGAGCACGGAACACCCCGCCAGCGGTCGGCACCGTGATCAAGCAGTGATCTCAGCTCTCTCGCCTCCGGGCGTTGAGCACGACATCGCCGCAGCAACCAAGCTTCTGACCCAGACCGTGATCTCAGCTCTCTCGCCTCCGGGCGTTGAGCACAACAACTAGCACAGGCTGTCGTCGATGTTCCGGCACGTGATCTCAGCTCTCTCGCCTCCGGGCGTTGAGCACATGGGGGCAATCTCAATCGCAGCAGCCCGGAAGCCGTGATCTCAGCTCTCTCGCCTCCGGGCGTTGAGCACTCGTCATTCGACGCGACCAGCCCCCGCAATCCACCGCTGTGATCTCAGCTCTCTCGCCTCCGGGCGTTGAGCACGTGTTGGTCATGGCTTGAGTCTCCTCCCCTGTCGTGGTGATCTCAGCTCTCTCGCCTCCGGGCGTTGAGCACATTGCCAATGCTGGTACTACCCCCGCATGAAACCACGTGATCTCAGCTCTCTCGCCTCCGGGCGTTGAGCACCGGTAAAAGTCAGGGTGATTCATCAGTGCCATAGTGTGATCTCAGCTCTCTCGCCTCCGGGCGTTGAGCACCACGTGGTGCGCGCGAATGTGGCGCCCAACTACGAGTGATCTCAGCTCTCTCGCCTCCGGGCGTTGAGCACAAATACTACGCACACGACGAACAGGGCTGGCTGATCGTGATCTCAGCTCTCTCGCCTCCGGGCGTTGAGCACTCGCGGTTGCGCGCCTTCGGTGGTTTAGTGTCCAGAGTGATCTCAGCTCTCTCGCCTCCGGGCGTTGAGCACCAGGTCATCATGACCGCGCCGCTGTTCAGGCGCCACGTGATCTCAGCTCTCTCGCCTCCGGGCGTTGAGCACCGCGTGCAGGTCGGCGTCAGATAATCCGTGCGGAAGTGATCTCAGCTCTCTCGCCTCCGGGCGTTGAGCACGACCGCGGCGACAAAATGAAGCGCAAGGCTTACCGCACGGGTGATCTCAGCTCTCTCGCCTCCGGGCGTTGAGCACGCTTCCCCGTCCAGATCATCCGCATGGAGCGCAACAAGTGATCTCAGCTCTCTCGCCTCCGGGCGTTGAGCACACTGGACCCTGCTAAAAAAATAAGCTGGCCCACCAAGACTACTGATGCGCTGATCCGGGTCGCCGTCGGTGGGGTCAAGGTCCACCGTTAGGATCTGGTCCAGGCGATGGTCAAATGATCTCATCCAGAACTCGGCCGTCGGTGGATCCATTTGCCGTCCTCGGTGAAGGCGTTGTCTGCCCAACGCGACTCCACATGCATGAGGTGGAACAACCGCGGGCAGTAGGTGAATTCGTTGAGCATCCGCGCCGGCAGCGAGGCGGTCGCCCCCGTGCTTGTCCGCCGCCGGGCACGGTCTATATCAGCGGTACTATCGAGGTGCCCCCCATGGCCAGACGCGCCCGTGAACCCGTCAGTATCTACCATACGACCCCCTCCCGTCCGGCTGGCGCTGGCTCCGTCCGTAAACGATCTGGCGCACGCGCACATTCAGCGACGACGGCTGGATCCCCGGATGCGTCCGGCCCCAATGCGGGACCGGTCAGAGCCAAGCTGTTCGCCAATGGCCGCAGCCAGGCGGTACGGCTGCCGAAAGAGTTCCGCATGCCCGGCACCGAAGTCCTGATCCACCGCGACGGTGACCGGGTGATTCTTGAACCAGTGGCGGACATTCCGCGCGACGCCAAGGGCTGGCCGATCGGCTTCTGGAAACAGATGGCCAAGCTGCGCGAGGGTGTCGATTGGGATGAGTTCCAGATCCCTGATGATCCTGTCCCGCCACCAATCACGCCGTTTGACCAGCGCTGATGCGCTACCTGCTCGACACCAACATCGTCAGCTACGCACTGCGCGGACAACACGGCATCGAGGAAAAACTCGCGGCAATTCCCAAGCGGGATCTGCTGCTGAGCGCGGTGGTCCTGGGCGAGGGACTGACCGGTTCCTACAAAACGGCACGTCCGCAGATGCTCATCGACCTCTGGCGTTCCTACGTTGCTGGCTGGGAGCTGGCACCATTCGATGAGGCCTGCGCCGACGCCTATGGCCGCATCCGTGCCCACCTGGAACAACACGGCCGCATGATCGGCATCCACGACTGCCAGATCGCGGCCACCGCCCTGGCCTATGCTCAGACACATGAGGTCGCGGTCACGGTGGTCACCGACAATATGGAAGAGTTCAAACGCGTGCCGGGGCTCAAGGTGGTGAATTGGGTGAAGCGGTGAGCGGGGACGTCGCAGCCGGGACGGAGTCAGGGTAACGAGGAAGGCTGACGCTGTTCTCATCGGCATGATCGGTCATTCGTCGACAGCAGCGAACAATCCGAGGCCAAAGTGGCTGCCGTATCCGAGCGATAGCGGACCATTGATTGACCCTGGGAAGGTTAATCGCAGTGCCCATGGACTCGTATCCGGCGGCTGTGGATGTCCTGGACGACGATGGCGAACATAGGCAAGGAACGACGCATCCATCATCGCGCTGCGCGGCAGAACTTCGACCTGCGGTGTCGCCAAACCACGCGCAGCACATTCGGCGATTACCTGTCCGACAATGTTGTTTTTTCCGCTCTTCTTGCGAAAGCGAGGAGCGATGAACGGCGTGCGACTGGTCCAGATCGCACCATGACCGAGTTCCGCACACGAACTTCCCGAGCGGTTTCGTAGTTGGCGTGCGAACAGAGCCTTTTCGCCGCTGCCGACCAGGGAGACCACGATGGTTGGCAGATCCTTGCCCCAGGTGGTATCGATGCGGGCGATGGCCTCTTGCGCTTCGGCATCCAGACCGTCTTTCGCGTGCACCACTACATGATCAATTGGTCCATCGCCATCAAGATCGAGCGGCAGCCACTGCGCATGCCGGTGGTTTGTCGCGCTCATCCACCACGTGCGACATGGGCGCAGAGCGGTGTCGCTGTTCTGATCACGGAATGCCTTAGGGCCTAGTTTTCGGTCCATGATTCGGGTCATTTTCGTTGTTCCCAGCCTGATCATGACCATTCTTCTGGTCATGATCACCTGCTCCATCGCCGACACCAAAGCGCACCTTTCGTCCTGTGTTGCACGGGCCGAAGCAGGGGAACCCGTCCTGATCACCCGCCATGGACGACCGGTCGCAGCCATGATCAGCGCTGAGGAATGGGATCGGGTCCAGGCTGTCTTAGGAACTCGGCGACGCGGACTAGCCGGGCTGCTCGGTGGTTGGGAAGATTCGGACCGTCTTGCCAGCCACGTGGATGAAGTGGTCGCGGCGCGCTCAACCACTCGCCCTCTACCATCCATGGAGTGAGCGTGGCTTACCTGTTCGACACCGACGCGATCTCTCACCTGTTCAAAAAATCCCCGCTGCCGGCCTACGTGACTTGGGTCACGGGCATCCCCCTCGACGATCAGTTTACCTGTGTGCCGGTGGTAGCAGAGCTGTTCGCTGGCGCGTTCGCGGTTGATGACCCCATCCATCTGGAGCGGATCCGCCGGCACATCATTCCCGAACTGACCATCCTGCCCTTCGGTCTGCGCGAGGCGGAGGTCTATGGCAGGATCCGCTCGGCGCTGCGACAACGCGGTGACTTGGTGGCGGACCTGGACCTGATGATCGGTGCCTGTGCCGCTGCCCATGGACTGACGCTGGTCACCGGGAACCGGCAGCATTTCGAGCGCATGGTGCCGCTGGGCGTGTCTTGCTGTTGGGTTTTGGCCGATGCTTTGGCCGATGCTTCGGCAGAAGCCACTCGCACGGCAAAAAAGAACCGCTGATTCTTGACCCCAGCAATTCGTTTTCTCTGACGATCCGGCTCGCCATCGCCACAATAGCATCTGGGTCGACGACACTAACGAAAGATCCCTCTGCGCCTTTATGAGTGCGGCAGTGTCGTGAGTATCGACAAGGTGTGGCCTTCGTAGAATCACCATGGTTCCATTGGTGTCATGCATGGTGCGAAGTGATATCCGACATCCGCGACCGCGTCTGGTCGCACTCAGGTGTCAGATCGGACCGCATCTGTTCGATCTGCTCACGTAACCACGTGCGCAACATTTCTGGAGCCTCGACGCGGGCCTGGGCGGCGAGGCTGAGGATCCATCCTCGCGCTTCGAGCCAGCCGCTGGTGCGGAAAGTCAGGCGATGCCAATCGGGGCCGTGCTCTGGTGCGGCCTCCACCGTTTGGGCATCACCCCAGGTGCGGTCGACCACATCGGGCCACGCGTCGGGGCCGATGGCGACGGAGATGCGCATGGTTTCATCGGAATGTGCCGAACTGGTGGCATTGAATCCTGTGGCGAGCATCGCATCCACATCACCATGCGGCAGCATCACGGGGCAGCCGGGTGGACGCTGACGCACCACCGTGACCACGGTGCCAGCGACGGGGATGATGCGACTCAAGCGGTATTGCTTCACCCGACCAGGCGGCTTCTTCGCTTCAGAAGCCCACGAGAATCAATGATACTCACCCCGAATCGCGACCAATCGCATCGGTACGACGTGGACGTCGCTTTCACCGCCACGCCGGTTGCGGTAACGGAACCGCACGGCCTGACCGGTCCGCAGCGCACGGCCAATGGTCGCCACTGCTCCAGGTGGATCGGTGGCGACCGCAAATCGGCTCGCACCCAGGGTGCGAGGTGCAATGGCGGCCGCTTCATCGGCAAGCCCAGACCGTTCCAGCAATCCGTGCAGCGCAGCGGACAGGTCGCCGTCGTACGCACTGCGCTGGCTTTCCCACCCCGGGTGGCGTGCATCCGGATGACGCAGCAGGCCACGGGCGGCGATGATCGCGGTCAGTTCGTCATGGCTCAGGTAGGTGAGTGGTTTCGCCAGGGGTTCGGGTGGCAGGCCATCCAGATACCAGCGATGGCTGCGGGCATCGCCATCGGGTTCTTCTCGGAGCTGAGAAGGGAAACGGGCACGCAATTCTGCCAGATCCCGTTGTGCCTGCCGGACGCTGACGTGGATCCTTGTCGCCAGTTCGGCTGCCGTGCTTGGTTCCTCCGCAAGCACGCGAAGGATGTCTCTCTGTCGCTCGGTTGAGGAAACCATGTCGCTACCATGTGGAGCGAATCATTGCCGTCAAAGAAAGATTCGGTCCACAGTGCGCCTGCGTCGCACGGACAGGCTAGGTTACGGAATCATCGATGATCACCGAGAAAGCCGATGCCCATCCTTGCTTGAGCATGGATGGGCGTCTCGCCCATGGTTCTTCATGCAGTGAAATGATTGCGCTCTAGGACCACGGGCGGGACGCCCGTGCCACGGGAAATATTACCGCCGCCGCGCTTTGACCTTCACATACGGCGGCAGAAACGCCGCGCGGTGGTCTGCAGAATCCGGCGGTGCCCACGCATCCCCCAGGCTTGGCTCGCTGAGATCCTCGATGACAAAACCAGCGCGGCAGAGGCCGCCGAGGAGGGCGTCGAACGTGTGCAGGAACTCGTGCGTTCCGGCTTCACGGTGGTCGTGACCGCTGACCGCCGGAAGTGGTAGGCCGTCGATGTGGAAGGATTCCATCATCCATCCATCGCTGACGCGCTGGGCACGGGCTTGCAGCGACGCGGGCTGTTTGTGCTGCGCCACCAGCAGACCACCTGGGCGCAGAACATGGGCTAGGCCAGCATGCACTGGCACAAGATCCCGCACGTAACAACTACTTACCGGCTGCACGACGATGTCGAACGCGGCAGCCGGAAACCGCGTCGCCAGGTCATCGATGCTGCCGACCATGGTGGTGAGGCTCAGACCGTGCGCGGTTGCCAGATGCTGGTCGATGGCGAGTTGGGCGGGTGAGAGGTCGAGCACCGTCACTTCGGCACCAGCGCGAGCGAGCAAGGGGCCGTGACGTCCACCACCAGCCGCCACGCATAACACGCGTTTGCCGGCAACCCCCTCTGCCAACAACCACGGATCGAGTTGTTCTTCTGCTGAAGGGCGATCCGGCACCACCTCGTCGCCGATGAACCGGCGATCCTGCGCCATGCCATCCCAGCGCTCGGCATTCTGCGCGAGGATGTCCGCACGGTCGGCGAGCGGCATCTGCCACGCACGCGCCTGGGCGAAACCAGCGGCCAACGTCGGTGCACCGGTTTGCGTCAAAACTCTTTCCACCGCATCCATCGGCGACACCTGCGCCAGGTTGAGCGCGATGCGTGGTGCGACGGCGTCATGCAGTCCGATCCACCGTCCTGCGAGATGGCGCACCAGCAGCTCGCCAAACCACGCGCCATAACACGGGGTCAACAACGTGGTCTGGCCGGAGCCCTGCGTCGCAGCGAGCGCCCGCTCAGCTGCCAGCACCCGATCGACGTCGTTTACTGCCGCGGGATCATGGCCCAGGCGCACACGATGGAACTCCGCCGCATGCCGCACTGCCACCTCGGCCATCGCGTGCAGGCGGGCGATGATGTCGGCGTCGGAACTCACGGTGATTTATTCAGCCGCTCAGCAACTCAGCCGCTCAGCAGACGACCTGGGTCAACCAGTGGCGGTACGCTTCGTTGCGACCATACACCGCGTCTTCGTATGCCTGATGCAGACGCGTGGTGATTGCGCCCTTGGAGCCGTCGCCGATCACGCGCTTGTCGACCGAGCGCACGAAGGCCACCTGGCAGCCGGTGCCGACCAGGAAGATCTCATCCGCCAGATACAACTCGGTGCGCGCGATCGGGCGCTCGACGTAGGCGATGCCACGATCCTTGGCGAGTTGGAAGATCGCTTTGCGCGTGATGCCTTCCAGGATGTCGGCCGTGCGATCGGGTGTGATCAGCACGCCATCGCGCACGATGAAGATGTTCTCGGCCGAACCTTCGCAGACCTGACCGCGATCGTTGAGAAAGACCGCCTCGTCATAGCCGTTGATCATCGCCTCGCTCTTGGCGAGTGCGCTGTTGAGGTAGCCGCCGGTGGCCTTGGTGCGTGCGGGCAGGGCGTTGTCGGCGATGCGACGCCACGACGACACGCAGACGTTCAGGCCCTTCTCGGCCGCGAAGTATTGATCGAGCGGTTGGATGTAGAGCAGGAAACCGTCCGGCACATTAACCAACACCGGGCCAAGGCCGGTGCCCTTCTTGAACACCATCGGACGCAGGTAGACGTTGTGCTTGGGTGCGTTGGCGCGGATCGCCTGGATGGCGATCTCGTTCATCTCGCTGACCGACGGGGCACGCATCAGCAGCATATTGGCGTTGGCGTGCAGGCGCTCGAAGTGCTCGTGCAGGAACAGCAGATTGAGGTGCTGGCCGTTCCAGTACCCGCGGATGCCCTCAAAGCAGCCGGTGCCGTACTGGAAGGCATGGGTGTTCACCGGGACCTGGCACTCGTTCAGGGGCTTCCAGGTGCCGTTGAGGTAGGCGAGGGTGGTATTGACGAGATCGGTCACGGGGCGGCCTTTGGCGTGCGGGGAGGGGCGGGAATCTAGGCTGCAGTCGATATAACTCCAGATGCTGGCCGCCGGCTACAGACCACGGCTCGGCTACAGACCACAGGCTACAGGCTACAGGTCGTAGTCCGGGGCTTGCTGCTCGGTTCAGAAGGACCAGTGGGATTACAGTGCCTGTGGCCTGTGGCCTGTGGTCTGTGGCCTGTGGCCTGTGGCCTGTGGCCTGTGGCCAGCGGCCAGCGGCCTGTGGTCTGTAGCCCGAAGCCCGTAGTCCTTTGAAACCAAACCATTTGACCAACCGTGCCGTGGCACTAGACATACGCCCCCCTGCGAGAACCCCCTCCATGACTCTGGTCAACACTCAATATGCCGTAGCGATCGCCAAGGTTGGCGGCTACTACAACTTCGTGACGATCATCAACCGTCGCCTCAAGGAATTGAACAACGGTCAACCCCCGATGGTGATGCCTCCGGACAAGAACTACGACAAGATCGACTTGATTGTTCAAGAGATCGAAGCCGGTCTCTTGATCCTCAAGGTCTGAGCTGCCCACCTCTCTTTTCCTCTTTTCCTCTTTCCGCTTTTCACCACACACACTAGTCCCAAAGGGCCAACGAGGCCGCTATGCAAACCACCTTCGTCAAGAATGAACAAGTCGTCCGCGCCTGGCACCTCGCCAGCGCCAAGGGCAAAGTCCTCGGCCCGCTCGCCGTCAAAGCCGCCACCGCGCTGATGGGCAAGAACAAGGCCGACTGGACGCCCAGCACCGACAACGGTGACTTCGTCGTCATCACCGACGTCGAAGGCTTGGTCTTCACCCGCAACAAGGCGGTGAAGAAGATCTACCGCTGGCACACCGGCTTCGTCGGCGGCATCAAGGAAGTCCCGCTCGGCGTCATGCATGAGCAGAACCCCGAAGAGGTGTTCTACCTCGCGGTGAAGCGCATGCTGCCCAAGACCATCCAGGGTCGCCACCAGTTGAAGCGCCTGAAGGTCTACAAGGGCGCCGCGCACCCGCACATCGGCCAGGCACCCAAGCCGCTGATCTGAATCGTCGTCGCTCGGCGATGACAACGAACACCCCGACGGTTTCCGTCGGGGTGTTTTCGTTGGTACTGCTCGTGAGCCATGAGTCCACTACCGGCAGCGGTCTTCATCGCTGGTTCATCGTTCGCCTTTGGATTCCTTACACGGGGCTGATCCGATCTCCTTCGTGTCTTCGACGGGTGTTTGCACACGGCGGGTAAAAGGTTTGGCACCACCCCCTTCCCACCGCCGGAGCACACTCATGACCCTCGAGCACTCGGACGATCGTTCCAGCAACCCGACCACCAACCTGTCCATGCAGGACCTCATCGAACGGGGAAGCCAATCCTCGCGCGAGTAACAACTGGGGCCACATCATCAAATGGAATGAAACCGGCGGCAACGCCAGCGCCACCACCTTCACCTGGGACATCTTCCTGATCGCTGGCAATCCGCAGGCATTCCCCCAGCCGAATGTCAAAGCCGGCTCCAGCACCATCACCACCGCCAACATGTTCAACAGCCCCGACGGTATCGGCTTCGATTCCTTCGGTCGCCTGTGGATCCAGAGCGACGGCAACTTCAGCAATGTCGGCGATTACGCCGGACAGGGGAACAACCAGATGCTTGCCGCGAATCCGACGACCAAGGAGGTCCGGCGCTTCCTGGTCGGACCTTCCGGCTGTGAGATCACCGGGCTGACCTTCACGCCGGACCGCAAGACCATGTTCATCAACGTCCAGCATCCCGGCGAAGTCGGCAGCCATCCGAACAAACCCGCCGCCCACACCGGCGACAACTGGATCGCCAACAATCCCGGAGTGTTCAGCAGTTGGCCGACGCCGGGCGCTGCACGTCCGCGTTCGGCGACGGTGGTGGTCCGCCGCACTGACGGCGGCGTGATCGGCGACGGCAATGCACCAGTGGTATCATCATTGACCGCTCCCGGTGCACCGGCCGGCAAGGACTTCATGTCCGGCACGGCGGCGCCCGCTGGTGCGGGCTGAGGTATGCGCGCATTTCTGCTCCTGACCCTGGCTGCCTTCATGGCAGCCGGGGAGGTGGACGATTGCGCCATACTGGATCAACGGGCGATGCTCGGGGTGCACATGAGCCCACCGAGTCCGGCTGCACAGTTCGAGAACCGCACCACGCCAGACCTCGGCGTCGAGATCCTGCAGATCTACCGCGACACCGCAGCAGAACGCATGGGCATCGCCGTCGGTGACCTGATCCTGACGGTCAACGGCGGCGAAATCGGCATGATGGGCGACCTGCGCAACGAGGTCGCCCTCACGGGTGTCGGCGGTGACGTCACGGTCGAGATCCTGCGCGAGGGAAAGAAGCTGACGTTGAGCGACACCCTCAGCGAATGGCCCGACCATATCCCGCAGGAACCGCTCGATGTCGAGGCGGAACGCCGATTCCGCCAATGGCAGGAGGAACGCTGGCAACGTCTAAGCGATACCGCCGACGGGTTCGCCCAACGGGTCGCCGCCTTGGAAGCCCAGCCGTGGGCGAAGAGCGGTCAGCGTGAAGCATTGGGAGCAAAACAGGTGGAGGCCCTGCAACAGATGCCGGCCTTCCGCCTGCGTCTGCGCACGGCATACGATTCGCCAGATCGTCGTCGCACCATCGCTGAACGGCGGCTGACCTGGGACGCGCGGGTGCTGATCGGAAATCCGGCACCGGAGATTTATTGACGCGGAATGCAGAACCCAGCATGCAGAACGCAGAATTAGACTGCTTCTCTGCGGCCAACAACGACGGCGTTCAAGTTGGATCCGATTTTTTCTACGCTCTGCGCTTTGCATGTCCCCACCAACCCTGAGCAATGATCTACCGATCCCGAGGTTCTCCATGCGTCACCTGCTCCTGTTTGTTTTCATCGTCGCCCTTGGTGCCGTAGAGGAGTCTGCGGTCCCTGCTGCAGAAACTCTACCACGTCAGGCGTATCTTGGCATTGCCATCGATAGTGCCGCCACGTCGTTTGAAGGGCACGGCCTGGTGGTGTTGCGCGTCGAACCGGGCAGCCCAGCCGCCGTCATGGGCATCGTTGGCGGAGATCGGCTGCTGCGACTGGATGGAGCGCCGCTTACCAGCCGCGAAGAACTGCAACGCCTGATGGCGACCAAACAGCCTGGCGATCGCATCGCCATCGAAGCTGTGCGGACACAAGGCCGTGACGGCAGCAGCGAGCCTTTCAACTGCACCGGACTGGTCCAGGAACTGCCACGCTCGCGCACCAGTAGCCTGGGAACCCAACTCAACGACTTGCAGGCGCGACTCGCCGAATTGGAGGAGAAAACCAAAGAGCCAACCCTGGCAGAAATTCTCAAACGGCTGCACGACATCGAACAGGACCTGCCCAAAGCAGCAGCCGCGTTCAAGCGCATTTACCCCGACGGCGAATTCCGTATCGCCATCTCGGTTGAGGTCACTAGCCACAAGAGCGCGCTGGTCCCGCTCGCGATCGAGGTCGGCGGACGCCCGACCGCACCAGCGGACAGCAGCGAATCACCGCCATCCGCACCATGACCGGCGCTGTGCCGCGCCCCGCAGCGGGTGGCACACATCGCACGTCTATCCTTCACCGGCGCTTCACCCGCCCTTCATCGTTCGATCAAGCGTTCACTGGCACAGGAGACCTCATGCTGACCCCCGACCAACGCCACTGGTGCCTCGAACAGGCGATCGAGATCATCAAACTCGCGCCGGCAGATTCACTGGCGACCCACGAACGCCTGAAACGGGTCTACAAGCGCTTGGTCGCCCTGACGGAAGATTCCCAGGCCCTGCCCGCCAGCAAATCAGCCAAGGATCCCAAGCCGGCGAAAAAGGCCTGATTAACTGTCGTTAACGGGAAGGCGTATCGAAACCCGAGCACCAGAGCATCAGAGCTGGAAAAGAGGCATGCCTCTGGTGCACTGGTGCTCGGTGTTCGCTTTCTGATGGCATTATCGGCCCGTCATCGTTCGCTTCGCGACCTTGAGCACTGACCCCTCGCCATCATCGCATGACCCTGTCGCTGAGCGCGCGTAACCGAGCGCTGTCCCAGGACAACGCATCACGGGACAGGGCATCGACCGTCATGCGTGTGTCTCGCCCGACGACGACGACGCCACGGGAACCTTGCAGATTCGCGCGAAACCACCCCCGACTTCACACTTCCTTCATCTGCGCAGACAGCATCCCGCGACAACACCCAGGGAACCTTCCCGAAGCAACCAAGGAGACTCATCAGTGAAGCATCCAGTCAAAACCCTCGCTGCGCTCGCCATTCTCGGCGTCGTGGCTCCTTCCGCCCACGCCGTGTCCATCAAGGACGATGTGCTGAGCATTACTCCGGGCATTCGCATCCAGACCCGCGCGCAGATGAGCGACGCGACGACCGGATCCTTGTCACAGAGCGGTACGACGTCCGCCCCGGGCGCCGCTATTGGTGACGAATACCGCGTTCAAGGTGCTATTGCAGGTGGCGAGAACGATCCGATCGATTTTTCGATCCGTCGTGCGCGTTTGTACATGAGCTTCAAGTATGGCTCTAACTGGAAGGGCCAGTTTGCCATCAATGCCGACAACGTTGATACTGTTGATGCCAATAATAATGGCAAAGGCGCCAATCGTGCCGTCCAGATTCGATTTGCGTGGTTGGAGCGTGCCTTCGACTTGGGAGATGGGATGTCGACTGCCATCACCTTCGGCTTGAACAAGCCGTACCAGAATCCCAGCGATGCTGGCATGAGTTCCAGCCGGGAAGTCTTCCCCAATGGCAATGCCGCAGCGGGCTATCTCGCTCCCCGTGGCGTTGGCGTTGGTCTGCGCTTCAACCATCCGATGTTCCTGCTCGCGGCTGACGTGCAGAACAACGATCAGGCTCACAATACCACCTTGGCATCAGCCTCTCTCGCGGAAACCGAGGGCTTCTACTACGGTATCCGTGGTGAGTTCTCTTTCTCACCCGACTGGTTCATCAAGAAGCGCGCGGAATCGTTCGTCGGCAAGGAAGGCCATGGCCTCAATATCGGTCTCAGCTACGGTGCGAACACTGACGGTGTCCAGGCAGCGAACAATTTCCGCAGCATCAGCGCCTATGGCGTTGACGCGATGCTTTGGCTCAATGGCCTCTCGGCCTATGCCGAATTCCGCACCGGAAACACTGAAAACGAGGTCATTTCAACTGGTGTATCGACTGACACGGATCAAGAGTTCATCGTTCTGCAGCTCGCTTATGCATTTCCAGTTGGTGACGAAGTGCTTGAGCCGGCGATTCGTTATCAGATCATCGACAACAACACCGACGCGGATGAAATCGTGAACTTCGGCAACAATGCCGAAACCGGTGGTTCGGGCACCCAGATCGACATCGGTGTGAACTACTACCTGACCGGTCACGACAACAAGCTCCAGCTCTCGCTGTCGCTCTGGGAATCGGAAGAGGGTGACGGCGACGCCACCATCATCCGCCTCCAGCATCAGATCAACTTCTGAACCACTGATCTGTTACGGGTTGCGTCAGCGTCCCACCGTCCCTGACGGTGGGACGCTTTTTTTGTTCCGCTCGCTGGCCAACCCATTGCCCATACATCGATTCCACCACCGGCAACGGTCCATCACGCAGCCCCACTCAGGGCGTGGCAACCCGTCAGCCTGCCCCTGGCGCGCCCAACCGGCCACGGCAGGCTGCGCACCTATGAGCCCCAAACAATGCGCCGCGCGCCTTCTCCTCGCCACGTTGCAGGAGGGCGCCCCCCACCCCACCAAGCGTACCCGTGAGGATATGACTACCGCCCTCGGGACGCGCATCAGCGATGAGAAGCGCGAGAAGGTCCTCGCCTTCGTCGTCAAGATCGAAGGTCCGTTCGTCGATCGCCTGAAGAAACTCACCGGCGAAGCCGAAGCTGGCACCGAGGCCGAGGCCGAGGGCGCGGAAGGCTGATTCCGCTCCTCCGGTTCGCACCGGAGGATGCCCCGAACCCCAGGCGCGTGCGCCTGGGGTTTTTTGTTGGCCCAGGCCAGCCCATGCCAAACGCCGGTGATTCCTGTCGTGCGAATCCGGGGCAGCCATACTTCCGACATCCCTGGGCACGGTTCCGATCCGCGCATTCCGATCAGTCTTTGCCGTGATTTCCGGGTATCGACGGCGTCGTGGGCGGCGTATCCTGCGCCCTGGCCACAAGGACACCTATGCGACGTTACGCTCCGCTCCTGATCGCTGCGTTCCTGCTCTCCGCCGCCAATAGCGCCTTTGCTGGCGAGGACATGCCGCCGCCACCCGCGCACTGGAAGATCCCGCCGGCGCCGGTGCTGTCCGCCGACGAGGTCTTGAAGAGCTTCAAGCTCCAGTCCGGCTACAAACTCGAACTGGTCGCCATCGAGCCGATGGTCGAGAAACCGGTGGCGGTCGCGTGGGATGGCGACGGCCGCATGTTCGTCGCCGAGATGCGTGCCTATATGCACGACCCACTCGGCAGCGGAGAAGACAAGCCAACCGGCCGCGTGTCGATGCTGGTCGACAGCGATGGCGACGGGAAGTACGACAAGTCGACGGTGTTCGTCGACAACCTGGTGATGCCGCGTGCGGTGATGTGCGTGATGGGCGGCGTGCTGATCGCCGAGCCACCGGTGGTGTGGTTCTGCAAGGACACCAACGGCGACGGCAAGGCCGACGTCAAAGAGAAGGCGTGGGAGAAATACGCCAAACAGGACAACCCGGAACACCAGGCCAACGGCCTGATGTGGGGTCTCGACAACTGGATCTACAGCGCCAACCACACGGTGCGCTACAAGCTGGTGGATGGAAAGTTCATCGAAGAGGCGACCAATTTCCGCGGCCAGTGGGGCATGACGCAGGACGATACCGGTCGTCCGTACTACAACACCAACAGCGACCAGTTGCGCACCGATCAAGTCGACGCGGCCTATTACCGCCGCAACCCCAACTTGCTGAACGGCGCCGGCCTCAACGCCAAGGCGGCGGCGAACAACACCACCTGGCCCTCACGGATGAATCCCGGCGTCAACCGCGGCTACCGCAAAGGCCAACTGCGTGACGACGGCACGCTCGCCAGCTTCACTGCGGTCTGTGGTTCCGGCGTCTACCGTGGCGATGTCTTCCCTGACTGGGTCGGTGACGTCTTCACCTGCGAGCCCTCGGGAAATTTTGTGCGTCACGCCAAGATGGTCGAAAAAGATGGCGTGGTGAACACCGACAACCCCTACAACAAGAGCGAATTCATTGGCGGCCTCGACGAACGGTTCCGCCCGGTGAACTGCTACACCGGTCCCGACGGCGCGCTCTACGTCGTCGACATGTACCAGGGCCTGCTCCAGCACCGCGTGTTCCTCACGCCGTTCCTGCGTGACCAGGCGCTGCAACGTGGCCTGGAAAAACCGCCGCACCTCGGCCGCATCTATCGCGTGGTGCCAGACAAGGGCAAGGTCGCCAATCCCTCGCCCAAGTTGGAGAAGGCCACCGTCGCCGAACTGATCGAGGCGCTGTCGCACGCCAACGGCTGGCGCCGTGACACCGCCCAGCGCCTGCTGGTGGAACGCCAGGACAAGGCCGCGCTCCCCCTGCTGCGTAAGGCTGCCACTGACGCAAAGTCGCCACTCGGACGTCTGCATGCGTTGTTCACCCTGATGGGACTCGGCGACAGCGATCCCGCCACCATCGATGCTGCGCTCGCCGACAAAGATGCCCGCGTCCGCGCGGCTGCTCTGCGTGCCGCTGAACCCCTCCTTACTGGTGCGACCGCCTCGGAGTGGGTCGCCAAAGTGGCGGCGTTGGAAAAGGACTCTGACGCCCGTGTGCGCGTGCAGACCGCCTTCACCCTCGGCGCAACCACCGACGGCAAAGCCGACGATGAGTTGATGAAGGTGCTGCTGGCCAACGCCAACGATCCGTTGGTGCGCGACGCGGTGGCCTCTGGCCTGCCTGGACGCGAGTTCCAGATGCTTACCCGCCTGTGCGCCGACCCCGCGCTCGCCAGCACCAAACCCGGCTACAAGGAGGCGATCATGCGCCTGGCCGGCTGCGTCATCGCCGAGAACAAACCCGGCAAGATCAGCGCCACGTTGTCGCTCGCCGCGAACCAGGGCGACAGCGGCCGTTGGCGCGCCGAGGCCATCCTCGACGGCTTGTTGGCGGCGAAACCGAAGACCGCCAAACCCGGCAGCATCGCGCTCAAGTCACCGCCAGATGGTTGGAAGGCGATCACCAGCGACGCCAAAATGGCCGACCGCGCGAAGAAGATCGGCGAATGGATCGCGTGGTCAGGCGAAGGCTCCACCGCCAAGGCGGTCGAACCAGCGAAGCTCTCTGCCGGCGATCAGAAGCGTTTCGACTCGGGAAAAACCCGTTACCAGACGCTGTGCGTCGCCTGTCATCAGTTGAACGGTCAAGGCCTCGCCGGCCTCGCGCCGCCACTTGCTGGCTCCGAATGGGTCGAAGGCTCCGAAGGCCGCCTTGCACGCATCATCATCCACGGCGTGCGCGGCGAGATCGTCGCCGCCGGCGTGACCTTCAACGTCGAGATGCCCCCGCTCGGCGGCGCGCTCGATGACGAAGCCATCGCCGAGATCATGACCTATGTGCGCAATGAGTGGGGCAACCGCGCGAACGTGGTGGAGACCTCAGCGGTCAAGGCCATCCGCACGGCGGAAGCGAAACGCGGCGAGTCGTGGACGGTCGAGGAGTTGATGAAGATCAAGTGACCCCATTCACGGTGGTTCGCACTCGCCCCGTGAGCGTTCGACCATCCAGGATCGGATTCCCGATTTCAGCGATGATGTCGACCGCAGAAAATGAGCCCCGCAGGGGCGGACGAGTACAGCCCAGTACGACAGTGCTGGGATAGCCCGAGCGAGATGTCACCAGTTCCGGAGGAACGACCGACCTCCGGCGGTGCGCAAGCGCCGCCCTCCGCCCCGGTCTCACGACCGGGGATCAGATCAATCGTCCCGTCGGGACTCCTACGATATGGTCCGTTTTACCCAGCACTGTCGTGCTGGGCTGTACTCGTCCGCCCCTCACGGGGCTCGATTAATTCCCACCCGACCGCGATCAATGTCAGCCGATCCTATTTCCCACATAACCTGGTTCCGGGTTGCTCACCACCACTGCACCAGTCCCGCCCCAGGATAAAACCGCTTCAGGATATCGCTCGCCGCCGAGCCCGTGCGCGCCATCTGATAAGCGCTCACCTGCGACATGCCGACACCGTGTCCGTAGCCGCGGCCTTCGATGACCAGGATGCCACCCTTCGCGGAGGCGATGACGCAGCGTTTCCAGTTGGTCGAACGGATCTGGCCGGGACCGACGGCAAGACGGAAGGTCGCCGCGGACATCACGGTGTCGATCTCGCGGTTGTTCAGCAGATGTCGCACAGTCACGGTCGCGACGCGATTGGAGTCAGGAAAACGATCGACCGGACGCACTGATGACACCGTGCCGATGCGCATGCGATCTTCCGGATGGGTCGCGGCCCATTTCTGGAGATTGGCGGTGACGGTGGCCATCGGCACTTCGACCCGCCAATCCAGATGCGTGGCAGAAAAGCCCAAGGCCTCGGCACCGCTGATGCCGTCGGGATCGTCGACCGACGGCATCACCGCCGTCATGTCGGTGACGTTGTCGGCACCGGTCAGATCAGCACGGAAGTTGCGTGCGCTTTCCGTCCGGCCACCGGAGCAGGCATGGAACAACGCGGGGATCGGCAATCCCGCTGATGCGAGAAGCTGGCCACGTGTCTGCTCCAACGCCACCGCCATCCGCGGCGGCAGTGGTTTGAGTCCACCATAGGCCTGATCGACGGTGAAGTGCCAGTGCAACTGCCAGGGTTGATTGAGACGGACCAGGTAACGATCGAGCGTGTAACTGCGCGCGGCCACCGCCTGCGCCTTGATCGCTTCGAGCGGCCACGACGGACTGATCTCGGTCGGCAACACTCCTTTGAGGTACTGTTCCAGGCCGACGCGTTCGATCAGCATCGCCTTGCGACTGGCGGCATCGATGGCGACCTCGGGCTGGCCGCTAAACTGCAAGGTCTGTGGTTTGCCGAACGGCACGTCAAGCGTGGCGCTGAAGGTCGGCGCGTTCGCCGCAGGCGGAACCTGGATGCGGATATGGTCACCCAACAGGCTGTTGCCGGTCGCCGAAGTGGTCAGCCCCTTGCCGGTGGCGCGTACGTGTAGCGCTCCTGGCTGGATCAGGGTGCGGATGCCCGCGTGCGTGATGGTGCCGCCACGTGGCAGCTGCAAGGCCACCTCCGGCCCGCTGGCAAGCATGACGCCGATCAACGGTTCGCTGGTGATCTTCGGCACCTGGCGTAGTTTTTTGCCCGGTGTCGCTGGTGCCGGTGCCTGCTCCACAAACGTGTCATCGGCGAGCGCTTTGGCGGGAGCGTCGACAACCACCGGTGGTGTCCGCGTCGGTGCCGCCGTCGGTGCACTGGATCGCTCCGTGCGTGAGCCGTAGGGGCTATCGATCTGGCAACCGCCGATGAACAACGCCGTCAGCGCCACGGCCAAGACGAGCAACAAATGGATACGACGCATCGGAACTCCTTAGACGTGAACAGGACGTATCTGCTCAGGGGCTTCGCCCCCGCGGCCCTGCGGGCCTGCCCTCACGGGCTTGGTCGTGGCTCGGCTTCGTCGGCTTCGCCTCCTCAGCCGTGGGCGGATGGGCTTCGCCCATGGTATCCGCCCACCGCCACTCGGGCACCCGCCCCATCGCGCAGCGACGGGGCCCCAGGCCTGAGCAGTTACAACAGGGCAACCGGATCGGACAGGAGGAACGGAGGAACGGAGGAAGGCAACGGAGCGGAAGAGATGACGTGTTACGACGTTTCGCCGCAATCGGCTGTCCTCCGTTCTTCCGTTCCTTCTGTTCATGCCTGCCTTTCCCTTTTCTCTATTCGTTCAGGCGGTGAAACGGCAGCGGTAGCCGTCATAGGCCATGACCACACCCGGCGGCAAGCGTGGTTCCCACTCGCGGTACTTCACTTCGTACCCCATGTGGGTCAGCACCGTGCGGCGGGGCTTGAGCCGTGCAATGATGGCCTGTGCCTCGACCCAATTGAGGTGGGTCGAGTGCTCCTGCTCGCGCAGCATGTCGAGCACCAACAGGTCGAGATCACGCAGGTACACATCGGCCTCCGCCGGCAGTTGCTTCAGGTCGGTCAACCACGCCATGCCACCACAGCGGAACCCGGTGGTGCGGCCCGCCGGGCCGTGACTCATGGGAAAAGCGATGACCGGCAGACCGCCAACGTCGGTAAGCGCGCCATCGGTCATCGCCACCGACAGCAAGGCTGGGCTGCCCAGGTAATACAGCTTGTCCGGATCGCCGAAGCAGAACGGGAACATAGTCTGCACCGCGTCGAGGTGTTCCCGCGCGCCGAAGATGCTGATCGGCGTCCCACCCATCAGGCGGTTGAGGTGCCGCAGATCGTTGAGCCCGTGCGAATGGTCGGCGTGGTCATGCGTCAGCAGCACGCCATCACAGCGCACAATGCACCTGGCGGGATAGCTGCGTCCATCCCACGTGCGATCGGGATCGCGCATCTGGTGCTGGAGGTCGGGTCCGGCGTCGATCAGCAGCACCTGACCATCCGGGCCGCTGAGCACCGCACCGGCACGTCGGCGCAGATCGCGTGGATCTTCCGACCACAACTGCGGATAGCCCCACGGTGGATTGCCGTGGCTGGTACCGCAGCCGGTGATGAGTAATTCCCAGTCGCCCATGGTGGCGCGCATTCAATGGCCCGCTGCCAGGGCAGCAACAGGTCCACGGGCAACCACCTTTCGGTTGCGTCCCGACCTGGACCACGGCAGCCTCCACCCAATTCGTGGAGGTCCCATGCGGCATCACATCCTGGCCCTGCTGGCGTGCGCGTCTTTGGTAACTGCTGCAGAGGCAACTCCGGAACGCATCACCCTTGCGGACGGCCGGGTGATGGTGGGCATCTACGACGCCCAAAAGGGAGTCCTGACCCTGACGGGCAAGATCAAGGGCGCGGTGCCGGTGAAGCCCGAGGAGATCGTCGACCGCAAACCCGCCCCACCGGAACCCCAAGTCGTCAAGACCGACGAAGACGCGGCCAAGGAGCAGGAAAAAACCAAACGCGCGGCCCCGGCGCCGGTGGACCCCAAGCTGCAGGTGATCGAACAACAACGTACCTGGATCAACCGCAAGACCACCGAACTCAAGACCTACGACTCCAAGATCGAACGCACCCGTCGCAAGATCGTCGACTTCCGCAAGCAGTTCGCGGAACGCGCCAAAGCAGAAGGCCAGTACTACGACCCCGAGCGTAACGAGCAGCGTTTTCTCGACGAGCAGACGGTCACCCTGCCCCGCTCACAGGCGAACAACAGCGCGGTGCGTGGTCTGGTCGAGGAGTGCAAGAACCTCATCGCCAAACAAAAGGCCCTCGACGAGGAACTGACCAACGCGCGCAAGGCACTCACCGAATTGGAAGGTAGCGTTGCCCCTGCTGGAGCTGACAAGCCCAAGTGATGCGTGGCACTGCGTGGTAGGCGCCCCCTTCCATCCTGGCAGGTTTTTTCGTCGTCGGCATTCTCTGCCGCATGCCCAACGCCATCATCGTCGGAGCCGGCATCACCGGACTCAGCGCCGCGCAGGTACTGAAGGAAGCTGGCTGGCAGGTCGAGATCATCGACAAGGGCCAGACGCCGGGCGGGCGTTTCGCCTCGCGCTGGTTCGGTGATCGCACGCGGCGCATCGATGTCGGTGCGCAGTTCATCTCCGCCCGTGATCCGGTGTTCGCTGCCGCGATCGAGTTCTGGGAAAACCGTGGGTGGGTCCGGCGCTGGTGTACCGGCATCCCGGTGCTGACCGCCGACGCCCTGGTGGGTGGCGAGGATGGTTTTCCCCGCTGGCTCGGCGTCGGCGGCATGCACGCCTTCGGTCGCGCGTTAGCCTCATCGTTCGTCCTGCGCCAACCGGCTACCATCACCGGCCTGCGGGCGGACAGCGGACGCTGGGTGGTGGAGGCGGTCCCCGGCGACGCGGTACGCGGCACCGCCACCGGACCCGCGATCCAGGTGCAGGCGGATGCGGTGATCCTGACCCAGCCGGTCCCGCAGGTCATCCATCTGCTCGGCTCTTGTGGCTTGCCCTTGCCTGAGGGTCTGGCGCAGGTGCGTTACGATCCGTGTGTGGCGGTGGTGATCGATGTACCGAACGTCAACGCACCGCTGCTCACCCAACCCGGAGCGGTGCGCATCGAGGATCCGGCCAGCCCGCTGGCGTGGATCGCATCCGCCAACGGCCGCGGCGAAGTCCTGCATGGCGATCTGCTGCTGTTGCACGCCCGTGGTGACTGGAGCGCGGCGCACCAGGACCACAGCAGCGCGCTGCTCGCCGAGGAACTGCTCACCGCTGCCACGCCCACGCTCAAACGACTTGGCATCACCCGTGACCTCAGCCGCTGTCTTGCCGAAGCGCGGCTGTGGCGCTACAGCCGCTGCGCAACGCCCAGCACCGCGCCGTTCGTGCGAGTCGGGAATGGACCGGCCTTGATGATCGCAGGTGACGGTTTCGGTGATTGCCCACGCGTCGAAGGCGCGTGGCTATCGGGACGCCGAGCGGGAATCGCCCTGCGCGATGGTGGGGGTTGAAGGGGTCGTGATTCCTCAAACCTACCCGCGCCGCAGGGTGAGCAGCACCGGCAGATGATCGCTGTACCAGCGGTTCGGCGCGCCACGGTAGAGCAGCGGATCCTCGGCGATGATGCGCGTTCGTCCCTCGATCGCGATGCCTCCAGGTGGCGGAGCGAGCAGCACGCCGTTGACCAGCACCTGATCGAACAACAACCAGCCACCATCGTGCATGCAGGTGCCGCGCGCGTCGCCCAGGCCTTCACGGCTGAGGTTGTAGAGCCGGCCCGCCTCCACCGTTTCGGTCGCTGGACGACCGATCGCCGCGTTGGCACCGACCACCAATGAACGGCTGGTCGGCTCGTCGTTGAGATCGCCCATCACCACCAGCGGCGTACCGGCGGCACCACAATCAGCCGCGATCTGACGCAGGGAACGGCCATAGGACATGCGCAGGCGGCTGCCGAGCATGGCATCTTCAGGATCGACCGGCCCGCTGCGACGGCTCTTACCATGGACAAACACCACGGTCAGCGGCTGCACACCATCCACCAGCACCTCGAGCCGCACCATCGGCCGCACGGCGTCCATATCGTTGGGCCATTCCGCCGACAACCGTACCGGCGTCACGCTCGGCACCGAACGCACCAGGACACCGACATCGATGCCACGCGGATCACGCGATTCGATGTGCCGGTCGCAGCGGTAGCTCAGGTGCGCTGGCCGCCAGTGGATCTCCGTCGCCAGGTCGCGCATGACGCCGTGGTTCTCGACCTCGCCGACCCCGATCAGGTCGGGCGCCGGCGTGATGCGATCGATGATGTCGGCCACCTCGCGCAGATCGCGGTGGTACATGCGCGTCGACTTCACGATGTCGTTGATGCGCGGATCGTCGATGTCGTCGTGCAGGTTGTAGAGGTTCCACCAGAGCAAGGTCAGGGTCTTAGGCACAGCGCGAACGTCCGTTGCGATCGACGGGTACGAAGTGTCAAGTGCGCGGTGCTTGGTGCGGTGAGACGGACGCTCAGTCTGTGCTCATGCCTGTACAGACAAGACAACCGGAATGAACAAGAGGAACGGAGAAACGGAGGAAGACAGGGAGTGAGGGGTTATGATTCTCCGGCCTTCACCTCCGTTCCTCCGTTTCTCTTGTTCATCGACGGGTGCGGGTGCGACCAAAGCCGGCACAGAAGCCCCCTTTGGATATGCATACCACGTCCTAGCGTACGACCCCCATGCGCCCGCGTCTGCTTTGTCTCGACCTCGATGGCACCCTGCTCACCGAAGATTGCCAGCTACCGATGGGTCACGCGTTGGCGGTCAACGAGATCCGAGGCATGGGCATCCAGGTCGCCATCGCCACCGGTCGTGGGCTGATGACCGCGCGTCTGCCGTGGGAACAGATCGGTGGCCGTGGCCCTCTGGTGTGCTTCAACGGCGGCTGGATCGGTCATCCGCACGACGGCACGATGGTGCAGAAAACCCTCAGCGAAGACGACGTCCACACCATCATCGCCGCCATCGGTGAACGTGATGGCGTGGTGTGCTGTTACCCCGACGCGGTGACCTGGGTGATGAGCCACGAGACGCGCCTGACCCGGACGTGGAGCAAGCTCTACCAAGCGCCCATCCACCTGATGGCCGATCTCCGCACCGCGTGGCGCGGGCACAGCTTGAAAATCCTCTACGTCGACTCGCCGGAAAATGTCAGCGAGTGCTGCGCGTTCCTCCAGCAGAAGTTCCATGGCCGGTTCGAGGTGGTGATCAGCCAACCCGATCGCATGGAGATCCTGCCCGTAGGCATCACCAAAGGCTGGGGCGTGCGACGCCTTGCTGAACACCTGGACATCCCACGTGAATCGGTGTGGGCGGTCGGTGACGCCGACAACGATTTGGAAATGCTGCGCTGGGCTGGCCACGGCTGCGCGATGGGACAAGCGTCGCTACGCGTGAAACGCACCGCTCGTCACGTCCTGCCAAGCATCGAAGCACGTGGGCTGTGCGCACTGGTGCCGATGCTCGAACGCGCCCTAGGCTGATGCGAAATGCCGCCCGCCAGGGCGGCCACCGGAGCGCGGACCTCCAGGTCCGCCTCGCCCACGTACACGGTGCACGTCCCATCAACACGGAGTGGTTCGGCCACTGCCTCACAACGACATAACACGGATAACGATCCAAGCGGACCTGGAGGTCCGCGCTCCGGTGGTTCCGGACGCTGCGCGTCCGGAACGTTTATGCTTCGGTCTCACTTCGCGTTCTTGAGCAACTCCTGATCCTTCGTCACCACCAACGTCCCCCACATGATCGTCCAGTGGCCTGGGAAGGTGCAGACGTAGTCGTAGGTCCCCTCCGCCAATGCAGGGACCATCAGCAGTTCGCGTTTGCCGGGGTTGATCATCTTGGTCGCGGCGAGCACCTTGCTGTTCTCCGGGACGAAGATGCGGCCCTGTTTGTCTGCCTTGTCGATCGGCATGACCTGCGCCAGCAGGGCGATCTCCTGGCGTGAGCCCGGGGCACCCACCACCAAGTTGTGCGGCATCATGTCGTCGTTCACCAATTCGATAGCGAAGGGTTTGCCCGCTTCGACCACCAGCTTGGGCTGATCGTAGCGCATCTGTTCGCGCACGGTCTTCACCGTGATCACGCGCACCGACAGCGATGACAGTTCGGCCTTGGCCTTGGCGGCTTCGTCACCGGTGAGCAGGCCGGCAAGCTGGTCGGCGATCTCCAGCACGCGTTTCACGTCCGGTGCGGTGCGGCCTTCGGTCGGCAACGCACGTGCCCAGGTGGCAATGCCCGCCACGGCGGAGCCCGCCTTTGCTGCGACCCATGCATCCTTACCGAGTTTGCGCAGCCCGTCGCTGGCGGTGGTGATCTGCTCACCCTTGGCTACCAAGTCCTGCAATGCACCCGCCACCATGGCGGCATCGCCACCAGCAGCGAGTGCGGCGTTGATAGCAGCGCGACGCAGAGCACCGGCAGCATCCTGCGACAAGGTCACCGCCAAAGCGGGCGCGGGTGCGGCGTTGCCGTCGCTCCGCGCGACCTCCTTGCGTCCGTCGTCGAACACCACCACCGAGAATTGGTCGAGGCGTTTACCCAAGTCGCCGTCAGTGCGGTTCCACACTTTCACCGATTCGATCGCCTGCACCGAGCCGAGGTCGACCTCCCACCAGGGTTTGTCTTCGTTCTCATTGGTGTGGGTGGAGGTCCCCGCGCCGAACGAGCCGTCATTCTTGCCGTCGATGGCCCGTTGAGCGTCACCGCCGTAGCCGGTGCTCGACTGCTTGGCCTTGCCGCGGCCGGCGATGTTCGTGCCGCCGCTGAGGATCTCGACCTCAGCGAGCGTCAACGTGCCTTTGCTCGGCAGTTGGATGCGCACGTAACGACCAGCAGCACCCTTGGCATCGCCGAGTTTGCTCGCGAGGTTCGCCGGCCACGCACCGAGTAACGGCATGATCTTCGCCACCGCCGTCGCACGCAGCGCCGCATCAGGAATCAGCGCCACCGCTTCGAGACGGTCGACCAACGCGCCAGGATCATTGCCCGCGGCATTCCATTGCCCCTCGATGGAATTGTCCGCGATCATCAGCGCGGCGATGCCGGCCTGACGCGCCTCGGCGGGTTGGCCGGCTTTGGTCAGTAAATCGAGCACCTCGCGGCCCTTGGCCAAGTCGGCAGCAGGCTGCTGCACCAACATGGCACAGGCGTCATCGAGCGCCTTACCGCCCACTTTCAGGAGCGGCTGCATGAGGTCGAGCAGCGTGGTCAAGGCCGAGGCATTGCGCTGTTTGGCCAACGCGGCGAGCGCTTCCTGCCGCATCGCCATCGGCGCATCGCTGCGCGAGAACATCGCGCGCCACACACCCTCGCTCGGCGGCAGCTTGGCCAACCCTGGCGTCGGCACGTTGCCAAGGATGTAGTCGATGCCCTTGGCGTTGTCCTTGGCGATCGGCTTGCCTTCAGCGATGGCGGGTTTCCACCAGCGTTCGAGCTGGCGCATGGTCGCCTTCATCACGTAGTCGATGTAGTAGTCGCCGGGCTGGTTGAGCGACAGCAACGCGATGTCCGCCGCCTCCCACTGTTCGAAGAAGCTCAAGGCGCGGATGGCTTCGACGCGCACGCGCGGATGTTCGTCAGTGACCTGGACCTTGAGCAATGCCAACGCATCGGCGACGCGATCGCGCTGGTAACACAAGACGTTGGTCGCCGCCGCGCGCGCGCGGTGGTCGGGCGAACGCAGTTGTTTCTTGAGCAGCACCGGGTCGACCACGTTGTGCCACTGCTTGGTCCACAACGCTTCGGTCAGGTGGTGGTGGTACTCGGCATCCTTGGGATCGAGCGCAGCGACCCAACGATCCACTGCGGCTATGACCTTGGCGGTGTCGTGGCGTCCGAGTTCGACCTTCGCCAGTTCACGCGTGCCGTCTTCGTTGGCCTTCAGCAGTTCGACCAGCTTGTCGATCGGCTGGCCGGCGATGGCCGGGCGCGGGATAGTTTTTCCCTCGTAGGTCACACGGTAGAGGCGGCCATGTTTATGGTCGCGCACCGGATCGCGCAGGTGGTGCTGCATGTGGCCGATGATGGACTGCGCCCAGTCAGCGACATAAACCGCGCCATCGGGACCGACATTCACCGCGACGGGGCGGAAATTGGGATCGCTGGAACTGAGGAAGTGTTCCTTGCTCACGCCTTTGAGGCCCGAGCCATCGTCCTCGATCGTCGCGCGAAAAATGCCCTGCATGCCGATGACGTTGAGGTTGAGGAAGTTGCCGTCGTATTCCTTCGGCCACGCGCTGCTCGACAGGATGCCGGTGCCAGGGCACGGACGCGAGGGATTTGGCCAGAAGTTTTTCACGCCCGGATGTTTCGCGCCGGTGCCGTCGATACGCACGCTGATCGCCGGGCCCCAGTAGTTGTTGTTGCCGGTGGCGTCGGTGACGAAGTCGTTGCCCCACCGGTCGAAGATACGGCCGTGCGGATTGGCAAAGCCGTAGGCGATGTAGCGTTCAAAGCGGTGGGTGCGCGGTTCGTAGCGGTAGATCGCGCCGTCGCTGTTGCGCACCACGCCCTGGTGCGTTTCGATCTGCGAGCGATGGAACACGCCGTCACTCAGGAACGTCGCGCCGCCAGGCGCGTAGCACATCGCGTTGGTCTGGTGGTGCGAGTCGGCCGAGTCGAGTCCGCCAACCACGCGTGATTTCTGTCCCGCAAGGCCAGTTTTGGGATCGATGGTGACGTACCAGAGGTCCGGCGCCTGCATCAGCAGGATGCCTTCCTTATGGAACTGGAAGCCGGTCGGGCAGTTCAACTGGTCCATGAAGGTGATGCACTTGTCGGCCTTCCCGTCCTGATCGCTGTCCTCAAAGATCAGGATGCTGTCGCCCTTCTTGTCCGACGGCATACGCCCTGGGTAGGTCTGCCACGCAGCGACCCACAGACGGCCCTTGGCGTCCCACGCCATCTGCACGGGATTCACCAACTCGGGGAACTTCTCCTCGCTGGCGAAGAGGTTCACCTTGAGTCCGGCTGGCATGACCATCTTGGCAATGGCGGCCTCGGCATCGAGGTACGGCGCGGCGTTCGGTTTGTTGGTCTTCACCGGCGTGATCGGCGGCAGGTTGTCGTCAACAGCGGCGACGGTCTTGCCCTGCGCTGCGGCCCACACCACACGATCGTGGTTGGCGGTGATGACGTCGCGAACGGCCATTTCCTCCTGCATCACCGTCTTGTTGGTGAGGCCATCGAAGGTCAGGTTGGAACGCCCGCCGTAGACGTTGTAACCGTCGACCGTGCGGTAGCGGCTGAAGAACCACGCATTGCGTTCCTGGACCGCGGCGCGGATCTCCTTCAGGTCACCATCGACCGCCGGTGCGTTGGTCCCGGCCAGCGCCTTGAACATCTCGGGCGCAATCGCTTCGTAGCCGTCCTCGCTCAGGTGCAGGCCATTGACGGTCAGCGGTGCCTTGGCCTTGGCGTAGGCGTCCTTGCTGATGGCGAAGAGATCGACGAACGGGACGTTCATCTCTTTGGCCACCTCGGCCATCGCCGCGCTGTAGAGCGCGAGGTTGGCGTTGATCGCACTGACATCCTGCCAATCGGGATCGATGCCTTTTTCTGCCGCGGTGGGTGAGAACAACACCAGCCGTGTTTTGCCTTTGCCGCTGTAATCGGAGGCGATGGTGCTGTGGATCAGGTTGTGCAGCTTGCCTTTGAAGTCGGCGAGGCCGTCTTTGCCGGCGAACGATTCATTGAAGCCGAAGAACGCCAACACCACGTCGGCCTGCACGCGCTTCAACCAGTCCTCGGGCGAACCGAAACTCTCGGAACGCATACGCGTGTCGATTTCGTCGCCCAGGAATCCCAGGTTGCGAAACACCAGGTCCGCATTCGTGTTCGCTTTGTAGAACATCGCCTCCAGCGTGCCGTCGTGCTGCATGCGATCGGCCACGCCGCCACCGATGATGGCGACATGATCGCCCTGTTTCAGCGTCAGCGGTGCGCCGTCAGCGGCGACCGCCAAGGTGCCGAAGGCACAGGCAGAGACGAGGGCAAGGCGGAGGGACTGATGCATGGTGCTTCCTGGACGTGACGGCTGAGTGTTCCGAGGCATGATGAGGTGGTCTGACCACTTGGACAACGTGATACCGCAGAGGCTGTGACTCGTTGTCCGCTACACATGCGCGACATGGACATGGGGGCGCATGGGGACCGGGATCGCGACTGGCGATATGGCCATCACGATACACTGCGAGGTCGCTCGCTCCGGAATGGCCGGAATTGCCCACGGCATGTCATTCTGAAACCGGTAGATCGTTCGAGAGTCCCCAACGGACTTCACTTCAGCGCACCCCGATGCCCATGACGTTCATGGCCGTGGATCGTTCACGGCTCATTCGCGCAACGCAGCATCGACGCCGGTATTGCGCCCGCCTGAAGACCTGGGCCCGACAGACGCATATCCGGCACGCTGCCCGGCCACACCAACGGCTGTCCAGCGGGCGGGTTCAGGCGCGTCGGCGCATCGCCGCGCACGTCTGCATAGACCACCTCGATGGCGTGCGCGCCTTTGCGCAGCGCCAGCGACCACGTGCCCAGACCGTGCAACGTCGTCGCCGGATACCATTCGCGTCCGGCGATGCGCACCACCAGATCATAACCGGCCATGATGTTGGGCATGAACGACTCCGGCGGCGCGTGCAGCGTGTAGATGCCATCCGCCGGGACTTCGATCCATCCGCGGTAACGCACACCCCAGGTCGGCGCGTCGACACGACTGGCGGCGGCGAACACCTGATCGGCGATGCCACGCGTGAGCACCGGCAGGTGATCGCGGCGCATGACTAGGTCCTGCCAACGACCGGTCACGGTTTCAAAGCGCAGGCCGGCGACGGTCTTCGGTGGCGTCACCGCCGCGATGAACGCGCCACGAGTGAAGTCGGCGCGCGTCACCACCGAGGCATGGGTGCCACTCATGGTGGTCGGCAACGCCATCAGCCCAGGACGCATGGCGCGCGCCTTGACCACCGCCGAGGTGGTGATGGTGAACGGCGCCATGTAACGCCGCGACGTCGGCGTCGGATCACTGCCGTCGAGCGTATAACGGATCTCCGCCCCGGTCGTGGCGCTGGCCAACGTGATGACCTGCTCGCTGGTGAAGGTTGTCGCATCGGGCGCGATGGTGACCGGCGACAGCGGTGTGTGGATGGCGACCGTCGACCACGCGCCGGCGGCCAATGCGAACTCCGCATCCGGCTGGGTGAGCGGCTGCTTCTTTCCTGCGATCTGGAGCGCACGACCACCGAGGACGACACCACGACGCACGCCATCGGCGGCGACCGTCAGCAGGAGCGCTTCCGCCTCGCCGGATAGGTCGCCCAACGTCAACTTCGCCACGCCATCCACCGCCGCCACATAGGACACCGTCATTCCGGAGGGTGTGATCACGCTGAAACCGACTACGCCGGCGGCGTTCAGCGATTTCACCGACCGCAGATCGTCGGCTTGGCCACTGCGCCTGGGGAACAACGTCGTCACCACCGCACTCGCGCCCTGAGTTTTCCAGGTGCCGCTCACGGTCAGGAAGTCGTGCAGGCGGTAGCTTTTATTTTCGGGCGTGCGTTGTTCGCTGGTGCCGAATGTCAGCGGCGACGACGGGAAATGCCGCAGGGTGATGTTCGATCCGTTCGGCCGCGCGGTGGTGATGCTCGCGTCGGCCTGCGACACCGTGATGTGCTCCGACAGGAAATCCGTCGCCACCTTGCCCGGTAGAATGCCGAAGCGCCAATCGAGTGCGTAGTCGTGCGTCTCCGCACTGCGCAGGCGATCGGTGACGATCCACAGGCCACCAGCACGCACCGCATGGATCAGGCGTTGATGGTTGACGCCGGTGATCGGTTTGGATTTTCCGAACGCCCCGGCATAGACCCCCTCCGCCACATCGAACGATGACGAACTGTGCCAACGCCACGGTGCCGGTTCATGCCAGGCAGTGAGCAACGGCCCACGGTGCCCCCAGGTCGGGATGCCGACGTGGAAGAACTGTTCCTGCCCATCGACGCGCAGTGGCGAACGCGGCTGGTCGTAGGTGCCGTTCTCGCCGGTCTCCAGCACGTCCTGACCGAACGCCGAAAAGCCGATGGCGTTGTTGTTGCGCCAGCTCATGCAGCCGAGCGTCGGATACGGAGAGCAGAAGAAGTAGAGATAGGGATCGTCGCGTTCCCAGCCGGCGCGCAGGTAGGCATGTCCGGCATACGGGAACCGTTCCGAGGTGAACGATGGCGCAGGACCGCCGCGACCGCTCGCGCGGTTGAGGATCGCCGCCACGTCGGGTTCCACCAACAACTCAGGGACCGCCGCTTGCAGGTGCTCACGCGTCTGCGCCGAGCGGTCACGATGATCACTGCGCGCGCCGCCGATCGGCCACTCGCCGTTGGCGGTCAGATGCGCGGTCTGGAAACGACCGCGCTTCTGCAATTCCTCGCGTAGTTGCTGCTCCCACGCCACCAGGTCGAAACCCTCACGCAGCAGCGTTTTCTCCCACGCCGGAACCTGCCAGTCCGCCAAACGGTAGGCGCGCATCTTCAGGCGTTCGAGCAGCGGCAACGCACCGTGCAGGTAGGTGAAGCCGTAACCCACCGTTGAATCGGTGTCGACACCATCCGGCAGGTGACGTGTCGGTGTGGCGATCTCCAGCAGGCGCATCCCCTCGCGCACCAGCCACGGCCCGCAACGGAACTCGTCGAGGGCGAATCCCAGATCGACCAGCGTCGGCGCGCAGGTGTCACTCCAGTTCTGCGGATTGGCGCGGTGATACAGCACCGTCACCGGCACCTGATCGACGATCAGGCGCGTCATCACGCGCGCAAAAGTCGCCGCCGGCAGACGTCCGTCGCCCCCAGGGATGCGCGCGATGGCCGAAAGGTAACGCAGCAACGTCACCACTGCCTCGGTGCCACCCGCCCACTGGTCGGGGATGTCGGCGATGTTGGTTGCACCTGGGCCGGCGCGCTGGTTGAGCGCCCAGTCGTCGGCATACGCCGCCCAGCGGTCGAGGTAACGCGCCTCGCCGGTGATGATGAAGCCGGCCAACAGCGGCGAGAAGGTGTCGAGGTGCCACGGCCACGCATTCCAGTCTTTGCGCTTCAGCACCTCCGCCGTCGCACCGGCCCAATCGATCGCGCCAGGTTCACCGATCGCCAACGGCTTGCCGCCAACGGTGAGGTCGCCGCGCAGCAACGCATCCGCACGAGTGAGCAACTCCGCGCGATTGCCATCGCTGATCAGCGGCTTGATCCAGCCCCACGACAGCGGACCGCCGGAATAGACATCGAAACGCGTGACCGACAGACCGTACTCATCGATTGCCCGCAGTTTTCCGAGGAACGCGCGCTTGAATCCATCCAACGCTGCCGGCCAGTCGCACGCGTCCATCTGCGCACGCACCGCCGCGAGTTGTGTCCAGCGGCCAGGACGGCGGAACTCCCGCTGATCCCAGGCGGCGATGGTGGTGAGGGCGAGGAACTCCTCCGCCACGCTGGCGACCGCTGCGGGTGATCCGCGAGTGGCGAACGTGACGAGCGGAACGGGTACGTTCTCCTCACCCGCAGTCAGCAGTGGTGCCAAGGCCACGGCAATGATCAGGCCCACCAGGGGAGTCAGCAGGCGACGCATTGCCGCGCTGTTTTTCACGCTCCTCGTCGCGTCGCTTGTCGCGCTGCTTGCTGCGTCGCTTGTCGCGCTGCTTGCTGCGTTATCTATTTTATTCATTTCACCATGTCTGGCCATGCAAAGGATACCGATTTACCGCGTTTACGTTGAGGGAACACGCCGCTCGCCCTGTCTTTATTTCATCCGTTTCATAGTCCTACTCCATGGCCAAACGCACCCCGCCAGTCCGCGCTAGCATCGTCGACGTCGCGCGGCTCGCACGGGTGAGCATCGGCACCGCGTCACGCGTGATCAATGCGCATCCGGCGGTGCTGCCGGCAAACATCACCGCTGTACGTCAGGCGATGGCCACGCTTGGCTACCATCCCGCTGCACCGGAAAACCGTCGCGGTCGCCGTCGTCGCGTACCGCCCGCCAGCGCCACCCGCGTGGCGCTGCTGTTGCTCGGCCCTTACGACCTGACGTGGATGACCGACCGCTCGCCGGTGTACTCCTACGTCATGCACGGCATCCAACGCGCCGTCGCCGCCTGGGGTGGCGATCTGCTGGTGCGCCACCTGCCGACCTGGGCGGCCGCCACGGATCTGTGGCAGAGCCAGCAGCCCACCGGCGCGATCCTCTTCGGTGCCGAGCCAGAGGATGCGATCCCACCAGTGCTCACGACTATGCCCGCGGTCTGGGTGATGGGCTCACCCAGACGTTTCACCGGCGACCACCTGCTGCCGGACCATCGGCGCATCGGCCTGCTGGCGGCAGAGCACCTGCTTACCAACGGACACCGTGTGTGCGGCTTCCTCGGTTGGGACCTGACGCGCGCAGATGCCCGCATCACCGACGGCACGTTGCGTGGCCAAGCCTTCGGCGCGGCCCTAACCGCAGCAGGTGGACGCCTGATCGCGGTGCCACAGGACGGCCTCTACGATCACGATCAGAACCGCACCGATGACCGGGTGCTCGGCGCACGACTGGAAAAACTTTTCGCCCACGACCCACGTCCGACCGCGTTGTTCCTGGGCATGGATGCCTACGCGCCGAGCGTCTACCGCTGGCTGCACCAGCGTGGCTTGCGCCCTGGGCACGACGTGGCGATCGTCACCTGCAACAACGAACGTCCGTTCCTCACCGGCCTGGATCCGGCGCCGGTGGTGATCGACATCCATGCAGATCACCTGGGCGTGCGGGCGGTGGAGCATCTGCGCTGGCGCATCGCCAATCCGCAGGCAGCAGCGGAGCAGGTGCTGATCGCACCGCGGTTGATCACGCCGTGAAAAAATCACAGAAGGCTGATTTGACATGGAGGACCGGCGAACCCCGGAGGACCCCATAAGTCCGCCTCCAACCCGAATCGGATCGATTTTTCGCCACGAAGCCACGAAGGCACGAAGGCACGAAGGCACGAAGGCACGAAGGCACGAAGAAATCAACCCTTCCTGTCAGGCTCTTGGCAACCGGATGAATGCGCTGATTTCTGTCTGATCTTCGCGTCTTCGTGCCTTCGTGGCGAAAAAGCAGGTTTTTTCTTGGCTCGACCGACTTATGGGTAACGGGCAGCTCTGAAGCGCCAGGCTGGCGTTACGTCGTCCCCAACGGGGACTTCAGGCCGATTCGCCGCTTCACCACGCTGGTAGAGTGATCGCCATCGCGGTTCAGCGACCATCGACGGCCAGGTACCATCTGCCCTCGCCTTCGCTCAGCCGTTCACGATGACGGCCACCAGTTCCCCAGAGGATCCCATGTCCTTCCGCCGCCTGCTGCTCGTCCCTCTCCTGACTGCTGCTGTTGGTGGTGGTGTTTCCAACCTTGCTGCGACGGAAACCGAGAACCTCGGCCTGCGCCTGTTGCCCGCGCCGCAGCCACCCGCGATTGACGGCACGCTCAAAGGCTGGGACCTGAGTGGTGGCATCTTTGCCTGCGGCGATGTGGAGAACCAGCGCACCAACTTCGGCACGTGGATGTACGCGATGTATGACGCGCAGCATCTTTACCTGCTGGCGCACTTCGTCGATCCGACGCCGCTGAACAATCCCGGTCAGGTGGAGGCGGATTACGGCTTCGCCGGCGACTGTCTGCAATTTCGCGTGGTCGCCGGGGCTGGCACCGATGCCGAGAAGGGTCGTGCCTCGCACTGGACCTGTTGGCAGGGCCGTGGGGGCAAACACGTAATGAACGTCGAATACGGTATCAAATTCGATCAGGGCGGAACCAAAGACGCCCAGGCACAAGGCGCCAAGCAGGCCTTTGCCAAGGATGCGGATGGCGGTGGTTATGTGCAGGTGATGGCGATCCCCTGGGGATTGATCGGCCCTGAAAGCTGGACGCCCAAGACCGGCGACACCATGCGCTTCACCATCGAGCCGAACTTCACTGTCGGCACCAATGGACGTCTGACCAACAAAGACATCTTCTCTGCTGATCGCACGCCGGACCGGGTGTTTACCTTCATGTCGAACCAGACCTGGGGCGCGGCGACCTTCGCCAAAGCTGGTACGGTCGAACCGTCACCGGTGCGTCTGTCGGACCGCCGTGAATTCGCCGTCTCGTTGATCGACGGACGGCCGAAGGTCGACTGGACCGGCCTGATCAAACAGGTGGAGCTCAAAGGCCACAAATCACTCAGCTTTGAAATGCCCTTCGACGGCTACATCTCGCTCAACCTCTTCGCCGCTGATGGCAGCGTCGCGCGCCAACTGCTGAACACCGCGTTCTACACCAAGGGCAAACACGCGGTGAAGTGGGATGGCCTCGGCACGTATTCGTGGCGCAATCCGGGTGATCCGGTGGCGGCTGGCACGTATACGTGGGAAGCGCTCGTGCATCCGGGTCTCGATCTCAAACTCGTCGGCTGGGCGGCGAACGCGGGCGCTGCGCCGTGGGATGGCGCCAGCGGCAGGGACAACTGGGGCGGCGATCATGGCGAACCGAACAGCGTCGCGACACTCGGCGATCGGGTGTTCCTCGGCTGGACCTTCGCCGAGGCCGGCAAGGCGCTCGTGGCGTGCGACACCGACGGCAAGGTCATCTGGAAGAACAGCCGGCAGGGCATGTCGGGCTGTCGCGTGGTGACCGCGACCATCAATCCACCGGCCATCAATCCTCCAGACATAAAACCAAAAACCCACGATGCGTTCGTCTTCGGCCTGAACGGCACCATCGCCTATCGTTTGACCAAGGACGGTAGCTACGCGCCGTGGCCAGGCAAAGACACACCCGACCTCAAGCCGTTCGATGTGGTCCTAAACAAAGACATGCGCGAGGGCCTCAGCGATGAGTTCGCCACCCTTTCGGCCAGTTGGGGAACGCTGTTCTCCACCACGACCAAAGGTGATGCCCTCATCGCCATCGATGCCGACAAAGGAATTCTGATCCGCGTGATTAAGGTCCCCGCGCCGGGAGCACTCTGCGCGATCAACGCACGCACCTGTTACGTGGTCAGCGAGAACAAGCGCATCCTGCACGTCGATATCGATGGCGAGAAGATCACCACCTTCGCCGAGTTGCCGGACGTCCAGGGCATCGCGCGCGCGAAGGACGGCACGGTGTACGTCTCCGTTGGTGGCTCGACCAATCAGGTCCAGGTGTTCGACAAGGATGGCAAGGCTCTTCGCATTATCGGCCGCGCCGGTGGTCGCCCGCTGCTGGGAAAATGGGATCCCAGCGGTTTGAAGAATCCGGTCGGCTTGGCCGTTGACGCCAAAGGCACGCTGTGGGTGGCGGAGAACGACAACTTCCCCAGACGCTTCAGCACCTGGGATACGACCACCGGTGCCTTCAAGGCGGAATACCTCGGCCCCGCGACCTACGGCGCGCTCGGCGGTTCGATCTGCCCGGCAGATCCGCATGTCATGGTCGGCCAGGGCTGCGAATGGCGCATCGATCCGGTGACCGGCAAGGCCAGGGTGCTCGCGGTGATCACGCGCGATGGCATGGAGAACAGCCGCTTCGCCACCGGAACCAATGGCCGCACGTATTTGTTCACCGCCGGCAACTGGGCCTTCAACGTAGGGCCGATCAACATCTTTGAACGGCTCGGCGACGGTCAGTGGAAAAAACGCAGCGAGATCTTCTACCGCGACAAGGACGGCAAGGACGTGCCGACCTCGGAACACGGCAAAGGGCCGGCCGCGACAATGACCATGGTGTGGGCCGACGCCAACGACGATGGCAAACGTGACGCGAACGAGGTCAGCGGCAGCGACGGCATCCAGGTGTTCAGCCGTTGGTACATGAACATCAACGCCGACCTGACGCTTTATGCCGGCGATAAACAATTCCGTTCCACCGGCTTCACCGCCTGTGGCGCGCCGACCTGGGATCTGGCGAAACCGGTGACGATGCCGGCAGCGGGCCTTGGCTCGGCGGACGGGAAGCTGGTGCTGCGCCCAGGTGATTACGGCGAGGCCCACACCCGCCTGACCTGCTTCGACATCGCCAGCGGCAAACCGCGTTGGTGGTACCCCGACAACTTCAACGGCGTGCACGGCAGCCACAGTGCGCCGCCACCGGTGGTCGGCCTGATCCGGGGATCGTACGGACCATGCGCAGCAGTGCGTTTGCCGGAGCCGATCGGCAATGCCTGGGTGCTGGCGACCAACGTCGGCGAGTGGCATCTGCTCACCGAGCGCGGCTTCTACCTCAGCCGCTTGTTCCAGGGCGATCAGCTCAAGATGAAGTTTCCCGAGATGGCCGTCCCAGGCGTACTGATGAACGACTGCCCCCCAGGCATGGGCGGCGAAGACTTCGGCGGCTCGGCCACTGTCGCCAAAGATGGCAAGCTCTACCTGCAGGCCGGCAAGACCGCTTTCTGGAATGTGGTGGTGGATGGACTCAATCAGGTGAAGTCGCTGAAAGGCGGCAGCATCACCATCAGCGAACCCGACATCGCGCTGGCGCGCCAGTTCAAGGAACAGGCATTGCAGACCAAGGTCGGCATCCAACGGCTGGTGGTGAAGCAGGGCACTCCGTCATTCACCGGCAACATTGAGCAGGATTTCAAAAACCACACGTTGGTGAGCTACGACAAGGGTGACGGCACCCGTGTGCGGAGCGCCTTAGCCATCGACGCGACCACCGCCTACCTCGCGTGGGAAGTGCAGGACCGTTCGCCATGGGTCAACGGCGCCAAGGTCGACGACAGCCTGTACTGGGGCGGCGACACGGTCGACTTCCAACTCGGCAGCGATCCCGCGGCGGATCCCGCACGCGGCGAAGCGGTTAAAGGTGATCTGCGCCTGTCGATCGGATCGTTGCAGGGCAAGGATGTCGCGGTGGTCTTCCGCCAGGTGGCGGACACGAAAGCGCCGCGCACGTTTAGCTCCGGCGTGATCAAGGAGTTCATCGTCGACAGCGTGGTGCCGCTGCCGCAGGCGAAGATCGTGGTGACCAAACGCGGCGACGGCTACACCGTCGAGGCGGCGATTCCGCTCGCCGACCTGGGACTGAGCAACAAGCCCGGCCTCAAACTGCGCGGCGACTTCGGCGTCACCTTCGGTAATCAAGCCGGCGACCGCACGCGCCTACGCAGCTACTGGTCGAACCAGAAGACCGGCATCGTCGACGACGTGGTGTTCGAACTAAAGCTGGAGCCGAAGTTCTGGGGCGAGATCGTAATCGGGGAGTGATCCATGACCAACCAACCCCATAAACAAACACGACCGCCGGGAGAGGCGAGCCCCAGCTCGCCTTCGAGATAATGAATTCCACGACGATGATGGCCAAGCAGACGCCAAAAAAAAGACCAGGCGAGCTAGGGCTCGCCTCTCCCGGGGGCTGCTTCGCGCTCCTTTCATCCCTCACCTGATCTGGAGTTTCCCTGTGGCCAAGTTCATGCTGTTGTCCCTGTTCCTGATGTCGTTTGCCATTGGCGCCGACCCCCTCACCGGCGGTTCCTTCGCCGACCTCGATCGCCGTGGCAAGGCCGGTGAACCGCTGACGGTGGTGTTCTTCGGCGCCAGTCTGACCTGGGGCGCCAACGCCACCGATCAGGCGCACACCTCGTACCGCGCGGTGGTCGCCGATCTGTTGGCAAAACGGTATCCCAAGGCACCGATCCGCTGCCATGACGCCGCCATCGGTGGTACTGGCTCGCAACTGGGCATCTTCCGCGTCGAACGCGACGTGCTCAGCCGCAAACCGGATCTGGTGTTCCTCGACTTCAGCGCCAACGACGACATCAACTCCGATGATCCGGAGACGCTCGGTTCCTATGAGGCCATCGTCCGCCGCCTGGTCACCGAGGCCAAGGTGCCGGTGGTGCAGGTGGCGTTCCCCTTCCAATGGAACATCGGCCGCGACCTGCTGCCGAAGATGAAGCGCCGCCTCGCCCACCGCGCCATCGCCGAGGCCTATGGCAGCGGCTGGGGCGATGCAGTGGAACTAATCGTCGATGAGGTCGAGGCCAACCGCGCCACCGTCGCCGGCATCTGGGACACCGACGGCGTGCACCCAGGTGATCTGGGCTACGCGCTGTTCGCCAAGGCCGCCTGGCAGGGTTTCGAAAAGGCCATCGCCGATAACCGCGTCGGCCACGCGCCAGCGACCATGATCAATCCCGCGACCTACACGACGGCCAAACGCGTGCGCTTGAGTTCCCTCGGCGCACTGCCTGATGGTTGGACGGTTGGCAAACCACACCTGACCTCGCTTTACTACGACTTCCAGATGTCGCGCTGGCTCGACGACCTCGTGATCGGCAGCAACCGCCAAACGGTGGTCAGTGCCGACGGCAAGAAGAACCGCCAACCCGTTGCCATCGCACCGCTACGTCTTCGTGTGCAGGCGGCGTCCGTGGTGCTATTCGGTGAGGCGTCACCGCAGTCAGGTAAATTCCGCATCCTCATCAATGGCAAACCAGCGCTGGATCAGCACGGCTCGAACAAGGGCAAGGAAGAGTTCGACGGCAACCGTTGGGGCACCGGCACCGGTCATCTCGTGATCACCGCCGCCATCGGACTCGATCCGGCGGTGCCGCATGTGGTGGAAATCGTTCCGGTGTTTGTTGAGGACAAGGATCAGGAGGTGCGGTTGGAGAGCATCTGCGTCGCGGGTGGGGCGGCGACAGTCGAAATCATCAAGTGAGCAGATGCCCCCGGGCAACGGGAAATACCAGCGCCCAGGTAAACCCAGCCCCGACAGGGGCGGACGAATACAGCCCAGCACGACAGTGCTGGGAAACCAGAGGCCCATGGGCAATGACAACCACCAACGCCCAGGAAAAACCAGCCCCGCCAGGGGCGAACGAATACAGCCCAGCACGAAAGTGCTGGGGAAACCGCGCGTTTGATTGACGAGTCCCGGCGGGCAATGCCTGTAAACTTAGCCGCCAAGTTCTGTCCACGCAGTCGGCTGCGTATTACTTCCCATTGATTTCCACTTGACAAAGGCAGCTATTCGGGCGGGCGGCCTGCATGGGAAAATCTCATGC
>JACDEI010000086.1 GCA_013816485.1 Planctomycetota bacterium
GATCACCTCAATTCCCCAGCCCCGCAGGAAGGCAGCTTAAGAGGAAGGGAGGAGAAAAGAGACTTACAAGGCACGAAGACACGAAGACGAGAGAAGAAGAGTCGTTTCGACCGCCTGTGAGGTGATTCCTTCGTGCCTTCGTGCCTTCGTGGCGGAATTTTTCTGGTAGCCTGCCTTAGCTTTACGCCATTGGGCTGTGCCCCCACACCCCCGAAGCGCGTGAACTCCCGCTGCCCTGGCGCTGGCGGGATCGCGGTCCGCCCCATGATGCCCGCCCATGCCAGCGAACAGCTATGACGTGATCGTGGTCGGTGCCGGCCACGCCGGCATCGAGGCCGCCGCCGCCTCCGCGCGGCTCGGCTGCCGCACGGCGTTGGTCAGCGGCAATCTCGACACCATCGGCAAGATGTCGTGCAATCCCTCGATCGGCGGCGTGGCCAAGGGCCAGCTCGCGCGCGAGGTCGATGCGCTTGGCGGTCTGATGGGACTCGCCACCGACGCCACCGGCATCCAGTTCCGCCTGCTCGGCCTGTCGAAGGGCCCGGCGATGTGGAGCCCACGTGCGCAATGCGACAAGAGCGCGTATGCGGCGTGGATGAAGAATGCGGTGGAGTCGTTGCCGAATATTTTTCCGGTACAGGGCGAAGCGATTGCACTCGATGTGTCCGACGTCCGATGTTCGATGTCCGATGTCGCGCACGATCCACGAGACATCGGACATCGGACATCGGACATCGGACTGAAGTTACGCGACGGCCGCACCCTCACCGCCCCGCGCGTTGTCCTGACCACCGGCACCTTCCTCCAATCCCTGATGCATCAGGGTGAAGCCAAGACCCAGGGCGGTCGCATGGGCGACCAGACCGCGGTCGGCATGTCGGCGTCGCTTGTTGCGCTCGGCCTGCGCCTGATCCGTCACAAAACTGGCACGCCCTGCCGTGTTCACGCGGATTCCATTCGTTGGGATCTGTGTACCGAACAACCGGGTGATGAACCGGCGCGACCGTTCAGCTTCCGCACTGCTGCCATCACCCAGCCGCAGATCAGTTGCTGGCAATGTTACACCAATCCGGCAGCACACGCGCACATCCTGAAGAACCTCCATCGGGCCCCGATGTACAACGGCCAGATCGACTCGGTCGGCCCGCGCTATTGTCCCTCGATCGAGGACAAGGTCGTGCGCTTCAAGGATCGCGAATCGCATCACCTGTTCCTCGAACCCGAAGGCCGCACGACGAAAGAGATCTACGTCAACGGCCTGTCGACGTCATTGCCGCTCGACGTGCAAGACGCGGTGCTCAAGGACATCCCCGCGCTCGCCAACGCGCACGTGCTGCGTTACGGTTATGCGGTGGAATACGATGTGGTCGCGCCGGATCAGATCGACCACACGCTGCAATCACGCACGGTTCCCGGCCTCTACTTCGCCGGCCAGATCAACGGCACCAGCGGCTATGAAGAGGCCGCCGCGCAGGGCATCATGGCCGGTGCCAATGCGGCGCTGACGCTTGGGGGACGTGAACCGCTGATCCTCTCGCGTGCCGACGCCTACATCGGCGTGCTGATCGATGATCTGGTGACACGCTGCCCGGATGAGCCGTACCGCATGTTCACCTCGCGCGCGGAACACCGTCTGCACCTGCGCAGTGACAACGCGGATCGCCGACTGACGCCGTTGGCAGCGCGCTGTGGTCTGGTGGATGCCGCTCACGCCGACGCGATCGTCACCAAGGCCGCCGCCATCGCAGCGTTGGTCGCACGGGCAGGCGACGACCTCGCCCGCAAAGTCGCGGGCGAAGGCCTCGAACTGGCCGATGCACGACCTCTCGTGCCCGGCATGGCCGATGCACCCGACGCCATCGCCGAAGGCGCGTGGATCGAGATGCGCTACGCCACCTACCTGGAGCGCCAACAGACCCGCATCGATCGTCTGCAACGCCACCGCGATCTGGTGTTGCCGGCGGATCTGCACATCCACGCGATCCACACCATCAGCACCGAGGGCCGCGTGGTGATGGCCAAGCGCAAGCCGCGCACGCTGGGCGAAGCCGCATCGCTGCCCGGCGTCACGCAGGTGGACGTCGAGACCCTCTACGCTGCGATGCAATCACGTCTGCGACGGGATCGAAACGCTGAGGCGAACGACGTGGATTGAGAGTATACTTGAGCGGTCGGTGCCTCAGCATGCGCCGCCGCAACGCTGACGACGGCTTTTTCGCTGATCACTTTCCGAGGATCACATGGACAAACCCGAACCACCAAGCGCCTGGCGCATGTTCCGTATCATGGGCGAATTCGCCACGGGCTTCCAGACTCTCAACGAGATCCCCAAGGCCATTGCGATCTTCGGCTCGGCCCGCACCAAGCCGGATAATCCTTATTACCAAGCCGCCGTGGACATCGCCGGGCGCGCGGTCGGCCGCGGTTTTCCCGTCATCACCGGCGGCGGCCCAGGCATCATGCAGGCCGGCAATAAAGGCGCAAAAGAAGCCAAAGGCATCAGCGTCGGTCTGGCGATCAACCTGCCGATGGAGCAGAACTCGAATCCGTACATCAACGTCGAGGTGAAGTTCCACTACTTCTTCGTGCGCAAAGTGATGTTCCTCAAGCACACCGCCGGCGTGGTGGTGATGCCCGGTGGCTTCGGCACGCTCGATGAGCTGTTTGAAGTCCTGACCCTGGTGCAGACCCACAAGATCGCCCCGATGCCGATCGTCCTCTATGGCCGGAAGTTCTGGACCGGCATGCTCGACTGGGTCACCCAGGTCATGGAGGACGAGGGTCAGCGTTACATCAGCGCCGGCGATCAGAACCTGCTGACGGTAGTCGATACGGTGGATGAGGCGATGGCGGCGTTGGCCCACGTGACGAATGAAGTGGGCAGACACGACACGTTCGTGCTTTGACGGACTACGGGCCACAGGCAGTCGTCGGGCTACAGACCACAGGCTACAGGCCACCGGCCTTAGGCTCGGGTCGGTTCTGCGAACTTTGGATATCACGATGGACGCCGGGTCCACGACCTGTGGTCTGTAGCCTGTAGCCTGTAGCCTGTGGTCATTTCCATGCCCCCTGCACATGAGCTGGCTGCAGCAGTCCTGCCCCGTTGTGCCTGCATCCGTGATCCCAATCATGCGCGACCTTCCGAGGAATGCCCATGAGCCAGCCGGCCAAGACCCCTGAGATCGCCCATCCGGATCCCGCGGTCGAGAACGCCCAACTGATCTTCCGCGAGGTGTGGACCTCTTTGGAAGCGACCTTCGGGCACCAGAACCTGCGTTTCCCGAAAGAGATCATCTGGCTCAACGGTGCTCCGGGCTCGGGTAAGGGCACCAACACGCCGTTCATCCTGCGTGAGCGCTCCATCACCGCCCAGCCGGTGGTCACCAGCGAGCTGCTTAACACGCCAGAGGCGCAAGCGATCAAGGATGCCGGCAATCTCATCAGCGATCCCGTCGTGGTGCGATTGCTGTTCGCCAAGCTGCTCGATGCCCACTACCTCAACGGCGTCATCGTCGACGGCTTCCCGCGTACGCGCGTCCAGTGCGAGTGTTTGAAGCTGCTCTATCAAAAGATGTTTGAACTGCGCAAGGAGTTCGTGGCCACGCCGCTGGCGCAGCATTTTCCGCAGCCGGTGTTCCGCATCACCGTGCTCTATGTCGAGGAACGTGAATCGGTCGAACGTCAGCTCAAACGCGGTCGCCAGATCATCGCCCACAACCAGCGCGTGCGCGACACCGGGGCCGGCGAACCGCTGGAAGAACGCGCCACCGACACCAACGAAGAGGCCTGCCGCAAACGGTACCGCATCTTCAAGGAGCAGGCGCTCGAAGCCCTGCAGTCGCTCAAGAAAACCTTCCACTACCACCTGATCAACGCCCAGGCCGAACTCGCCAAGGTCGAGCAGAACATCATCAAGGAGTTCCAGTACCAGAGTTCGCTGGAGCTGGACGACGAAACCCTCGATCTGCTCAACCACATCCCGCTGGCCAACGACATCGTCATCAACGCGCGCCAGAACCTGGTGCGCCGACTCGACGGCTACCAACGCGACCACGCCGCGCTGTTCCAGCAGGTGATCTACGTCATCGAACACGAATTCATGCCGGTGATCACCCTGCACGCCATCAGCGGCCGGGCCGAGATCGTCAACGAGAACCCGGTCTTCGCCCAACCGATGGCGCTGACCATGCTGCTCGACGTGTTCAACGAACGCGGCTACTTCGCCGTCGGTCATACTGAAACGAAAGACATTCCGGCACGCCTCGACCTCACCACCGGTGAGATCACCTGCCGCAAGAAACCGGTCTACCGCTTCTCCATCCGCTTCCAGGGCTCGGTCATCCGTCGCGGGACCTGAGAACCTGCCAGGGAGAACCACCGTTCACATGGAGGACCGGAGTACCGGAGAAAGCGCGAAGCAGAACAACGTCTGAGACGCACGAGGTTGACCCTGTGTTCTTCTCCGGTCCTCCGGTCCTCCATGTCGGCTCCGCCTTCTTCAAAAAGTTTTCGAGCCCGAAAGAATCCCATGCGCTGCACCACCTGGAACGTCAACGGCATCCGTTCGGTCGCCAAGAAGCAGATCGTTCCGTGGGAGGTCCTGGCCGACAGCGAGGTGATCTGTCTTCAGGAAACGAAAGCCCAGCCGGATCAGCTCGACGCCAAGTTGCGTGAACCCGCCGGTTGGCATGCACATTGGCACTCGGCGGTGAAACCCGGGTACAGCAGCGTGGCGATCATTTCGAAGGTGAAGCCCGACGAAGTCGTCGCCGGCCTCGGCGATCCGCAGTTCGACAATGAAGGCCGCGTGCTCGCGGCGCGCTTCGGCACGCTCGTCGTCATCACCGCCTACTTCCCCAACAGCCGCGAGGCCGGCGCACGCCTCCCCTACAAACTCGATTTCTGCACGCTGATGGAGAAGTACCTCGCCGCTTGGAAGAAGAAGGGCAACGAAGTCCTGCTGATGGGCGACTACAACATTGCGCACCAACCCATCGATCTCGCGCGACCGAAGGAAAATGAAAAGAACGCCGGCTACCTGCCGGAGGAACGCGCGTGGATGACCAAGTTCCTCGGCCTGGGCTACCGCGACGTCTTCCGTGAACGTAATCCCGACGTGGTCGGTGCGTACACCTGGTGGACCAACTGGGGCGGCGCGCGGCAGCGCAATGTCGGCTGGCGTATCGACTACGGCTGCGTCACGCCTGGATTGGTCGACCGCGTGACCGAAACCAGCATCCAGTCGCGCATCATGGGCAGCGACCATTGCCCGGTGACGGTAGCACTGAGCTGAGGGCTGTCCCCCTGGGCCGGCCCTGGGCCGGATCGGGCAAAAGGACGCTCACCTGCCGCACTCACCGCGTTGGTGGCGGGATCACCGCGCGTCATGTCTGCCAATCCCCTGGCAATATCTTCTGTCATCTCCCGTACGGACTTGGCGTGGAGGTGTGATGCCGGTTTCCTGCCCGATCCGTCTGGTGTGTTCCCTCGTCCTGGTGCTGGGGCCGCTCGGCTTGGTACCGTCGGCGGACGCTCCAGTGACCCCGGCAGCGTTGCAGCCGTTCCTCAAGGCGCACTGCTTCGAATGCCACGACGCCGACACCGCCAAGGGCAACCTTGATCTGACCAGTGCCTCGTTCGATCTGAGCGACCGCCAAACGCAGGCCCGCTGGGTCAAGGTCCACGACCGCCTGGCGAGCGGTGAGATGCCTCCCGCGAAGAAGACAGAGCGACCGGAACCCACGGCGGCCAAGGCCTTCCTCGCCGCGCTGGCGAAGCCGCTCATCGCCGCCGACGACCAGCGCGAAGCCAGCGAAGGGCGCGCCACGCTGCGCCGCCTCAACCGTCTGGAGTACGAGAACGCCGTGCGCGATCTGCTCGGCGTGTCCTGGTTGCAGATCAAGGCCATGCTGCCGGAGGACGGCGAGGCACACCGCTTCATCAAGAGTGGCGAGGCACTCGACATCTCGCATGTGCAGATGGCGCAGTACTTGGCGGCAGCGGACTACGCCCTGCGCGCGGCACTCGGCACGCAGGTCAAGCCGCCGACACGCACCACCGTGCGCCACTACGCGCGCGCGCAGCCGACCCTGACCAAGAAGTTTTTCTACAACGAGTTCAACCGCTCGCCCGAACGCGCGACCTTCCCGGTGCTGGACTTCGCCGCCCAGCCGGAGATTCGCGCGGGCAAGCAGCCGGTCACGGTCGGCGCGGCCGATCCGGTGCTGCGCGAACGCGAGGCCGTCGCCGTGGCCGCCGGGGCCTACGAACCGATCGAGCCGAAGTTCAACGAGTTCAAAGCGCCACACGCCGGCCGTTACACCCTGCGGCTGAACGCCTACAGCATCTGGGTCGGCCCAGGCAAGGATCCGGTCGACAAGAAGGATCCGACCAAAGGCGTGAAGTGGTGGAAACCCGACCTTGATACCGTTGCCAAGGGCCGTCGTCCCGAACCGGTGACGATCTCCTCCGAACTGCCGGGTCGGCAATTGCGCTGGCTCGCCAGCGTCGATGTCGGCGTCGAGCCGACGGTGCACGAATTCACCGTCGATCTGCTGAAGGGCGAGACCATCCGCGTTGACGCCGCGCGGCTGTTCCGCTCGCGTCCGCCGGGCTCGTGGCGCAATCCGTTGGCGCAGGAGGACGGCCAGCCCGCCGTTGCTTATCGTTGGTTGGAGGTCGACGGCCCACACGCACCCGCCACCGCTGGACGCGCGCTGATCGTCGGCGATCTGGCCTTGAAACAGCAGGATAAGGATGACCTCGCGATCGTACCGCGTGACGCCGCCAGCGATGCACGCCGTCTGCTGAGCACCTTCATCACGCGTGCCTACCGTCGCGCACCGACCAGTGGCGAGATCGACCGTTTCACCGGCGTGGTCACGCGCGCACTGAGCGATGGCAACACCTTCACCGATGCGCTGCTGGCCGGTTATGCTGGCGTGTTGTGTTCGCCCGGATTCATCAGCGTCGAAGAACTCCCAGGCACCCTGGACGACCACGCGCTCGCCACGCGTCTGGCGCTGTTCCTGTGGAACACCGTGCCGGATGCGGAACTGCGAACGCTGGCCGAGCAGAAGAAACTGAACGATCCAGCGGTGTTGCGCGCCCAGACCGAACGCTTGTTGTCCGACGATCGCGCGCAGGACTTCACCGATAGCTTCGTCGACTACTGGCTCGACCTGCGCAAGATGGACGCGACTTCACCCGATGCGGAGCTGTACGTCGACTACTACCTTGACGACCTGCTGAGCGAATCCGCCGCCAACGAGACACGCCTGTTCGTGGCGGAATTGGTACGCGCCAACCTGCCGGCACGCACCACCGTCGCGTCCGACTTCACTTTCCTCAACGAACGCCTCGCCCAACACTACGGCCTGCCGGCAGTGGACGGTGTCGCCCTGCGCAAAGTGATGCTGCCGAAAGACAGCGTGCGCGGCGGTCTGATGACTCAGGCGTCGGTGCTTAAGGTCACCGCCAACGGCACCACCACCTCGCCGGTGCTGCGTGGTGCTTGGATCATGGAACGCCTCCTGGGCATGCCGCCGCCCCCACCGCCACCCTCGATACCGGCGGTCGAACCGGACACGCGTGGCGCGAAAACCATTCGCGAGCAACTCGCCAAACACCGCGAGGTCGAGTCCTGCAACGCCTGCCATGCGAAGATCGATCCCGCCGGCTTCGCCTTGGAACAGTTCGACATCCTCGGCGGCCAGCGCGACCAGTACCGCGCCATCGATCACGATGCGAAGGACAAACCGACATCGCCGCCCGGCTTCGGCAAGAACGGCCAACCGTTCACCTTCCACCTCGCCCAACCGATCGACCATTCCGGCGACCTGTGGGACGGCCGCAAGTTCAGCGACGTGCGTGAGCTGAAGCAACTGCTGCTGAGCGACGAACGTCTGATCGCCCGCAACGTCCTGCGTCAACTCCTGGCCTACAGTACCGGCGCCGCCGAACGTTTCGGCGACCGCGCACGCGTCGAGGCCATCCTCGATCGTTCTGCCAAGAGCCAGTACGGTGTGCGCACCCTCATCCATGAACTGGTGCAGAGCACCCTCTTCCGCCACAAGTGAACCGACACATGAACGCCATGAATTCACATGGAGAACCGCAGTACCGGAGAAGACGGTCCAACGCTGTGCTCTCTTCCGGTACTCCGGTCCTCCATGTCAGTCCTGCCTTTCAGGAGTCCCCATGACCCTCTCCCGCCGCAATTTCCTTTCCGCTGCTGGCGTCACGCTGGCGTTGCCGTTCTTGCCGTCACTTGGGCGCGCGGCGGATGTGCCGAAGGGCGGTTCACCGCGGCGCATGCTGGCGATCTGCAACAACCTCGGGCTGGTGCCGTGGAAATTCTTCCCCGAGCAGGGCGGTCGCGACTACAAAGCGTCTCCCTATCTGGAACTGCTGGCCGAACACCGCCGCGACTTCACGGTCTTCAGCGGCGTGTCGCATCCCTACGTCGATGGTGGCCATCCAGCAGACATCTGTTTCCTCACCGCCGCGCCGCATCCTTCCAGCGGTGGCTTCCGCAACACCATTTCGCTCGACCAACACATCGCTCAGCACATCGGCCATCAGACGCGTTTCCCGACGTTGACGCTCGGCGTCAACATCAGCGGCCAACGCAGCCTGTCGTGGACCGCCGCTGGCGTGATGATCCCGTGCGAGACCCAGGCCTCGGCGGTGTTCCGCAAACTCTTCATTCAGGGCACACCGGCAGAGATCGCCGCGCAGAAACGTCGTCTCGCGCTCGGCCGTAGCGTGATGGACGCCGTGGGTGATCAGCTCAGCGCGGTGAAAGCTACGGTGAACGCCCACGATCGCGACCGCCTCGACCAGTACCTTACCGGCGTGCGCGACCTCGAAGGCCGGCTGGAGACCTCCAGCGCCTGGGAGGACCGGCCCAAGCCGAAGATCGATGCGAAGGAACCCACCGACCCCAAGGACAGCAAGGAGTACTTCGCGCGCACCCGCCTGATGTACGACATGGCGCGCCTCGCGCTCCAGACCGACTCCACGCGGCTCATCACCTTAATGCTCGACAGCGTCAACTCACCGGCGGTCGAAGTCGCCGGCGCCGAGATCAAAGACGGTTACCACAGCCTGTCCCACCACGGCAAGACGCCGGCAAAGATCAGCCAGCTCGAAGCCATCGACAGCGAACACATGAAGGCGCTCGGCGAACTCTACAGCGAATTGAAGGCCGTGCAGGAACCGGGCGGCACATTGTTCGACCACACCATGGTGCTCTACGGCACCAACATGGGCGACGCCAACACCCACGTCACCACCAACCTCCCGGTGCTGTTCGCCGGCGGTGGTTTCAAACACGGCCAACACTTGGCGTTCGACCGCCAGCACAACTACCCGCTGCCGAACCTGTTCGTGTCGATGCTGCAACGCATGGGGCTGGAGACCGACAAGTTCGCGTCGAGCACGGGGACGATGACGGGGTTGGAGATGGCGTGACATTGCCCGTTGGTGATCTCTGACACCCAGCACCCTAGCTGATTGACAAGTGCTGACCGTTGAGAACGGTAGCCAAAGACTTGTCATTCTTTCGCGGTCAGGAGATCCGATGCATACCCCGATTCAGTTTTTCGTGCGCATCCCTCAAGACCTCTTCCGGGGAGGAGCTGCGACCAAACCAAGATTCGACTACCTGCGAACTACCCCGCCTTGCACGGAGCATGAGGTGTGGGACGTATGAGTCGATCCCGTGACCAACAAGATCGAGGCTAAATCAGGTGGATTAAGTCTTTTCACTGCTCCCAACTTCGAATTCGGACCTGATTGGTGGGTCATCCCTGGCAATACACCGCTCCCGCCAGGCTTCACCGTGTCAAAGGATCTGACCCACGGTGTCTTCAAAGGACATTTCAGTATCCGTGCCCTCCAAGACATACCTGTGGATGTCTGGAAGAAGACGCTCAGGGAATGGGCAGGAAAACACGCCCTCCATATCAACCACTATCGCAGGAAGGCAAAGTAACGTGTTTACCGTCGCGGAGCTTCGCTTGATCAGAAATGCTGTCCATGTGCGAATGGAAGAACTGAAAAAACGGAAAGGGATCCTGGATCCAGAGTCCGATGATTCGATCGAGGCCACAAATGATTTGATGCTGCTACAGATCATCCTCGACAAAATCAGAGAACGACCGGACGTTTGACTTTTCTGCTGGGGGCGACGCTATCCAAATGCCGTCGGCTGCCCCATCGCCTCGATCACATAGATCACCGTGCGTGTCAACACCGCTGCCAGTAGCGTCGTCCACTCCTTCACCGCGCCTCACTCGAAAGCGCCAACGGCGCGACTCAACACAGCCCGGGGCAACGCCCCGGGAACGCATGGAATGATCATCGCAGGGCTGAAAGCCCGACTGAATCCTGAAATCACCGATCATTCCCCGGTTCAATCGGGCCTTCAGCCCTCACCGCCCTTGACCGCCGATACCTAGGGCGTTGCCCTAGGCTGTGTTGAGCCGCGCCGTTGGCGCTCTCGCACTCACCCAAATGCCACCGGCTGCCCGGTCGCCTCGATCACCGACAACCACAGATCGCCATGCGTATCGACCTCCTTGCGCTGCCGCGGGGCGAGTTGCATCGGCACGTGGACGAAGCGGCTGTGCCAGCGACCGATGAGCATCTCGGTGATGCCGGCCATGGCGGCGTGCACCGCTCAACACCCGTAGCGCCCAAATCACCACAACCGTTTCCTGGGAGCGCCGAGTTGTACTCGGCAGAGTGGGACCACGACGATCACCGGAGAAGGATTGCCCCTGGCCGAGTACAACTCGGCGCTCCCAGGAAACGACGCAGCCGGCCACGCGTGGTGCGTGTGGCCGGCTGCGTCTGTTGGATCGCTCACGCCTTGGCGTTCGCCGCCGGTTTCTCGACCGACAGCGCGTACTCCACCGCCTCGGCCAACGCCTGCCAGCTGGCTTCGATGATGTTCTCATCGACGCCGATGGTGCCGACGCTGACGCCGTGGTACTGATGCTCGATCAGCACACGGACCTTGGCGGCGGTGCCGTCGGCGCTGTTGACCACGCGCACCTTGTAGTCCACCAGGTTGAGATCGCTGAGCTGCGGGAACGACGGTTTCAGCGCCGCCATCAGCGCGTGGCTGAGGGCGTCCACCGGGCCGTGCCCTTCGGCGACACACAGACGCGTTTCGCCGCCGACGTCAACCTTCACCGTGGCCTCGACCAGATCGCGGCTGTCGCCTGGGGTACCCAGGCCGTGGATGCGGTAATGGTGCAGCTTGAACGGCGGCGTCGCGGCGCCCACCTGGCGACGGACCAGCAGATCGAAGCTCGCTTCGGCGGCTTCGTAACTGTAACCGGCGTTCTCGCGCGCCATGACGGCGTCGAGCACGCTCTTCAGCACCGCGTTGTCTTTGAGCTGAGGATAACGATCCGCGAGTTTGGCCTGGACGTTGGAACGCCCAGATAGCTCGCTGATGAGGATGCGGCGCTCGTTGCCGACGGATTCCGGCGTGACGTGTTCGTAGGTCAGCGCGTTGCGCTGCACGGCGCTGACGTGGATGCCGCCCTTGTGGGCGAAGGCCGCGCGACCGACATAGGGCTGACCCACCGGACCGTGGACGTTGATGCGTTCCCACACCACGCGGCTGATCTCGGTCAGGCGTTGGCGATTGCCTTCCGGCAGACAACGGAAGCCGAGCTTCAGTTCGGCATTGGCGATCACCGTGGTGAGGTCGACGTTGCCGCAGCGTTCGCCGACACCGTTGATGGTGCCCTGCACCTGACGGGCCCCGGCCTGCACCGCGGCCAGGGTGTTGGCCACCGCCAGACCGCCGTCGTTGTGCACGTGGATGCCGAGCACCGCGTCGGGCAGTCGTGCACGCACCGCTTGGGTCGCGGCGGTGACCTCGTGCGGCATCGCGCCGCCGTTGGTGTCGCACAGGATCAGTCGTTCGGCACCGGCTTTGAACGCCGCTTCCAAAGTCTGGAGCGCGTACTCGTTGTTGGCCTTGTAGCCGTCAAAGAAATGCTCGGCGTCGTAGAACACCGGACGACCGCTTTGCTCCTTCAAGTACGCCACGGAGGAACGGATCATTTCCAGATTCTCGTCGAGCGAGACGCGCAGCGCCTCGCGCACATGCAGATCCCAGGTCTTGCCGAATATGCAGATCACATCGGCCTTGGCCGCGACCAGCTTCTGCAGATTCGGATCGTCCTTCGGCGCGTTCTTGGCGTGCCGCGTCGAGCCGAAGGCGGTGAGCTTGGCGGTGGTGCGCTTGATGTTCTGCACCTCGGCAAAATACGCCTCGTCCTTGGGATTCGAGCCGGGCCAGCCGCCTTCGATGTAGGCAACGCCGAACCAGTCGAGCGCCTTGGTCAGCGCCAGCTTGTCGTCGAGGGAGAGGTTGACGCCCTCGCCCTGCGAGCCGTCGCGCAGGGTGGTGTCGTAGATTTCGAGGAGGGTTTGCGTGTCAGTCATGGTTGGTTTCGTTGGCCCGCGTGCCGGGTGTAAAGAAACAACACGGCCACTTGCGGTTAGCAGGCAAGTGGCACGTCAGGCACACGGGGGAGGGACTTGCGCTGCGGATTTTACGGGTGGCCGTAAATAATTCGAATTCGGAGCGCGCGCAGCATGGACACAATCGTAGGGCGACCGGCTGAGGTGACAACGGGTTTTTACGGCGTCATGGCACAGCAAAGGGAATCTTCCGGACGGCTGCATCAGCCCCTGACAGGGGCGACGCAACGCCAGCCCGGCGCTTCAGCGCCGGGAACCGCGGTGCATTTTTTCCGATCAAGCCCCCGACGGGGGGCGACGCGTGATGGTCAACCACGGTGCCGGTCGGGTATGATTGTCGTTGGCTCATCCCCTGCGTCGTCCCTGACGGGACTTCACCGGATATTCATGACCTGATTCCCGGCGATGAAGCGCCGGGCTGGCGTTGCGCTGCCCCCGTTGGGGGCTGTCGATGACCTGAATGACGTGATATCCGTCGATCGCGTTTGTCTGTCAGGATGACAGCTCGCGCAAACTCCCCGACTTGATCATCGGCATGACCAGCACCAACACCGTCAGCACGAGCCAACCGAAGTAGACCACACAACCAGCACCAAAAACCTTTGCGCTGGAATCCATCGATACGCATCAGCAGAGCCGTCCCTATCACCACCAACGCCGAGACCAGGTGCCACGTCGGCCCCAGCCACGAGATGGTCAGACCGGGAAGCTGAACGCCGAGTTCCATCCACCACTGTTTCATCGGAATTACCAACAACCAATCACTCAGCAGCGAAACAACGCTGATGGCCAAGGCGATTGCGAAGGCCTTAGGCTTTCCCATGTGCCTCAATGGCACCGATCAGGTGCAGGTGGAAAACGATGATGCTGAAGGCGAAATAGCCAACGAACATCACCATCCACGCGCCGGTTATCCACCGGATCCGTTGGGGCCATACGTGTCGAGACCAGATGGCTACACCGAAAAACATCATGGCGAGGACATGGAACATCGGCGACATGGACAATCGCGCAGCCAACGACGCCTGCGGTATCAGTTCGTCTACTCTCTCACCGACCAGTAGATGGTTCACCACCAACGCGCCGCACATGACCACCGCCAACACACAAAACGCAAACGAACCAATCCGCGGCTTCTTCTCTCCGAAGAAATCACCCCACATCGCTCACAACCCAACAATACTCTCATCCACCCCGCTGACCTTGATCGAGAGCTGGGTCGCGAGGTGGTTGTTGAGCGAATCCTGGATGAAGTTCAGCGTGCCGCCAATCGATGACGAGCACGAACCACAGGCGCCGTGGTACTGCACGTACAGTTCATCGCCCTTGAGGTCGACCAGGTCGATGCCGCCGCCGTCAGAGGCGAGCGCGGGACGGACGTGGGTGTCGAGCACGGACTCGATGCGCCGGACTTTTTCGAACAGGCCGACTTCGATCCACGGCAGCGTAGCGGCGACGCCGGCACCGGCGGGCACCACGGCGTCAGCGACGGCCTTGGCGCCCTGGAAACGTTCCAGCGCCTTGCGCAGAACGTAGAACGGTTGATCGGCATCCGGATGGTTGGTGGCAACCAGATCGAGCACTGCACCGCCATCGGCGTCACGCAGTTGGGTGTCGGCTTGGCGGGGCGTGAAGCGCGCGGCGTCTTCGAGCGTGCGACCGATGGCCTGCTCGGTCATCAGGTCGTAGGTCGCCAGCAGGGCGTCCTTCGCCGGCGAGCGGAAGCGCGCGTCCTTGACGATGCCGGCGTTATCGACCAGCAGGGTGAGATTGATGTGGTCGGGTGCGTGCGCCGCGCCGTGGTCGGTGGCCACCAGCTTGAGGCCCTTGGCCGAGGCGTCGGCTTCGCTGAGGTCGCCGACGTGACGAGCCGCCGCCAGACGGGCGATGGCCTTGGCGCTGAGGGCATGAGTTGCGGCGGGCGGGGTCACGGCGGGTTTCCTGCGGTCTGGCACCATACGGTGCCGTCACGCCGGGAACAGGAGGCAAAGGGCCGGTATTCAACGGGTCTTTCCCTGGGGGCGTGGGCGGCCCGCCCGCGCGTTGGTCGCTGGTGGTAAAGGC
>JACDEI010000087.1 GCA_013816485.1 Planctomycetota bacterium
TGGCGCAGAGGGCGCAGAGGACGCAGAGGACGTAGAGGGCGCAGAGTTGGGAGTGACGGAAGGACAACCCGAAGGAGGACCACGTGCGCGCGCTTGCGAATCGCTCTGCGCCCTCTGCGTCCTCTGCGTCTTCTGCGCCCTCTGTAGCACCACGCGCCGAAATCTCCCTACCACACGAAGATATTTCGGCGCGTAGAGCGTGGGGTGCGGGGCGAAGCCCTGCAACAACAGCACCCAGCCCGGCCGAGCCGATAATGAACCTTTGGTTCCGGCTCGGCCGGGCTGGGATGTCCCCATGACCACCACGGCGGTGGCGGTGTGACCGAAGGCCGATAATCAACGCCGTCGTTTTACGTCCATGAACCCTGGAACGCCAAGCCCATCGCCGACGTTGGCAGTCCAATCTCCAGCCCCTGGGACCGCGGGCCACTGGCCCGCATCGAGACGCCGGAATCACCTATGGCCGACTACATCCCGACAATCCCAGCAATCATCAGCAGCCTGCTGTCCGCCCGATCAAGACCATCGATGGTTCAGCGACATCGTTGCCTTGCGCCGCTTCGCCGGCCTGAGCCAGGAAGCTTTCGCCCAGGCTTTGGGCATCAGCGTCCATACCTTGCGTGACTGGGAACAGGATCGCCGCATGCCAGATGGCCCAGCGTTGGCGCTGATCAGGATTGCTGCCAGGCATCCGCGGGTGCTGAGCGAGAATCTGGCTGCCACGACCCGAGCCGAAACGTGGATGGACTGATATTCATCACTGCTTGCCGCGGCCCACACTGATCGATCTGCCACGTCCGGTCAGGCGGTATTGCTGCTTACTGCTGCGCGGCGCATCCGGCCTAGTCATTTCGATCAGCTTGGCCGCCAAGGTGGGATTCACATAAGCCTGCATGAAGCTCGGGCGGTGACGCAAGCGCAGGCGTTTCATCAGCTCCTGCGCGCCGACCGGCTGATCATCCATGACACCAAGCAGCCGCCCGACTTGATCGGTTACTTGATCGGTTACTTGATCGGTGCTGCCGAGGTTGGTCAGCGCATCGCTGATGACCTGGAGCATGAAGGCGATGAACGGCGTCGAGGCACCCACGCGGTTGGCAGCGTTTAGCGCAGCGTAGTACCCGGCCTGCTGATCACGGATCAGGCTCTCCACCGGCACCAGCGCGAAGAGCGGCTTCCAGCGGCTGAGGATCAGCGATTGCCACAGACGCCCCATGCGACCGTTCCCATCGACGAAGGGATGGATGAACTCGAACTCGTAATGGAAGACACAGGCGGCGATGAGCGGGTGGTCCTTGCTGGTCTTCAACCACGCCAGCAGGTCGTTCATCAGGCCGCGCACCTGCGTCGCTGGTGGCGCGACGTGCACGATCTGCTTACCGCGTTGGATGCCTGCGGGTTTGGTGCGGTAGTGTCCAGGGCGATCCACCAGTCCCGCCATCAGTAGGTTGTGGGCGGCCAGCAGGTCATCCCGTTTGCTGGGATTCCATTTTTCCAAGCGGTCATACGCCGCGATCGCACCATGGACCTCCTGTACTTCACGGGTGCTGCCCAACACGCGTTTGCCGGCGATCACCGCGGTCACCTGCTCGACGCTCAGGGTATTGCCCTCAATCGCCAAGCTGCCCTGGATGGTGCGGATGCGGTTGGTGCGGCGCAGCAGGAGCTGGCGCTCGGGTGGAAGCGCGGCTTCCAGCTTGCCGATCTGTTCACCGATGGCGGCGACCAAGGCGAGGATCGCCGGCGCCACGGTGAAGGGGGGTTGGTAGGTCATGCGGAGCTGGTGCTGGGTCTTGTGTCCAACGCCACGAAAACGCAACTGCCCACGGTCCCAGTGGCGGACAACCAGTCGCCGGTGGCAGCGTCAGATTCCCCCTGACGCTGTGGTCCATGCCACGCACCCTCGTCCTTCTGCTCGTCACGCTCCTGTCCACCACCGCGGGCGAATCCGTGTGGCCGCAGTTCCGTGGCCCGGGCGGACTTGGCATCGGTAACGGAAAACCACCGGTGGAGTTCGGGCCCGGCAAACACGAACGCTGGCACGTCGCGCTGCCGCCCGGTCATTCATCGCCGTGCATCTGGGGCCAACGGCTGTTCCTCACTGCGCTTGATCAGGGCAAACTGATCACGCTCTGCATCGACCGGAATGACGGCCGCGAACTATGGCGCGCAGCAGTGCCCACCGAACGCATCGAGCCCACCCATCGCATCGCCAGCCCGGCGTCGCCCACGCCGTGTACCGATGGCGAGCGGGTCTACGTGTACTTCGGTTCCTACGGCCTCATCGCCTACGACGTCACCGGCAAAGAGGTCTGGAAAAAACCGCTGCCGCCGCCGGTGGTCGAGTTTGGCACCGGCACCTCACCCATGCTCGCTGGTGGTCTGGTGGTCCTCGTCTGCGACCAGGACGTCGGCAGCTACCTGCTGGCAGTCGACGCAGCCACCGGTGCCGAACGCTGGCGTCACGACCGCGCGGAGTTCCGCCGCAGTTTTTCCAGCCCGTTCCTGTGGTCTCACGACGGCATCGAAGAACTGGTGGTGGCGGGTTCGCTATCAGTGCGCGGATACGACCTCGCCGATGGTCGCGAACGCTGGCGTTCCGCCGGTCTGGCGCGGGTGTCCAACGCCACGCCCACTGCTGGTGATGGCCAGCTCATCGTGTCGAGCTGGAACGTCGGCGGCGACGACGGTGCCCGCGTCACCGTGCCGCCGGTCGACGAGTTCCTGACCGCCAACGACCGCGACCTCGACGGCACCCTCGGCAAAGCCGAGTTCCCCGCCGGCCCGCTGCGCGACCGCTACTCACAGATCGATGTCGACAAGGACAACAAAGTCACACGCGCCGAGTTGGAGATCACCCGCACAATGTTCGCCCAAGCCGAGAACCGCCTTTTCGCCCTGCGCCCAGGCGGCAGCGGTGACATCACCGCCAGTCACGTCGCATGGAAGACCAACAAACACCTGCCCTACATCTCATCGCCGCTGTGGTACCAGGGCCGCGTCTATGCGATGCAGAACGGCGGTCTGCTTTCGTGTTACGACGCCGCGAGCGGAACCGTGCAGTACGTGGCCGAACGCGTCGGTGCCCAGGGCGATTACTACAGCTCCGCCGTCGCCGCCGACGGCCGCATCTACATCGCCTCGCAAAAAGGCACGGTGGTGGTGTTGGCGGCGGGGAACGAGTTGAAGGTGCTGGCGCGGAATCAGATGGAGGGGCAGGTGTTCGCGACGCCAGCCATCGTCGACGGGATCATCTACGTGCGGACAGAGCAGGGATTGTGGGCGTTTGGGGAGTGAGGTGAACGGCTAACACGGGACCAAACCGAATGCCGGGCAGAGTCCTGTCAGATCGCCTTTCGGAATTCTTCGAAACGCAGGGCAAGATAGTCTCGATTTGGATGGTCCTCGGTATGGCGCGGCAGGCGGATGTGCCGGCCATGGAATTCCTTTAGGGCTTCCAGCGTCGGTCCATCAGTGGCATTGAGCACCTGCGGGCTCAGTTGGACGATGCCATCGGGATCGATGCCGAGAAGATTGCAGTCGAACGCGCTGTGATGCAGGGTCGACAGACAGAGGCCGTTAGGGATTTCTGGTTTTCCCCGCTCGTCGCGGTCCGGAATGATGTGTGCCGCGTCTAGCAGGTTGGCTAGCGGCAGGCCCGAGATGGCACAGCGACGTTCATAGGCCGTGAGCACCAAGTGCCGGAACTCGGTCTGGTGCAGGCGGACCTTCGCCAAGACCGTGGTGTACGCCCGTTCGGGAGCTTCGGCAACGCGACGCGGTCCTGGCACCACTAGCTGATCTTGGTCCCCGACGGCGATGGCGCATGACAATGACGCTTCATCCCATGATGCGATGAAGCAGGGGAACAGAATCTGGTAGAGACCCGGAGAGATGGCCAGGAAGTAGATGATGGGCGAGCCATCCTCAAAGGCTTCACGCAGGGCCCGGTTATCACGGTTTGTCGGATCATCGCCTTGGAAGGAATAGGTGAACAACCCATCGCTACGAATGTCGTCTCGATACCGGGAGACTCGACCGTCCTTGGGGACCGTGGTCTTGATGCTCAAGACTCCCCTCGTCATTTGCGTGGGACGATGGATGCCCCGTGGCGTGCTGCCCAAGAAAATCTTTTCACCGCGATACTGGAATCCCTTTTTTATTTCCGGCCATGGGACTATGCCGGTGAAAGTTCGCTGGAGCCCTACACAGTGCGCCAAAGCGGCGAGGCGCAGATCGTGGTCGTGCTCGGACATGGGGATAACTCAGACGGCGAACTATAGAGTGGCGATCTGCACGTGCCACAGCCCGACGGGTAATTTCACGTGACGTGCGCCAGTGCCCAAAACGCGACAACCCCGATGAGTCATCGGGGTTGGAACGTGATGGTTGGGGTGCAGGGATTCGAACCCCGACAGGCAGAGTCAGAGTCTGCAGTCCTACCGTTAGACGACACCCCAGTAGGTCTAGTTGTGAGGGGCGGGATCATGGCTTCGGACCCCGATGGTCAAGGGTCGGGCAGGACCGGCCACGACCCTGCCGAACCTCACTGCTCGTCGGGCATCGGCTTGGCGGTGGCCTTGCCGGTGGTGCCGGCGCGTTCCTGCCATTCTTGGGCCTCGGCGGTGTCGCCGCGGCGTTGCGCCAGTTCGGCGAGGCGGCGGGCGGTCTCGGGCAAGGGGCGCAGCTCGTAGGATTGCAGGAACGCGCGGCGGGCGTCCTCCAGGCGGTTGCCGGCGAGGGCGAGTTCGCCCAGGCGTTGATACGCGCCCTGCGAGTCCGGTACCTGCGCGAGGTAGCGGCCGAGCAGGCGTTCCTCCAGCTCCGGCTCCTTGTTCATCGTCGCCAGGCGTGCGCGCAGGCGCAGGCTGGAGATGTGGTCGGGATCGCGGCGCAGGGCTTCATCGAGCAACAGCGTCGCACGCGGGAAGTCGCCGCGCATCGCGGCGATGCTGCCGGTGCCGTAGGGGCCCCACGGCAGTTTTGGTGCGAGGCGATCCAGATCGCTCAGCACGTTCTCCGCCGCGCCCAAGCGTTTGAGGCGCATATAGGTCTGCGCCAATAACAGGCGCGGTTCGAGCCACCAACTGCTGGTCTCCAGGGCGCGGTTGCACCACGGGATGGTCTGCTCCAGTTCGCCTTGCTGGTAGTACAGTTGTGCGCGCAGCAGGAAGGCTTGTGGATGCAGACAGCCGGCATCGAGCAGCGTGGTGAGGCGCGTGCGCGCTTGGTCGTAGAGCCCGTCGTCCATCAGGCCGCGGATGTCATCCATCTCGCGCGCCTCTTTCAGCGACGCGGGCGAGGGGCCTTTCACATCGTTGCCGAAGATCACCCAGCGGGCGTTCTCGTCCTCGTTGTGGACGGCGGGGCGTTTGCTGACGGTGGGTGTGGCGGTGGTGGGATTTGGTTTGGATGCTTGGCGGGGCTGGTCGTTGCAGGCGGTGAGCGTCAGACCCATCAGCAAACCAACGAAGCAAAGGGCTGTTCGCCTTTGCCCCTGGGACCGCGGGCCACTGGCCCGCTCTCCAGAGGACGTGGTCGGTTCCGTGCCGTTCTTGTTCTCAGAAACCGTCCGTCCCATCTCCGCCGCTGATCCCCATTTCCATTCCGCCGGCGTCTTTGCCAACCCAGCCACCACCGGATTGTCCTCGATGTATCTGACCGTCGTGTCCCAGTGCGTTTCGTCCCGGATGTAGCGATCCCAATAATCCGGCCACCAGATCGGGGCTGGAGCTCCGGTGAGACGCATGGTTTCTTTTGCCGTGTAGGACTTCCATGAACCGACAATCATTTTGAGCGTGAAGCCGGGATTCACTCGTATCAGTACGTGAACGTGATTCGGCATGATGACCCAGGTGCCGAGGTCGTAGCGGATGCCGGCGAACTTTTGCCAGGTGGTGAGGATGACGGCTGCGACGGAGTCGTTTTTCAGGAGACAGGCTCCGCGGCCTTGATCGATCCAGTGGTCGATTCGTTGGCGGCGTTGACTGGTGCGTTCGTCGTCGGGAAGGTCTTTGAGTTTGCGTTCCATCCGGGCGACGACTTCCCTCGGCATCGAGTCGGCTAGGCGGTAGGTGATGGACTGCCACGTGTCGATGGTGTTGAAGTGGGGGAGGTAGCCGCGGGTGGTCCAGGCGTTATTGGATTGCGGGCCAGTGGCCCGCGGTCCCAGGGGCTGGACAGCCGGGGGCGCTTTGGTCATGACGCGGTTCCGGTTGGGAGGGGGACGCGGTTGGTCCAGGCGTTATTGGATTGCGGGCCAGTGGCCCGCGGTCCCAGGGGCTGGACAGCCGACTTCACCTTCTTCACGACGAGGCACCCATGGCTTGGGCGAAGCCGCTGACCTTGGCCTGGACTTCATCCCATTCGGCGGCCGGGTCGCTGTCCCACACGATGCCGCCGCCGGCGTGAAAGGTCAGGTCGTCACCGCTGATGCTGGCGGTGCGGATCGCCACCGCGAGGTCGCCGCCGTGCGCGCCGAGCCAACCGAACGCGCCGCAGTAGGCGCCGCGTGGAGTGCCTTCGAGTTCGCGCAGGATCTGCATGGCGCGCAGCTTCGGCGCACCGGTGATCGAGCCAGCGGGAAACGCGGCAAGTACCGCATCAGCCAGGGTCAGGCCGTCGCGCATGGTCGCTTCGATGCGCGCGGCGCGGTGATGGACGTAGGGCAGGTCGATGAGGTGCCCGGCGTCGGCGACGCGCACCGAACCTGGCAGCGCGACGCGGCCGAGGTCGTTGCGCACCAGGTCGACGATCATCGCCAACTCGGCGGCGTCCTTCGGCGCGCTCGCCAGTTCGGCGCGCACCGCCGTTTCATTGCCATGCTCGCGCCGTCGCGTGCCCTTGATCGGCACGCTCACCAGCGCGCGGCCACGTTGGGCGAGGAAACATTCGGGGCTGTGGCTGATGACGCTCGGGCGGCCTGGGGTGCGGAAGAAACCGGCGAACGGTGCCGGGCTGCCGACCATCAGCTGCAGGAACGCCGCGAGGTCGCGGTGGCGGCCGGGTTTCAGTCGTGCGCGCAGCGGCACCGCGAGATTCGCCTGATAACAGTCGCCGGCGGCGATCCAGTCGTGGATGCGCGCGATGCGTTCGCCATGCGCGTCGCCATCCCAGTCCGGCGTCAGCGCGTCGGCGAGCGTGACCGGCAGCGGCGGCGGTGCGCTGCGGTCGAGTTCCGCCGCCATGCTCGCCAGCACCGCGTCGTCCACGCCGTGCAGCGAACAGCGGCCGTCCGCATCCCAGCGCACGACGTGCGGCGCGACCACCACGCGCGGCATCACCATGGGGAACTCATAGTCGAGCTGGACGAAGGCGGCCTCGGGCGGGACCTCGCCCCAGGTGCGGCCCCAGTGGTCGTCCGGCGTGGAGAGCGACACCTGACGCATGCGCGCGACGCCGTCGGCCATGTGGCCGAGGCCGCGCATCAGGCGTTCCGGCGTCAGCGCGGGGTCGGTCGTCAACGGCGTGGCATCGTGGTACCACACCAGCGCGGCCGAATGCTCGCCGATCAGGCAGGCGATCTCCTTCGCGCCGGCGACGCGTGCCAACGCTTGCAACGGCGTGATGGCCGGGCCGGGCCGGGAAATCCACTGGCCGATCATCGGTTATTCCGCACTCGCAAGGACGTCGCAGCAAACGGCAGGTGCTGGTGCGGGTACCGTGGCACGGGCGTCCCGCCCGTGGTTTGGGCACTGCGACCACGGGCGGGACGCCCGTGCCACGGAAGGCAGGTCGCGCTCATCTGGTCAGCCGTTGGCGACGATCGCGGTGCGCATCGATAGATCGAGCGCATGCACCGAATGGGTCAGCGCGCCGGTGGAGATGCGTTCGACGCCGGTCTCGGCCACCGCGCGGATGGTCTCCAGGGTGATGCCGCCGCTGGCTTCCAGTTCGACACGGCGTTTGCCGCTGACCGCACGATCACGTCGCTGCACCGCCTCGCGCATCAGCGCCGGGGCCATGTTGTCGAGCAGCACGATGTCAGCACCGGCGGCGATCACCGGTTCGAGGTCGTCGAGTTTCTCGATCTCGACTTCGATGATGGTGTCGGCGCCGAGCGTCTCGCGCGCACGCCGTACCGCCTCCGCCGGACCACTGCCGAGGGGGCCTGGGGGCATCAGCGCGATGTGGTTGTCCTTGATCAGCACTTGGTCGTAGAGCCCGATGCGGTGGTTGCGCGCACCGCCGCTACTGACCGCGTGTTTTTCCAGCAGGCGCATCCCTGGGGTGGTCTTGCGCGTATCGAACACCTGTGCCCGCGTTCCCGCGACCGCCTCGACGTAACGTGCGGCCATGGTCGCGGTGCCGGACAACCGTTGGCAGAGGTTGAGCGCGGTGCGTTCACCGATCAGCATGGTCGAGGCGATGCCACGGCAGCGCAGCACGATGTCGCCTGGATTGACGCGCGTGCCGTCGGCGACGGCTTCGCTGACCTTCACTTCGCAGCCCGGCATGTCGGCAGCCAGTTGATCGAATACCAGTTGGAAGAGGGGTAGGCCACAGACCACCCCAGCAGCTTTGGCGCGCACCACGCCATCAAGCCGTGCCTGCGGCGGCACCAGCGCACGGCAGGTGATGTCACCACCTTCACGGAGGTCCTCACGCAGGGCCAGGGCGATCAGGCTGTGGATGTCGGAATGGGAGTAGGGGGCTTGCAGCGCCATCGGCGGGAAGCCTGGAGCCGGATGGAAAGTGGCAAGGGCGACGAGTGAATGGCGAACGGCGTCCGGTTCACCGTTGTGCGAACTCAGGCGGCATTCGTCCGAGCGGCGCCTTCCCATCCAACAACCCACGTTGGTAATGCCCAGGCATCACGCCCAGGTGCCGGCGAAAGCTGCCGCGTCAGGTACTGGCGCGTGGCGAAGCCGCAGGCGATGACGATGTGGTCGAGTGGCAGGCACGGCAGCTCCACCAGCACGAAGCAGTGCGCGCAGCCGCCGTCAGCGAAGTGGTTGCAACATCTGCCAGGGCGAAATCCGCTTCCTGTACCAGGTGGACCTACCAACCACCGCCGATGAGATCAAACGCTGGAAGAACACCGCCAGTGGAATCGCCCGGTTCTAGTCGTGGACCTTTTCAGTGAGCAACCAACGATTCTCCGAGTGAATAATGGATCACCCCACTACCCTCCGCGGTGAGCACATTCCGTTGCGATCGCCAGATGAATCAGCACGCCATGCATCCGAACTTTTGACCCCACCGCTACTGTCGTTGCTGGTCCCTGTCCGCAACGAAGCCGCAGCGTTAGCTGCTTTTCTCGCTCATCTGCAGCGGCTTCCCAGCTGTCCGGAAGTCGTCGTCGTCGATGGCGAGAGTCATGACGATACGATGAGCATCGCCCACAACCATGCGGTGGTGAGCAGGCTGTTGCGGTGCGGCGGCGGACGCCATGTACAATTGAATCACGGATTGGCTGCCGCCAACGGCACCTGGGTTTTATGCCTGCCAGTCGACGCCAGACTCACGAGCACATCGCTTGCACGATTACAACAGCACCTGCTCGTCTCGCGTCCAGTTGCTGGCTGCCTGACCCGTCATGCCAGCAATCGTGCTGCACTGCACCGCTGGTTGGATACGTGGGCCACTATCCGGACCACGTGGACGCGCGGTGCCTACATGGATCAGCTGCCGTTTTTCCATCGCCGCACCGCCCTGGCTGCCGGATTTCGCAACGTCGGCCCCTACGATTCCAGCAATCTGGGCCGGCGCTTGGCGCAGGTCGGTACCTTTGTTCAAGCCCGCGTACCGGTGGCGGTGTCGTGTCGTGCTTATCGTCGCCATGGAATTTTTCCCGTCACCTTGCATCACCAACGGCTGCGCTTAGTCCATTTTTGGCGGAACCTGTGATGAATCGACCACACCTGATGCTGATTGGCGGTGGCCACGCGCATTTACCCTTACTGCGACAGACCCGAGGCTTACTGGCAGCCGGCTGTCAGGTAACGTTGATCAGCGAACCAACCACGTGGTATTCAGGTATGGCGACCGGCGTCCTGGGTAGTGCGTATGCGATCGGCGCAAACTGCATCGATGTCGCCGCATTCTGCCGACGCGTCGGTGCAACGTTCATTCCAGGACACGTGCAGGTTATAGATCACGCAGCCCAGCACGTGGTCCATGAGGATGGCACTCGCCTGCCCTATGACGTGTTGTCGATCGATATCGGCAGTGGAACCGCAATGGCCACGGTCACCGGTGCGCAAGATCACGCCATCCAGGCCAAGCCGCTCGTCGGATTGGATCATGCCCGTCGCCGCTGCGAAACGCTGATCCGGGCTGGTCAGCGTTGCCACGTCGTGGTGGTCGGCGGTGGCATGAGCGGCTGCGAGATTGCACTGAATGCCGCCACCTTGGTCGGTGCTCGCGGCGAGGTCCATTGGTGTGCGAAGCACCATCTGGCGATGCTGCCAACGCACGCCCGCGCAACGGTCATGGCGTTGGCGCAACAGCGTGGGGTCAGGGTCCACTCCGTAACAATTACCGCCATCGATCAGCAGCAGGTTCGCGGTGCCGATGGTTTCGTGATAAGCGGCGACGTGGTGTTGCAGGCAACTGGTCTCCAATCTGTCAGCCTGGGGCAGCGCAGTGGCCTGCCATTATCCGCCGACGGTGCGATTCAGATCACCTCAACCTTGGCTGTGACTGGGCATGCGAATATTTTTGCTGCTGGCGATTGTGCCCACATGCAATCACAACACCTGCCGCGTTTGGGCGTGGTAGCCGTGCGTCAGGCTGCTTGTTTGCGACATAATTTAATCGCAGCGGCGTGGAGCCGACCACTTATATCCTACCGCCCACAAAAGCGGTGGCTGTCGATCATGAATCTGGGGTCTGGCATGGGCCTAGCGCTGTGGGGTACGTGGTGGTGGCGTGGTCGACTCGCCTGGTGGCTGAAAGACACCATCGATCGTCGCTTCATGGCGAGTTTTCGCTGACCGACGCCGTAAGCGCACTGTCGCCATCGGAGTTACCTCACGCCTCACAACACGAACCACCACAGTGCCACACCACCGGCAATGAGCAGCATCATGGTGACCGCGAGCAACCACCCCAGGCGGCGTTGGCGACGCCAGGTAAAATACCGTCCCAGCAGCGCAATCACGCGTTGTGGGACATGGGCTCGTTGATGCGCCAAGGCGGCATTACGAGCTGCTTCTGCCCAGGTTGGATAGGCATGCACCGTACTGATTAAATCTTTGAGCTTTAGCCCACGCTTCATCGCCAACGAAAACTCGGCGATCGTCTCGCCCGCATGGGCTCCAACAATGGCGACCCCAAGAATTTTACCGCTACCGGGCGCACTGCAGATCTTCACCATGCCGGTGGTAGCGCCTTCGGTGATGGCACGATCCAGCTCCGCAAGTTCGTAACGCGTGATCTCTACCTCGACGTGTTGTTCAGTGGCCTGCCGTTCTGACAGGCCGACGCGCGCACATTCCGGTGCGGTGTAGGTAACCCACGGCAACACCTGATCATCATACGGGAATGACTTGATGGGATCGGCTAACGCTGTCGCTGTCGCAGCCCAGGCTTGTTGAGCAGCCGCATGCGTGAACTGCTGACGACCGGTAACATCGCCGCACGCAAAGATGCTGGGGATAGTGGTCCGCAGACAGTCATCGGTTTCTGGCGCACCGGATTTCGTCAGACGCACACCAAGCTGATCGAGGCCAAAACCGTTGATGCGCGGCACGCGACCCAATGCCACCAAGATGCGATCGCAGGCAACACGTTGGTCACCAGCAATGACACACCATCCTGCATCACTTCGCTCCACTCGTTCTGCCCGTTGCCCGAGCACCAACCGCACACCATCCGCTGCTAGTGCCGTGCCGATGAGGGCGGCAATGTCGTCGTCTTCACGCTCAAGCAGATGGGAACCCGCATGGATGATCGTAACCTGCGAACCGAGACGCGCGAACGCCTGTCCCAGTTCGCAGCCGATGGGACCACCGCCGATAATGGCCAATCGAGCAGGCAAGGCCGTTAATCCCCAGACCGAATCACTGGTCAGCGGATCCGACGCAGCAAGCCCAGGGATATCGGGTACCTTGGGCGATGCACCCGTCGCGACGATGATGGCGCGGGCGGTGAGACGCTTTTCGCCCACGACAACCGTCCAGGGATCGCTGACCACGGCATCGCCACGCACCACCTCGACTCCCAAACTACGAAACCGTTCTTCGCTGTCGTGTGGTGCGATAGCCGTGATGGCGCCACGTACGTAGGCCATCACGGCAGCAAAATCGATCGTCACATCGCCGTGGTGAATGCCGTAGGTCACTGCCGACCTGGCTTCTGCGGCGGCACGAGCACAGCGAATGAGCGCTTTCGATGGCACGCAGCCGGTATTCAGGCACTCACCACCCATGTCGGCACGTTCGACCAAGGCAACGCGCGCACGGACGGCCGCAGCAATTGCTGATGCCACTAAGCCAGCCGCACCGCCGCCGATGACGACCAGATCGTAGGCGAATACCGTCGGCGGACGATGACCAGCAAAGGCCTGACGACGACGCCACCAGCTCCGTTTCATCGCTTGGCCACGGGCACATTAGTCAGGTATCGCATGGAGCACTCCTGCCGCTATCGCCTGCTGAAGATCCGTAACGGTATCACAATCAGCAAGCGTTGGTCCGAGATAATAACCAATACCAGCCGCAGCGAGACGCTGCCGCGATACCGCTAACAAACTGGTCTCAGACCACGGCAATTCCTCTGCCGTCACCAGCGGAATGACCGCAGCAGTGCTTACGCCCACGCTCCAATACCCGCCGTCTTCAGCTGGACCGAAGGCAACGGCCTGGGTCTGCAGGCCAGCAGCTACGTCGTGTAAATGCGATAGACGTAACGCAGGGCAATCCGTTCCGATGATCACCGCGTGTGGCGCGAGCTGCAAGCCGTGCTCCAAGCCCGCGCGAATCCGTGTTCCAAGCCCACCAGCAGGCTGAACTCGCCGTGGTAAATGCTCCAAACCCGAACCCAGCCAGGCCGATTCTGCGCCGGTGGTCTCCAGCGTGACCGGGCCTGACCACTGTGCTGCAAGGTCTGCCACCATCGTCAACAGGTGCCGATAAACCGCCAAGGTTCGTTCGGCACCCAGATCAGCCGCCAGCCTGGTTTTGACCAAGCCCAATTCTGGTGCCCGTGCCAAAATCACCAACGCCGCGGAGCGTTGGTCGCCGATTGCGGCAGTGATGTTCATAGAGTGGGCGTTGGAGCGACGGCACCGGTGCAACTGGATCCACAGCCAGCGGTACAAGCCAGACAATGAGTGCCCGTCGCGATGGTTTTGCCTGACAAGCGCGTAGGCGTGATATCCCACAAATGACGTGGCGTATTTGAATCGACCGCAACATCACCCATGTCGAGGCCGAGCGCGAGATTGAAATCACAATCGTACACCCGGCCACGATGATCGACACTCACGGTCGAACGACACATCACGCCTTCCAAGGTCGCTGGATTATAACTCTGCCACAAGAGCTCTTCGTAGTCCGCTAATTTCCCGCTGCGTTCTAGAAAAGCACGGAAGCGCGTAATGGGGACATTTGCCAGGCACCACAACCCAGTGAAGGTTATGCCCCAGTCATCTTGCAGCCGTGTGCGGTAGTCCCGTTCGAGAGCGTCTTGCGCTGGCGGCAGCGACGCACCACCCGGATTGTAGACCAGATACAGCGGCAGTTGGCCATCACGACCACATCCTGCGGCATTGAGGCGCTGCAGACCGCGGATTGAGCGGTCATAGGTTCCACGCCCACGTTGACGATCGACATTGTCCGACAAATAACACGGCATACTCGCCACTACCGTGACCTCATTTTCCACTAGGAAGTCGATCAGGTCTTCTTGTCCAGGCTCATCCAGTACGGCGAGATTGCAGCGATCGATGACCTGGCAACCCACTGCTCGTGCCGCCTGTACCAACTCGCGGAATCCAGGGATCAGTTCCGGTGCGCCACCGGTCATATCGACCACCGCCGGGCGATGCTCCCGGATCCACGCAATCACCCGCTCACGCACGGCGAGCGGCATCATCTCCGTTCGTTTGGGGCCAGCTTCGACGTGGCAATGGGTACAAGCGAGATTGCAAAATCTCCCTAGATTCAGTTGCAGTGTCGTCAACTCAGTGCGCCGCAATGGCTCTGACCACGGAAGCTGGTGACGTGAGGATGTGAGCGTGGTGTTCATGTAGTATGGGTCGTTTTCACGCGCTAAAACTTACATGAGCGTCAGCGATGCAACCATCACAAAATCACTGCAATCTGCAGTAGACGGTTCGGTCTTCCGCTCGTTTCCATATCGCGTCAGACAGTCCAAGCGATGTTGTCCGGGCCTGGCCCAATGGCGTAAAGCTAAGCCAGGCTACCGGAAAAAATTTCCGCCACGAAGGCACGAAGGCACCAAGGAATCACCGCACAAGCGGTCGAAACGACACTTCTTCTCTCGTCTTCGTGTCTTCGTGCCTTGTAAGTCTCTTTTCTCCTCCCTTCCTCTTAAGCTGCCTTCCTGCGGGGCTGGGGAATTGAGGTGATCGTGAGCCGGATAGATAATGTCCGGCGCC
>JACDEI010000026.1 GCA_013816485.1 Planctomycetota bacterium
CCCACAGAGCCCACAGAGCCCACAGAGCCCACAGAGCCCACAGAGCCCACAGAGCCCACAGAGCCCACAGAGGAGAAGAACACGGCCTTCCTCTGTCACTCTGCGGGCTCTGTGGCTAGGTTTTTTTTGGCTCCTCGTCGTTCGTGGTGGAAACGATCCAGGGCAATGACGAATGGAGATGGCTGTATTTTGCGCCCCGTCAGGGGCGGCATGGGAATAGCCCGGCACTTCAGTGCCGGGAACAGGGTTTCCATTACTCGTCGAGTCCCGGAGGGACGGCTGAAATTACCATGCATTTCAGCCGTCCCTCCGGGACTCTGGGGGTTCTTCGTCCGGATTCCCAGCACTGAAGTGCTGGGCTATTTTCATGGCATCCCTCCGGGATGCTGAAGCCATACCACCAATCGATTGGCGAAAACATCCACCCCGAACGACAAAGAGCCTTTTTCTTCCCGTCGAGTCTTCGTCTTTCCAGCATTAGCGCGCCGTTCGCGCGTCACTGACAGCCGCGCGTCATGACGGCCTCGCCTGTCCAGATTGCCACTGCCGGAAACGTCCCCTGGCAGGACCGCTCGCGTGACCACCAGACCCATCCGTGCCTTCACCCTCATCGAACTGCTGATGGTGATTACCATCATCCTGGTGCTCGCCGGGTTGATCATCAGCTTGATCAGCCCCGTGCGGGAGATGGTGAAGATCAGCACCACCACCACCCGGATCAAAGCCATCGAGGCGAATCTGAGCCTGATTGGTCAGAACGAGGGCTCGGCGACCTTTCGTCTGCAGCAACTCAGCGAACATCAGGCCAGCGCGACACCGCCCGACAGCGAACCTGGGCTCGGTGGCATCATCCTCTTCGGGCCACCCGATCCCGCCGCCACTGGTGCTGCCGCCGGTCTGCCGACGGTGGGCAAACGTCCGCCGCCACTCAGCGCGCTTGACTACGGCACCTGGGGCTGGCGCGGCCGTGGCCACCTGGCGTTCCCGTGGGGCAAACGATTCCCTGATCCGAGCGCGGTGGGCACCGGCAGCACGTTGATGGGGCCCGAACGTTTCCGCCTGCGCGACCTCTCGCCTTTCAACACGCGCAAACTGCTGAAGATCGCCGGCATCCTGCCGAGCAAGCAAAGCGATGCGACGTGGGCGGAGACCCAGTACCTCACCAACCGCAAGACCAGCGAGTCATGGAACGACGCCTGGGGCCATCCGCTGGTGGTCGCGTCGGCGTTATACCAGCCGACATGGCGCTCCGCGCCGACGCCGACGGTTCCTGGTTGGATCGATGGCGCATGGCCGACGCCGCCGAGCGCCACCACGGCGATGGCTCCCGGCACACTGCCGATCCCGTTCGCATCCTACGGCCCAACCATGGAAACGCCCACCGCCGCGACCGATCGCAGCGCACGCAAGGCGCTGCTCGATCACCTCAAGCTCTACCAATACGACCGTAGCGTCTATATCTCTGTCGCCGCCGTCGGACCACGCGCGTGGGTCGATCCGGCGAAGCTGACCTCCACCGTGGCAAGTGATTGGGCCGACGACCCGACGACGCCGACCACGGGTACGCTCGACGACCTGTGGGCGCAGGCGAATTGGGTCTGCCAACAAGCCAAAGCCACCGCCTTCGACCAGGACTGGAACGAATGGTCGCTCGACACCCCGCGCTGGAAGAACGTCAAGGACGCCTACCTGACCAAAAGCAAACACGCGGCGGATGCGAACCGGATGTTCTATGACGCGGATTATGATGATGATTACGCGCGGTGTCTGTTGACGGCGCCGCTGGAAGTGAAGTAGACGCAGAATCCGCTGCCGCATTCCAGGATCGCGAGGGCCGTACCGACCGGCGTATCCCGTATCTGGCACATTGCATTGGTCATCCGGGCGTGGTGGTCGATTGCGCAACACCCGACACCCCGACCCGGCCTCGCGCACCGCCATCGGGCCTGTCCGATTGGCACGCGGGTCGCTATAGCCTCAGCGGGAGACAGACGAACAGCGTGCGCTTCACGCATCGAACCATGACTGCCCCAGTGGCACTCAGAACCTCGACGCACAAGCGGAGCGCCTGACATCACACCACGGAAACTCCGCCCAGGAGAAATCCACGGTTAAGTCACTTTCGTCTGTCTCCCATTTTTCTCTCCGCTTTGGGGGAGGAGAACGATCGGAGTGAACCAACGCGGTAGCCACCGGGCGTCAGCCTGACGGAACAAGGCGAAGGTGCCAGCACTGCCGGATTGAGGTCCGTACCGGACCCTTAATCGGCAAGGCCGAAGTCGTCCTTCTCCCCATTTTTTTCAGTCCGACCTCAAACCCAGGAGTCTCCCATGCCACTCATCGCAATCGTTCTCGTCCTGCTGCTGTTGTTCGGTGGCGGTGGATTCTATTTTGGTGGACCGGCGTTTGGCGGCGGCGCCATCGGCCTCGTCCTGCTGATCGCCGTGATCATTTACTTCGCGGGCGGGTTTCGTTCGCGAGCATGATCGCGAACTCGTCCTCGTCTGACGGAAAAAGCTGCGGGTGGGTAAGGGTGAGCACATCGATGCCCACCCCGCAGCTTTGTTCCTGAAGAGTGGTTTCAAAAACCATTTGCCGAGCGAGCGCGGTCAGCGTCGAGCGAGACACACCTCTTCGGGGCACTTAGATAAGGGTACCTCGTCGTTCGTGGTGGATGTTTTCGCCAATCGATAGGTGGTCGGGCTTCAGCATCCCGGAGGGATGCATTGAGAATAGCCCAGCACTTCAGTGCTGGGAATCCGAACGAAAGAGCCTCCAGAGTCCCGGAGGGACGGCTGAAATGCCTGATAATTTCAGCCGTCCCTCCGAGACTCGACTGATAATGGACGCCCTGTTCCCGGCACTGAAGTGCCGGGCTATTTCCATGCCCCCCCCCTGACGGGGTGCCAAACACATGCATCTCCATTCGTCATGGCCCTGGATCGTTTCCACCGCGAACGACGATGAGGCTTAGAAAGACGATCACTTTGGCGCGGAGGGCGAACGCTGCTAGCCGGATGCGCTTCGGGCATCCGGCTAGCAGCGTGGCCGCAGGCCATGGCGAGTACCAAACTGATCGGCTGACGCCGCCGCTGTCGACGAGGGCGGGGCACGGTAGCAGCGGTTTTTTCACACCACTCGTTCGTCCCAACTCACGTGCCGCGTCGTTCAACGTTCGGCACTGATTTGGCGCTATTCGTGCCAATTGCTCATCGCCGTTACAACCGCTCTTATCCCGACAGTAGCGACCACGCGCCGGCAATCGAACGGAGCATGATCGGTGCAGAGTGGCCACACCCTGCATTCCGAGGCGAAGATTGAGCTAGCGACTGGTTACATGCAGCGTCCTTTGCCGGGCAGCAGTCCTCGTCTGTTTGTTGATTAGCGAAGCGATCGCGGGGTGGCTAATTTTCCCTGGTTTAGTATATCCGTTCGGGAAGCGGCGTCTTGGCTCGGTGACTTCTCAACGCTCACACACCCCCGGATTACCTCATGGATGTCGATACCAGCATAACCGCACTCCCAAAGGCCACGTCGAGGTCGATCACGTCTGCAAAAAACCGACGAGCTCCAAGAACGCCGACCAGCGACGCGCCTTGGTGGGCGTAATGTCTCCTGAGCCGTTGACGGCGGCGTCAGACGGTGCCCCGTTCCCGATCGTCGGCGTTGGCTCATCCGCTGGCGGCTTGGATGCCCTGACAAGCTTCCTCTCCAAGCTGCCCACGAACACGGGCATGGCGTTCGTTTTCATCCAGCACTTAGACCCGACTCACGACAGTCAACTGCCCCACATTCTATCACGTCTCACCAGCCTGCCGATCCACCCAGCCAATGACGGTGTGGAGTTACTTCCCGATCACATCTACATCATCACGCCCAACACCAGCCTCACGGTCGAGCAGGGAATCCTGCGCACAGCCCCACGCGATGAAGCGCCAAAACCACACCTGTCGATCGACTTTTTCTTCCAATCCTTGGCCCGCGCCCGCCCCGGCCGGATCATCGGCGTAGTCCTATCAGGCACGGGAACCGATGGCACCCTTGGCCTCGCCGCGATCAAAGCTTCCGGGGGCCTCACCTTCGCTCAGGACGACACCGCCGAGCACGGCGGCATGCCGAAACATGCCATCGAAAACGGCTGCGTCGATGTCGTCCTGCCGCCAGACGAGATCGCCCAGGAAATTGAGAAGCTCGCCCACAACGGCTTCCCAGCCATACGTGAAGTACTCCCCGTGCTGGCGGGGACCGACGATACCGACGGCGCAGACGACATCGCCGCGCTTCCAGAGGACGAACGGCCCATCAGCGCGATCATCGACATGGTACGGACGCGTGTGGGAATCGACTTCTCGCAGTACCGGCCCACGACCATCAAGCGTCGGCTTCTGAGACGTCTCGGCCTGCTCAATCTGCCGTCGCTCGCAGAGTACGAGCGGTACATCGCGGGGCATCCAGAGGAAACCACCGCGTTGGTCAAGGATCTACTCATCAACGTGACGAGCTTCTACCGCGACGGAGCCACGTTCGCGGCCCTGCCAACGCTCATATTCCCAGCGCTCACGAAAGGGCGCCTATCGACTGATCCCATTCGCATCTGGGTGGCAGGGTGCTCGACCGGCCAGGAAGTGTATTCGATCGCCATCGAGCTGTTGGAGTATCTCAGAGGCTCCCCGTCGAGCCCGTCCATCCAGATGTTCGGCTCCGACATCAGCGAGTGGGCGCTGTCCAGGGCGCGAGCCGGCTGCTACTCCGCGGCGGCCGTCACGGACATCCCACCCGATCGACTTGCACGCTACTTCACCATCGAGCCGCTTGGCTATCGGATCCATAAGTCTGTCCGTGATCTGTGCGTATTCGCCAAGCACGATGTGACCGCTGATGTACCCTTCTCGAAGATTGATCTGATCAGTTGCCGCAACCTGCTCATCTATCTGGCGCCGGCCCTGCAGGCCAAGGTCTTTCGCACCTTCCACTTCGCCATGCAGCCAGGTGGCATGCTGCTACTCGGGTCGGCGGAGTCGGTCGGGCGATCGTCCCACATGTTCGGAACCGTCGATGAAAAGAAGCGCATCTTCAAGAAAATGCAGACGACTCGCCATATCGGCCTGCCTCCTCTTACCATCAAGCGCGAAGTGAATCCGGACATGCAGCCCCCAGCACACCCCTCAACTCCCACCGTGAGCGACTTTCAGCGCGCCGCTGACCGAATCGTTCTCGGACGCTTCGCTCCTGCCGGGGTGCTGATCAATGAGTCGATGGACATCATCCAATTCCGGGGGCAGACGCATTCGTTCCTCGAACCGGCTCAAGGCGAAGCGAGCCTCCATCTCCTCACCATGGTCCCGTTCGGTGTCGCCGATGCGCTCAAGTCGGCGATCAGCGAAGCCATCGAGCATAAGGTTCCCGTTCGTCGTGAGCGGGTACCGATGCGGCGGGGGGAACACTTCCGCGAAATCGCCTTCGAGGTCATTCCTGTTCTGATGCCTGACGGGCATGCTGGTTCATTTTTGATCTTGCTCGAGGAACAGGACAAAACCATTCCTACCGCGCCGTCTGCACCAGCAGGGGCTCCTGCTCATGACGCCCGGATGTCAGCCGACGCCCGTGAGGTTCTGCAACTGCGCACCGAGCTGACCGCCGCAACGGGGCACATTCAATCCCTCGGCGAGCAGAACCGCACCCTTGCGGAACAACTCCGAGCGGCAACGGAAGAAACGTCTTCCACCAATGAGGAATTCCGCAGCACGAACGAGGAACTGCAAACCGCGAAGGAGGAAGTGGACGCGACCAACGAAGAGCTGATCACCGTCAATGAGGAGCTGCGAAACAGCAACCAGTCACTTGCCAAGACCATGGAATTGACCGCAGCTATCGTTGAGACGATGCGTTACCCACTTCTGGTGTTGGATGCCGAACTCAACGTCGAGAGCGCCAATTTGGCCTTCTTGACTGCGTTTCGCGTAACGGCCGAGCACACGCTCGGTAGGCGAATCTACCAACTCGGAAATGGCCAGTGGGACATACCGGAGTTGCGACGTCTTCTAGAGGACATCCTGCCTCACAACTCGGCCTTCGATGATTTTCAGGTGACCCATGATTTCAGCAAAATCGGCCGCAGAACCATGCTGATGAATGCTCGCCGACTCCAGGGGGTACTTCCCCAGCCGCGTATCGTGCTGGTGATCGCTGATATCACGGAACAAAACCGCGTGGCGGATGACCTCAAATCGACGTCCCAAGAACTGCTTCGTTCCAACGCCGAGCTTGACCAATTTGCCGCCGTGGCCTCGCACGATTTGCAAGAACCGCTGCGCATGATCTCGAACTACATCCAGTTGCTTGAGCGCGGATATGCCGCGACTTTCGATGATAAGGCGCGCCTATACATGGGATTTGTGACTTCGGGTGCCATACGCATGTCAGTTATGATCAACGCCATCCTGGCGTACTCACGACTTGGACATCAAGGGTCTGGTTTCACCCTGGCCGAATCCGACATCTCGCTGCACAACGCGCTGGCGAACCTCAAGCACAAGATTGAGGAAGCTAAAGCAACGATCACCGAGGACCATCTGCCGAAAGTCATTGCGAACGCCGAGCAGTTGACGCAGTTGTTTCAGAACCTGATTTCCAACGCCTTAAAGTTCCGCAGCGACAAGCGACCAGCGACCGTGCACGTCAGCGCAGTAGAGTCAGAGCACGAGTGGACCTTCGCGGTCGCCGACAACGGCATCGGCATGGAACAGGAGCACTTCGGAAAAATCTTCCAAATGTTCCAACGACTTAATTCCGCGAAGCAGTACCCAGGGACCGGCATCGGACTGGCAACGTGCAAGAAGATTGTCGAACACCATAGCGGGCGCATCTGGGTCGAATCGCAACTCGATGTCGGATCGACCTTCAGCTTTACGCTGCCAAAATCAACGACTCTATCGAGTGCTTCGGGGCGGCTGACTGCGGTGTGAACAACGCCAAGCCGCATTGCGATCTCGTCGTCATCGGCGCGTCTGCGGGCGGCGTGCTGGCGCTAAGAGGGCTGCTCGAAGCCCTGCCTAGGGATGAAGGCGCAGTTCGCCTTCCGCATGCACTTCCGGCTTATCGTCTGTTGGCGACGCCTGGAGGTTTTTCCTGTTCGCATCGGCGCTTTTCATCAGCAGATCGGCCAATTCCAAAAACCCTTCCCAGACCATGGGCTTCACCAAGAAACTCTCGGGAGAAATTACCGTGTCTTTTTTAAGGGCGGTATATTCATGCTCGGATGCAAAGATGTACACTGGCGTATCTTTGTAGGTTTCAGATCCACGGATAAACTCGATTAGCTGTAATCCGGTGACTACAGGCAGGTGGGTATCCAGCAATATGCAGTGCGGTGGTGGAACGTCCTTAACCGTCGCTTTGACTTCAAAATAATGCAAGGCCTTGGCCCCGTTCTCAACGATCACAAGAGTGGCATCGTGGTGCCGCTCTGTCAGCGCCTCCTTTAGCAGGAGGGCGTCACCCTGATTGTCCTCAACATAGATAATCGTCGAAATATTTTTGGTGGCTGTCATGGTACTTTCAATCGTAGTCACGACGCTGAATTGCGTTATGATATTCAAAAAACTCTTCCACAGCGTTCTGAAGACTGGGTAACGTCCTAATCGTTTCGCAAATTGGAAAGTGGCATCGAAGGCCGGCAAGTTTTCTGGCACCATCCACGAACGACTTCCCAACCCGAGGACCGCATGACGACCCAAGCAGACGCGACCGTAACGAAGGTGAGGTCGAAAAATGTACCCGCCCTGAGGTGGGAGTCCTCGAGATCCTGGGGGGTTACGCATCCACAGATCAACGATGGTCCCCAATGGCATAAGTTGCGCTCAGATTCTGCGGACCACCGACCTATCGTCATGCGGTGGGGATGAGGCATCATGTCCGAGCTCACCGTCATTCCCGTTGCCAATCCCATCGCCGAGGTGCCAGAGATAGGCGCAGCACCAGATCAGGCACCCTCACTGAGCGCTCGCTGGGTGACGGATCGCTTCCAATCTCTCCACCACAGCGGGGCCACCCTATGCGTTATACCATTTCTGCCTTAGCCACGAGTGAACCGCTTATTGAAGTGCTGCGACAGCATCTTCTTGCCGTGGGCGCTCCCAATGAGGCGATCATGATCGCCAGCACGGATCGCAATGGACTTTCCCTGGCTCAGGTATCCGTAAAAACCGATGATCTCGATGCTTCCCAATCCTATCGCCGAGCCATGGAGTTAGATGGCGGAACCCAGATAACTTCCAGTGAGGAATCATCGGTGCTCAACGTGATACCGTGAATAAAGTCTATGCCGCCAGGACTTCCAACAGGTGATCGTGTCGCGTGCTTCGGCTGTGCCTTGAACGATTTCGCCCGGAAAGAACTTGTGGGCGTAAGGAGACACGTTTCATGAATGCGGTCGGGGCGTTGGACGTGCAGAGAGACCACAATGGCCGTCGCTCGCTCGCGAAGACCGTATGAAGCCACTTCCTGATCGCCTAGTCAGCATTGGTCGATGGTCCGCCTGCATTTTTTCAGCGATTCTGCTGACCGTCGCCCTCCACGCAGTTATCCCCCCTTTTGTCATCGGCATGGTGGCGCTGCGCATCCTAGCGACCGAAGGTGGACTCTGGATCGCCATCGCCGGAGTGATCACCGCGGTGGTAGGACTCCTGATTCCGTCGCGAAAACGGCTGAAGTCCGTCACCATCATCATGGCTGTGGTAGCGGGCTTCATCGGTGTGATGCCATTGTCCCTGATCCCGAGGACGATCTCACAGGCTGATTCCGCTCTGGCCCGAGCCTGTGGTCCTATCTGGAACGAGCACATTCCCGCGATTGATCGGAACGAGGTTCGAGCGCATGCCTATGCGATTGGGGACGCGATCCTTGGTCTCTCGCACGCACCCGTGATCGAGACCGACGTTGCCATTCCAGGTGCAGACGGGGTTGTTCTTTCAGGGATTCGCTACCAGCGTTCTGAGGAAGGGCGCCCACAGCCCGTCATTATCGCCATGCATGGCGGTGGTTGGAGCGGCGGTTCCGTTTCGGAAGGTGCCGCATGTCATCGGTACCTCGCTGCGCATGGGTACCTCGTCTACTCGATCGCCTACCGACTAGCCCCCGCCACTCCATTCCCTGGGGCGCTCGATGATGTCCAAGCCGCGCGCGTTTGGGTCACCGCACATGCGGCGGATTCAGGCGGCGACCCGTCGCGGCTAATCCTGATGGGGCGTTCGGCGGGCGCACAACTCGCCCTCGTCGCGGCCTACGAGCGGCCTGATCCGTCGATCCGTGCGGTTGTCAGTTGGTACGGACCGGTCGATCTCGTGAAAGGCTACCGAGAACCACCCTGGCCTGATCCACTCCATGTGCGCGCTCTCCTGCGAGATTACCTCAATGGCACGCCCAAGGATCAGGCGGTTGCCTACGTTCGGGCCTCGCCCATCTCCTATGCGACACGGGCATTGCCGCCGACACTGCTGATCGCCGCGGTGGCAGACCATGGTGTGCTTATCGGATTCCAACGACAGCTGCACGATCGACTTGAAGCCACCGGCACTCCCGTGGTGCTGTTGGAATTGCCGTGGGCTGAACACGCATTTGATCGCTTCCCAAACGGCCCTGGCGCACAAATGTCTCTGTACTATCTCGAACGCTTCCTGGCTTGGGCCGTTTCTCGATGAGCTCACTACCGAACAAACTTCGCACGCTCAGCTGGGTCCTGATTGGTGCGATCTTCATACTCGCAGGAGCGAATCACCTGCGTGCCCCGGAGAGTTACCTACTGATCATGCCTCCCTACTTGCCATGGCCGATGGCACTCATCCTCGTCAGTGGCTTGGCCGAGATGGCGGGTGGTCTCGGGATGCTGATTCCGGCGACTCGGCGTCTTGCGGGCATCGGCCTGATCGTACTGCTGATCGCGGTCTTTCCGGCGAATCTCTCCATGGCGATGCATCAGATTCAGCTCCCGCACTTGGAGGTTCCGATCGCCTTGCTCTGGGTTCGCTTACCCTTGCAGGTCCTACTCATCGCGTGGGTTTGGTGGACGATCCGATCGCCGATACCAACACCAAGTACCGGCGCTGAGCGATGCGAGCGATCACGCTGAGAAATAAGTTATCCAATACGATGCGTCCGACTCGTAGACCCGGCAAGCATCCGTGCGCAGCGCTACCCTGGCTCGCGGCATGCGCTTATTCATCCTCCGACAACGGAAGCTGATGCTTATGCGCATACGCGATCAGACGCTGCGATTCCTCGGCGTCTTTGGCCTGCGGCCTTGGGGCAGAGCCGACCGCGGTGCTTTCCAGTACGCAATCGACCACGACCGGGAAGTGGTCCGAGCCGATGACCGGTCCCAGGTGCATGGTCTTCAAAGCAAAATGCGGGGAGAGAAAAACATGGTCGAGGGGCCAGCGCACCCACCAGTGCCCCGCATGGAAACTATTGAACATGCCGCGACCGATACGCGGATCGCACATATTTCCTAGGCGCTGGAACAGGCGCGTGCTATGCGACCAGGCGACGTCATTGAGATCGCCGAGAACGATGCAGGGGTGTGGATCCGCGTGTGCTTCTTGGGCGATAATCGCCAATTCCGCATCCCGTGCGATGGAGTCCGGGGCTTCACCGGGCGCGGGCGGGGGCGGATGCACGACATAGAGCGTGATGAGGCGATCATCGGGCAGAACCAATTCCAGCTTCGCTGATGGCAGGTCATCGCGCAGGAGAAAACGGATGCCGCCGGAGCGGACCGCGAAGCGCGAATAGATCGCCATGCCATAGCGATTATCCAGCGGATGCTCAAAACGATGCGGATATGCCGCGGTGACCGACGCCAGGGCGGACAGCCACGCCGGATCGACCTCCAGAACCACCAGGACATCCGGGGATTCCTGGGTGATATACGCGCACAGACGGCCGTAGTCGCGGTTCTCCATCAAAACATTGCTGCTGAGCAGACGAATGCCATTCTGTTGCCCGGTCGCGGAAGCCGTCGGGGTCTCTTTTCGGCTCAGGGTGGTATAGGGAAATATCTCCCAGCACAAAAGCACGATCGAGCTGACGGTGAGCATGCTGAGCCCATACCCGAGTGGGCCAGAATTGGTGCAGACCCAGTAGCCCACGCCAGGGACGGTCAAGATCAGGAGGATCAATATTTGACCGCGTGGATAATCCCACATGCGGATCCACCGCGACCGCCAGGGCACCAGGGTCAGCCAGGCGAGGACGCATAGGCCGACCACGACGGTGAGCCCGAGCCCTTTGGCAATAAGCATCACGATGGACATATCTCCCCCCTTCTTTTCCGGGCCGTACGGCGCCGGATCTGCGCAGGCGAGCACCTCGCCCGATTCATTGCGGAAACAAATCCTGAATCCCGATACATCCGCCTCGCCTGCGGCACCCATCGACGCGCGCCAACGGCCCTACAGCGGCGGGGCGCTGGGTGCGACGCCCCGACCTTTTCGTCGCTCGGCCCAATCGCCGTAGCGGTCCATGATGGGGGTGACCGACACCCCATGCACGACCACCGACAGGGCGACGGTCCACACCACTAGGTCGGCCAGAGATCGGGCCAAGCCGTCCGGCAACCCGAACTCGGTGGCGTGGGCCAGGTAGTACAGCGACCCCACTCCGCGGACCCCGAACCAACCGGCCAACCACCTGCGGACAGTCCACCCCCGCATCGGAGCCAGCCCGACGAACACCGACGCCGGACGGACGACCAGGAATAGAACCGCCGCCAGCCCGGCCGCCGCCCACGTCGGATGGGTGGAGGCGAGGAGTGCCCCGAGGACCACGACGGCGGCTACCTCCAGCACCTTCTCGACCTGCTCATTGAACCCGAGGATGGCCTCGGTCATGAACGCCGGAGCCTTCTCGGAGTGGACGGCGTTCGACTCGGTGCCGTCCGTCCCCTTGATGTCCTCGGCCGGGCGATGCCCGGTGTGCCGCATCTCCTCATGTCGCAGGGCCAATCCGGCGGCGAACACCGCCAGGAACCCCCACGCCCCGAACAGCACGGCCACCCCGTAGGACAGGGCGATCACCCCAAGGGCCAGGAAGTTGTCCAGCCCGACCGCCTCTTGGTGGGTCTTCCGCAAGTACAACACCAACCGCGCCACCAAGGTGCCGAGGCCGAACCCGATTCCCAGTCCGGCGGCGATCGCCCAGGCGACGTCGATCGTCCACCAGCGCCACCAGCCGGCGCCGAGGTCGTGCAGCCCGAGCAGGCCCAGGCCGAGCATGACGAATGGGAACGCCGTCCCGTCATTGAGTCCGGCCTCGGCGGTCAGGGAGAACCGCAGTTTGTCCCGGTCGCCGACCTCCTTCACCTGCACGTCTGCCGCCAGCACCGGGTCGGTGGGGGCGAGGATCGCCCCGAGCAGCACCGCCGCCCCGACCGGCAGGCCGAGGGCGAACACCCCGACGGCCGCTACCAGCCCGACGCTCACCGTCATCGAGGCAGTCGCCAACAGGACCGGGAATCGCCACAGCCGGTCGGACAGCGGCACCCGAAGTTTCAGTCCGGCGGTGAACAACGAGACGATGACCGCCACCTCGGTCAGGTGTTCAAGGAACTTGGCATCCGTCACTGGGTCCACCACGAACAGGCCGGCCCCGGCCGAACTAAGGGCGTACCCGACGCCCATGTAGATCATCGCGGCCGACAGTGGTAGCCGCCGGAGGACCGATGCGGCCAGGGCCATGACCACCAGTACCCCGCCGACGACTAAACACCAACTTGCGAACGTCATGACTGCCCAATCAATCGTGCGAAACCCATCTTAATCTGCCTTGCGGACGGGGAAGTTTCGCCACGTGATAAATGGCAGATTTCTTTTCCAGGACCGTCTAAGCTTGAATAACCCCACGCCCCGGAACTGGTCAGAAGCTGTCTGGAAAAAACACTACTCACATGGAGGATCGGAGAACCGGAGAAAACGGCGAAGCAGAAAGGAAAAAAAGCCAGAGATATCACCTCTCTGGCTCTCTCCGGTTCTCCGGTTCTCCATGTCAGACCCTGCCTTTCCCGACAGTTTTTCAGTCGTTGACGAAGGCTTGTCAGCGTCATGGGGATGATCTTCATGGTGAGCAAATGACGCCAAAGAATGGTGAGATTAGTCATGGCTCAGATTTCTTTTCGGCGGTCAGATCGGCCTTGGCGGGGCGAGCGCTGGTGGTCCCCAAAAGATTCTCATCCTCGTCCACCGGCTTGGCTTGACGGGCCTGCTCCACAAGGATGCCGGCCTCGTTGGACAACCCCGCTTCCGCCTTGGTGGACACCGCTTCAACTCCTTTCGCGCGCGGTGCGTCGCCGGATGAGGTGAGCGATCCAGGGTCCTTTTTCGGCTCCTTCGTCGGGTTCTTCGTCGGGTTCTTTGTCGGGTCCTTTGTCGGCTCCTGAGTCGCGTCGAGCATCGTGACGGGGACGCCGTGCGGAAAGATGATTTCCCGCGCTTCGTCCGGCATGCTGATGCCGTGCTGCTGAAAGGCACGTTTCACCAGCCGAATTACGGAAGACCGCACTTTGAGCCAACTGTGTTCATGCCCATTGATCCAAAAGTAGACTCTTAAATTGACAGTCGCCTTGCCCAGGTCGTCGGCCAGCACCCAGGGCTCTGGCTCGTTCAAGACCGCCGGGTGATCCACCAACACCTTCAGGGCGACCTCCTGGGCTTCATCAATCGCGTCGTCGTAACCGATGCCGACGACGAAGTTCTCGCGCCGGTTGGGGGTGGCCGTGAAGTTTTGCAGCGTGTTCTTGTAAACGGCGGCGTTGGGGACTTGCACGAGATTGCCGTCGAGGGTCAGCAGCACCGTGGTGCGGATATTCAACTGCTGCACATAGCCAGTGACTCCGACGATTTCGACCAGGTCACCCGTTTCGAACGGGCGCTGGATGCTCAGGAAGATGCTGGCCAGGAAGTTCTCCGTGATGTCCCGGAAGGCGATGCCGACCGCCAAGCCGACCAAACCGGTTCCGCCAATGATCGTCAAAGCCAGTTGGGTCAAACCGGAAACCCGCAGGACGACATAGGTTCCCGCAAGAAACACAATGACACCCAGTCCTCCTGCAAGGACGCCGCGCAGAAGTTTCGCCCGGACACGCCCGGCAAAGAAAATTCGCGCCTTGCGCACCGTTAACCAGCCAGCCCCAGCCGACAAGACCAGGATAATCAACGCGAGGACGAGGAACGGGAGAGAGCGGACGACGTCGCGCGACAATCCCGCGAGCCCACCCCACGCCCCGCGGAAGTCCCATGCCGCCGGCTGGGACACTTCGATCCGGTTGGCCACGGCGACCACGTCCTGGGTGTTGCGTGCTAGGTCGCCAGCCCACTTTTTGATATCATCGCTGTCGACACGGCCACTGAGAAAAACAACACCGTCCTCGACTTTGACATCCGGAGCAGTGAACCAACCGGTGGCCTCCATGACGCTCTGGAGGCGCTCGCGGATTTCCTCGTCGTGAGCGAGTGGCTGCACGGCCACCGTTGCCGGCGATAGGGAAAGCTCTGCTTTCTTGGGAGCAGGTAGATTTTTCGGCAGGGCCTCGTCTTCCTGCGCCATAACGTGCGTCGTTAACAAACTCCACCAGAAGCAGCCTAACAATGCCGTACGAAAAACTCGGGGATGACGGCATGTCGCTCGTCGCACCAGTAAACCCAGGAACCAGGGACTCGGCCGCAGAATACTCCTGATCTGCTGGAGCTTATTCATGACAGATTACCGGTTGTCATGCTGCTGTCCTTTCCATTGCGACAGAGCCTATCCCCGTCGGCGCATTCAGTGCCAACACGGACCCTGACGTACACGACTACGGCATGATTGCCGACATTGGCTGTCAGGTCGGATCCTTAACGGTTTCTGGTGTCGGCATGCGCCAACTCTCTGCGGCCGTCCTTGCTCAGCGATCTGCCACGTTCGCCTTCGGTATAGACATGGGTGGCTGGCCCTCATCCTTCGTGAATTGGTGCAATAGGCTCACAATGCGGCGTGCGATTCCGAGTGTGTCGGCCCAGGTAGATCCCTTGATCAGATAGTCTTCGACACCGGCACATGCGGCTCGATCGCTGGCACGGTCCGAAGATGTCAGCATGATCGTTGGGATTTTTTCCAGACTCGGCTGTGAGCGTATCCACTTGAAAATCTCCAGACCTGTCATCTTCGGTAAATTATAGTTCAGGATTATCATATTTGGGAGGTCGCCATGCCCATCAATGGCAGATAAGTGTCGCTGGGCTTCTTCCCCATCGATAACGCAATCGACGACTATTTCGGCGTCGATATTGCGCACGGCCTCGGTCACCAATTGTGCGTCACCAGGATTGTCTTCGACGAGGAATATGTGTGGTTTCTTAGCAGTTTCCCCATCGATAACGCAATCGACGACTATTTCGGCGTCGATATTGCGCACGGCCTCGGTCACCAATTGTGCGTCACCAGGATTGTCTTCGACGAGGAATATGTGGGGTTTCTTAGCAGTCATGGTGAGCGTGCTGGTCATAAGAATCCCTAAAGAACGAGCGTGAAAGAGCGTCCACACCGAGAGAGGCCGAGGTGTTTGCTACCACTTCGCGGACCGGCATCACCGCTGAATGTCGCCATCGGTTGATCGCGACGCTGAAACGTAGCGATGAACGTGCCAGTTAATAGATCGCCACCCAGCGACCTGAGCCATACTCTGCACCTCCTGAAATCAGACCCGCAGAGTCTGCTGAGACTCATGAACACCGACCTGATCGTGCAACTAGCAGTCACGTCAGCGGCCATTCATGCCAATCGCAGCGCACCCAGCGGATCCGTGAAACTGACCTTGGGCGTTCGATGGCTGGCCGGGGCACGGTCCTGAGCGGTCAGGACAAGGCCTCACGTGCCTGCATCAGCAGCATGCGCATGCGCCGCGGTTGCGTGGTCAATGGTTCGGCCACGCGGTTGCTGTCACGACGCAGATGGCGCAACCAGCGCCGTGCGGCCCGCAGCATCGCGGTGCTCGTGTTCGGATCGTGCAGGCTGGTGAGCCAGCCACAGGTCATCACCAGATCGTTTTCGCGCCCCAACAATCCGCCCAGGTCATCCCCAGCCTGTTCCAGCTTTGCGAACATCCCAGGGCATAAACGAGCCAGCAGATGAGTCTGATAGCTCGTGTCCTTCACCCGCTTACGCCACGTGTGGCGATGTGCGGCGGTGCCACGACGCGCCACGTGAAGGCGGGCTGAACGACAGGCCTTGAGGGTATGGATGTGACCGTCCACGGCCTTCGACCAGCCACCGCTACCATGCAGGTGCCGCAGGCGTGGACGGAGCCGATCAAGCGCAGCACGTACGCGACGCATCATCGTCAGCCGCTGAGTCGGCGTGATCACCGGCAGCAGGCGTCGCATCGCTGTTAGGGTGCTCCCAGGGATGTCCTCGGGATAACGTCGCACCAGTGCGGTGAGACAGTCGGCGATAACCCGGTGATCACGGGCAGCACTGAGCAGCCGACCGATGTCGCGCCAGGCACGATTCACTTCAGTGAATCCTTTGTCGGTTAATGCCGGCCGCACCAGCCGCAGCAGCGCACGACTGCGTTTGCCATGCCGACGGATGGCATGGACGGCATCGTCGTCACCAGTGCGTGCGGCACGTCGCGCAGCGAGCCATTCCGCATCCAGCACGACGCGCACCTGCTGGTGCAGATCTTTAGTGGGGTCGAGGCGGAAACCCATCAGCGAGCTCCGGCGGTGACGTCCAATGACGTAAAGCTAACGAAAAGAATTTTTCACCACGAAAACACGAAGACTCGAAGACGAGAAAAGAAATGTCGTTTCGACCGCTTGTGCGGTGATTCCTTCGTGCCTTCGTGCCTTCGTGTCGGAATTTTCTTTGGTAGCTGGCTTGCAGCGTGCCGTCGCAAACTATTCACAGAATTCAGGGCAGATTGCCCACGGCGAACACCCGCTCGGCGTAGTCGCGCCCGCGTCGGTGATCGCCAGCGGGGCCGGTATGGTAGATTGCCACTGCCACGTTCCAGTCGCCGGCGCGACGGTAGCAACGCAGCAGCCAGGCGCGCGTCATGCTCTCGGCCAGCACTGGTTCGCTGCGGATACGTTCGAGCAGGTGACTGACGCCCAGATCCTGCAGAACTGACGGCGAGATCTGCCAGGGGCCGACTTCGCCGTCCGCTCCGTCCCGACGATTGCGGTAAAGGACTAGTTCGCCGCTGCGATAGGTGCTGCCGGTTTCGACCGCAGCAATTCCTGCGATGACCCAGTCCGGTATCGGAACATGGGGGCCGACCTCGCTGGCATTGATGACCGTGGCAGCGGCCAGGGCCGCGATCAGGAATGGGTGGGATAATCGCATGGCGTGTCGGACGGTGAGCACGCGACATGCCAGAATAAACAGATCGTAGGTGGTTGTGGCACCGTTCAGGGGCGTGCGTTGTAGACGGAATCCTGAGAACGACGGAATGATTATGCATGGCCAGCCGGATAACTGGCTACTGATTCCTAGTGCATTATCCGTCGGCTAATGGTCGACTTGACCGAACCAGCACCATGAACATGGCGATGACTCGTCAGTTGTTTGAATAATTCCGGACACCACGCCATGGCAATAGCCACGCCGTGATGTCCAGGGCCAACGCGAGATTTATAGCCTGAGCGCATCGCCCAGGCCACCCAGCAGGACTAGCAGGACTAGCAGGACTAGCAGGACTAGCAGGACTATTTCTTAGCCAGATTTTTCTTTCCGATGAATTTATCTGGGTCCTCCATGAATTTTTCGCAGCATTCCTCCCCGCAAAAATAGTACTCTTTCCCCGCATGGCTTTCCTGGACACAATCTGCCTTATCGACGTCCATGCCACAAACCGGGTCCTTGGTGGGTGCTTCTTTGGTTGCCATGATCGTTACCTGCCTTGAGAAAGATGTTGGTGAAAACCAGCGCAGTCGCGGAGTGCGGTGCGCTGTCTGCCACCCACTGCAAGCAACATGCCAACCCATAGCGCGCGCTGCCTTTCGCTGGCGTGGCTTTCGCAATGGCGTCACGCATCTCACGCCGGATATTTCACTGGTGACGTGCCTGCAAACTGCACGGCGATCAATTTATTTCAGGATGATTCTGCACATGGGCGGGCAGGCTGGTCATCGACACCGTCCAGCCACGTATACTTGCTGGACGCTGACAATACCCACCGCCAAGCCTTGCGACTGCATCGTGTGATCTCTGAACTTTACCGCCCGGAGGGCACGGTGCCCTCTGGTTCGTACCACTCGCCTGGAAAGTTACCCCGCCTGGATTCGAACCAGGAATGAGAGAGCCAAAATCTCTAGTGTTACCGTTACACCACGGGGTAGTGGGTGGCAGCGTGGATGAATGACGCTGCCGATGCGGAAGAAGCTACAACGAGACGGAGAGGACGCCAACCGTGGGACGGTCAGTCGCCGGCCACCCAGGTCTGGGCGCAGGGCGTCCAGTCGATGAGGGCATCGGGAAACCAGATGGCGAGCTCACGCGCGGCGCTTTCGGGGCTGTCGCTGCCGTGGACGAGGTTGTTGGACTTGGAGCAGCCGAAGTCGCCGCGGATGGTGCCGGGGGCGGCCTTGCGGCCATCGGTGGCGCCGATCAGCGTGCGCGCGACGGTGACGGCTTCGTCACCTTCCAGCACCAGGGCGACCAGCGGGCTGCTGGTGATGAAACTCACCAAGCTGCCGAAGAACGGCTTGGCGGCGTGTTCCTGGTAGTGCTGCTTGGCGGCGGCCTCGGTCGCCTTGATGAACTTCATGCCGATGATCTTGAGGCCTTTGCGTTCAAAGCGCGCGAGGATCTCGCCCGTCAAGCCACGCTGCACCGCGTCAGGCTTGAGGATGATGAACGTACGCTGGATGGACGACATGGAGGCTCTCCGGAAAGGAGCGGCATGCTCTGGCGGTTCAACGACTTGCAAGAGGGTCCGGGCGCTGGTCGGACGACCGGCGGCGACATGGAGCCGACGCGGGAGGCGATAAAAACAACGCGGGGCCGGTCGATTGACCGGCCCCGCTGCGATTTTCTGAATCTGGTGGAGATAAGGAGATTCGAACTCCTGACCTGTTCATTGCGAACGAACCGCTCTACCAACTGAGCTATATCCCCGCGATGGGCAGCGTTCTAGGAGTGCCCACGGGGATTTCCAGCGGGGAGTTGGGGTGGTTGCGCCAGACTGGTAAGCGGTCTTCGACGTGGCACGGGCGTCCGACCAATGCTGGAAAGCTAAGACGCGTCCCAAAGGGACGCCGCGGTAATAGCCCGGCACTTCAGTGCCGGGAACCATGCGGAGCGACAAGTCAGTCCCGGAGGGACGGCTGAACCGCTGGTGATTTCAGCCGTCCCTCCGGGACTTCGGCTGATTTTCACGCCTGTTCCCGGCACTGAAGTGCCGGGCTATTCCCATGCCGCCCCGGCGGGGCGGCGACATCGGTGTTAGTTTTGCAGCATTGGCCGGTCGCCCGTGCCGCGTCTATTCCAGCAGACGACCCAGATGAACGCAGGCCTCTTCGGTGAGGTGCGAGCCGCGTGAGAGCGTCAGGCCGCTGCGCAGGCCTTCCTGCACGACTTGCCGTTCGAGGTATTCGTTCGATGGCGAGTTCAACGGCAGGCCGAAGATGGCGAAACGCAGTTCGCCGCCGGTGAAAACCGGGGAATCGCCAAGTTGGGTGAGGCGCAGACGCACGGCGGTGACCAGTGCGAGCGCCAAGCTGTCCATCTGGCTGTACTCGCCTTCGAGGCCCTGGGCGTTGATCGCGGATTCGACGGTGACGCGACCGCGGTAGTTGCCCTGCATCAGGTGCGGACCGGACAACAGTGGCAGGCGCATTTCTTGCAGTTGGCGCAGTAGCAGGAAATCGTCGTTGTAGGTCGCGATGCTGACGCGGCCGTCGGGGAATGGCCAGCGCGACAACAACGGCGTGCGACCGTCGCAATAGAGATAGATGAACGCCAGGTGCGCCAAGGCGGTGATCGGTTGGACCAGCGTGGTCGCGCCACGTTCGAGGTGGCCAAGGATGCTCGGCGGCAGCACCAGGCTCATGCGTCGCCAGTGGCGCTTTGCTTCGGCAGCCAGGCTGAAGGCCTGGGTCAAAACCTGCCAGGGATTGCTGGTGCCATCGACCGTCGCGACGGTGTGGCTACCGCGGCGCGGATCGTCGAAGCCGTCGACCCACAGACGCCCGCGGCTGTAGAGCGCGGTGACCTGCTGCGGCAATTTTTCTGCGAGCGAGAGCTGTTCGAGTGCAGCACGGCCACAACCGACCACTGCCTGCTGGCCGTCGGAGGTCGAATGCAGCAGGCGGCGGGCGAGCGCGCGTTCGACGCGCAGCGGCGCGCGTTCAGCGGCGATGTCGTGCATGCCGCAGCGGACCAACGCGGCGTCGACCAAGCTGAGCAGCAACGGCGTGCTCATCTCGGTCATCGAACTGTCGGCGAGATTGGCTTCGACTTGCAGGATCGCGTCGTCGGCGGCCTTCACATCGATGCCGTAGCGGTTGACCAGCAGCTCACGCAGCCACACGCGGTCCCACGGACGGCGGCGGCCATCAGGATCGACCACCGAGAGGTGCGGCGCAGCGCTGTTTTCACCCAACACGCGGCGGGCGCGGCGGAAACGTTCGCGGGCGTCGCGGTAACGGGTGTAGGCGATGGCGACTTCGTAGTTGCCGCTCTCCTGCAACACGTGGATCACCGCGTCCTGCACGTCCTCTATGCCCAGGCTGGGCTGGTCACAGGCACGTTCCAGGTGCTCCAGCACCACACGGGCGAGCTCCTCGGCCTGGGCGCGGTCCTCGATGCCGACGGCGTGCTGAGCCCGTGTCACCGCATGGGCGATACGCACCACATCGAACGGCACCAGTTGGCCGTCGCGTTTGACTACCGTTGTCGGTCTCATCGCTTAGCGTCGCCTTCACCGATGACACGTCGCAGTTCATGCATGAACTCGTCGAGGTCCTTGAACTGGCGGTAGACCGAGGCGAAACGCACGTAGGCGACCTGGTCAAGTTTGTGCAATTCCTCCATCACCTTCTGGCCGATGTCGGTGGAGTTCACCTCGCGCACACCATCGGATACGAAGTGGTGATAGATGCGGTTGGCCGCTGCTTCCAACTCTTCGACCGGAATCGGACGTTTCTCGCAGGCGACGGTCATGCCGTGCAGGACTTTCTTGCGGTCGAAAGCTTGGCGACGGCCGTCCTTCTTCACCACCATCAGCGATTCTTCACCTTCGACGCGCTCGTAGGTGGTGAAGCGTTTGCCGCAGTGGTCGCACGCGCGACGGCGACGGATGGCGGTGCCATCGTCGGTGGCGCGCGAGTCGATGACGCGGTCATCGTCATGATTGCAATAGGGACAACGCAATGCTCGCTCCACACTTCCCGACCAGCGATGCCTGGCGGGGGCGGGCACCATAGCGGGGACGGGACTCACGCAAGGGTGCGGGACTGGTACGGCGCAGCGCTGGACGGCGGATCACTCGCACCACCATGCGAGGCATGCGTGGCCTCTTGGCAATCATCGCAGTACTGCTCGCGCTCGGCTGCGTGTTGCCCTGGGCAACACACACCGCGGCACCCGCTGGCGCACCGGTGATCGCCTTGTCATTGCCACGCACCATCGATCCGTGTATGGCGACGCGGCTTGATGAATTCCGGCTGATCACCGCGTTGTTCGAACCACTGGTGCGGCTCGATGCGCGCACCTTGCAGCCGAAACCGGCGTTGGCTGAGCGTTGGGAATTCAACGCGGATCAATCAGTGTGGACCTTCCACCTCGATCGCCGCGCGCGCTGGCATGACGGCAAACCAGTGGTCGCTGCGGACATCCGTCGCGGACTGCTGCGACATCTGATCACCCAGTCGCCGAACGCGTTCTACCTTGATGGGCTGCTCAAAGGCGCCGCGAGCACGCGCACCAACCTGAACGAACGACGCGTGATCCTGGAACGCGACTGCGGCCTGCGTTGCCCTGACGACCACACCTTGGTGGTCGAACTGGCACATCCCGCGCCGTACCTGACGGCGATCCTCTCGTTGTCCGCTTTTGTACCGCTGCGCGCGGAGCAGGACATGGACGATGACCACGCGCGCCGGGCGTGGACCGATCCGACCACGGTGATCGGCAACGGACCATTCCGCTGCACCGGGTATACGCCACGGCACCATTACGATTTCACTCCCAGCGCGACGTATGGCGGTGCCCACCCGGCGAAAGGTCCGGTGCGCGCGCTGGTGGTCGACAGCCCAGGCACGGCGCTGCGGCTGTACCTCAGCGGCGAAGTTGACGCCATCCTGCTGCTGGCCTCCGACACCGTCGGCGATCTCAAACGCAAGCAGATCGCCGGGCTGCACCAGTCCCCCTCACTCAGCACCGCGTTCCTGCGTGTACGCATCGTGCCTCGACCGAACGATCGAACCGAGGTCACGCGCGCGCTGCAACATCCACGCCTGCGACGTGCACTCGCCACTGGCTTGGACCGCCGTGCCATCTCTGACCACCTGATGCAGGGCAATGCCATCCCGGCGACCACCTTTGTCCCGGCCGCACTCGGCGATTACCTGCCCTACCGCGCGCCGGTGGCGGTGCTGGCGGACCACATCGAACAGGCCAAGGCCGACATCGCCGCGGCCAAGGCCGACCTGGGCACGCTGCCGGAATTGGAACTGGTGGCGCCCAGCCAACCCGCCGAACGCCAGAGCGCCGCGGAACTGGTCGCAGACCAATGGCGTCGGCACCTCGGCATCACGGTGAAGTTGACCATCCTGCCGCAGACCGAACTGCGCAGTCGCGAAAAAGCCATCGACTACGACCTCTCGTACGCCGTGTGGTTGGGCGACTTCCTCGACCCGACGACGTTCCTCGACTGTTTCCGCATCGACGGCGGCGCCAACCGCACGGGCTTCGCCGATCCCGAATACGATCGGTTGCTGAACCTGGCCTCCGCCAGCATTGGGGATACGCGATGGAAGGCACTGGAAGCGGCGGAGCAACGCCTGGTCGAAGCCGTACCGCTCATCCCCCTCTGCCACACCGCGTGTTCCTTCCTGGTGCGGCCAGGGCTGGAAGGCATCACTGCCAATCCGTTGGAGATCGTCAACTTCGACGACGTGGGGTGGCCGGCGAAGCCGTAGTACCAGGGACGTAACGCTGGCGGACCCGGGTTAAACCAACGGACCGATCGGCGAATGCCGATCGGTCCGGGTTTGGGCAACGGTGGCGAAGCCTCACAGGACGCGCCACCACGAGGCGTCCGTCGATCTGCCACGCTGTCCGCAGACAGCGAGGTCAGACCGTGGCGTGTTCGACCAGCAGAGTCACAGTCACGCGGTTGGCGGACTGCTCCACAGACGCGATCACGTCGAGGTTGGCTCCCAACTGCGCACGCAGGCGCTCTGCGGTCGCACGGGCGGCGACCGGGTCGGGTTCACCATTGGCATCGAACGACTCGAAGCGGTCCATCCCGCCACAGGCGTTCAGGTAGGCAATCAGGCGTTCGATTTCCGGAGAGACGGACATGTGCATCGGCGATCTCCTATGGTTGAAGATACTCTTCAAACCCGCACCCGCTGGCGCAAGGGTTGCAAGATTCTACATCGAATCCGGTGTCCCGTACACAGCCAGGCTGGCTGCCTGCCTACGGCTGCCTGACCACGTGGTGGCTGTCGCGATGACGCACTACTTGACGGCTCCCGCTGCGCTGTCTTTTCCGCGACGACCCGACGACGACTGGCGGGAGTCCCCGATCTCCGCCGGCGTGGTGTAGGACCGCATCGTCTGCTTGCGCGGCCGCTATACCACGGTGGAGACCAGCGATTTCGCGGCGGTGGTCATCGCGCTGCACGGCATGGCGTCCGCAGCGATGACGCTACGGTTCGCGAACGATGCCTGCGTTCCTGCTTCGTCACTGGTTCCTGATCGGCCTCGTGCTGGTGATCGCGCTCGCCGCGCTGCTGCCGGGGATTGGTGCACCAGGCGGGCCGTTGTGGCCGGAGTTGACCGTGCATCTGGCGGTGGCCGGTGCGTTCCTCATCAGCGGCATGACGCTGCCGCTCGCGCGTCTGCGTGAGGCCGCCGGGCAGGTGCGGCTGCACCTGTACATCCAACTGTTCTGCTTCGTGCTGATTCCCGCATTGGTGTGGTCGGCGCTGCCACTGCTCGCTTGGCTCGGCGCGTCGCCAGCGCTAGCCCAGGGTTTCGTCGTGCTCGCCTGCCTGCCGACCACCATCGCCTCGTGCGTGATCTTCACCCGTGCGGCGGGCGGCAACGAAGCGGGCGCGTTGTGCAATTCGGTGCTCGGCAATGTCATCGGGCTGGTGGTGACGCCGGCGCTGCTGCTCCTGTTGCTCGACACGCACGGCGAGGCACCGATCACCAGCGTGCTCGGACAGCTCTCGCTGGAGGTGCTGTTGCCACTGGTGGTCGGGCAGGCGATCCGGCTCTTCGCCCGCGAGCACACCGCGGTCTTCGAACGCGTACGCCAAGTCCCCAGCATGCTGCTGCTTTTCCTGATCTTCTGCGTCTTCTGTGCGACGTTCTCCGCCCACATGCCGGACGGCGCTGGACGCGACATCGCCATCGCCGGCATTGGTGGCGCTGTCCTGCACCTCGGTCTGTTGGCGCTGAGCTGGTGGTTGGCCGGCTGGCGCCTGTTCGGGTTCACACGTGGCGACCGCATCGCCGCGCTGCTGTGTTCGACGCAGAAGACCATCGCCCTGGGTGTTCCGATGTTGTCGATCCTCTACGGCCATCATCCGCAGCTCGCGTGGCTGACGCTGCCGCTGATCTGCTATCATCCGCTGCAACTGGTGATCAGTGGTGTGCTGGCGGGGCGGTTGCGGCGGTCGGCTTGAAACGCAGCACGCCGACGGAAACCGCCGGCGTGTGCTCTGAACCCTCAGCGACGTGCGCTTACAGGATCTTGTCGATGATGCCGTAGGCCTTGGCGTCGGCGGCGTCGAGCCAGTAGTCGCGGTCGCAGTCTTCCTGGACCTTGGCCAGCGGCTGACCGGTATTGTCAGCCAGGATCTTCAGCAGCATCTCCTTCATCTTGAGGATGCGCTTGGCGCTGATCTCAATGTCGGTGGCCTGTCCACGGGCGCCGCCGAGCGGCTGGTGCAGCAGGACCTCGCCGTGTGGCAGGATCGCGCGCTCACCCTTGGTGCAGCCGGAAAGGATGATCGCGCCCATGCTTGCCGCCATGCCAGCGACCACCGCGTGGACTGGGCACGACGAACGTTTGATCACGTCGTAGATCGCCATCCCGTCGACGATCGAGCCGCCTGGGCTGTTGATGTAGAGCGTGATCGGCTTCTTCGCGTCATCGAGCTGCAGCGCCAGGAGCTGCTGCACCGCGACGTTGGCGACCATGTTGTCGATCGCCGTGCCCAGGTAGATCGTGCGGTCGAGGAACAACCGCGTGGCGAGGTCCACCGAGCGGGTGTCCTTCACCTTCGGGACCAGCACCTTGGGCAGGAAACTGGCGTTGGAGGACAGGTCATCGTCATCGTCGTCGTAGCGCATGGGCGGGGATGCTAGGGAGGGCAGGGGCGGGCGTCCAGCGTGCTGCTGGCATGGCGCACACCGTGGGGGAGGTAGGCCCTGAGCCGGCGGGCGTGACCAGGACCGGAGGAATGCTCTTCCAATTGCAGAAGATTTGGGGTTTGAGGTTTCCTCTGCACCCTCTTGCGCCCTCTGCGGTTAATCTCTCTTCTCAACTCAACTCTACTCAACTCAACTCAACTCAACTCAACTCAACTCAACTCAACTCAACTCAACGCTCCTCACCGACGGTTGCCGAAGACGATAAAGGCGAAGTGCAGCAGATGCAGGAGTGAGGTCAACGCCGCCGCCATGTAGGTCATCGCCGCCGCGTTCAACACGCCGCGTACGGTGTCGTCTTCCTCCCCTGGGCTGGTGATGCCCATCTGTGACAGGGCCACGCGGGCGCGTTTGGACGCGTTCAGTTCGTTGCCGACGATGAGCAGGCTGCAGACCGTCGAGACGGCGAACAATACCACGCCAGCGACGGCAATGACGTGTCCCGTGCTGCCAGGGATCAGCGCGCCACCCGCCATAAACAGACCGATCATGATGAGGAACGGTGCGAGCATTGAGCCGTAATGCGCCGGATAGACCAAAATGGTACGACCCCACATGGTCAGATCGCCACGTGCATGTTGCAGGGCATGGCCGACTTCGTGCGCAGCAACGCCGGCCGCTGCCGCATCCTGACCACGGTAGACCGGCGGGCTCAGATGCAGGGTCTTGGTCGCGGGATTGTAGTGATCACTAAGGAAACCGTCGTGTTCGTGCACCGTCACGTCAGAGAGGCCTTCGTGATGCAGGATGCGCTCGGCGATCTCGTGGCCGGACATACCGCTGCGCAACGCCACCCGCTGGCCACGCGCGAAGCGAACTTTGACGTAGAACGAGGCTGCGCCGGCCATCACCAGCGACACCAACAAGATGATGAGATAAACAGGATCGAAGCCGAACATGGCGTATCTCCTTCTGACATGAAGAAGCACGGTGCGTGCCGTTCCGGCAGACTGGACGGGAACACTTCCACTGCCTTGCGACCTTGCGGCACTGGTTTCCACAGCCACGCAGGTGCAAGCCCGCCAACTGTTCAGCGGATGCCTGGGTGTTTCCCCCTTCCGTCCTGCGTGCTAACGTTCCACACCGCCTCAGGGAGTCTTCACATGCGCGCGCTGCTCACTTCCTTCACTTCCTTGGTCACGTCCATCACCCTCGCCACCGGCCTGTGGTCGGGCCTGTGGTCGGGAGAAGCCACGACGCCCACCCCGACGCCACCGCCCACGACGCAGACGCCGGATCAGCTCGCGAGCGGTTGGGCGCAGGCGCTCAAACGCAACCAGCTCTCCGCCGGCTTCGACCTCTTCACCCCGGCTGATCAGGCCTCGCTCGCCAACCTCTGGCGGCGGCAGATGGCGCGCCCGGACGCCTACGCTGATGTCCAACTCGACACGCTACTGCGCCTAGCCCAGAACGCCGCCGCGGCCGACCAACTGCTGGCGATGAGCCAGCCCTACCTCGCGCAGATCGACCTGCCGAAGGTGACCAAGGGCATCGGCGACATCGCCGGCTTCCTCTGCACTGCGGCGGACAACCAGCCCGCCGGTGCTACCGGTGGGCTCGACTACGCCGGCCTGGGCGACTGGTTGAAGGATCTGGCCGCGTGGCTGCCCGGCGCCGGGCTGACCGATCAGGTCAAGGCCAAGGCCGCCGCCGGACACCTGGTGCGGGCGATCACCGCCAGCGGCTTGAAATCCGCGGCCGAGGTGCGGGCCATGCCGCTGAGCGAGCTGATCACCCGCCTCGATCCGGCGCTGCCAGCGCTGAAGGATGCGCTGTTAGTCTATGATGTGCAGGTCGACGCGCTGCTCGGTTCGTTCTCCGCCAAGCTCGCCGACGCCGGCCCGGAGCACGCCACCGTCACCCTGGGCTTCACCTCGCTCAGCAAACCGCGCACGGTGCACCTCAAGCTGGTGCAGAAGAACGGCGAGTGGCAGCTCGCCCCCGGCAACGACAACCCCCTCACCGGACTCAGCCAGTTGGTGATGATGGCGTTGCTGATGCAGGGCATGGGGGGCGAGCCGGCACAACCACCGACAAAAGTCACTCCGGTGGCGCCAGAGGATGACGGAGCGCTGTGAACAATCCTCCGGCAGACCAGACGAGGGAACGGGTGACGTTCCGCTTCACTCAGACCGAGGACGATCTGGTCGCCTACAACCTGCTGTTTCTCGGCCATTCGCCCACCCATCAGCGCGGGATCTGGTTCGGGCGCTTGATCCTGCCAGCTGCCGCCATCGTCATCGCCGCGTACACGCTGCTGCTACGTCCGGAGCGTCTGCCCGGGACTGTGTTCATCAGCATCCTGGCGATCCTGTGGTTTGTGTTCTGGCCGGCCTTCCGTCGTTCCAACGTCAGCAAGGTGATCAAACGCCTGATGCGGGAACGTTCAAACGCTCCGATCCTGGGCGAACACGTCGTGACGATCGATGACCAGACCATCCACTGCGTCTATCCCGCCGGCACCAGCGAGGTGCGTTGGTCGTGCATCATCGATCTGCGGGAAGATGATCGCCTGCTGCTGCTTTATATGTCCTCGATCCACGTGCTGAACTTTCCCAAGGATCGCATCGATGCTGCGATCATCAGCCGATTGAGGGAACAGGCGCGCCAGATGATTGCGCAGCAGCCCGCCACCCGCTGAGCGGGATCAGGCCAGATGCGCTGGCGGGCGGTGACCACGCAAGAAATCCGCGGCCATCATCGCCCGTTTCCCCGCTGGTTGCAGACGCCCGATCGCACACGCGCCATCACCACAGCCGACCAGCAGTTCGCCATCCACGACGCGCACTGTGCCAGGCGACAGATCACGGATCAAAGGACGCGGCGCGAATTCCAGCACTCGCATACGTTCGCCATCAGCGAGCGCCCAGCAGCCGGGTGCCGGCGTGTAAGCACGCACCCAGCGCTCAAGATCGACCATCGTTTTGGTGAAGTCGAGATGGCCGTCCTCGGGCAGCAGTTTCCGGCAGAGCGTCACCTGCGCCTCATCCTGCGGCACGGCGTCGAGGCTCGGCCAACGATCGAGGAAGCGTCCGAGCACCACCGCGGACAATGCCGCGATCGCATCATGCAGGTCGGGCAACGTGCTGTGCGCGGTCAATGGCAGACGTTCATGCAGAAACATCGGCCCGGCGTCGAGGCCACGCACCATGCGCATGACGGTGACGCCGGTCTCGGCGTCGCCAGCGCGCAGCACCGCCTGCAGTGGACTGGCGCCACGCCAGCGTGGCAGCAACGAGGCATGCAGGTTGATGCACGCGCCACGCGGCAAGTCGAGGATGTCCTGTCGCAGCAGTTCACCATACGCCAACACCACGAACAGATCGGCATCGGCAAGCTGTGGAGCCGTCGCTTGCCCTTTGAGCGTCTCCGGTTGCCACACCGGCAGGCCAAGTTCCAGCGCTGCGACCTTCACCGGTGGCGGCTGCTTCTGCTGGCCGCGACCAGCCGGACGATCGGGTTGCGTGACCACGCAGGTGACGGTGGTACGCGCAGCGAGGGCGCGCAGCGTCGGCACTGCGATCTCCGGCGTTCCCATGAACACCGTCGTGAGGCTCATCCCTGATCCGGCAGCGCTGGTTTGATCAACTCGTCGAGCAGCGTGGTGATCGCCGCTTCTTCCGGCAGCTCGCAGTGCACCACCAAGTCGTCGCCGTCGAAATCGACCAGCGCTTTGGCGGGCTGGATGCGCAAGGCACGACGTCCGCCATGCAACTGCTGCACCTGCGCCAGCGACAAGCCGGCATCAAGCAAGGTCGCGCTCTCGCGCTCAGCGGCTTCGCCGGTTACCGGGGTCATGCCGGCACCGAACAGCGGTCCGAGCACCGTGGCTTCCCAGGTAGTGACTCGTTTCTGCGCATGGTCGACCGCGGTGACAAGCTCTTCGCCGCCCGTGACGCTGCGCATCAAGTCACCAGGCAGCACACGGTCGAGCAGCCCATCGGCCACCCGCGATCCCAGGTGATGATCGAACAATGCCGATTGGAGCGCGCGCAGACAGCGACCCGCACCGACGTTGGCGGCCACCGATTTGGGCAGTCGTACGCCACGCAGCAGTTCATTGCCCCAATGCGCCTGCGTCCCGTCGTCCCCAGGGTTCTCCGGCAGGTAGTTCGGCAGGCCGACGTGGCGCAGACGATCCATGATCGCCTTGGCGCGCTGGTAGCCTTCCTCGGCCCGGCCACCGCGCAGGGTGCAGCGCCAACGCAGGCGTTCGACGGTCTCCGCAGTCACCGGTTTGTGCGACTGGGTCAGCTCCAACACGCGCATTTTGCCAGCAACACCGGCGCGCCGCAATGGACCCGGATGGTCGAGTGGGGCCTCCGGCACGCTGAACCATTGGATACAGCGGCCCTGACGATCGCGGTTGCCAGCGCAGGAGACCAGCTCCGGGTCGATCTTCACCGCCCGCGCGATGGCGGAACGCACCTGGGTGGTTCCCAGGTCGGTCTTCTCGACCTTGAGCCAGAAGTACGCGCCGGTGTTCGCCGGTTGTTTGGCCAGGACCTCTTCGCACAAGCGATCAGCGCGGCGGCTCTGGGCGTTCACGCCAGGTAGATTTTCAGTGACGCGGGCGCGCATGGGGCGGGGAGACTATGCGGGAATGTTGAATGCAGAATGCAGAATACCGAGCGGGACATGCAGCCCCTGGTCGGGGTGATTGCTCCATTCTTCATGCTTCCGTCTGAGGCCTCCCACCACAGCCCCATCTGGCAACTCCGCGCCACCTGTGATAGCATGCCGTCGTGCCTGAACTTGATCCCCACCTCGGCAAGACATTCGGACAGGTGAAACTGATCAGACGCCTAGGTCAGGGCGCGATGGGCATGGTCTATCTTGGATGGCACGAGCGCTTCGCGCGCGAGGTCGCGGTCAAGGTGCTGCTCAGCCGGCACGCCCAAGGCACCATGCGCGAGCGCTTCCTGCGCGAGGGCAAGGCCGCGGCCAAGGTCCATCATCAGCACGTGGTCCAGGTGTTCGATGCCGGTGAAGAACACGGCGCTACCTACCTGGTCATGGAACTGGTCGATGGTCAGAGCCTGGGGGCGATCATGGACGAGAAGGGTCCGCTGCCGTGCGAAGCCGTCGCCCGGGTCGGCGCACAGGTCGCCCTGGGACTGAGCGCGATCCACGCCCAGGGCATCATCCACCGCGACATCAAACCGGACAACATCCTCATCGGTGCCGACCGGGTGGCGAAGATCACCGACCTGGGCTTGGCCAAGTTGACCGATGAACTCGAAGCGAATCGCCTGACCGCCACCGGCATGGTGGTGGGCACACCGCTCTACGTTTCGCCCGAGGCCATCCACGATCCCCGGGCCAGCACCATCGCCTCGGACATCTACGGGTTGGGCGCGACGCTCTATCATCTGCTGGTCGGCCATCCGCCGTTTCCGCTTAACTCGCCCTACGAGGTCATGCGCGCGCACCTCGAACAGCAGCCCAAACCGCCGCGCGAGCTGCGCCCCGACATCCCCGTCGGCCTGGCGAACCTGGTCGAACGCTGCCTGAGCAAATCGCCAGAGGCCCGGCCGACCGCGGCGGAGGTCGCCCATCTGCTCTCGGGCGGCGCCAATCTGAAGACCAACGTCGGGCGCGGGCTCGCCCTGGTGCTCGGCATCACCACCCTGGTGATCCTGCTGCTCGCTGCGCTTGCCTGGTTCGCCCTGCAATGGGCGCGTCAGGCGCCGGCCGTCCCCGCGCCGACCGCCGAACTGATCGGCGGGGCAAGCGGAACCATCGCCCAGGTGCCTATCGTCGACGGTGCTCGCGGGACCGGCACCGGTCGCGATCTTGCAGGTATCTGACCACTGCCACTGATCTGTGTGGGGCAGTGCCTCGCTGGACGGACCAGCCGGTGGAACGCTGCTCATCCTGGTCCCACGCGCGTGCCCGTGACTTTCCCGTTTGTGCGCAGGCGGCAGCCCTACCATCCGTCGCCATGCTCCGTGTGAAGTTCGTGCTGCTGCCTGCCGTATTGGTCGCTCTGGTGACGTCAGTGGCGTCAGTGGCGTCGGTGGCGTCTGCCGCCGACGTGGTGGTGCTGAAGAACGGTCAGCGCATTTCCGGCACGCTTGATCCGTCCGCCGACATCGGACCCGATCAGGTCGCGATCAAAACCAGCAACGGCATTCTGCGCCTGCCGCGTTCAGCGATCGCCTCCGAGGATCTCGGCTTCGACGCACGCAAGGCCCGGCTGGCTAAGGACGACCTCGCTGGCCACCTGGGGTTGGCGGCGTGGTGCCGCGCGCAGGGTATGAACACCGAAGCACTCGCGCTGCTCGACCGCGCAGTACGGCTCAAAGATGTACCGCTCGCCGCCCGCGCGCTGCACGCCCGCCTAGTCGATGAGGATGAGAAGCGCGGCCCTCAGAAGGCGCTCGAACTCTACCGACGCTACAAGCAGGACGGCGGCGACGATCCCCTCACGCTGCAACGCCTCGCGCAGTTGGAGAAGGCCATCGCCGACTTCGAAGCCCAGTCCAACGCCGTGACCTCCGCCCCCGCGGTGCCGAAGGCAGTACCGACCATCCAGGGCGGCCTGGAGAGCAAGGGCTGGGACAACGAAGCCCCGCAATGGTCGAATCCCGTGCGTCCCCAGATCATCACCGTGCCCACCGATGCCGGCGTTACGCCCGCACTCAAGATCGAGTTCAAGGGTGGCACGCAGGAAAAAGCCACCATCAAACGCACCGCGCACCTGACCATTGGTGACGACAGCGTGCTGACCTTCTTCGCCCTGACGCCGGGCGACAAACCGCTCTCCATCGCCATCGGCGTCAAGACCGGTTCGAAGTACCTCTTCCACGAAAGCCCGCAGCAGCAGGTCAAACCCGGCCAGGAGTTCCAGAAACTCCGCTTCGACTTCAAGGCCGCCAACTTCAAGAGCGCCGCCAGCAGCTGGAACTACAACACCCGCGTCGGCGATCTGAACGACGTGAAAGAGATCCAGTTGCTGATCTACAATGGCAGCGCCGATGGCGTGCTGATCATCAGCAATATGGGCTTTCCGGCGAAGCCAGATCTGTAGCTGCGGCCAACGCTCCAGCCCGACATCGCCGCTTTGCGGCTCGCCAGCTTCGCTGGTCGCTGCTACGCAGCGATCGCTCTGTAGCGACCCAGCTTCGCCGGGTGTTTCGCTACGCGAAACTTGGCCTTGTCCCGCTCGCGCGCGCAGGCGCGCTCGGGGGTTGTTGTTCGCGGACTCCGTCCGCTACGCCTGCCAGGGGCTCTGCCGCCCCTGGACCCGCACACCAATCCACTACCCGATCCGCTTCCCCTCCGGCACCACCTGCAGCGCTTGGTCGACCACTGTCCAGCCATTGCCATCCAGGTAGCTGCGATTCCCCAGCCGTGCTGGCGCTGACAACTTGTGCGGATCGGGGAAACCATCCGCCGCGAGGATCCCATCCGCCGCGTATAGGTGCACGACTTCCAACAGGCACAACGCGGTCGCGGGTTCGCCGACCGGGACCTCTTGGAGCAACCGGCATTCGAACGCGACCTGCGCCTCGGCCAGACGCGGTGGACGCACGATGGTGCTGGCCAGAGTCGCGAGGCCGAGCTCACCGAGTTCGCTCACTGACGCGGCGTAATCACCGCCACTCTGATGCACATCCGCAAGGCGGGCGGGCGGGGCGATATGCACCACCGCTTCGCGCGTCGCGCGGAGATTGCGCAGCGTATCCTTGATCGGCTCACGATGGGCGATGGCGACGCTCAGCACCATCGGGCTGGCGGTGACACCGTTGAAAAAGCTGAACGGCGCGAGGTTGACGACCCCCTCTGCCGAGCAGGTGGTGATCCAGGCGATCGGTCGCGGCACCACGCCGCCGATCAGCCAGCGGTAGGCGGCACGACGATCGATGTCGGAGAGTGGAACCTGCATGGGTTGGCCCGCCTACTTCTTGGCGTCGTCCGTGCTCTTGAACACATAGACGTGCAGGTAGCGCGTTTCCGTACGACCGTCGACCGGTTCCTCGGCCATCAAGCGACGACCGTCGTGGCTCCACGCCGGGGCTTCGCCAGACGGGGCAATCTGATGACGGAACGAACCGTCGAATCCGCAGATGATCAGCGCACCGCTGCTGCCGACCGCCGCGCACGCCGGTTTGTGCGGATGTGGCGCCGGTGAACGCGCGTCGGCCGCGACCAGCACCGGGACCGCCTTGGCGTGGGCCAGGTGGTAGATGTCGGTGCCGCCGCTCCACCAGGGTTGTCCGGGCACCGGCTCGGCCCGCATCACCGTGCAGAGCACGCCGCCGCTGGAGGTCCAACGGGCCTCGACCGCGTTGGGAATGGTGGTCGTGATGCCGGAACGCCAGCGGATGATCAGGTTCCCGCGCCGGGTGGCGCTGCCGATCCAGTGGTCGGTCTCCAGCACCGGACGATCCTGCCAAGCGATGCCCTCGCCCTTGCGTTGTGGTTCGGGCATGAAGCCGAGACCAAACTCGGCAATGGTGCCGAAAGGATCGATGAGGTAGATGCGGTCCTCGCTCGCAGCGACGAGGTTGCGGCCCCAGACCTTCGGCCGGTAGCCATAGCTGGTGAGATTCTTCGGCGGCAGCGGCGCATCCTTACCGGTGATGGTCTCCAGCAGCGTCACCACCGACAACCCTTCGCTGGTCGGGACCACCCGGCCATCGGTGGTAGTGATGACGTTGTCCTTGGGACCGAAGGCGAACTGGCGCGCGCTCACCCACACCGGGAAGGCGGTCTCATGTTTGCCACGCGAGGCGAAGTACTGCTGCTTGCCCGCACCTTCATCGAGCAGCACGAAACCGCCGACGCTGCGTGCGAGCACTTGGTAGGTCTCGGGATTCCACGTCGCCTGCGGTTCAGCCACCGTGGTATCCCAGCCATAGGAGCGCAGGATCTGGAAATCGTCGGCGGTCACCTGCCGCGGCGGCTGGGCGCACCCGTTCAGCAGGCTCAAAGCGATGAAGGCGGCGAAGAGTGTCGTCGTACGCATGGCCGGCAGTGTTGATCGCCCGACTGACGTACAAGATCGACCCGGTAGCAGCATCCGCGGGCGAGTGGGGCAGTGGAGCAAGCTACGGGCTACAGACTACGGGCTACAGGACTGTGTCCGATCACCGATGACCCCCCAACGTTCCTGGTCCACCACCATCGCGATCCCATCACCTGTAGCCGCTAGCCTGTGGTCTGTCGCCTCAGCGAATCAACGCCGCCCGTTCACACCATGCCTCCAACTGCTGACGTTCCGCCAGCAGATCGACGCCCATGCCCAACGTCGGGTAGGAGGCCAACAGGTGATCTCCCTCGGCCATCACCGCATCACGGCGGGGTCCAGGAGGCAGGCGTTGCAAGGCACCACGCACGTCGAGTGCCCGGTCGCGCAGGCGGCGCTGGGCACCGACTTCACCTTGGATCCGCCGTGCCGCGGTCGCCAGACCATCGCGTAGACGACCTTCGGCGAAACCGGCGCCACTGCCGCCGCCAACCACTAGACCGAGCAGGGTCTCCTCACGCACCGCGGCCAACTCACGCAGCGAGCGCGACAGACCGAGCGCAGCGATCAGACGCGGATCGCCAGCGATGGCCTCCTGCCACGCCGACAACAATGCCGTGATACGTTCGCTCGCGCGCAGCATGTCCTGTGGACGAGTGCCCGCCCCATCGAGCCGCCGGCCCAAACCATCCAGGAACGCCGGCAGTCGTTGGATGCCTGACCACGGCAGACGGGTGAGCCAACCGGGCGCCAGCACTAGGTCGAGCTGCGTGCCGACTCCGCGCGCGACCGTCGCCATCGCCAGGGACTTCGCGCCTTGTCGCAGCCGGTTGCGCAGGCTCTCACTGCGTTCAGCGATCTGGTCGAGCAGGCCATCGATGCCGGCCGCCGCCGATTTCAGCGCCTCGCCCGCACGCTGGTTGAGGACGCTGAACGCCTGCTGATCACGCACAACTCCACGTTCACCGGAGTGGAGCACGGCCAAGGCCACCTGACGCCGCAGCAGACCGAGACGTTGGCCGAATGCGCGTTCGACACGGGCGGATCGCGCGGTCGCCGGTGCCGTGGCGATGGCGGCCAACTCCTGGTCGTGTGCCGCTTCCAAGGCCGCGTCGATGCCGTCGTCATGCCAAGCCGCGGCGGCCTCGGCCGCACCGAACACTGCACGACGCACCGCTACCGCCCCGGTGGCGTCACGGGCACGCACCACCGCCAGATGACCGGTGATACCGTGCACCGTCGCGGTCGGTGGACAGTCACCGGGCCAGGTCGTGGCCGGAGTGGATTCCCACTCGGCGCGCACCAGACGCAGGCGATCACCCACCGCAGCGACTTGCGCCGCCAGGAACCGCGGATCGCGCCCGGCGTACGACTCTGCGCCATGGGCATCGACGATGCGGAAACGCAGGCGCAGGTGCGCCGGAAGTGCAGTCTGATCCAGCGGTGGGCAGGTCTGCCCAAGGCGTTGGGCGATCAGCGCGATCAACGCCGTCAGCAATGGCTGTCGGCCACGTAGCGGAGCGAGCTGCGCTGACAACGCCGTGGCGGTCTCTGCCAACGGGATCAGACGACGACGCTGTTCCTTAGGGATCTGCTGGAGGTACGCCTCGATGGTCTCTTCCAAACGCGCAGGCACCAACCAGTCGAGCGCCAGCGCGTCGACCTGCGCGAGGTGTTGTTCGGCGATCTCCAACGTCGTGCCATCAGCCGCATCGCCTGGGGCGAAAAAATACCGCAGCGGCAAGCGCACACCGCCCATCAGCACGTGCAGCGGTGCGACCTCTGCCGCCAGGTCGGCCAACGCATGGTCGGCTAGGTCGCGCAACGTCACGCGCAGGCGATCGCCCCCATGCGTGGCGATAAATCGCCGCAGGGCATCGGTCGAGGCCACCACCGGCGCATCAGCTCGGCTGTTATCACCACCAAGGCCGAACCGCTGGTGGTAGAAGGTCTCCATCTGGGAATCATCGATCCACAACGACGGATCCCGCAGTCGTTCGCGTAGGCCACGGGCGAGCCGCGCGGTGGCGCGGTTGTCGGCGACAAAGGGGAACTCGCGTTCGAGCGCGCTGGCGTCCTCACTCTCCGCCACCAGTGCCTGGGTAATGAACACGCGCGTGGCATCCAGCGGATCGACGCGTTCATACGGCACCAACCGGCCATCGCTGAGTGGCAGCCCCTTCCAACTGACGGTTTCGCGGCAGACCACCTGTTTACGTTTCGCATGCCAGTGTGGATCGCGGTGGCGGCGTTTGACCCGTTCGCCCGCAAGATCGATGACCCACAGCGGATCGATCGGCGCGCACAAGCGCGCGAACAGGCGGCTGGTCTCCACCACTTCGCACGCCACCAGCCACGGTGGTGGTGGGGGACTCCGTTTGCCGTCGTCTACTTTTCCGGCTTTCAGGGCGCTGCCTGGATGGACATGCAGGCGGCGATCACCGGCGCCGCGGTAACAGCGTTCCTCCCGATCGTAGAGCAACACGTTGCCAAGCATGCCCGCCAACACGGCGCGATGGACGCGGTCGAGCGGCCACGCGTCCATCGCATGGCCAGTTGGCGGCAACGGTTTCCCGCGGCGACCTTCCCGCAGCGAATGCCACAACTGATGACGGACATCCGACCATTCGCGCATACGGCGGAAGCCGAGGTAACTCTGCTCACACAGGCGCGCCTTCGCGCTGTTGGAGGCCGCTTCCTGATAGGCCTCCCACAGTTTCAACACGCTGGCGAGATCACCCGCCTCATGCACGAACCGCCGATGGGCGGCGTCGGCCTTGGCTTCGCACCCCAGGGGACGCACGCGTGGATCCTGGACCGACAGGAATGCGGCGATGATGCAGGCCTCATGCGGGACGCCTTCATGGACGCCGGCTAGCAGGATGCGCGCGACCTGGGGATCGGCCGGCAGCGCGGACAGTTGGCGACCGAGCGCGGAAAGTCCGATGCCGTCCGCTGCGCGTTCATCGAGTGCTCCGAGTTCATCCAACAATCCGCGCGCCTGATTCCACGCATGCGCCGAGGGCGCTTCCAACCATGGGAACCGTTCGGGATCTCCCAGGCCCATGCCGAGGCATTGCAGCAACACCCCGGCAAGGTTCGAGCGCAGGATCTCCGGTGAGGTGAACGCATCGCGTACGGAAAAATCTTCCGCCCGATAGAGGCGGATACAGACGCCCGCCTCGATACGCCCCGCGCGACCAGCGCGCTGGATACACGACGCCTGCGATACTGCCTCCACTGGCAGGCGTTCGGTACGGCTGCTGGCTTGGTAGCGTTTGAGGCGCGCCAAGCCGGTGTCGACGACGAAGCGGATGCCCGGAATCGTCAGCGAGGTCTCGGCGATATTGGTCGCCAAAACCACCTTGCGACGGCGCGATGGCGCGAACACGCGCTGTTGTTCCTGCGGCGTCAACCGGCTGAACAGCGGCATGATCTCCATGCCGGCGATCTCGTGCAGGCGACGCCGCGCCTCCAGAATGTCACGCTCGGTCGGCAGGAAACACAACACGTCGCCCGCTTCGCCGGTGTCGTGGATGCCGCGGATCGCCGACAACGCTGCGCCCAGGTAGCCAATGTCGTCATCGGTGGGCGGCTGCCAGCGGATGTCGACGGGGAAGGTGCGGCCTTGGACCGCGACGACGGGGACCTCAGCACCGCCGTCGGCCAGATAGCCGGCGAACCGTTCTGCCGCGATGCTGGCCGAGGAGACGATCACCGCCAAGTCGGGGCGTCGCCGCCGCACCAGCAGCAGCAGTCCGAGCAGCAGGTCGATGTTGAGGCTGCGTTCATGCGCCTCGTCGATGACGATGGCGTCGTAGCGCAGGAAATCAGGATCGCTGATGGCCTCGGCCAACAGCAAGCCGTCGGTCATTACCCGCACCAGAGTGTCGGCATTCGCGCGATCATCGAAACGCACGCTGTGGGCGACGACCCCCTCACTCGCTTTCATCTCGTCGCGGATGCGCGATCCCATCGCCACTGCGGCGACCCGACGCGGCTGGGTCAGCGCGATCATGCCACGGCGGCCGTAACCGGATTCCAGCAGCAGCTTGGGCAACTGCGTGGTCTTGCCCGAGCCGGTTTCGCCCGTGAGCACCACCGCACGGTGTTTCGCCAAGGTGGTGAGGATCTCCTCGCGGTGCTGCGCCACCGGCAGGTTTGCCGGGTATTCCAAGGTCAGCGGCAACTGCGAGCGCCGCACGACCTCCGCGACACTGGCGTCCAACCGGACGGCGACCTCGCCAAGCGTGCGATCGGCCGGTTGTCCGCGCGCGATGCGACCGGCGATGGCGTCGAGCCGTTGCCTGGCCCACGCCACGTCGGCGAGCATCACCTGCGGCAGCAGGCCGTGCAGGCGCTCAAGTTCTTGGGCCGCGTCAGACATGGGGCGCGAAGTGTGTGGGCTTGGCACGCCACGCCAACCATGACGCCGGTATTGCCTGGGAACTCAGTGCTTCTCGCTTGAACGACGCAACCGTTCAAGCGACGGCATCAGGGTATTGTGCATGAACTCCGCCATCACATAGGCGTCCTGCAGAATGACGCGGGCCTCGTCGGCATCGACCGAGCGGTCGGCGATGGCCTGCGAGATGGTGCGGCTTAGGCCGGCCATCTGCCCGAGTTCGCTGACCACGTTGAGGAACGCGTCGCCGGGATCTGCCTGGTCCTGCTGCGGCGAAATCGCCTCGATGATGGCGCTGCGCAGCGCGGGATCCGTCCGCGCGATGAGGATCAGCTAGTTGGCCCGCCACTGGCCCAGCTCCTCGCGATCGCGTGAGATGGTCGCGTGGTTCTTGCCGGTGAGTTCCGCCAGGTCGCCACACCGTGTCTGCCGCAGGACGGTCAGCCGCTCCTCCACCGCCGCCATGAGATTCCTCACCGCTGACCTCCTGGTTGGTGAGGATTTCTACCGTGCGACCCACAGTATCCAGCGCCATCACCGGCCCGCACAGACACCCATGCTTGTGCGACGACCGCTGAGACCTTACATCCCAACCAGTAGGAGAACCTCATGGAACCCTGGCTTATCGTCGTCGTGGTGGTCGCCATCATCGCCCTGTTCCTCTTCATGTGGGCAGTCGGCATCTACAACAACTTGGTGACGCTGCGCAACCGCTTCAAGAACGCTTACAGCCAGATCGACGTGCAGCTCAAGCGCCGCTACGATCTGATCCCTAACCTGGTGGAGACCGCCAAGGCCTACCTCAAACACGAGAGCGGCACGCTCGAAGCCGTGATCGCCGCGCGCAACCAAGCGGCTCAGATGCAGTCGCGCGTCGCCGCCGATCCCACTGATGGCACGGCGATGAAGCAGTTCCTGCTCGCGGAAGGCGCGCTCAATGGTTCGATGGGCAAGTTCTTCGGCCTGTCTGAGGCCTACCCGGATCTGAAAGCCAACACCACCATGGCGCAGCTCAGTGAAGAGTTGACCACCACCGAGAACAAAGTCGCCTTCGCCCGGCAGGCCTACAACGACGGCGTGATGGTCTACAACACCGCGCGCGAAGTGTTCCCCAACAACGTCTTCTCCGGCATCTTCAACTTCGGTGCGGCGGTGGCCTACGAGATCGAAGACGCCAAGGAACGCGTGGTGCCGAAGGTGGCGTTCTGATGCGCGTCCGGAGTCCGGGGTCCGGGGTCCGGAGCCGTCCCGAGCAACGTCACACGTCTGATCCGGCGCTTCCCATACTGCAATCCTCGACATCGCAGCAGACACCGGACACCGGACATCGGACATCGGACCTCTAAATGGATTTCTTCGCCCGTCAGGATCACGCGCGCAAACTCACCAACCGCTTGGTCTGGATGTTCGCGCTGGCCGTGATCGCGACCGTCGCCGCCGTGAATCTGTTGACCTACGCCGGGGTCGAATGGTACCTGACTGAAACTGGCGCACGGGGCACACGTCGGCTGAATGTGGAAGCGGAGTCCGGCCAGAGTGTCGGGCCGTGGATCACCGATCTGCACCTCAAAGCACAACTCGCCGCCACGCTGGTGACGCTCGCCATCATCGGCCTGGGCAGCCTGTACAAGACCGCGCAACTACGCGGCGGCGGTCCGACGGTGGCAATCTCGCTCGGTGGACGACCGGCCCAGCCGGAGCGCGATCCACGTGAGCAGCAACTGGTCAACGTGGTCGAGGAGATGTCGATCGCCTCCGGCGTGCCGATGCCGCAGGTCTATGTGCTCGAACGTGAGGAAGGCATCAACGCCTTCGCCGCCGGACTCGGCCAGCAGGACGCGGTGGTGGCAGTGACCAGCGGAGCGCTGCACCAGTTCACCCGCGACGAACTGCAAGCGGTCATCGGCCACGAGTTCAGCCACATCCTCAATGGCGACATGCGCATCAACTTGCGGTTGATGGGGCTGATCCACGGCATCCTGGTGATCGCCTTGACCGGGCGATTGGTGATGCACATGGCAGCGAGTTCCGGCCGCAGCCGTTCGTCGAGGGACAAGGGCAATGGCGCGTTGCCCATTCTGTTCGGCGGGATCGCCTTGCTGGTGGTTGGTTCGATCGGCTATTTCTTCGGTCAACTGATCAAGGCCGCGATCAGCCGGCAGCGTGAGTTCCTTGCCGATGCCGCGGCGGTGCAGTTCACGCGCAATCCGCAGGGCATGGCTGATGCGCTCAAACGCCTCGGCGCCGGCTCCGCACGGGCCTACGTCGCTCATCCACGTACCAGCGAAGCCAGCCACCTGTTCTTCGGCACCGCCACCACCGCCTCGTTCACCAGCCTGCTCGCCACCCACCCGCCGCTGCCGGAACGTATCCGCGCCATCGAGCCATCCTGGGATGGGGCTTGGCCGGCGGCCAGTGAAGCGCCGATTGCCGACCTCGGCCACCGCTCATCTGCGGTCTCAGGGCTGGCCGGAACCACCGCACGCATCACCGCCGACAGCGTGGCCGCGCGGGTGGGCACCGTGTCGCCCGACCAGGTGGCGTTCGGCGGCGAACTGCTCGATTCGCTGCCGACTGCGGTACACAACGCCGCCCACGATCCGTTCAGCGCCCGCGCGGTGGTGATCGCGCTGCTGTTCGGACCGGACCGGGCCAAGGCGGTCCCGTTGATGGATTTGCTCGAACGCAGCGGCGACCATCCCCTGGTGCGCGAGGTCCGGCGCCTACATCCGTTGGTCGCCGGCCTCGATGCACGCGCACGTCTGCCGTTGTTGGAGATCTGCTGCCCTGCCTTGCAGCAGCTCACCGCCAGCCAGCGCCCGCCGTTCCTCGCTCTGCTCAATCTGCTGGCCAAGGCCGACGGCATCATCAGCCCGACGGAATACTGCCTCACACGTCTGGTCACCGCCCACCTCACTCCACCGTCGTCCAGTCACGGTGGCATCCATGCGCTGCCACCACTACTGGGGCCCGCCAGTGTGCTGCTGTCAGCACTGGTGCGTTTCGGCCACAACGATCCGCAAGCCCAACGCGATGCCCTGGCCGCTGGTGCCGCACGCTTGGTGGAACGCGGCCAGAGCCTGACGTTGCTAGCGGTCGACCAATGCGGACCCGTGCAACTCGACACCGCGCTGGAACGTCTGACCCAGGCCAGCCCAGGACTCAAACGTCGCGTCCTCGACGCCTGCGCCTGGACCGTGGCTGCCGACGGCGTGGTCGAACCCGGTGAGGCCGAACTGCTGCGCGTGGTGTCGATGATGCTCGGCTGTCCGATGCCGCCGTTCGCCAATGGCTGAGTCCTGGTTCACCCAACCACGTTCAGTGGTGCGTCAGCACCAGCATGTTATCGCGGTGGACGACCGACTTGGGCAAGACATGGCCCAGCACCTGTGCTGCGACATCCAGGCGTTTGCCGCAGATTTTCCCCAGTTCCTCTGACGACAGGCCAACCAGGCCCCGCGCGATCTCTTCGCCATCGGGCGAGACCAGTGCGACGGTGTCGCCGCGCGCAAAGGTGCCGCTCACGCTGGTGACGCCGGCGGGCAGCAGGCTGCGGCCCTGGGTCGAGATCGCGCGGACGGCGCCGACATCCAGGTGCAGTTGACCGTGGACCCGACGCGCGACCGCCAGCCAGCGCCGACGGCTGTCGGCGCGTTCGCCCTTGCCGACGATGCGCGTACCGACCGCCTCACCCGCCACGACACGTTCGATGACGAAGGCTTCGCGTGCCAGCGCGATGGTGGTGGTGACGCCAGCACCACCGGCAAGGCGTGCGGCTTCAAGTTTAGAACGCATGCCACCGCGTCCGCGTGCGCCAGCGTCGCCAGCGGCAGCAACCTGCTTCGCAGTGACACCGATCATCTCGGTCAGACGTTTGGCCTCGGGATTAGAACGCGGATCCGCGTCGTACACGCCATCGATGTCGGTCAGCAGGATCAGGTGTTCGGCACCAAGTTGCGTCGCCATCAGCGCCGAGAGCCGATCATTGTCGCCGACGGTCAGTTCCTGCACCGCGACCGGATCGTTCTCGTTGATCACCGGGATGGCCTTGTAGGCAAACAACGAACGCAGGGTCTCGGTCAGGTTGAGGTAGCGCTCACGTTCGGTGAAGTCGTCGTAGGTCAGCAGCAATTGTGCCGCCACCAGACCATGCGCAGCGAGGGCGGCCTCCCAGCGATGCGCCAAGGTCACCTGACCGATGGCGGCCAGGGCCTGACGATCGGCCAGTCCGGGCGGACGCTCAGCCAGGCCCAGAATACCGACACCGCTGGCGACGGCGCCGCTGGTGACCAGCACCGGACGCTGGCCGCCTTTCGCGATGGCAGCGAATTGTGCGGCAATGCTGTCGAGATACGGCAGGTCGAGACGCCCTTGGCGATCGACCAGGGAATTGCTGCCGATCTTCACTACCACCACGTGGCTACGCTCAACCACGGTCGTCATCCTTACGCGGCGTTTCACCGCCCGTACCTGATTCATCGTTCCCCAGCGCTGGCGGTGGCTCGGTCGGTGCGGCATCCGCACTGGTGAACGGCGGCTCAGAGGCCTCCGGTTGATCGCTGCTGGACGGAGCGTCGTCACCAGCAACGAGATCATCGGTGATCGCGTCACGCGGGATCGGATGCGGGTCGCTAATGGGCAATGTTTCCGCGGTCTCGTCAGCCTGCGGCTGCGCCGGATCGGCATGGACGACGGATGACGTGGCGACATCGGTCGAGGGATCTTCGCGTGGAACCTGCGCTTCGTGAGCGGCACGTTCCTCTTCGGCCATACGCGCAAGTTCTGCGGCTTCTTCCTTTTCTTCCAGTCGACGGTGGCGACGCATCATCAACGCGCTGAGGCCAACGCCGAGGAAATACAAACCGTAAAGCGGAATCATCATCACGATCATGCTGAATGCGTCAGGAGGTGCGACCACCGCTGCGATTCCGGTGTTGACCAGGATGGCGATCTTCCAGTTTCTCAACAACTGGCCGACCGTCACGAATCCGGTCCGCACCATGACCATTACCAGCCAGGGAATATCCGCAATAAGCCCGAATACCACGGTCATACGAATGAAATCTTGATGATATGCTTGCAGTTGGAGCTGGAACTCAGCGAGTGGGTTGTGAGCTGCCCATTTGATCATGAAAGAATAGAAATACGGCAAACCGATGAAGTAGCCGACCAACGTTCCGGCATAGAAAAACATGATGCCCGCAGGAACGAACAAGAATGCCAAGCGCCGTTCGCGATGTACCAGCCCAACCCCGATGAACATCCACAGTTGGTAAACCAACACCGGAAAGGCGATGAAGAATGCCGTGTAAAAGCTCACCTTCATCGATGCGAGTGGACCTTCCCAAATGCCATGGATCGCCAAACGCGGCAGGCCGTCGACAGGCAACCCGACCGTCTTGGCGTGTTCCGGATTGATGGCGATGGCCCAAACCAGGGGTTGGGCAAACAACACCTGGAGGCGATTTTCAAATGCGAATGCACCGAAGAATAATGCCGCCAGCGAGATCAGGGGCCAGATCAGCCGGCGACGCAACTCATCCAGGTGATCACCCAGGCTCATCGGGACATCGAGAAAGTCGCGTGCCATCGTCAGACCCCAACCGCGTGGACGGCGCGCGCCAACTCGCCAGCACGGCCAGCTACCCTGGCCACCAGATCCGCATCCTTGCCGTGTTTTTCGATCAGACGGACTAGGTGGCTGCCGACGATCACCCCATCGCCATGGCTGGCGGCGAGCGCGGCCTGCTCCGGACTGGAGATGCCAAAGCCGATGCACACCGGCGCGTCGGAGACGCTCTTGAGCGCCTTCACCTGCTTGGCGAGATCGGCGGGCAGTTCGGCGCGTTCGCCGGTCACGCCAAGACGGCAGACGTAATAGAGAAAGCCACGGCTCTCGCGCATAAGCATTTTCTTACGCACCAGCGGCGTGGTTGGTGCCGACAGACAGACGGTGGCGAGGCCAGCGGCGCGCATGGTGGCGAGGAATTCGGGGCCTTCCTCGGGCGGCAGGTCGAGCGACAGCAGGCCGTCGATACCGGCGGCGAAGGCATCGGTGGCGAATTTCTCCGCGCCGTAAGCCAACACCGGGCTGAGGTAGGTGAAGAACAACAACGGCACCTGCGTACGCGCACGGATACGACGCACCGCGTCGAGCACGCCGCGCACGGTGGTGCCGCTGGCCAGCGCGCGTTCACACGCCGCCTGGTTCGCCGGGCCATCGGCCATCGGATCGCTGTAGGGAATGCCGAGCTCGATGATGTCGACGCCCTGTTCGGCCATGCCGACCACCAGATCGACCGTGGCATCAAGGTGCGGATCGCCGGCACAGATGTAGGCGACGAAGGCCTTTTTCCCGTCAGCGCGTAGGTCGGCGAAACGGCGGGTAATGCGGTTGGTACGGTCTGGAGTCCGGTGTCCGGAGTCCGGTGTCTTTTCTGACAACGTTGCTGATGCGGTTTTGTGTTCACTCCCCGCAGAACGACCATGCTTGAAAGACCCCGGACTCCGGACCCCGGACCCCGAACTCATAGTTTCACCCCTTCGAAACGCGCCACTTCCGCCACGTCCTTATCGCCACGTCCGCTGATGTTGACGATGATGATCGCGCCTTTGCGGGTCTTCGCCGCCACCTCATCCAAAATACCGATGGCATGCGAGGATTCCAGAGCAGGGATGATACCTTCGCTTTCGGCCAGCAGGTGCAGACCAGCGAGCGCGCGTTCGTCGGAACAACGCAGGTATTCCGCGCGTTTGGTGTCACGCATCCAAGCGTGCTCGGGTCCGATGGAGGCGTAGTCGAGGCCGGCGCTGACCGAGTGTGTGCCCATCACCTGGCCATCCTCATTCTGCAGGACGTAACTGGCCATGCCCTGGAACACACCGAACGAGCCACCGGAGAATCGCGCGGCGTGTTCGCCGAGCGCATTACCACGACCGCCGGCCTCGGCACCGATGAAGCGCACCGACTTGTCCTTCATGAAGGGATGGAACAAGCCGATGGAGTTCGAGCCGCCACCAACACAGGCAAGCAGCACGTCGGGCAGACGGCCTTCCGCTTTGAGAATCTGCGCCCGCGCTTCGCGGCCGATGACGCTCTGGAAGTCGCGCACCATCATCGGAAACGGATGTGGGCCGAGGGCGCTGCCGAGGATGTAGTGCGTCGACTCGACATTGGTCACCCAGTCGCGCAGGGCTTCGTTGACCGCGTCTTTCAGCGTGTGGGTGCCAGAGTTGACACCGATGACCTCGGCTCCGAGCAGACGCATGCGGAAGACGTTGGGCGCCTGACGGCGCATGTCCTCGGTGCCCATGTAGACGTGGCACTTAAGGCCGAGCAGGGCACAGGCCGTCGCGGTGGCGACACCGTGCTGACCGGCGCCGGTCTCGGCGATGATGCGCTGCTTCTTCAGCTTGAGTGCGAGCAGGCCCTGGCCGATGGCGTTGTTGATCTTGTGCGCGCCGGTGTGGTTGAGGTCCTCGCGCTTGAGCCAGATGCGGCGCTTGTACTTGTCCGACAGCCGCGCGGCGAAGGTCAGTGGCGTCGGACGGCCGACGAAGTCCTTCAGCAGATCGCGGAACTGCTTCTGGAACGCTTTGTCCTTCTTGGCGGCGGCATACGCGGCAGTGATCTCATCGAGCGCCGGGATCAGCGTCTCGGGCACGTAACGACCGCCGTAACGGCCGAAGCGGCCGGAAGCGTCGGGAAGCTGCTTGGGACGGCCCTGGGCCATGGGTTCCTCGCGGGCGGCACAGGATGGGGTGGCCCTGGGGGATGTCAAAACCACTGACGGGGCCCTTGGGCGGCTTGGAAACGGGAGAGTAGCGCAGAGGCGCAGAGGCGCAGAGGTCAGAGGAGGGCCGCAGAGCGGAAAATCCGGGTGAGCAACAGCGATCAGGTACGAGAGTGACATCAAGACGGGTGGCAGACACAGCCACCGTGATCTCTGCGGCCCTCCTCTGACCTCTGCGCCTCTGCGGCTGGTCATCCTGCCTTGTTCTTCAGATCAGAGAGCGACACCGAGTTTGGCGATGCGGTCTGCGGTCTTCTTGACGCGTGCCCAGGCGCTGGCGACCACGGCGTCATCGGCGGCGGCGGTATGCGCTTCCGCATACCCAGGGATGATGCGCGCGCCGCGTTCGTCGTCGCGGGCCTTGCTCGCCTGGACCAGTTCGGCGTTCTGTTTTTCCATGTCGAGCAGCAGCTTCATGCGCTGGTTGAAATTGATGCCGGGCAGCAGCAGGCGCGCGAGTTCGTGGGCGAGTTCGCCGGATCCGGGAATCTGAAGATTGCCCTCCTGCTCGGCGAGCATCACGCGCAGGCAGTAACGCTTGAGCGCGCGACCATAGACCTCGATGGCCTTGAGGCGCGATTCCTCGCGCAGGAAGTTCTTGCCCAGGCCGTCGATGTCGGTTTCGAGATAGACCGGTTTGGTCTGCGCGACTCCCAACAGGCGATCGCGGGCTTCGCGCACCTGGCGCATCACCTGGGGCCGGAGGACCTTGTAGTCGATTAGGTGGCGACGTGACTGATCGCGTTTGGCAAACTTCAGTTCGGTGCGCACCAGGCCATAGGCGTTGGCGAACAGGCCCCAGGCAGGAATCAGTTCGTTGTAGGCGCGTGGCACTAGGCCCTGCGATTCATCGATCGGTTCGGCCGGCACGGTGATCAGACTGAAGGGGAAACGCACCTTCTGCGGCAACGTCGACACACCCATGCTCACAACTGAGTAGGGCGATTGGCTGAAATCACTGGGGAAACGGATCGCGCAACCGAGGCCGAAGAAACAGCCTTCGCCCGGCCAGATCTCCTGGTCGGGAGCGCGGCCGTTGTGGTTGGAGCCGACCATCGCGCCGTAGGCGATGTTACCTTTGCCCTCGGGCCAATACGCCGAGATCAGCAGGCTCTGGTGGTGGAAGCCGACGAACGGGCCGACCAGGCTGCTGGTGACTTCGCCTTTGGCGATGGTGGTGTTGGGGCCGATGACGCTGGCACTCACCGAGGCGTGTTCATCGACCGCGCTGTGTTCGAGCAGCGCGGAACCACGCACGATGCCATTGCCGGCGACGTGCACGCCGTGCTGGAGCACGCTATCGCGCACGGCTGCGCCGCCGCTCACTTCGGTCGGTTCTTCGCTCGACGACAACACGCAGGTGTTGGTCAGTTCCAGCGCGTGGTCGATCACCGCCGACACGCCGATGTAGGCATCACGGATGCGTTCGACGTGACGCACGCGCGCCTTGCGACGGACCCAGCCAACCGGACTGGTGGTGATGCGAGCATACTGTTCAACCGCGGTGCGCACGGCCTTCTGCCCCTCGTGATCGGCGCGTTCACGCGTGACCAGGGCGGCCTCGTCGATGGTGACCTCGGCCCACAGCGGCAGCTCGCGGCCACCGGTCTCCGGGCCAATGGCGATCGACTGGCCAGCGCCGAATCGCGCCGCGCCAGAGCAGGTGATCGAACCGACATCGAACAGCACCGCTTCACGATCGATGATGATGTTGGCGGCAAAACGCACGTTTTCGAGCAGGCAATCGTTGCTCACCTGGCAATCGATCAGCGTGCTGTCGTAGATGCCGGCGGGCAGTTTAATGCCGGCCAGGACCTCGATCTCGCCACTGAACCGGCCAAGGACGCAGCGGCCTTTCAGATGGGTGCGACGGACGCGGAAGGCATCGAAGTCCTGCGCCACCTGCACCTGTTTCCAATCGTCAGCACGGCAGCCGCGATCTTCCATCACCGCGATCTCTTCGCGGGTGAGGTCGCGCAGCAACAGGCCCAGCACGTTGTCGCGGCGTTTGGCCACCAGCCGACCAGCATCGATCAATTCGCTGTCGTGGCCGATGAGCGACGCCAACTCCGCCAGGGTCACTGGCGTGGGCCGGATGCCTTGCTGGGCTTCCGCGGGAGCGGCTGATTCGGTGGCCTTGCGCATGCGCAGTCGTCCAGAACGGGCGGTGGTGGTTACTTCTCGGCCTTGGCCAGCGAGGCGTCGTCCAGACGCGACGCGGCATCGCGATCAGCAAAGATCGTCAGCTTCGGATGGTTGAGCAGCAGGCTCGCGGGAACGCTGGGGCCGCTGCGCCCTTCAACCATTTTATGCAACGCATCGGCCTTGCCGAGGCCGGTGGCGATCAGCAGCACTTCGCGCGCTTCAAGGATGGTCGCCATACCCATGGTGATGGCGGTCTGCGGCGTCGATTCGAGATTCTTGAAACGGCTGCCGTCGCTGAGTGCCGCGAGCGTCGACGGCGTCAACGTCGCCACGCGCATGCGGCTCTTGGGTGACGAGCCCGGCTCATTGAGACCGACGTGGCCATTGTGGCCGAGGCCGAGCACCACGGCGTCGAGTCCGCCACGCGCCTCGATCAGCAGGTCCCACGCCTTGCACTCGGCTTCCAGATCCTTGGCGTCGCCGCGTGGCACGAAGGTCTGCTCACGGGGAATGTCGACCTGCCGGAACAGGTGGAAGTTCATCAGGTAGCGCGTCGAGCGGTGATCGTTCGGCGTCAGGCCGACGTACTCGTCGGTGCCGAATGCCGTGACATGGCGGAAGCTGAAGCCGCCACGCTCATGGAAACGCTGCACCAGCCCGGTGTAGCACAGGATGCTGGTGCGCCCGGCGGAGAGCCCGAGTTTGAGGTGCGGGTTCTTGCCGATGGAAGACGCGAGCACGTCAGCGAGGCGCTCGCCGGCATCTTCGCGTGTATTGCTCAGGATCAGTCTCATGGTCCACCGGCTCCTGGCTGGGGGTGGGTTCTAATGGCTTGGGACGGCGTTGCCATGTGTTGTCCAGGTTGGCACCACCGTGCCTTCATGGTGGCTACAGACCACAGGCTACAGGCCACAGGTTAAAGCAGAGACGTCCGCAGCACGACCCGTGTGCCCGCGGCGACTACAGACCACAGGCTACAGGTAAAAGCAGAGACGTCCGCAGCACGACCTGTGTGCCCGCGGCGACTACAGACCACAGGCTACAGGCCACAGGTTAAAGCAGAGACGTCCGCAGCACGACCTGTGGTCCGTAGCCTGTAGCCTGTAGCCAACGCTCGCGCAGCGAGCGCCCAGCAAACGAAAAACCCCCGGCTTGCGCCGAGGGTTCCCGTACATCGCCGATGCGATCGCGCTCAGATGCCCTTGGCGACCATGTAGCTGAGCAGGTCGACTACGCGGTTGCTGTAACCCCACTCGTTGTCGTACCAGCTGATCAACTTGAAGAAGTTGGGGTTCAGCTCGATCGACGAGCCGGCGTCGTAGATCGACGAACGGACATCGTGGATGAAGTCGCTGGAAACCACTTCTTCGTCGGTGTAGGCGAGGATGCCCTTGAGATAGGTCTCGCTGGCTTTCTTGATCGCCGCGTTGATCTCCTTGAGGGAGGTCGCCTTGGCGGTCTTGAAGGTCAGATCGACGACCGACACGGTCGGCGTGGGCACGCGGAAGGCCATGCCGGTGAGCTTGCCCTTGAGCTCGGGGATCACGAGCGCAGCGGCCTTGGCGGCACCAGTGGTCGACGGAATGATGTTGATCGCTGCGCTGCGGCCACCCTTCCAGTCCTTCTTCGACGGGCCGTCGACGGTCTTCTGCGTCGCGGTGTAGCTGTGCACGGTGGTCATCAGACCTTCGACCAAGCCGAAGCCTTCGGTCAGCACGGCGTGGACCAACGGCACGAGGCAGTTGGTGGTGCACGAGGCATTGGAAACGATGTGGTGCGACTTGGGATCGTACTTCTCATGATTCACACCGACCACGATGGTGATGTCTTCACCCTTGGCCGGAGCGGAGATGATGACCTTCTTGGCACCCGCAGTGATGTGGCCCTTGGCCTTTTCCGCTTCGGTGAACAAGCCGGTGGATTCGATCACCACGTCGACGCCCAGTTCCTTCCACGGCAGTTCGGCCGGCGAGCGCGCCGACACCACTTTGATTTCCTTGCCATCGACGATCAGGACATCGTCCTCGGCCTTGTCGGCTGCGGACTTCTTCGAGCTGACGGTTCCGCCGAACTTGCCCTGCACCGAGTCGTACTTCAGCAGGTAGGCGAGGTTGTCCGCTGGCACGATGTCACCGACGGCGACCACGTCGAATTTCGAGCCGAACAGGCCCTGGTCGTGGAGGGCGCGAAAGACCAAGCGGCCGATGCGTCCGAAACCGTTGATGGCGATGCGGGTTGCCATTGAAAAGCTCCTGCTGGAGTGGGAGCGGCGTTTGTGCCGCTCAGGTGGAAGTGGAGGGCGGAGCCTACGATCGACCCCTGCATTGCAAGGCCACCAGGACCACAGAAAGACGTGCAGAAATTAGCAGAAGAACAACAGGTGAAACGTGGGGAAGAATTGAACCGCCACGACGCGGCGACGTCACGAAAGACTGGAGAAGCGAACACGGAATGAGCGCCACAGAGAAGGATTGCCCGCTCCGCTGCCATCCTTCGTCATCCCGTCATCGCTGCGCCCTGCCCCGGTTTTTTTCTACTCGTGGCGTCGCCGCGTCGTGGCGGTTCGATCCGGTCCGCTTTCAGACCAAACACAAACACCCCAGCCGAAGCCAGGGTGTTGGAGAAACCAGAAACATGCCGCGTCGTTTGACGACAGCGTCGAGGTTCAGGTCATCTTGATGTTGCGGACCTTGGGCAGGTTGAAGATCGACGCGGCCTTGCCCTTGGCGTCCTTCTCCGACCACTTGCCTTCGCCCTTCAGGCGCTCAATGCGCTCGGCGCGGCTGAGGACGTTGCGGTGTTTGACGAAACCGCCCTTGGAGACGTAAGAACCGTGGATGCTCATGGGAACCCCTGTGAAAATTGAGCGCGCACCGTAGTGGGCTGCGTTGGATTGCAAGCCGGTGGGTGGCTTGCTGGGCGGCCGCGGGCTCCCCGCCCTATTTGGCCGCCACCTTTGAGGAGGATTCGCCTGATTCACGCCGTTTGGCCGTTTTGGCACCCACCACGGGGGGCCGGTGGGCTTCGGCCATGCGGCCTTTGATACTGGTCTGGAGGTGTTCTTCCAGCCAGGTGCACAGGCGTTGCACCGGGTGCGCCGGATCGGTTGGGATGGTGGCGCGGACGGAGGCCAGGACCTCGGCCAGCGGTTTGCCGCCACGATCGTGGTACAAATGGCGGAACGCCTCACGCACCGCACTGATGTGCTCTTCGCTGAAACCATCGCGGCGCATGCCGATCTGGTTGACGTTGCGCGGCTCGGCGGGATTTCCTTCGGCGATCATGAACGGCGGCACGTCGAAACGCACGCCGCTCATCGAACCGACCAGCGACAGTTCACCGATGGTGGCGAAATGGTGGAGTCCGACCATGCCGCCGATGATGGCTTTTCTGCCGACTTTGATGTGGCCGGCCAACTGCGTGTTGTTGCCGATCACCACGTTGTCACTGACCGCACAATCGTGCGCGACGTGGGCATAGGCCATGATCAGGCACTCGTTGCCGATCGTGGTTTTCATCCCGCCGCCAGCGGTGCCTTTGCTGACGGTTACCGCTTCGTGGATGCGGCAGCGTTCACCGATTACGGTCTCGCTGTCCTCACCGCGGAACTTGAGGTCCTGCGGATCGCTGCCGATGACCGCGCCGGGGAAAACGATGGTGCCGGCACCGATGGTGGAGCGACCGTAGATCGTCGCGTGGTTGCGCAGTTCGACTCCGGCGCCCAATTTCACCGCGCCTTTGACGACGCAGAACGGGCCGACGACGGCCTCGTCATGGATTTCAGCAGCGGGATCGACCACCGCGAGCGGGTGAATCGGCATGGCGAGTGGTTCCGTCGTAAAATACGTGAGCTTCGCAAACTGGAGCTAGCAGGAGCTAACTAACTACCGCGAACGCGGCGTAACCCTATGAATTGATAAGGGTCTGGTCAAGGTTGCTATTCGTTGTCTGACATTGAATTCGCAGGTCCGCGTAGTATGAGGCCGCGATGCCTCTGGTGCGCGGTGTCCTGGTCGGCCCTCCCCACACCTATTTGGTGCAGGTGTCGACCGCGCTCGGCATGTCGGTGTTCGGTCACCCTGGGGAAGCCGAGCACCTGCTGCACCTCCTCGCCCGCTTGCGTCAGGCCTTCGATGTGCGGCTCTTCGGCTACCTGATCCTGCGTGACGGGTTACGGCTGGTGCTGCGTCACCACGTGAGCGTCAACGAGAGCGACGATCGACTGCGCACGCGCTGGGCCCTGATCGACGGCAGCCCCCTCACCACCGTGTCGCGCATCAAACAACGATTCACCAGCTTAGGTGGTTTCATGCAGACGCTGCTGCAGCGCTTCAGCCGCGAATGGAACCGTCGTCATGCCAGCCGTGGTCATCTTTGGTCAGGTCGTTACCGCGCCTGCCTATTGGCCGACGACCATGCGCTGCTCGCGGCCGTGGCGTGGGTCGAGGATGCGCATCTGCACCGCACGGTGCGCGTACTCAGCAGCGCCGAGGCGCATGGCCCGGAAGCGTTGCTGCCGCTCGCGCCGTTACCGATCCGCCGTGGACCGGATGGTTCGTTGTTCACCGCCGACGAATCCCCGCCCGGATTGTCGCCACTGACCGATCAAGACGGACGCACCGGCTTTCGTGATTACGTGGCGGAACTGCCGCCGAATGATCTCGCGGCGTACGGTGTCGCGCTGAGCAACGGGTGGGCACTTGGCCGACCTGAAAGTTTGTCCGGCCTGCTCAGCCGCATTGGGCGCAGCGGCGGACGTGGAAGAAGTAGGCAACTCCGCGAACTCGACGATCGCCTCGGACTCTGTGGAGTGTGGGGATGAGCCGCGTGCCGTTCACCGTCGTGCAGGAGATCTGCGCGGCCGAAGGGTTGCATGCGCTGGGAGTGATCGCACCGGTGCCGCTCACCTTGCCGTCGGAGGGACTTGACCAGATGTTGGCGGACGGCGTCGGCGACTTGGCGTGGCTCGGTGAATCGCGCATTCCTCGGCTGCGTCCTACCGCGTTGCAGATGACCGCTGAGGCGATGGTGACCGTGGCGCTGCCGTACCAGCCGGAAGCCAACTGCGGTGAGTTGAAACGCGCGCGTTACGCCGCCGGCAAGGACTATCACAACATCCTGCGCTCAAAGCTCGGCCGCATCGGTCTGGCCTTGGCGAAGCGTTACGACCAACCGTGGAAATCCCGCGCGGCGGTAGACTCGGCACCGGTCAATGAGCGGACGCTCGCTCGGCTGTCGGGACTCGGCTGGATCGGGCGTAATGCGCTGCTGATCGCACCGGACGCCGGCACCTGGCGACTGCTGGGCTTCTTACTCACCGACGCCCCGCTCGATCCACACCATGCGGGTCACGGCGAGGATCGCTGCGGCACCTGCACGTCCTGCGAACGCCGCTGCCCCACCGCCGCGCTGGTGGATCGCCGGGTGATGACCACGCGCTGCATCAGCTACCTGACCATCGAACACCGTGGCGTCATTCCGCGCGATTTGGCGGAGAAATTTGAAGGCTGGTGGTTCGGCTGTGACCTCTGCCAGGAAGTCTGTCCGTGGAACCGTTTCGCCAGCCCGGCGGGCGATGCGCGGCTGACTGGCAGCGAGGACGACGACACGCTCATGCGCATCGATGCCACCACCTTCGATCTCCATTTTGCGGCGCGAGCGATGCGCCGTGCGGGGTATGAACGGTTCCGCCGCAACCTGCTGGTGGCGTGGTTCAGCCTGGGGCGGGTGGATCGCTGTGCTCCCCTCCTGGCCGAAGGATTGCCGTTGGTACTGGCGCAGGCGCGTGAACTTGGCCTGACGCCGGTTGAAGGCGGCGGCTGAGCACGATGCTGCGACCATGATGCGTGTGATCGTCAACGACCAACCCACCGACCTGCCAGACACGGCCACCGTCGCAGATCTGCTGGCGACCCTGGCACTGCCTGGGACCCGCGTGGCGGTGGAGGTGAATCGTCAACTCGTCCGGCGCGTACAGCACGGCGAGACGCATCTGAACGATGGCGATACCGTTGAAGTAGTCACCCTGGTGGGTGGCGGCTAGCAGACCGGACAAGCACGCTGGCTGGTCCAGCCGCATGCCAGCCGCATGCTTTCACGGCAGACGATTGTCGCGATGGACCAGCGGCGTCAGCCGTGCGATCTCCGCCAATTGCGCGTTCACGCTGGCCTGGTCGCCGGTCAGTTCGGCGGCGAGGATCACGCTCTGACGCAGCGGTAGGTGTGTCGGATAGTGTTCTACCGCACGTTGGGCCAAGGCCTGTGCCTGTCTGGCCAGGACGTGACGGCGGTCGCCGCTCGCTCTGCGCGCCAGACGCAGGTAGTGCTCGCTCAACGCCTTGATCACCAGCAAATCCTGCGGCCAGTCGGCCAGCAGCATTTCAAGCTGAGGCGTGAGTGCTTCCGCGCGTTGCGGCAACAAAGCCTGGAAGTGTTCACCGATCGCCACGGCGACGAACACCAAGTCGTGATCCGCAGGGAAACGTCGGCTGGCGTCGAGCGCACGCCGGATGGTGGCCAACGCCAAGGCCTCGCGCGGATCGGACATCAGGGCCGCGGCACGGTCCTCGACCACCACCCGCGCATACGCTCGTTCAAAGGCGTCGAGCACCTGCCCGCGTTGCTCGTCGTTGAGCCGCCCGCTTTCCGCCAACCGCAGACGGGCGAGGATGGTTTCGCACATGCGCGCACGATCGAGCACCTCACCACGCGACGATCCGGCGATGATGCCACCGGTCACCAGCGCGAGAACCAACAGTCCGCCAGCCGCGAACACCGCCTGACGACGGGGGCCGGCCAACGCCGGTTCACGTGACAATGATGACGCGGCGGGCTCCTGCCGCAGCGCCTGCCCGAGCGCCACCACCCACGCGAGGACTCCGACCACCTGCATGCTGTGCAGGGAGAAATCCGCCTGCACATGCAGCAGCACTGCCAGCACCGCACACCAGCAGGCGAGCGGTGACGGCAACGGCAGGCGCGACGCATAACGCAGCGCGACACTCAGCGCGACGATGAAGAGCCCCGCCCACAGCAGCGGAAGCGCTCCTGGGTAGGCGGAGAAATTGGCCTGCAGCACACCAGCCGCGACGATGGCGAAAGCCAGCAACGCCGGCACGCCGACGGACACCGTGCGCCCGAGCGGCCGAGCGGCGATCACCGGCGGCGCTGCCGATGATGGGCGCAGCGACCACAGGATTGCCGCCCACCAGCCGAGCAGCACCAACATCGCCGGAATGCCCAGGTCCACCGCCGCTTGGAGCGTCTCCTGATGCGCCAGGATGGTTTCCTCGCCCGCGGGCGGTTTCACCCGCGGATACTGCACAGCGAAACCTTCGAGCCCATGACCGCTGAGCGGACGTTCCTGCACCAGCACCATGCCCGCACGCCAATAATCCAGACGTACACCCGCACTGTCCACCAACGCACGGCGCAGCGCGGGCACCATCAGCGTTAGCAACAGGCCGAGCACGACCACCGCGACGATCGCACCACGCCAGCGCCAGGAACGCAGGCCGATCAGCGCGCCAACCACACCGGCGATCACCAGGGCAAGGATGCCAGCCTTGCTTCCGGTCGACGCCATCCCCACCAACGCAGCGAGCGCGAACGCCCCCACTATCCAACTGTACGCCAGGCGCCCGACTGCGGCGCGCCACGCGCACGCCAACAGCAGCGGCACCACCAGCACGAGGTAGCTCGCCAAGGTGTTGGCGAGCAGGAATGTACCTTCGAGGCGCCAACTGCCGATGCGCGCTTGGTATTGCTCGGCGACCCGGCGTTCGACGGTCAGCGCCGGATCACCGGCGAGTTGCGCGGCCAGACGTGGACGTTCCCAGCATACCTGCCCGATCAGCAGCAGCAGTTCGCCACCCAGGCCGGCAAACAGGCCCGCCAACACCAGGTCGGGCCGACGACGGATCGCCGGCCACAACGCCCACGGGGCGGCCACGTGCAACACCCAGCCGACCGTGAGCATCCAAGCTGAGGCCGGCAACGGACTGTTCAGACTGCCGACCGCGGCGAACAGCAGGAAGACCCCACCCCAAAGCGCTGGACGCGACCACCACGCCGATGGCGCGGCAAACCCGACAAGAGCGGGCGGGGCTTCCAATCCACGCAGCAGCAATCCGGTGGTGATGGCCGCCGCCAGCAGCACGAGGTAGAACAGATTGGGCACGTCGGTCGGCTGCCCGCTCCACACCAGCGGGCGCAACAGCGGTAATAACACCAGCCAGAGACCGGCAACCGCCTCCACCCGGCTCAGTAAGACGCGGGTGGCTCCATCCGTTGGGGTCGTGATCACGCGCGCAGAACCGTCACCGCTGCGCACCTAGGCGCAACCCCGCGGCTCGCCGCATCAATAGCTCAGCGGGTCGACCCATTTGGGATCGTAGGCCGGAACCGGATCGAGATTGGCGATGAACTCGGCGACCTCGTTATACTTTAGTTTGCGCCAGCTCGCCTTGTCCGCGCTGTAGGCGTAGTACAGGTCGTCCTTGGGATCGCCCAGGGTGCCGGCGGAACTGCGCAGGATGATGCAATGGGCGTAGGCGAAGTTGGCACCTGTACCCTTGTTGTTGTTGAAGATGGTGAAACTCAGGACGTTGGTCGGCGTGCTGCCGAAGAAGTCACTGATGTGGGTCGCAGTATGCACCGCATCCGGGCGTTTGATCGCACCGCTGCCCAGGCGTTCGACCAAGCGCTCGAGCTTGATTTCGAGCATCGGCGTCTTGCCATGCAGGCGCTGGTCCTTGTAGAAGAAGTTCCAGGGGTCACGCAGGAAATCGCTGCTGTCGGTCGCATTTCCCAGCCGACGGTACTCACGGATGTAGGCGTCGACCGCGACGGTGACGTTGGTCATCAGATCGAGCGTGCTGGCGATCTTCTGCTGTCGACGCAGGATCGACAGGCCGGCGAGCGAAATGGCCGCCAGCGAGGCGATGATCGCCACCACCACTAGCAGTTCGATGAGGGTAAAGCCGCGGCGGGGTGACATCAGCGGTACTCCAGCGGCGCGGAGAGCAGGCAATGCTCCTCCTTGCCCGTGTAGGTATTGTAACCCGCTTCATTGCGATTGGCGTCGGCGTTCTTCTTGGACGGCGTCAGGTAGTCGACCTTGTTGCCCTGCCACATCGGATTGTCGAACGACAGTTCACTCCAGTCCTTGTCGAACGGCCGCGTCTTCGCCTGCTGGCAGACCCAGTTGGCCTGCGCCCACAGGACGTCGAAATGGCCGCTCGTCGGATTGGTCGGGCTGTTGCCCCAGTCGGTTGCGGTCGAGGATTTGAGGTCGTTGTCGGGCACCCGCGATACCGGCCCCACGGCGGCGACCGCGATGTAGACGCTGCGGTTGTATTGGTAGAGCTTGAGGTGATCGAGCAGGGCACGGCAGGTGCTACGAGGCGGCTCTGGCTTGGCCGTCGAAGAATTAGTACGCGGTGGCTCGACCTGCGGTCGGTAGTTCGACGAATCGATTGGAGTCGTATTCGGGTCGACGGCCGTGTTTGCGGTCGCTGGCGTTGGCCACGCACCATCCTTCCACCCCGCGACTGACACGGTTGCCGTCGTCAGATGGGTCGGCTGGTACAAAGTTGCCGCCACCACCAGCGGATGCCCCCATGCGTCGTTCCATGGCTCCGACTGCTTGCGGTTGGTCATGTACTGGTTCTCTGGCCACGCGGGATCGGACAGCTTGGTCGGCAAGATGTTGGCAATCTTCAACAGCTTGCGGGTGTTGAACGGCGACATCTGCCGCAGCAGGAAACGCTCCGGACCCATGAGCGAAACACTAGTGCCGGTGACTGCCGGGTTGGGGAATTTCTTACCCCACGGATACGCCAAATGACCGCGCCCCGGACTGCCCCAAGTGCCATAGTTCTCGCTCGCTCGAGGCGGGGGCCGCTTACCCACAGTCGGCAGTCCTGGGAACTCCGTGTCCGGCGGACCAAACGTCACCACGCCGCCCAGGCCCGGTTCATTGTCGGTCGGGGTGCCGGTCGGCCGGTATTCGGTGAGCTGTTGCAGACGAAAGGTGGCAGAACCTTCGCTCTGACCGATCAGCGCCATGCCCTGATGGACGGAGTTCATGCGCACCTGCGTGTCGGCCATCTTCGCCCGCATACGCAGCGGCCCGATCAGGCCGATGATCAGTCCGGCCAGCACGGCGATGATGCTGATCACCACCATCAGTTCGATGAGCGTGAAGCCGCGTGAGCTTGTCGCAGTAGCAGTCGTTGGGGTCATTGCAGGTTGTCCTTTGCGCCGTCATGGTCCTGCGCATCGATCGGCAACCGATCGCGCAGTTCACCAGTCAGGTCGGTATCCAAACGGTTGTTGGCACCCGGCGCCACGGCGAGCACGCCATCGAGCCCGGCGCTGATGATACGGTGTGAACCGTTGCTGCTGGTCGCGGTCAACAGTTCGCTGCCCCAGGCATCGTAGACCGCCAATCCAGCCAAGCGGTAGCGCACCCAGGTTGGACCCGTGACGGCATCCAACCGCCGGACGCCGCTGCCGGTCACCGGGATGCGTCCCGGTTTCCAACGGTCCTCGACTTTGGGCGGTGGCGCCCCGGCATCAGCATCGGTGTAGACCAGCCCCTCGCTGATGCCGCCGATGGTGCGTTGCTCGACCGGGATGCGGAAGGCGTTGTTGTCCTCCGGCAGGGTCGGGTCCGCGCGGTAGAGCGCCTTGAGTCCGGACAGTTCCGCCGAAGCGTTGCTGGCACCAAAGAGATAATCGAGCGCCGACTTGGTGTCGGCCAGGCGACCAAAAGCCGGATCGTCGACCTCTTTCTGCGCCGGTACCAAGGTGTCGGGAAAGTTCGCCTCGGTGTAGGACAACGCCGGCACGCCGGTGAGTGGATCGAGCACTTTGGTCGCGCCCGCCTTGGCCGGCAACAGGCGGTAGCGCGTCACCACCTTGCGCAGCGATTGCAGGACGCCGATCTCCCCACGCTTGGCGCCATACAACAAGGCGATGCGACGATCGGCGAAACGATCATCGGCCATCAGCAGGCGATCCTGGTCGGTGGTGAGCCAATCTGGATCCGGCACCCCTTTGAGCGCCATGCCCGAGGTGGCGACCATACCCGACCAACGCGGATCACTGCGCACGAAGGCGAGGCGCTCGCCACCGGCAGCCGCCTGCGAGCCGGCGAACGGATGTTCCGTCGGGCTGATGTCGCTGCCGGTTTGAGCCTGGGCCGCAGCGAGCGCCGAGCGCACGGTGTGGATGATGGTCTCAGTGCGGCGAATCTCCGGCGCCTTGGGCCGGAGCGCGATCAGGACCAACGCCGTCAGCGCGATCACGATGGTGACGACCATCAGCAGTTCGAGCACGGTGTAGCCACCGGTGCGTCGGCTGATGGCCGTCCGCATCATTGCAGATTATCCTTGGATCCGTCCTTGTCCTGCGCGTCCAACTGCAGTTTGCCCGCGGCATCGACCGTGACGCTGACGCCATCGATACGGTTGTCTTTGCCCGGATCGACCGCCAGCGCGCCGTCCTGGCCGGCACTGATCACGCGGTAGCTGTTGTTGCTGCCGGTAACGGTCATCAGTTCGTTGTTCCACGCATCATAGACCGCCAGACCGGCGAGGCGGTAACGCACCCAGCGCGAACTGGTCGCGCTGTCGAGCGTGAGGTTCGTGCCGCCGGTGCTGACCGGGATGTAACCGGGTTTCCACTTCGATTCCTGGTTCTTGAAATCCGACGCGCCACCGGTGCCAGCGTTGCTGTAAACGAGGGGCTCGGTCACGGACGGAGCCCCAGGAGGTGTGGAACTCGTCACCGTACGTGATTCAACGCCGGTGCGGAACTTGTTCTGGTCTTCCGGCAGGGTCGGGTCGGCGTTGTAGAGCGCCTTGAGCGACGCCAGTTCCGACTGGGCGCTGCTGTTGCCAAAGAGGTAATCGAGCGCGGGTTTGGTGTCGGACAACCGGCCATAGGTGCCGTCTTCCAACTGCGGCTTGCTGGGGATGAGTGTGTCGGGAAAATCGGTATTGTCGTTGCCCTGATAATTGGTCGAGGGCATACTGGTACGTGGCGACAGCACCTTGGGCTGGGTGCCATTGGCCTTTTTCGGCGGCATCGGCAGCAGACGGTACTTGGTCACCACCTTGCGCAGCGATTGCAGGACCCCGATGTCCTCGCGCCGGGCACCGTGCAACAGCACGATGCGTTCGTCCTGATAACGGTCGCTGAGCATCATCAGGCGGTTCTGATCGGCGCTGAGGTATTCGGGATTGGGCACGCCCTTGAGCGCCGTGCCGGTGGTCGAGACACTGCCCGGCCAACGTGAATCACCGCGCACGAACTCGAAACGCGCGCCGCCGGAGTCAGCCTGCGATCCGGCGAACGGATGTTCGGTCGGACTGATGGCGCTGCCCTTGTTGGCGATGGCGAGTTCGATGCCGGTCTTGACCGTCTGGATGATGGTTTCGGTTTTTTTGCGTTCAGCGTTGCCCATCAGGGCGGACGCGCCGACCAGGATCATCGCGGAGAGGATGGTCATGATGGCGATCACCACCAACAGTTCGAGCAGGGTGAAGGCCAGTCGGCTTGGACGCGGCATGACGGAGCGACTCCGGAGGAGGTGGAAACGGAAACTCCGCAGACGTCAGTTCACGTCCTGCGCGTTCAACAGCCCGATCTTATAGACCGCGACGGCGACGATGTACTTCATGTCGAGGCTGGCGACGCCGAGCGCTTCGGGCGTGGCACCACTGGCAGGCACGCCGATGTCCATCGCCCGCGTCGGCTGGGCGACGTTGTTGAACACGAAGCCGGTGCGGTACTGATAGTACCAGCCCACTGCCGACCCGGGGCTCAAGAAATTGTAGGATGGAATGGTGGTGGCGCTCGCGGTCTGGGCAAAGACCGGCATGACGCCGCGATTGAATGGGAACTTCGAGGCGGCCTTGAAACCGCTGATGCTGCCCACCCCATCAAGACTCGGCGTGCCGTTGGGATATTGGTTGGTCTCGCTGCTAGCGAAGCCGAAGTCCGAGGGGTTGGTGTTGCCGTAGATCACCACGGCATAGGCCGGCTTGTTCGCTTCGCTCGGCACCACCACCGAAACGCCGTACCACTTGGGCATGCCGGAGGTGACACGCGGTTCGGTCGTGCTGCGCGCCAACTGGCGGGCCTGCGAACAGGCGCGCTGGATGGCGCTGGCGGCGTCATGCACCGAGCCCTTCTTCATCGCCGGACCGATGGTGGGCACCACCATCGCCACCAGGACGATGATGATCGACACCACCACCATCATCTCGATGGCGGTGAAGCCGGCACGTGGCCGGTTGCAGATGATCCGGTCAGTCAGCACCCTGTGTACTCCAGCTTCTTAGATCGTCGTCACTGGGACGCGTCTCCAGGTGGTCTTTCTTGTCCAGGCCGGCGGACCAGATGCCGAAGGCCTGCGTGCCATAGACTTTGGCGGCGAAGGCGATGCGCAGCGGCCGCCCCCAAGCGTCGACCACCTGCCCGCGTTTGCTGATGAAGGTCTTCTTGACCTGCGGTTGGGCCATGTTGATGAAACCGCGGTAACCGGAGTTCAGCACAGCACGATGGAAGTTGCCGTCATAGAGACCATTGGGATCCGGCGTGGGATCGGGCGGCACGTTGGAGAGGAAGGTGCTCGTCGAGCCGTCGTAGTACGAGCCGTTCTCTGGCGGGGTGTACCCGTCGAGCGACCAGAACCGCGGGCTGCCGTTGGGGATATCAGGCAGATCAGGAATCGGCGAACCGCTGCTGGGATCGAAATGGTTGACGTCGAAGATGTGGTAGGTGCGCATCTGCGGCGCAGCCGTGGTGCCAATGTTCCAGGTCCAGGTCTTGGTCTGATACGTGGTGATGGAGGTCGCGATGCTGTTCACCAAGGCATCGGTGGCGTTGACCTTGACCCGGTTGCTGATCATGCCCCAGGTCGGGAAACCGATGGCTGCCAGTGCGACGATGATTGAGATCACCACCACCAGTTCGATGAAGGTGAAACCACGGCGGGTGGCCAGCCGGCTGCTTCTGTTGGACATGTCTACCCCCAGAGGCCGGCAATGTGGGCGCCGCCAACAATCAGGGCAACCCCCAGCACGCGACACACCAGGACCTCCCCATCACCCACCGACAGGCGGCGGCGCAGGAGGCGGTTGAGCATTCCCATTTCCAGACGCAGCAACGGACGCGCAGCGATCAGCAACGACAGACCGCATGCGGCACTGATGACCGCGAGCGACCACACCGGCACCACATCGCGCATGACTTCGCTGAGCTGGTTGGCGACCATCACCGCGAGCGCTACGAAGCTCACCAATACCACGGCGGTGACGAGGTGTGCGGCGCTGATCTGGACTTGGCGCTTGGGTGGTGTGGCCGGCAGGTGCTGGCGGATGCGCGCTTCCAAGGCTGAGACATCGCTGACGCGGGAGCTGACTCGGGAAATAGCAGCAGCGTGATCCTTGAGCAGGCCATCGAGCGCATCGAAGCGGGACGAGGCGGCCTGGAGGTCGGGACGACCGGCCAACAGGTGCTCGAGACCGGCGGCTTCCGCATGGGACAGTTCGCCATCGTGGAGGCGTTGCAGGAGGCGGTCGTGGTCGTGCATGGTCGGCTCGGGGGTGGGACGTTGCCAGGGATGCTCAACCGGACATGGGCCCGGACGGGATGTACACCTGCCACCACCCGGGGGATATGGCCTGCAAGGCACTGACGGTCAAGATCATGCATCAATTGATGCAGACCTGTCGGACGACTTGTGGCCGTCCGGTCCACAAACCACCGCATGTTGCGCGGATCGCTCCGGCGGGCTCCACGACCGTGGCGGAGCGGCCCGTCGGCGGCAACCTGCCCCACAGGCATACGTTTGGAGTCGCCATGACGTTTCTGACCACTCTTTCTCACGTCAAAGTCGTCGCCGTCATCCGCGGCAGCAGTGCCGACCATGCGGTGGCCATGGCGGAGGCGCTGATTCGCGGCGGGGTGTTCGGCATCGAGATCACCTATTCTACCCCCGACTGTTGTGCCGCAATCCGCCGGGTGGTGGCGCAAGCGCCAGCAGAAGCGTGTATCGGCGTCGGCACGGTGCTGAACCCAGGCCAACTGGCGGACGCGCTCGCTGCCGGCGCACGTTACGCGGTGAGTCCACACTTCGACCCGTCGATCGTTGCCGAGGCCAAGCGCCTGGGCCTGCCGATGCTGCCTGGGGCGATCACGCCCAGCGAGATCGTCGCCGCGTGGAACGCCGGCGCGACGTGCATCAAGCTGTTCCCTGGGTCGCTGGTCGGCGTCGACTACGTCAAGGCGCTCAAAGGCCCCCTGCCGCACATCCCCCTGATGCCGACCGGCGGCGTGTCGCTCGACAACCTGCACGAGTGGTTCGCCGCCGGCGTCGTTGCGGTGGGCATGGGTGGCAACCTGGCGAAAGGCACGCCAGCGGAGATCGAAGCGGCAGCCCGTGCCGTGCGTTTGAAACTCAACGCTCTGCCATAAGACCTTCGTAAATATCCAAGCCTGAACCCCGTCACAACGCGGCGGGCGCCGAGTGGCGGTGGGCGGGTAAAATGGGCAAAGCCCATCCGCCCACGGTTTCGTCGGTCTTCCGACGAAACCGAGCCACGACAAAGCCCGTGGGGGCAGGCCCGCAGGGCCGCGGGAGCAAAGCCCAATGGCGTAAAGCTAAGGCAGGCTACCAGAAAAATTCCGCCACGAAGGCACGAAGGCACGAAGGAATCACCTTACAAGCGGTCGAAACGACTCTTCCTCTCTCGTCTTCGTGTCTTCGTGCCTTGTAAGTCTCTTTTCTCCTCCCTTCCTCTTAAGCTGCCTTCCTGCGGGGCTGGGGAATTGAGGTGATCGTGAGCCGGATAGATAATGTCCGGCGCCATGAA
>JACDEI010000088.1 GCA_013816485.1 Planctomycetota bacterium
GGCCCGCTCTCATCAACTGCGGGCCAGTGGCCCGCGGTCCCAGGGGCGACGGGCGCTGCCGCGCCGGTGGTGGTTGCTGACGCCGCAGCCATGCGGGCGGTCGCCGTCCGACCGGTGAGTTCGGCGACGATGGCATCCATCAGGCGGGTGGCAGTGGTGCGGGATTCGGCGAGTTGGGTTTCCAACTGGTCCACCAGGGCCATCAACTGGTCGACCTTGGCGACGATGCGGCGTTGTTCGGGGAGGGGTGGGAGTGGGATCTCAATAGTTTTCAATCTCCCTGCACTTAATCCGATATTACCCGCTGTCGTTGCGCACATGACTTCGATCGCTTGGCGAGTAGGCGGAGCATTCATGGCGAGGCAAACGTAGCGTGGACAGTTCGTATCTGTGTCGATACGGAATCGGATCAGCTTATCCGGATTAACCTGAACGCGCTGTGAAGCGCCTCTGTAGTACGAAAACTTCCCAACGTAATGGAGGTTCCCATTGAACCGACAGGCAAGCAGGTCACCTGGTGCAAGTTGATACTTCTTCACTTCCGCAATCGGTAGGTCGACATGCTTGAAATCATCTTCATCAACGAAGAAGTCATGGCCGGATGTGCCTGCACTTATGCGTAGTATCTCAGTTGCGGTTGCGTCATCGGTTGGCCCCATTGAAACGCCGTTCACGGAAGCTTCCGAGAGAATGGATTCCAGAGGTTTTCTCTTCCAAGCTGGCCCAAAAGAGACGAGACGATCTGTCACAGCAAGAGTGAGGATCGCTTTGCGAAGTTCCTTCGTGGAGACAGTAAATGTACGGTGAAAGAGGAAGTCGAGATTGGCCGGGGTGGGGGCGTCGGCGAAGCGGGCCAGCGAGGCGCGGGCGAGGGCGGTGTGCCGCATCTCCCGTTCCTGCTGCTGCGCCTCCAACCGGTCACACAACGCCATCAACTCATCCACCTTCGCCACGATCCGCTGCTGCTCGGCGAGGGGTGGGAGTGGGATGATCAATGAACCTATATGGCCCTGATTCACGGTCTTCTGACCCGCCGTGGTTATAAAGAGAACTTCTATCTGGCTCCGAACTAAGCGCGCTGCACCAAGCAACACAATAAATGCGGGGTTCATTGCGGACGGATCAATCCGCATGCGGATAAAGTGATCACAGTAGATTGCTCGGACGTCTAACTCGACCGGGACAAAAGTGCCCACAATGTCGGCGCTTCCATTCACTCGTGTGATCAACGTGTCGCCATGCCGCAAATTATACTTCTCGGCATCCTTCCGATCTATCTGGATGGTGCGCGTATCATTGAGTGAGATCCGACGGCGGGTGATGTCAGCAAGCCGCAACACCACGATAGGAACTCCAACTTTATCGCCTCGACTTGATGCGCCATTTTGGAATTCTGGGAATAGGTCGATCAACCGGATCCATTTCCACGACTCCGGAAGTCCGCACGGCCCATTGATGCTCTCCGTTGAGCCTGCCTCTCCCTGGCCCTTAATTCCATTTTTCAGCCGGAGATCGTTGAGAGTGATTTCAGTAGGCTTGTCCTTCGCCTCTTGGGAAACCAGTTTGCCCGTAACCGCAAATTCCCGAACCATGTCTCGCATCTTCCCCACCGCGCCGGGCGCTTCCGCGAAGCGATCAAAGAGCGCCAAAAACGCATCCGGCGTCATGCCGCAACTCCCACGTCAGCCGCACCGATCGAGCGTCCCGCAGGGACGTAGTGATAATAGCCCGGCACTTCAGTGCCGGGAATCGCGACCCACAATGATCGCCGTCCCGGAGGGACGGCTGAAATGACCGCCGTTTCAGCCGTCCCTTCAGGACTTGCATCCACTGCGAACCTGTTCCCGGCACTGAAGTGCCGGGCTATTTTCAGGCCTCCCCTGGCGGGGCGGCGACAACCACGCTGGGTAGAATGCCATTTAGTCCGCGCCCCCAGGGGACGGCACATCGCTGATGGCACGATGTCTCCCTTTCTTCCTTCCGCCTTCATCCTTCACCCTTCGCAACTTCCATTGCCCCGATGCAGGCTGAAGCCCGCGCCCCCAGGGGACGGCCCGATCGCACGACGTCCCCCCTTCTCCCTTCCGCCTTCATCCTTCTGCCTTCCCCGAGAGCGCCTGATACAACTCCGCCTTCAACGCCGCCCGCGTCTCCGCGATCTGCGTCAGCAACGTTTCATACTCCGGCAACAGGTGTTCCACCGTCGCCTGCACTTCATCACTCTGATGCGGATTCTTGCGATCGAGATTGTACCCGCCGGCTTTGATCTCTTCGATCGGCACGCGCCACGCGCGTTCGTTCTCGACGCGTGCCTTGAAACCATCCTTCTCCGAACCCCACCACGCTTTCTCGACCGCGAATTCGCTGATGTCGATGGGTTTGCCCTTGTTGTAGCTCTTGGCGCCGTCGGGATACGGGTGTTCGTAGTACCACACCGCGGTGGTCGGCTGGCCCTTGGTGAAAAACAGCAGGTTGGTGCGGATGCTGGTATAGGGATTAAATACGCCGTTGGGCAGGCGGACGATGGTGTGCAGGTTGCACTCCGTCAGCAGGGCCTCCTTGATGCGGGTCTTCACGCCTTCGCCGAACAACGTGCCATCGGGTAGCACCAGTCCGGCACGACCACCGTCTTTCAGCAGTCGCATGATCAACACCAGGAACAGATCGGCGGTTTCACGCGTCTGGAACTCGCTGGGGAAATTGGATTCGATGCCGTCTTCCTCCATGCCACCGAAGGGCGGGTTGGTGACGATGACGTTGACGCGTTCCTTCGGCCCCCAATCGCGCAGCGGTCGGGCCAGGGTGTTGCCGTGGCGGACGTTCGATGGGACCTTGATGCCGTGCAGCAGCAGATTGGTCATGCACAGGATGTGCGGCAGGTGCTTCTTCTCGATGCCGGAGAAACTCTCTTGGATGACTTCCCTCTGCTTTGGCGTCTTGGCCTGTTTGTTCAGGTGATCGATGATGCAGGTAAGGAAGCCGCCGGTGCCGCAGGCCGGATCCATGATCGTCTCGCCCAGGCGCGGATTGACCTGATCGACGATGAACTGCGTCACCGCACGCGGGGTATAGAACTCACCAGCGTTGCCGGCGGATTGCAGGTCCTTGAGGATCTTCTCATAGATGTCGCCGAAGGTGTGGCGGTCATCCGAGGCGTTGAAGTCGATGCCGTTGATCTTGTTGACCACCTGCCGCAGCAGGGTGCCGTTCTTCATGTAGTTGTTGGCGTCCTCGAACGCCATGCGGATCAGGCCGCTGATCTTGTCATTGGCGCCCTTCAACTCTTTGAGGGTCGGCAGCAAGGTGTCGTTGACGAAGTCCAACAGGTCGCTGCCGGTGATGCCTTCTTCATCCGTCGCCCAGGTCGACCAGCGCAGATCCTTTCGCAGCGGTGAGCGGTAGTTGTCCTGCGTTTCGGCCAGTTCCTGTTCATGGTCGTCGAAGATCTTGAGGAAGAACATCCAGGCCATCTGCTCCATGCGCTGGGCGTCGCCGTACGTGCCGGCGTCCTTGCGCATGAGGTCCTGGATGGTTTTGACGAGCGAAGAAACATTTGGCATGGGTCAGGCAGCAGTCGGGGGTGAAGAGTAGAGGGCGTTTTCGAGGTCGTGCAGCGCGGTCAGGTAGCCGGCTTTGCCACCGAAGAGTTTGAGAATTTCGATTGGGGTTCCGAACTCGGTCAGCGGATCGACGTTGAGGATGTCGAGCGTTTCAACCGACGTAATGCCGGTGTCCGCATACTTGCTCAGCAGTGCGTCGAGGACGGCGCGCGCCTGGGTGCCGTACGTGGCGAAGACGTTGCGTTTGGTCACGCGGTCAGCGCGTTCCCGGCGAGTCAGCGGCGGCTGGTTGAAGGCGACGTGGCAGACGAGGTCGAAAGCGTCGTAATCGTGACCAACCGTGTCGGCCAGTTCGTCCAGAAACACGCCCTGCGCCACCAGTTCGTCGATGATCGCCTGTTTGCGTTCCGCATGGTTCCAATGGGCGAGGAAGTCACCGAGTGTGGCGAAGCGGCCCAGCACCGTGCGGCGGGAATAGTCGATCAATGATTCGGTGATGAGCTTGCCGTGTTCGTCCAGGTATTGGACACGTTCGGTGGCGACGGTGACGGCGACGTTGTCGACCACGTAACGACGGGGGCGACCGTCGCCGGGCATGCGATCGGGTTCTACAAACTTTCCATCTGGCGGAGTCGGGTCGTAGGACTCGGAATCCTCCCCCGTTCGGTCACCGCCGATGATGTCATCATCCGGCGGCATGATGTCATCGCCCTCATCTGGTTCGTAAATCTGCACCGGATCACCGTCGAAATCCGGATCGGCGAACAACGACGTCGCCTGTTTGAAATCCATGATGGTGAAGAACAGCTTGTCGTAGTCCTCATTGATGCGCGTGCCGCGGCCGATGATCTGTTTGAACTCGGTCATCGAGCGGATGCGTTGGTCCAGGACGATCAGCTTGCAGGTCTGGGCATCGACGCCGGTGGTCATCAGCTTCGAGGTGGTGGCGATCACCGGATAGGTCTTTTCCGGATCGATGAAGTTGTCGAGCTGCGCCTTGCCCTCGTCGTTATCGCCAGTGATGCGCATAACGTACTTGGGGTTGGCGGCGGCAAGGTCAGCGTTGGCATTGACCAGCGCTTGGCGCATGCGTTCGGCGTGGTCGATGTTCTCGCAGAAGATGATGGTCTTGGCGAAGCGATCGGTCTTGGTCAGGAATTCGGTGACCTTGGCGGCGACCGCTTCGGTGCGCTTGGTCAGGATGATGTTCCGGTCGAAATCGAGCGCGTTGTATTCGCGGTCCTCGATCTCGTTGCCATCGCGGTCCTTCTGGCCCTTCTCCGGACGCCAGCCATCGAGGTCCTTGTCCAGACCGATGCGGATGACCTTGTAGGGCGCGAGGAAACCGTCGGCGATGCCCTGTTTGAGCGAGTAGGTGTAGAGCGGCTCGCCGAAGTAGGCGATGTTGGAAACCTCGGTGGTTTCCTTCGGCGTGGCGGTGAGGCCGATCTGCGTGGCAGAGGTGAAGTAGTCGAGCACCTGCCGCCAGGCCGCGTCATCAGCGGCGCTGCCGCGATGGCACTCATCAATGATCACCAGGTCGAAGAAATCAGGCGAGAACTGTTTGTAGATGTTGCGGTCTTCGTCGGTGCCCGTGACCGCTTGGTAGAGGCAGAGGTAGATCTCAAACGCCTTATCGACCGTGCGATTGGTGATCTTGGTCATCGCCTTGCCGAAGGGTTTGAAGTCGTTGGTCTTGGTCTGATCGGCAAGGATGTTGCGATCGACGAGGAAGAGGATGCGTTTCTTGGCCTTCGCCTTCCACAGTCGCCAGATGATCTGGAAGGCGGTGTAGGTCTTCCCGGTGCCGGTGGCCATCACCAGCAGGATGCGATCCTGGCCCTGACTGATGGCATCGACGGTGCGGTTGATGGCGATGCGTTGGTAGTAACGCGGTGCTCTGCCCGCGCCGTCGTCGTAGTAGTCCTGCGTGGTGACGGTTTCCTGCGGCGCGGTCAGACCCTTCGCCGTGCAGTAGCGCGCCCACAACTCATCCGGCGATGGGAACTGTTCGAGCGGGATCTGACGCGTGACCGTGCCACTGGTGACGGTGCGGTCGTGTTCCAGGAAGGCATCACCGTTGCTGCTGTAGGCGAACGGGATGTCGAGGGTCTCGGCATAGGCCAGCGCCTGTTGCATCCCGTCGCCGACGCCGTGGGTGTTGTCCTTCGCTTCGATCACCGCGAGGGGCAGGTTGGGTTTGTAGAACAGCAGGTAGTCGGCCTTCTTCGCCTGACCACGCTGCACGGTCTTGCCGCGGACGATGACGCGGCCCTTGGTGAAGAAGTATTCTTCCCGCACCTGCGCCATGAGGTCCCACTTCCCAGGCGCGGTCAGCGCCGGGGTGATGAACTTCGAGCGGATGTCGGCTTCAGTGAGCTGCCGTTTGTCCATGTCTGCCGGTCCGGTGGGCGATGCGGCAGCATGGCGGTCGTTCACCCGTCCCGCAATTGGCGGCGGGCGTTTGCGTCCGTATTGGCCCAGACACCGGATGGAAGGTAAGTGCCATATGACTTCCTGGGCGACTTCCGGGGCGACTTCCGGGGCGACTTCCGGGGCGACTTCCGGGGCGACTTCCGGGGCGACTTGGGGGGCGACTTGGGGGGAGGCCGCTGGGATCCAGTTTACTTGACCGCCGTGATGCGTGACTTGGAACGACGTCCCGCAGTACGCCCGCGTTTACCCCGACCTGCACGCCGCGATGTAAAAGCCGACTGACCACCGTCCATCATGGAGTCACCCTTGTTTTCTTCGGCTACTATCCAGTTCACATCGCTTGCGGGCCAGTGGCCCGCGGTCCCAGGGGCGACTGGCGCTGCCGCGCCGTGGTGATTACTTCCCCGTCGCCCGATATAGGAACGGTCGGCGAAACATGCCACCGAAGTGATGTGGGCAGAAGCCACGCAGAGTGATCTGGTTTTTTCCGGCTTTGAGCTTGGACGTCAGGTCGACGTCCCAGGAGAACCGATAGTCGTTGCGCCACCACGGCTCGGAAGCTCGCCAGCGATGGTGATCATGAGTGGCCCGACGTGTACGTTGCAGGGGTTGATCCCCAGCGCGGCGAGCGCACAGCGCCGGTCACCGACGAACAGGAGGGCAAGCGTGGTCTTGCATTCGCTGCGCCGGCGGCTGTAACCGGGCAGCCGTTCCTTATACCGTCGCTCTTACAGGAGACTCCCTCATGCACGACATGCTCTACTATCAGCGTTCTGGACGGATGGGGGCGCTCGGTCTGCCCTTGATGCTGGGGTTCGGTATAGGCGTCGGCGCACTGCTCGGCATCCCCTACGCCTATGCGGTGAACTTCTGTCCGCTGATCTACATCAACTTCCTCATCACCATGGCGTTCGGCTTCGCCATCGGCACGGCGGTCAATATCGGGGCGCGCACCGGCAAGGTGCGCAACCTGGGGATGGTGATGATCGCCGGTCTGATCAGTGGCGTTGCTGCCGAATACGTCGCCTGGGTCGGCTATGTGCATGCGGTGTCGAAGGTCGGCGTGTGGGCGTGGTCGCCCGGTGAATTGCAGGTCTACATTGAACTGATCAACGCGCAGGGCATCTGGAGCATCAAGAACTCGACACCGACCGGTTACGTCCTGGGCGCGGTGTGGCTGGTGGAAGCCGGGATCCTGGTCGGCATGGCGGTGTGGCTGCCGCGCTCCGGCATTAGCAGCGCCCCGTTCAATGAGCAGACCGGCACCTGGGCCGATACGACCACCTCCTACGGACCGTTCCGGCTCAAAGGTGAACTGCACGCGCTCACCAGTCGGCTCGAAGCCGGCGATACCGCCGCGATCAACGAACTCGAGCCCGCGCCCGCCAGCGCCAGTTCCTTCCACCAGTGCGTGATTACCAGCTGCGCCGGCGATGATCAATTCACCCTGCTCTCGCTCGACGCCATCAACCGTACCTACGACGACAAGGGCAAGGAGCAGCTGACGAATCGCTCGCTCCTCAAATACCTCTTCATCACCCCCGCCATGCGCAAGGCGATCGAAGCTAAGGCCGCCGAACCGGTGAAGGTCGCCGAAATGGCAAACGCTGCGGCAGAGAAAGCGGTGACTGAAGCGACCTGAGTCATCCTTGTCATCCCTGATGCCGCTTGCGGAAAGCTCTCGGCGTCAGGCCGGTGCGTGTGCGGAAGTGTTTGGTAAATGCGCTCTGGTCGCAGAAACCGAAGTCGACGGCGATCTTGGCGATGGAGGTTTCGGAGGTGGCCAGTTGCTCGCCAGCGGCTTCGATGCGTAGGCGCAGGATGAGTTCGTGCGGGGTCACGCCCATAGCCTTGTGCAGCTTGCGATGGAGGTTGCGCTCCGAGACCCCGACGGCTCTGGCGAGATCGGCAGTGGTCAACGGGCGGCGCAGATGCGCGCGCGCATACGCCACTACCTGCGCGGCTTCCTTAGCGGTGTGGTGCGATCGCTGCTCGTCGTAACGGCGGATGATCGCCATGACTCCGATGCAATGACCGTTCTTACCGAGCACAGGCACCTTGTTGGTCAGGAACCATTGCAGCTGCCCGTGCTCATCGTTCCAGGCTTCGAGCCGGTTCAGCAATGGCTTTCTGCTGCTCATCACCAGCGCGTCATCCTGGCGGAAATTCCGTGCCACCTCGCTCGCTAGGTAGTCGGCATCGGTGGTTCCGATAAAACGTTCGGCATCCGTGGCGCCCAGCCGTTCGCGCGTTGCGGTGTTGGCGGCGACAAAACGGCCCATGGCGTCTTTGACCAAGAAGTAGACACCCGGCAGGTGCTCGAAGAGTTGGGAAAGATCGCCAGGATCAGCCATCTGATTGAAGAATTCCCGGCGGATGACATTGGCAGACATGGCAGGATTTTACCAATTTTTGGCGGCCAGCAACAAGCGATGGCATGCCGACGTGGTAGTGTCCAAGGACCGTCCCGCGCCCATGCCGCCTGGCGTGATCCTCGCCGGCCATCCTTTGCAGGAGTGCTTATTATGCCGCTCACCCTCCCTCGCTTGGCGACCATCGTCCTGGTGTCCGCAGCCTGCTTGGCAGGTGTGGGGTGCCGGAATGCGGCTGCGCCAGGTGCGCATGATGCGGCGAGCGTGGAGACGCGCGCCGCCGCTGCGGACGCGCATGCCTGGAAGCCGGAACCCGGCTTCACCTCGCTCATCACCGGCACGGACCTCAGCGGCTGGCACTACAAAGGAGATCCCGACCTCGGCGCGCAGACCGAGGCCACGGATGGCCGCTACAGCGCGAAGGATGGCATGCTGGTGGTCAATCCCGAGGTCCCTGGCAAAGGACCGCATCTGCGGCAGTTGTGGACCATACGCGAGTTCCCGAGCGATTTCACCCTGAAGCTCGAGTTCCGTGCGTCGGTCAACGCCGACAGCGGGATCTTCATCCGTGGCATGCAACTCCAATGCCGTGACTACCTGGTCGCCGGTCCGTTCAAAGATCTGAAGGCCTATAAACCGCAGGACTGGAATGAAATTGTCATCGTGGTGACCGGCCAGCGCGCGCACTGCACCTGCAACGGCGAGGTCCTGCACGCCGAGCTGGCGGTGCCCGCAAACGGCCCCATCGGCCTGGAAGCCGACCGCGGGCAGATGGAATACCGCCGTATCCGCATCGCACCGCGCTGACCGACAGAGTCGCATCGCTCCGGTGCACAGCACACATCGCGAAAGGTGCATCCCATGCTCCGTGCTCTTCTACTTCTGCCCGCAGTCCTGCCCGCCGTACTGTCCGCCGTCCTGTCCGCTGTCCTGCTCGCCGGATGTGTCAGTGTCAGAGTGGATCCCGTCGCCGTTTCCGCTGCTTGGCCGCAGATGCGGGGTCCATCGGCGCAAGGCGTCGCAGCAGCAACCAACCTGCCGCTGACCTGGAGTGAAACCCAGCATATCGCGTGGAAGACGCCGATCCCTGGTGACGGCTGGTCATCGCCGGTGGTCGGCACGGATGCGGTCTACCTCACGAGCGCACTCGATGGTGGGCGTTCGCTCCATGCCTACCGTATCGACCTCGCGAGCGGCACGGTGACCTGGGACGTCGAGGTCTTCACCAATACGGTGGTGCCGGAGAAACACGCGCGCAACACCCACGCCTCGCCGACGCCGGTGGTGCGGGGTGATCGGCTGTACGTCCATTTCGGCAGCATGGGCACCGCCTGCCTGGCGATCGCCGACGGTAAGACCTTGTGGTCGAACCGCGATCTGAAGGTCGACCACGAGGTCGGAGCCGGCGGTTCCCCCGTACTGTACCGCGACACACTGCTGCTGACCTGCGACGGCATCGACGCGCAGTACGGCGTCGCGCTCGACGCGAACACCGGCACCCTGCTGTGGCGCAGCGACCGTTCCGCGACCGAACGCCTGGCGAAGGTCAGCGCCTCGTTACGTAAAAGTTTCGGCACCCCGCTCGTACTCTCCATCGACGGCAGGGATCAGGCCATCACCATCGGTTCAGAGCGGCTGTACGCGCACGATCCACGCACTGGCAGCGAGCTGTGGCACGTCGATTTCACCGGCTTTTCCAATGCTTCGATGCCGGTCAGTGATGGGCGGATGCTGGTCTTCAACACTGCCTTTGCATCGTCACAGCTGTGGGGCGTGCGACTGGGCGGCGCGAGCGGCGACGCCACCGCCAGCCATGTCACCTGGAAGACCAAATTCTCCAGCCTCTCGCAGCCCTCGCTGATCCTGTTCGACACCCGGGTCTACGCGGTCAACGATAGCGGCATCTTGGTGTGCCTCGATGTCGCCACGGGCAAGGAGGTCTACAAGGAACGCCTCGGCTCCGATTTCGCCGCCTCGCCGATCCTGGCAGGCGATCGCCTCTATTTCTTTGACGCCCGCGGCAGCGCGAAAGTAGTGCAGGCCGGCGCGGACTTCCGCGTGCTGGCGACCAACACTTTGGACGCGGGGTGCATGGCAAGCCCGGCCGTGGTGGGCAATGCGTTGATCGTGCGGACGAAGACGCACCTGTACCGCATCGAGTAGATCTCGGCCACCAAACCCTGCAGGTGGATTCCGGTTCACTCCCCCATCAGCGTCACCGCCACACTGCGGCTGCCGCCGTGGTCGCGGTGTTCACCGAGGTAGATGCCCTGCCAGGTGCCGAGCGCGAGGGTGCCGTCACGGATGGGGATGGTGATGCCGGCACCGAACAGCGACGCCTTGATGTGTGCCGGCATGTCGTCGTCGCCCTCCGCATCGTGGGCGAAATAACGCGCGCCGTCCGGCACCACTTCGCGCGTCCAGCGTTCGAAGTCGGAGCGCACCGTGGGATCGGCGTTCTCATTGATGGTTAGTGAGGCCGAAGTGTGCTGGATAAACAGGTGCGCCAAGCCGACACGCAGCGATCGCACGGTCGGCACCTGCGCCAACAGTTCATCGGTCACCAGATGGAAACCACGCGCGCGTGGACGCAACTGGACGATGGTCTGATGCCACGCCATCGCCAGCCCGTCAGTCCCAGACCGCGATGGCCAAACCTTGTTTGCGTTCCGCCGCACGCGCGAGCAGATCGAGCCATTCGCTGGCCATGTCGCGAAAATCGTTGAAGTCCTGGATCCATTCGTCGCCGAGGTGTTCCGCCTCAGCGAAGGCGCGGTTGAGGTCGTCGAGCACGATGGTCGAGGCTTGGCTGGCCAGCCGCGCGACGGTCTGCGGCGACAGGTAGGTATCCACCAAATCGCAATCCTGCGCCCATGGCGCATCACGTCGACGGTCGCCGTCGGAGAAACGCCAGAAGAGGATGGAGAAGACCACGGTGAACGCGGGCGACCACGTGCAGATGGTCTGCGGCCGCACCAGCGCGAAGGCCTCCATCAGTTCGTTCTGCGCCTCGACCGCACAACTGACCAGTTCCTCCGACGCGATGGTCATGCCCACGTCGTCGTCATAGGAAGTGAAGGCGCGTTCCAGGACGGCCGGTTCGCCAAGATAGACACTGCATTCCATCGGTGGTCAGCCCTTGATCGTCTGCGCCTGACTGGCGCGGGCGGGTACCCCGATGGGGTACAGCGTCAGGCCGTATGGCGACGTGCGGCTTTCGTCGTACTGGTTGCGACCGTCGAAGATCACCTTGCCCCTGAGCTGGCTGGCCAGCTTGCGGAAATCAGGGCGGCGGAACGGCCGCCATTCGGTCATCAGCAACAGCACATCGGCTCCCTCGGTGGCATCATAGGCATCGTCGACGTAGGTCAGACGCGGCAGTGGACCGAGCGCTTTCTGCGCTTCGTGCGTGGCCTTGGGGTCGTAGGCGCGCACCTGCGCGCCGGCGGCGATCACCGCGCGAATGAGGTCGAGTGACGGCGCATCGCGCACGTCGTCGGTATTGGGTTTGAACGCCAGGCCCCACACCGCCACCGTCAGCGAGGACAACGGACGGTTGGTGAGTGTGCACCAAGCGTTCAGCTTGTGCAGCATCACCTGTTTCTGCCGCTGGTTCACCGCATCGACGGCGGACAACAGATCGGCTTGGTAGCCGGCGACCTCAGCGGTATGCACCAACGCGCGCACGTCCTTGGGGAAACATGAACCGCCATAGCCGACACCCGGATGAAGGAATTGTAGACCGATACGTTGATCAGCACCGACACCCAGACGCACCTGGCGTACGTCGGCACCGACCCGTTCGCAGATGTTGGCGATCTCGTTGATGAAGCTGATCTTGGTCGCCAGCATGGCGTTGGCGGCGTACTTGGTCATCTCCGCCGAGCGGATGTCCATGGTGTAGAACCGTAGGCCGTTGCGGATGAACGGTTGGTAGAGGTCGTGCAGCAGCGCACGCGCGCGTTCGCTGTCGACGCCCACCACCACGCGATCGGGCTTCATGAAATCGTCGACCGCGGAACCCTCCTTGAGGAACTCCGGATTGCTCGCCACGTTGAAGGTGTGGGTTGCGCCACGGCGCGTCAGTTCTTCCTGCACCCAGCCGCGCACCTTGTCGGCGGTGCCAACCGGCACGGTGCTTTTGTCGACCACCAAGCAGTAGCCGTTCAGGTGACGACCGATGTCGCGCGCGGCGGATTCGACGTAGCGCAGATCCGCCTCGCCGGTCTCCGACATCGGCGTGCCGACGCAGATGAAGGCCAGCTCCGCTTCCGCCAGGGCCTCCTTGGCCGAGGTGGTGAAGAACAGGCGGTGACCGTGGACGTTCTCCTCCACCAGTTCTTCCAGACCCGATTCGTAGATCGGGACCTCGCCCGCGCGCAGGCGTTCGACCTTGCGCGCATCGACATCGACGCAGGTGACATGGTTGCCCATCTCAGCAAAACAGGTGCCAGTGACCAGACCGACGTAGCCGGTGCCGAAGATCGTGACGCGCATGGAGCCTCCGGTGGCGCATCCTGGGACGACGGCGTGTGGTTCAAGGTGCGGCGCGCGCCCAGGCACACCTTGCCGCAGCGCTCCAGGTGGGCTAAGCCGCGCGCCCTGGAGCCCCCATGCGCACCCTCGCCATCCTGCTCACCGCCTTTGCCGCTGTCACCGCCAACGCGGCCGACCTCGCCGTCGGCAAGGCCGACGCCTTCCATCAGCTCGTCGCCGCCGATGCCAAGGTAGAGAAACTCGGCACCGGCATGAAGTTCGTCGAAGGTCCGTGCTGGATCAAAACCGACGGCGGCTGGCTGGTGTTCAGCGACATCCCGTCGAACGAATTGAAGAAGTGGACCGCGGCCGGTGGGGTCACCACTTGGCGCAATCCCAGCAACAACACCAACGGCAACCTGCTCGACCAACAGGGCCGGCTGATCTCGTGCGAGCACAGCAGTCGTCGCGTCACCCGCACCAATGCCGATGGCACCATCGAGGTGCTGGTCGACAGCTTCGACGGCAAGAAACTCAACTCGCCCAACGACGTGGCGGTGAAAAGCGACGGCACGTTGTGGATCACCGATCCGCCCTACGGCATCCCCAAGGACCAGAAGCAGGAACTGGATGCGCAGAACGTCTTCCGCTTTGATCCCGCCACTCCCGACAAAAGCAAGGCCATGACCGTCGCCATCGCCGACTGCGACCGTCCGAACGGATTGTGTTTCTCGCCGGATGAAAAACTGCTTTACGTCGCTGATTCGGGCAAACCCAAGCACATTCGCGTCTTCACCGTCAAGGACGACGGCACGCTCAGCGATGGCAAGGTTTTCGCCACGCTCGACAAGGGCGCACCGGACGGCATCCGCTGCGATGCGCAGGGCAACGTGTGGTCGAGCGCCGGCGACGGCGTGCGCGTCTATGCCCCGGACGGCACCTGGCTCGGCACCGTCCTGACGCCGGAAGGCGCGGCCAACCTGTGTTTCGGCGGCGCGGACGGCAAGACGCTGTTCATCACCGCGCGCACGTCGCTCTACGCCATCCCGACGCTGACGACACAGGCACTGGTGAAGTGATCGTGAAAGCCGGCGGCTGACAACCGCCTGTCACCCCCTGACGACCAGGCTTGGGTTCCTCGGCGTTCGTGGTAGATGTTTTCGCCAATCGAGTGGTGGTCGGGCTTCAGCATCCCGGAGGGATGCCATGAAAATAGCCCAGCACTTCAGTGCTGGGAATCCGGCCGAAGAATCCCCAGAGTCCCGGAGGGACGGCTGAAATGCTTGGTAATGTCAGCCGTCCCTCCGGGCAATGCCTGTAAACTTAGCCGCCAAGTTCTGTCCACGCAGTCGGTTGCGTATTACTTCCCATTGATTTCCACTTGACAAAGGCAGCTATTCGGGCGGGCGGCCTGCATGGGAA
>JACDEI010000027.1 GCA_013816485.1 Planctomycetota bacterium
GAGCTGGCGGCGGCGGACGGCCCCCGCGTCGCGAAGGCGGCGGTGGTGGCTACGGCGGCGGAGCTGGTGGCGGTTACGGCGGCGGAGCTGGCGGCGGCGGCGGCGGCCGTTACTGAGCTGAACTAAGCTCGCACAATTTTCGGATTCACGTCCACGGCGCTTGGTTTACCAAGCGCCGTTTTGTTGTTGGGTCGTGCATCAGGCTACGCGCTGCGAGGTCGCTGCGCTCCCGCGGCGAAGCCTCGTAGCGCGGGCAAAGCCCGCTCGCAGCGCGAAGCTCGCAGCGCGGGCAAAGCCCGCTCCCTCAGCGGCAGGCGCGCACGGCAGCAGCCGCAGCGCTGAACACGCCTGGAATCTGCGCTTCCGTCAGGCAACTGAAGGCGACACGCAGTTCGGTCTGGCCGAGCGCGATCGCGCCGACGCCATGCGCTTCGAGCAGCTTCTGGCGCACAGTCTCGGCCAACACACCCTTCACTTTCAGGCACATGAAGTACCCGCTGTTGAAGGGGTAGACGTCCCAGCAATCGGCGTATTCCGTCTTGCGGCATTCGATCGCGGTGACCGCCGCGCGCTGGCGCAGGATCTCGACCTTCTCGGCCTGCTGCTTGCGAAAATCCGGCGCGTGGAGCGCCTTGAGCACGATCGACTGGCCGGGCATCGAGACGTTGCTGATCACCGCGCGAATGATGCCGCCGGTCTTCTGCTCCAGCGCGTCGTAGAGCGCCTTGGTGCCGCCCTTCACGCCATAGGTGATGAAGCCGACGCGCAGACCCCAGACAAATTCCTCTTTCGTCGCGCCGTCGATCTTGATCGCCAGGAGATTCTGGTGCGCCTGCGCCAGACGACCGAAGAGCGATTCCTTTTCGCAGGCATCATCAAAGAACATGCCGTAGTAGGCGTCGTCGCAAACGACAACCAACTTGGTGCCGGCTTCAGCGGCGGCGATCAACGCATTGATGATCGCACCGGCTTCGGCCTTGGTCGGCGAGTAACCCGACGGATTGTTGGGGAAGTTGAGCGCGACGACGAGCTTCCTGCCCTTGCGCGAGAACAGCGCCTGGGTGAAGGCTTCCATGTTGAAGCCGGTGAGCTTGTTGTCGAAGAAGGCGTAGGTGCTGATGCGCGCGCCGAGGCGCGTCTCCCAGGACAGGTTATAGTTTTCCCACATCAAATCAGAGGACAGCGCCTCATCACCCGGGTCGAGGAAGAGGTCGCCGACCACCGCCAAGCCGTGCGTCAACGCATTGGTCACGATCGGCAGGCTGGTCAGCGCTTGGCCGAGCGACGGCGTCTCGTCGCGCTGCTTCTTCGCCCACGCCGCGCGCAGGTCGGGTTTGCCGAACGACGGCGCGTAGTCGTAGATCTCGGCGGGCGTCAGACCCTGGTAGTACTGGCCGACCACCTGCAGGTGCATGGGCGCGCCGTTCTCGGTGGCGATGCCGACCGTGGCGTTGGCGGTCTTGGCCTTCTGCTTGGCCTCGGCGCCCTGCGCCAGGATGCCCTTGGCGGGGAAGAAGAAGCGTTTGCCGCGCTCGGACAGCAGGTCAAACACCGTCGCGTTCTCCGCCTTGATCGTGGCGTTGGCGGCCTCGGCCAGGGGATTGAGGACGGGTTGCGGCTGCGTGGTCATTGGAGGCTCCAGGCGCGGTATTTCCGTCACCGCGCGGGGGGCCGACTTATGGCTGGAAGGCCATCAAGGCAATCGAAGACTCCCCCGCCATGCGTCATTCCGCCGTCCTGATCATGCTCGCCCTGCTGCTCGCCGGATGCGACAGCCCGCGCACCACCATGATGGACAAGACCGAGGCCAAACGTGACGAGCGCGTGCTGCGGGTCCGGGTGGTCAAGGTCTACGACAACCGCAACCTCGACTACGTCCGTGAGCCCAACATCTCGCACATCGTTGATGTCGATGTGCTCGACGGCCCGACCGAGCTGATCGGGAAACCGTTGGCGCTGCCGTTCGACATGTTCTACACCGCCAAACCGCCGCCCCAGGTTGGCGAGGAAGTGGTGACCACTCCCGCCGCCTGGGTCACGCGCAATTCGGGCGGCAAGCAGCGGGCTTTCGGCCAGTAATGTCAGCCAGCCGGCTTGCCTGCCTGCCATGCTTCCCTAGCGTGCCGCCCATGCGTCAGCCAGCCGTCGTCGTAGTGGTGGTCACCTCCTAAGCCCAGCGCCGGCCTGCAGTCAAGCGTGCGGGGCGGCCATCCGGTCGCCCCGTTTGCGTTGACGGCGTCTTCCAAGGAACTCCGATGAGCCTCGATCTGCCGAAATCCTACGACGCCAAGCTGGTGGAACCCGAGGTCTACCAGCGCTGGGAGAAAGCCGGCTGCTTCAAGGCCGGTGCCGGCAAACGTGGAAAAACGCCGTACACCATCGCTATCCCGCCGCCCAACGTCACCGGCGTGCTGCACATGGGCCATGCGCTCAACAACACGCTCCAGGATACGCTGATCCGTTGGCGTCGCATGCAGGGCCATGACACGCTCTGGCAACCCGGCACCGACCATGCCGGCATCGCCACCGAGTCGGTGGTGGCCAAACAGATCCAGGAGAACCAGGCGTTCGTCGATGAGTTGAAAGCCGCCAGCATCAGCGCGGAGAACCCGCCCGATGCCGCCGCGTCAAAGACGCCGACCGGTTACGACCGCGACCGTTTCGGCCGCACGGCGTTCCTCAAAGCCGTGTGGCATTGGAAAGCGAAGTCCGGCGGCGCGATCACCCATCAGCTGCGCAAGCTCGGCTCGTCGTGCGACTGGTCGCGCGAACGTTTCACCATGGACGAGGGCCTGACCAAGGCCGTACGCACCATGTTCGTGAAGCTGTCCGATGCCGGCCTGATCTACCGCGGTACGCGCATGGTGAACTGGTGCCCGGTGCAGAAGACCGCGCTGTCCGACGATGAAGTGGAGGCGAGCGAAAAGAACGGCCACCTGTGGCAGTTGAAGTACGAACTCGTCGATGGCTCGGGCCACATCGTGGTGGAGACCACCCGTCCCGAGACCTTCTTCGGCGACACCGCGGTGGCGGTGAATCCCGCAGATCCGCGCTACCAGGCGATGATCGGCAAGCAGGTCCGCCTGCCGATCATCGGGCGTGAGATCCCCATCGTCGGCGATGAACACGCTGATCCCGAAAAGGGTTCCGGTGCGGTGAAGATCACGCCTGCGCACGATCCCAACGACTACGAGGTCGGCAAACGCCATAACCTGCCGCTCATCCGCGTCATCGACTTCGATGGCACGATGACCAAGGAGTGCGCACACTTCGCCGGCATGGACCGTTTCGTCTGCCGCAAGGCGCTGCTCAAGGAACTGGAAGCCAGCGGTGTGCTGCTCGGCGCCACCGAGATCGTGCACAGCGTCGGCCACAGCTACCGCTCCGGTGTGCCGATCGAACCGATGGTGACCGAGCAGTGGTTCGTGAAGATGGGCCCCCTCGCGGAACGCGCGGTAAAGGAAACCCAGGAGAACCGCCTGCACTTCCACCCCGAACGCTGGGGCAAGGTCTACGAACACTGGCTGGTGAACGTGCGCGACTGGTGCATCTCGCGTCAGATCTGGTGGGGCCATCGCATCCCCGCGTGGCACTGCGCAGCATGCCAAAAAACCACGGTGGCGATCGACGCACCGACGGCCTGCAAGCACTGCGGCTCGGCCAAGATCACGCAGGATCCGGATGTCCTCGACACTTGGTTCAGCTCGGCCTTGTGGCCGTACTCCACGCTGGGCTGGCCTGACTGGGAGGCCGCGGCGAAACATTACTTCCCGACCTCGACGCTGGTGACCGACCGCGGGATCATCTTCTTCTGGGTCGCGCGCATGGTGATGACATCGCTGTTCGCCAACGACGTGCGTCCGTTCGACGACGTGTACATCCACGGCACCGTGCTCGACGAGCGCGGCGACAAGATGTCGAAATCAAAGGGCAACGGCATCGACCCGATCGTGATGATCGAGGGCGGTTCGCAGATATACCTCAAGAAGCAGTACGATTGTCCTGGGTACGGCGCCGACGCGGTACGCTACACGTTGCTCGACATGACGACCGAGGGCCAGGATCTGAAGCTCTCGCCATCGAAGTTCGAGACCGGCCGCAACTTCGCCAACAAGGTGTGGAATGCCGGGCGCTTCGTGCTGATGAACCTCGGCGAACGCACACTGCCGACCGCACCGACACCAGAGTCGTTGGCGACACTCCCGCTCGGATTTCCCGAACGCTGGATCCTCGACCGTCTGCAAGGCGCCATCGACGACTGTACCGGCGCGCTCACCGCATGGCGTTTCAACGACTACGCCAACGGCGCCTACCGCTTCTTCCGCGACGACCTGTGCGACTGGTACCTCGAGTGGGCCAAACGCGCATTCAAGACTGGCGGCGCTGCCGCCGACACCGCCGCGCAGGTGCTGTCCTACTGTTTCGACCGCGTGCTGCGCCTGCTGCATCCGGGCATGCCGTTCGTCACCGAATACCTCTGGCAGCTCCAGCAACCGACCGTGGGCGGCACCGCCTGGTCAGGGAAATACCTGATGACCGAGGCGTGGCCGGAAGCGATCTCCACCTTGCGCGTCAGTGACGCCAGCACCCGCATGGGCGAACTCCAGGCGATCGTCACCGCCGTGCGCAACGTGCGCAACCTGGTCAGCCTCGCCGACGGCGTGGCTCTTCAGGCGATGGTCGTAACGACTGAGGGTGCTAAGGTCGAAACACTAACTCGCGACAGTGACTTTATATTAGACCGAGCGAACCTTTTTGAATTGATGATTCGTGAGAATGTCGAAAAGCCACCTGGAGCCGTCACCACAGTGGTTGGTGCGCTGAAAGTCCACATCCCGCTCAGCGGCCTAGTCGACCTGGGCAAGCTCAAGGACCAGCTCAGCAAACGCGCCATCGCCGTGGAAAAATCCATCTCCGGCAAACAAGGCCGCCTCGGCAACGCTGACTACATCGCACGCGCACCAGCCCAGCAAGTCACCGAAACCCGCGAGATGCTGGCCAAGGAAGAGATCGAACTGACGAACCTGAAGGACACGCTGGCCGGACTCTGATCAAGCTAGGTTGTCTGACTTCGACGGGGCAGCGCCGGAGGCGCGTTGTTGGGGTGCCAGCCCTGCTGGCGCACCCCAACTTAACAAACAGCCCTGCTGGAGCACCCCAACTTAACAACCACCCCAGGTTAAACAGCAGCCTTGTCGAGATACTTGATCGCCACCACGCGATTGCCCCGCGCATTGTAGATCAGCTTGTCCATCAGGTGCTTGATCAGGTGGATTCCATAACCACCGAGGCGTTTGCCGGCGGCCTTGCGCTGTTCCAGGTGGGCGATCGGGTCGACGCTCGGATCGGGAACGTGGTTGGGGTCGAAGCCGTCACCTTCGTCTTCGATATAGACGATGATCTTGCCCGGCAGGATACGACAGCCGAAGCGCACCTTCTTTGAACGATCGTTGTGGTTGCCCCACTCGATGGCATTGCGACCGAGTTCCTCCAGCGCCAGACGCACCTCGCTCGCGGCGGGTTCGGCGATCTTGAACTTATCGAGCAGGCCGAGGAAGCGGCGGTACTTGTAGAGAATCGACGGATCGCTTTCGCCAGCGACCTCGAACCAGCCGTGCGGATCGTATTCGACCTCCAACGCATGACCAACCAGCGGCATATGTTGCAGGGCCTTGGCCGCCGCTGCGGTCAATTCGTCGATGCCGACCGGTTTGACCAGGTAGTCGCAAGCCCCTTGCCGCAGGCAGCGCACGATCATGTCGTCCTGTCCCAGGGCGGTGAGCATGATCACCGCCGCAGGATAGTTCCGCCGACGTAGTTCCGTTAGCACCGACTCACCATCAAGCCGCGGCATGATGATGTCGCACATGATGAGATGATAAGGTTCGCTCGCCTGGTCGATCATCTGGAGGGCTTCACGACCATCGTTGGCCTTGTGGACCACTACGGAGTCGCCGAGATCCACCAGCGTTTCCGCGATGTGGGCCTGCAAGGCAGGCATGTCCTCAACCACCAGGATGCGATGCACGTCGGATGTGGTGCCGGTCATGTACGATTTTCCCTGGGGGCCATAGGTGGTCAGCGTCGTCGATCAGGAGCCGCTGCAGGTACCGGATCGGAAGTCTTCTGCTCCGCCCTGCTCAGGTCCGGGAGCAGCACTTTGAAACGGCACCCTTTGCCGATACCGCTATCAAGTTCGATACTGCCGCCGTGGCGATCGACAATACTTTTCACAATCGCGAGTCCAAGGCCCACACCATGAGCGTTGGTCGCCATCCCCCCGCTCGGTCGTTGATAATACGGGGCGAAAATGCGGTCCTGCTCGCTCTTCGGAATGCCTGGGCCGTTGTCGGCAACTACCAAATGGACCCCGTGGGAATCACGGTCCATCTCCACCGACACCACCCCTCCACGCGGGGTGAACTTACGGGCGTTGTCGACTAGGTTCACCAGCACCTGGACGATCCGGCGGCGATCGACCAGCACGGTCTTGTCCTTCACGCTGTTGACCTGCGGCCAACGCGTTTCGATCCCGGCATTTTCCAGCACCGGCACGGTTGCGTCCTGGAGATCCTCCAACAACACCTGCAAAGGAACCTGATCGAGGCGCAGCTGCACATGCCCGGATTCCAGGCTGCTGAGGTCGAGCAGTTCGTTGATCATCGCCAGCAACGCATGGCCATTGCGGTTGATCGCCGCGATGAACTCCGCGTGTTTCTTGTTTATCCGCCCACCGACCTCGCTGGTGATGAGGTCGGAAAAACCGATGATACTGTTGAGTGGCGTACGCAGATCGTGGCTGATGCGCGCGAGGAATTCAGTCTTTAGCTGGTCGAGTTCGAGCAGCCGCCGACGCTCGAGGTCGAGACGTTCGTTCTCTGCCAACAGGTCCACGTTGGCCTGAAGCACATCGAAGGTCACAGGATCGTACGTGTTCACGACGGCAGCCTCGCACAGCCCCCGTTCCGGCACGAGCCGGACGGATGGACGGTTGAGTCTACCCCATGATGCCAACGTTGCGCAAGAACCGCTGGGACACTCTATCGGCACGGCAACGGCGACGGCTGCAACGATCGAATCGCTTGTCTAGGCGGGGGCCAGGAAACTCCGCTCATAACCCTCGGGAGCCTGGTAGCCCATCAGGAACAAGGCGGTTGCGGCGACGTTGGCCAGCCCAGGTTTGGCCACGCTGGCGTCCAGGCGGTATTCGCCGGTGAACTGCGGGTCGTAGATGATCGCCGGCACCTGGTTGAGCGTGTGGCTGGTCTTGGACTTGGGGCGGTTGTTCTCGACCTTCACACCGCCCTTCTTGTCCATTTCGTACATCTCATCGGCGTTGCCGTGGTCGGCGGTAACGATGGCGATGCCGCCCAGGGCTTTGATTGCCGGCAGCAGACGGGCGAGGGCAAGATCCACGGTTTCCACCGCAAGGCGCGCGGCGTCGAAGTTGCCCGTGTGGCCAACCATGTCGGCATTGGCGTAGTTGAGGCGCGTGAAGCCATACGGCTTGGCCTGGAGTTCTGCGATCACCGCGTCGGTGATCTCCGCGGCCTTCATCCATGGACGCTGATCGAAGGATATGCGATCCGATGGGACTTCAATGTAGGTCTCCAGCGACTTGTCGAGGTAGCCGCTGCGATTGCCGTTCCAGAAGTAGGTCACGTGGCCGAATTTCTGCGTTTCGCTGCAGGCAAGCTGACGTACGCCGCTGGCTACCAAGTATTCACCCAGCGTGCGATCGATGAGTGGCGGGGTGACCAAGATGCGCGGCGGCAGATTGGTATCACCATCGTAGGTCATCATGCCGGCGTAACACACGTTCGGAATGCGCACGCGATCGAAGGGCACCGCGCTGGGAGACAGGCCGACGAACGCCTTGCTGATCTCCACCGCACGGTCGCCACGGAAGTTGAAGAACACCACCGAATCGCCATCGACGATCGGGGCGAACGGCTTGCCGCCGCGCTCGACGACGAATCCCGGGAGATCCTGATCGATGGTGCCGGGTTTCTCCGTACGGAACGCTTTCACCGCCGCGCTGGCAGAGGGAAACTGCCGACCTTCGCCAAGCACGTGGACCCTCCAGCCGCGCTCGACCATCGACCAGTCCGCATCGTAACGGTCCATGGTGATCTGCATGCGACCACCACCGGAGGCGATGCCGTAGTTGGTATCAACCGAGCTGATCCATGCTTCGAACGGCTCGGTGTACTCGAGTGCCGAGGTCTCACCGACATCACGTCCATCGATCAGGGCGTGGACCGCGACCTTGGTGACACCACGTTTCTTGGCGTCAGCGACCAGCGACTTCACATGGTTGATGTGGCTGTGGACATTGCCGTCGGACAGCAGGCCCATGAGGTGCAGGGTCGACTTCTTGGCCAAGCAATTGGCGATGATCTCCTGCCAACCCTTGCCCGCGAACAACGCGCCGCTGTCGATCGCCTGCTGCACCAGTTTGGCCCCCTGATCGAACACGCGACCGGCGCCGAGCGCATTGTGGCCGACCTCCGAGTTACCCATGTCGGCGTCGGACGGCATGCCGACCGCCATGCCGTGCGCGTTGAGGCGCGTCCACACGCTGGAGGCCATCAGCCCATCAAGCGTGGGCTTGCAGGCGGCTTTCACGGCGTTGCCCGCGTAGTCAGGTCCCAAGCCAACGCCGTCCATGACCACCACTACCACCGGGCCTGTACGCTTGCCGTGGAATGCGGTTTTGATCAGGGACTTGCTCATCGGGAACCTCCGTCGTTTGGGAGGCGAGAGCGTAGGGAGGCGTCTGGCGACGCTAGTAGCTGCGGGCTACTGGCTGCGAGCTACGAGCTACGAGCTACGAGCTACGAGCTACGAGTCCGACTGCCAATTTCTGTAGCACTGGACACCAACGACAAACCCCGGTGGCAACCACCGGGGTTTGTTGACGAACTCGCAACTCGTAGCTAGCAGCTCATAGCTCGCGGCGCATCGCGCCGCGTCATCACGACGCTTGCGCACCGAGCTGTTCGATCAGCTTGATCAACGGCATGAACAACGCGATGACGATGAAGCCGACCGCGCCACCCATGAAGACGATCAGCAGCGGTTCGAGCAACGACATCATCGCGGCCACGGCGGAGTCGACCTCTTCGTCATAGTTGTCGGCGATCTTGATCAGCATCTTGTCGAGTTCACCGGTCTCTTCACCGACCTTGATCATGTTCACCACGATGTCGTCGAACACACCAGAGCGGCGCAGCGGCTCGTTGATGGTCTCGCCTTCCTTCACCGAGTCGCGCACGGCCTGGATGGCGTTGCGCACGACGATGTTCGGGGTGGCGGATTTGGTGATGTCGAGCGCATCAAGGAAGCCGACGCCCGAGGTCACCAGTGTACCAAGCGTACGGGTGAAGCGCGCGACCGAGCTCTTCTTGATGATGTTGCCGAATACCGGGGTCTTCATCATCACTCGGTCGATGAAGTTACCGCCCTTCTCGGTCTGGCGGAGCATCTTGATACCGATGATGGCGAGGATGAGGGCCAGAAGCAGCGAGGCGCCCCACCACGAGCCAATGAAGTTTGAAAAGTCGATCAGGGCGATGGTGACGCCCGGCAACTGCACACCGAGTTCCTTGAAGATCTGTTCGAACTTCGGAACGATGAAGACCATGATGAAGGTCAGGATCGCACCGGCGATGGTCATCACCGCTGCGGGATAGACCAACGCACCGATGACCTTTTTCTTCAGCCGTTCGGCCTTCTCGCGGAATTCCGCGAGACGACGCAGGATGACGTCGAGCGCACCAGCAGTCTCGCCGGCCTTCACCAGGTTGGTGTAGAGCTTGTCCCAGATCTTGGGGAAGCGGCTCATCGCATCGGAAAGCATCGTACCGCTCTGCACCTCTTCCGTCACACCACCGAGGGAGGACTTGAACTTCCCCGGGCGCTGCATGTCGGTGAGGATCTGAAGCGACTGCACAATCGGCAGACCGGCGTCCTGGAGCGTCGAGAGCTGACGGGTGAACAGCGTGACGATCTTGGGTTTGACCCTGCCGAAGCTGAAACCACCGCCGGCCCTGGCCGCGCCACCGGCCTGCGACTTGCCGGTTTTGGCCTTGGCTTCCTTAACCTCGATCGGCAGCAGACCCTGGCGTTTGATGGCGGCGATGGCCTCCATCTGCGACGACGCTTCGATGGAGTCGGAGATCTCCTTGTTCGAGCGCTTGTCGTGGGCTTTGAATTGGAAGACCGGCATGGCCAGCTCCGTGGTTCAGGGGGACGAAACGGTCAGAAACTCAGTCTTCAGCCGCCAAGGTCTCGCGGATGACTTCTTCGATGGTGGTGATGCCGGCGTAGATCTTGGTGATGCCAGCGTCGCGCAAGGTACGCATGCCTGCACGTTGGGCAGTGATGCGGATCTGTGCCGCCGATGCCCGGCTGAGCATCTGCTCACGGATGGCATCGTTGACATCAAGCATCTCATGGATCGCCGTACGACCACGATAACCGGTGTTCTTGCAGTTCTCGCAGCCCTTGCCGTAGTAGAAGCGCTGCGACTCGGCGTCGCGCGACTTGATGCCCAGGGACATCAGTTCTTCCTCGCTCGGCTGGTAGGGCGCCTTGCACTTGGTGCAGATGGTGCGTACCAGGCGCTGGGCGACGATGGTTTCGAGCGTTGCCGAGAGCAGGAACGGCTCGATGCCCATGTCGAGCAGACGCGTGATGGCGGTCGGCGCGTCGTTGGTGTGCAGCGTGGTGAAGACCAAGTGACCGGTCAGCGACGCCTCGATGGCGATCTTGGCCGTTTCTTGGTCGCGCACCTCACCCACCAGCAGGATGTCGGGGTCCTGACGCAGGATGGCGCGCAAGCAGTGGGCGAACGAACGTCCCACCGAATCGTCGACCGGCACCTGGATCAGACCATTGATCTCGTATTCGACCGGATCCTCGGTGGTGATGATCTTGACCGAGTCCTCGTTCACCGCCGACAGCGCCGCATAGAGCGTGGTGGTCTTGCCCGAACCAGTGGGGCCGGTGACGACCACGATGCCGTTAGGTTCTTCGATCACCTGTTTGAATTGCGCCAGCAGGTCATCGGTGAAGCCGACCTTGTCGATGTCGAGACTGACCACCGAACGATCGAGAATACGGATCACGACCGATTCGCCGAACATCGTCGGCAGCGAGCTCACGCGCAGGTCGACCTCCTTGTCGCCGATGCGGATGGGGATCTTGCCGTCCTGCGGCAGACGACGTTCGGAGATGTCGAGGTGCGACATGACCTTGATGCGTGCGACCAACGCGGGCGCCAGGGTCTTGGGCACCGGCAGCATCTCGTAGAGCACGCCGTCGATACGGTTGCGCACGCGGAAGATGTCTTCGAACGGCTCGAAGTGGATGTCCGAGGCCTGGGCCTTCACCGCGGTGAGCAGGATGAGATTGAGCAGTTTACGCACCGGCGCGGATTCCGCCGCCGCCGCCGCATCACTGGTGTCGACGCCGGCGAAGGCGTTGGCGTCGATGGAGAAGGTCTCCTGTCCACCCTGACCGGTGTTGGAGGCGTCCTCATCGCCGATGGTGTCCATCAGGTCTTTGACCGTCTGGGCGTTCTTCTCGCGTTCCTGCGAGTAGTACTGCGTCAAGGCCTCGGTGATCGACGCCTCGCTAGTCAGCGCCGGACGCACCTGCGCAACACCGAGCATGAACTTGAGGTCATCGAGCGCGGCGAGATTGTCGGGATCCGCGGTGGCGATCACCAGCGTCTTGTCCTCCATGCGTACCGGGATGATGCGGTAGGAGTTGGCAACGTTGCTGGGGATCTTGTCGATCAGGCCCTGCGGCAGCACCAGCCCGCTGAGCTGCACCGGCTCCAGGCCGAGCAGTTGACCACAGGCGTACATCACCACCGATTCGGGGATGCCGTGTTTCTGGCAGGCCTCGATGATGTCGAGGCCGCCTTTCTTGTGGTCGTTGTAAATGTTCTGTGCGGTCGCCTGATCGACCTCCTCCATCTTGTGGAGGAGTTTCAGCAGCGCCTTGGGATCGACCCGGATCATTCCGCGGCTCCCGGTGCGCCGCCCATCTCCTGGACCTTGCGCTGGAGGAAGGTCTGGTCTTTGCAGTAGCCCATCATCTGGGCGAAGTCGATGGTGCCGGCTTGGTAGAGTTTGAAGAGCCAGTCGTCGAGCAGGATCATGCCCTGGTTGGCGCTGGTCTGGATGGTCGAATCGATACGGAAGGACTTGTTCTCGCGGATGAGGTTCGAGATCGCCGCGTTCATGATCATGATCTCGAAGGCGGCCACGCGGCCCTTCTCTTTCTTCGGCACCAGGGCCTGCGAGATCACCGAGATCAGGTTGCCGGCAAGCTGCGTGCGCACCATCTCTTGCTGGTTGGTCGGGAACACGTCGATGATGCGGTCGACCGTGCGCGAGGCGCCAGTGGTGTGCAGCGTGCCGAACACCAAGTGGCCGGTTTCAGCCGCGGAGATCGCCGCGCTGATGGTGGCCAAGTCACGCATTTCACCGACCAGGATGACGTCGGGGTCTTCACGCAGCGCGCGGCGCAGACCTTCTTCGAAGGACGGCACGTCGATATGCAGCTCGCGCTGGTTCACGATCGATTTCTTGTGGTTGTGGTAGTACTCGATCGGGTCTTCGATGGTGATGATGTGCATCTCTTCCTCAGTGTTGAGGAAGTCGATCATCGTCGCCAGGGTGGTGGACTTACCCGAACCGGTCGGGCCGGTGACCAGGATCAGACCGCGCGGACGGGTGATGAGATCTTTGATGTGCGGCGGCAGACCGATCTGGTCGAAGGTCAGGATCTCCGACGGGATCAGGCGCAGCACCATGGCGATGCGGCCCTTCTGCTTGAACACGTTGACGCGGAAACGCGCCTTGTCGAAGTAGCCGATGGCGAAGTCGGTGGAGCCCATTTCCGCGATCTCGGCCTGGCCGCGTTCGCTGGTGATCTGCTTCATCAGCATGGCCGTATCGTCGGCCGTCAGTGCCGGCATCTTGAGGCTCTTGATCGAGCCGCTGATGCGGAAACTCGGGGGTCGTCCGACGGTGATGTGGATGTCGGAAGCCTTTTGCTGCAAACAGACTTCCAGCAATTGATTCATGTCTAAGGCCATGTGGTCACCTACCGGCTGATGATCATGGACCAGCCCCCTCACCAGCAATCAAGCCGGACTCAGCGCATCAGCGGGGTGTGTGACCAAGCCTTGCAGTGCCGCACACGCGCGGCGACATGCGCTGGTGCGTCGGCTCAGGGAGCGACGGGCGCCGCTGGTGGTGGAACCTCGACCGCGGGCGCTGCGCCCGGCGAATCCGGCGGCAATGCCGGTGGCAATGCCGGTGGCAATGCCGGTGGCGATTCCGGTGACGATTCCGGTGACGATTCCGGTGACGATTCCGGTGACGATTCCGGTGACGATTCCGGTGACGATTCCGGCGGCAATGCCGGCGGAATCGCCGACGGCAATGACGACGGCAGGCCGGCATCACTGACACGCTGCTCAATCAGCGCCGGCAGACTGCGGTAGTCGATGACCGACGCCCGGCGCAGATCGTCGAGCACCCGTTTGGTGCGCGGCGCCAGATCGCTGTCGACGATGTCGGCGACCACCTGGGCCCGGACCTCGGCGAAGACCGGTTCCTTGCCCGCACGCCGGCCATGCACCAGCAAGAGCTCGATGCCCTGATCGGAAATCACCGGCGACAACAGCATTGGATACGGCGGCTGGGCCGCGAAGACATCGTCCATGGCCCGTTGAGCCACCTTCCGGGTGCCCTTGATCGGACGGCTGCCGTCACGATTGACCCAACCGAGCCGGCCACCGGCGTCGGCGTTCTGCTCGAAGGGACGGCCGAATACCTGGAAGTTGCGTTCGAAGCTCACCTGGCGTTTGAAGATCGATTGATGGAGCTGGATCATCACGCTCATCAGGCGGTCCTTCTCCGCCTGCGTCACGCGTTCCTTGCCGTCGGGTCCCTTGCTCGTTTGGTACGGGATGTAGATCACGCTGAGGTCCGCTGCTGCCTGCACGCGATAACGCTCGATGTGACTGGTGAACCACTCGTTGAGCTTCTCCTCGCTGAGCTCCGCCGCGGCGCGCCGTTCGACCAGCGAGCGGATGCCGGCACCCATGCGGAAACCTTCCTGACGGACGTACTCGTCGAACGGCACCTTCTGGGTCTGCTCGATGAAGGCGCGGAAGTCGACGTACGGCTGTTTGCGCGCTTCCAGGCCCTCGTAGTGCCGTTTCTCCATGCGCTTGATCTCCTTGGCGATCAGCGCGTCATCTACCACCACGCCTTCCTTGGCCAGGGCGTTACGCACCAGGGCGATGCCGATGAGGTCCTCGCGCGCATCACCGGCTTTTTGCTTGAGCAGTTGCGCCGCAACGCTCACCCGGCTAACGCGCCACGAGTTGGTCTGCACCAGGGTGTCGTGATCGCCGAGTTTTTCCCAATCGGTGCGCTTGAACTCCTCGTCAAGCATGGTCATGAGCTGCTGCACCCCCTCCTGTTTGAGCAGCGCGTTCTCGACTTCGCGCAGGGTGATGACGTGGCCATCGACCACCGCGACTGCCAGCGCGCCACCGGCGGGCACCGCGCTGGATGGTGGCGTAGATAATGGTGACGTGGATGACGCCGGCTTGGCAACCGGTCCCCAGGCGTTGGTCGACGGTCCACCGGGCGCAGTCGCCGTCGACGTGCTAAACGACGGGCGCAGGCCATAGACCAGCGCCGCGCCGGCCAGCAAACCGATGACCAGGTATTTCACCCGCGTTCCCAGCGGGACCTCGGCGGCATCGCTCACAATGGCACTCCTTCTTCGCCTGGCACGGCGGTGTTCGCGGCAACCGTGCCCACAGCCCGGTGCAACGCCAGCAGCTCCGGCGCATCAAGGCCTTCCAGCCTGCGGTCCGCCGCGATGCCGCAAGCATGGCAGGCAGATTCCGCGGCCGCGCGTTCCACGCCGTGATCGCGCAGCGCACGCACCACCACCTTGCGCCGGGCGGCGAACACCGCGCGGCACCAGCGTCCGAAACCATCCGGCAGCGCCGCCAACGGTTCCCAGCGCAGGATCGCACTGTCGACGCGCGGACGTGGATAGAAACAGTCCGGCGGCAGCTTGCGCAACAGCCGTGGCCGACCGGCGGCTTGCAGCACCGCCGCACTGGCACCCCAGGCATCCTGCCCGGGACGCGCGCACAAGCGCTCGGCGGCCTCCCACTGCACCGTCACCACCGCCAGTTCCGGCGGGCGTGGCAGCGCGGCGGCATTCAACAGCACCGGCAGTGCGACATCGTACGGCAGGTTGGCACCGAGCCGCCAGGGACCGCTGGCCGCGGCAGCGATGATCGCCGGATGCAGCCGGTTCTTGTTCACGAGACAATCACCATGCACCAGCGTCAGCCTGGTCGGGATCAACGCGCTGAAACGCGCGGCAAGCAGATCATGCAGACCATGATCGATCTCCACCGCGGTCACCCGTGCGTCCGCCGCCAGCAGGCGTTCGGTCAACACGCCGGTGCCGGGACCCACCTCCACCACCATGCCGTCGGCCGTCAACGCCAGCTCCGCCACCAGCGTCTGCAACGCTGCGGCATCGATCATGAAGTTCTGGCCGAAACGGTGCAGCGGCGAGAGGCCCGCACCGGTGAGCGCCGCCAACACCTCCTGTTTGAGGCTCATGGGGCGACCTGCGTCGCCGGAGCGGCGAGGAATTGCCGCAGTGGTGGCAGCAATCCCGCCTGCTGATCCAGCGGCAGGAACTGACGACCACTGACGATGCTGCGCAGGCCGGCGCCATCGACCAGCACCGGCAGCTGTCCGTCACGCGGTTGGCCAAGATTGAGCGTCACCCGGATGTTCGCCTCGCCAGCGCTGGGATAGGCGAAGACCACCGAGCCGCTGAGTTGGTCCGGCGGAAAGGCACCGGCTTCCGCTTCACGGCGCACGGCGCGCAGAGCGGTGACCAGGCGCAGGAAGCGCCGCACCTCCACCGCGTCGGCCGGCTGCGGGTCGCCCTGCGCTCGGCCAGTGGCATCGAGTGGCTGCGCCAGCCACAGGTCAGCACGTTGGATCAGGGCGAACCGTCCACCCGGACCGGTGAACTCGATGCGCATGACCTGGCTCGGCACCAACGGCAGCACCAGATCATCGGTCAGCGGTGCCTGCAACAGGTCGAGCAACTCGGCGTCGACCAAGTGGCTGATGCCGCTCTCCTTCTCGACCGCACGCCAGCGCTCGCCTTCGGGAGCGAAGGCGAAACCCAGATCCTGATCGGTGGTGTCACCCAGGCGCGTGTGGTCATTGGACAGCCGCACCTGCGCCTGGGCAAAACGGATGTCGAGTTCGAACGCCGGATCGGCGATCACTGCGCGATCAGCCGCGGTGGGCAGCCGTACCGCCACGCTGCGAGCGGTACAGAACGCGCGCGCCAAGCGATCGATCGCCAGCGGACTGACGCCGCCGCCGGCATCCTTCGGCCACGTGCGACGCCAGACGCCCTCGGCTGTGCCAGAACCGGCGGCGACCGCGACCACCTCGGCTCGGCCCGCATCGTCGCCACGATGCCACTGACGCTGGATCTTCACCACGCGTTCGGCACCGCGCAGGGTCAGCGCGTGGTCGAGCATGTCATCGGGCACCAGCCGACGCAGCAACTCCGGCATGGCGATCGCCGTCGCCACGTGGGTCGGACTCCAGATGCGGTCACCATCGATGGCGACCTCCAGGGTGCGCTGATCAACGCGGAAGACGAACGTCAGACGCCGGGCGTCCGCCGGGGGCATCTCGCCGGGCTGGCGTCGTTTGGGATCGCGCACCGCGGTCTCATCGAGCGTCATGGCGATGAGCGCGGCGGCGGTCTCGCTCGCGGCTTCACGTCCGCCCGGCCACACCACGTCCCATTGGCTGCGTCCGTGGGCGACGTCGTTCAGGCCGTGTTTTTCCAGGCGGAAGCGCAAGCCTTCCTGGTCGTGTACGCGGATCTCGCCGAGTGGACGCAGGCCGAATTCGGTCTCCAGATTGAACAGGTAGTCGCCGGTGAAGCGCGCAAGAGTGGTCTTCCAACGCGCGAGCGCGTCAGCGCTCAGACGCTGGACCGGCAGGTTGTCGACCTGGATCAGGCCGCCATCGCCATCCGCCCACAGACGTACCAACTGCTCCGGTTCGGTGAGGTCCTGATAGCTGAGGCGCACCTGATGCAGCGGCGGGGCGAGCGGCGCGGTGCGGCGTCCCAGATCGTCCAAGCGCAACTGCTCGAGTAGATCGTAGAGGCGGTTGATGCGGCGGTTGAAATCCGGCCGTTCGCTGTGCAACGGATCACGCCAACCACCGGCGTTCAGGCGCAGGCTCACACCATCGATGTTCACCCCGTGGATCGGTGACAGGTCGAGCAACAACGCGCGGTCGAGCCGCACCGCCAAGGCAGCGAGACGGTCGGTGATATCCTTGCCACACGGGATCAGGCGGTGGCCATCCCAGACGTAGAAGTCGTTGCCGCTTCCGCCCCAGCGCAGGCGTTGTCCGTTGCCCGCCACCTCGCGATCGCCGTTGATGCCATAGTCGGCGAGGCGGTCCTCGGGCGTCACGATGGCGACGCGCTCGTTGATGGTCAGCGAGGTGATGAACGACCACAACATGCGGTGGCGATTGACGTCGAGCGGGCGCTCGATGCCGTCGATCACGACCTTATTGTCGTCGACCTCTTGGGTCGTTCCGCCAGCCACCACACGGTACCGCGTCGGCGCCTCACCGCGCCAGAGCGGCGGATCACGTGTCTCTTCGGCCGCCGGCCAGAACACGTACAAGGCGCCGGCCACCAGCACGCACAGCAGAACGAGGTATCCGAGACGTCCCATGTGCCGGTCAGCTCCGTCGCTTCGTACACGCCGGAGCCATGTGGCTCACGCTCCGAATTCGTGCCGGCGCGGCAGGTCATCGACCCGACCCAGACCGAAACGGCTGAGGAACGCGTCCGTGGTGCGGTACAGCAGCGGACGCCCGAGGGCCTCCTCGTCGCGGCCGCTGACCAACACCAGCTTGAGATCCATCAACTGACGCAGCACGGGGCCACACTGCACGCCACGGATGTCCTCGATCGCACCACGGGTGATCGGCTGCTTGTAGGCGACGATCGCCAGGGTTTCGAGTGCGCTCTTCGACAGCTTGGTCGGCAGCTCGCGCCGTTCGAGCTGACGGACCCACGGATAGAGTTCCCGGCGCGTGAGCAGTTGCCAGCCGCCGGCGATGTGGCGCAGTTCCCAACCGCGACGTTCACGTTCGTACCGCGTGGCCAGGCCGGTGAGGAAACCCTCAAGATAAGCCGCGCTGGTGCCCGGCAGCACACGTTGCAGACGTTCGATGGTGAGTGGACGGGTGGCAACGAAGAGCACCGCCTCGACCGCGGCGCGCAGTTCCGCGGGCGGCAAATCGCTGACATCCGGCGCGACCGGCGGTTCGTCGCCCGCCGGAGCCTCGCCGCTCTTGAGCTCGGCGGCATCGATGGTCTCGACCAGCGGATCGCTGAGCGTTTCGCCAGCGGTGGCCTCGGCCGACAGCGACGCAGCCGAATCCGCATCCGCCAGCGACGCAGCCGCATCCGCCAGCGGCGCCGCCGCATCATCGGGCACCGTTGTCGGCGTGGTCTCCACGTCAGCATCGTCGAGCACCTGATCGTCGTCAGGAAGGTTCATCGCCGGCCCTCAAGGAAGTTGCGCAGCATCTGGTGGCCGTGCTGGGTGAGGAAGCTTTCAGGATGGAACTGCACACCTTCGATCGGCAGTTCCTTGTGCCGCAGGCCCATCAATTCGCCGCGATCGACCGTCCACGCACTCGGCTCCAGGCACGCCGGCAGCGCATCGTCGACCACCAGGCTGTGGTAACGCGTGGCGGTGAACGGTGTGGGCAGCGACGCGAAGACGCCGTGGCCGTCGTGACGGATCTCGCTGGTCTTGCCGTGCATCAGGCGATCGGCCCGTCGCACCACGCCACCGAACGCCTGCCCGATCGACTGGTGTCCCAGGCACACGCCGAAGAGCGGCACATGGTTCTTGGCCGCCGCGAGGATCAGCTCCAGGCTGATGCCGGCCTCGGTCGGTGAACACGGACCCGGCGAGATCAGCAAGCGCTCGGGTTTCTTCGCCATCACCTGATCGACCGTCAGTTCATCGTTGCGATAGACCTCGACCTGCGCCCCAAGTTCCCACAGGTACTGGACGAGGTTCCAGGTGAAGCTGTCGTAATTGTCGATGACGATGAGCATGTGGTCGTTGGAGGCGCGGCAGCCTAGGCCGGTCCCCCAACAGGCAACCCTAGGCGCCGCACAGATCACCCCTCTCCCGTCAACCACCTGCCTCCCTGGAGCAGCCTCGCAGGAGCTTCAAGGTTAACCGCCACCGGCGACCGCTGGTGCCGCTCGCCATGAGGCGCTCCCGGCCCGAATCCCACGGCCTTGGACCTGGCCTCCTGGGAACTTGACGACGGAACCATCACCCTATGCTGCGCGCCCACGTTTGACGTAGGATCTGCGCTGGTAGCTCAATGGATAGAGCATCTGACTACGGATCAGAAGGTTAGTGGTTCGAGTCCACTCCGGCGCGCCAATAAAGCCCTGCAAGGTCACCCCTTGCAGGGCTTTTCTTTGGCGGACCGCGGCCCCGATCATTCGTCGTTTTGAATGGTCCAGGTGGACTGGTGCACGGGTTGTGTGCCCAATCCACGGTGATGTACTTCCCATCGTGACTCCGCGTCGCCCGCTCTACCAACGTTTACTCCTCCCGGTGCTCGGGCTGGTGCTTGTCGCCCTGGGCATCATCGGGGTGATCCTGCCCTTCGTTCCTGGCCTCCCGGCGCTCATGCTTGGACTCATCTTCTGCAGTTGCGCCCATCAACCCGCTGAGGTCTGGATGCGGGCGAAGACCAAGGCCCTGAAGAACCGGCTGTTTCCGCCGAAGAAACCAGACGCTGGAAACGAATTCAAAGAATAGCAACCGCAGTCGTGCCGCCATCCAGCGGCATCCACTGGAATGGTGGCGTAGGTGTTATCGCGACCTGGCTAATCCCCGCGACGGAAGTCCGCCAACTGTTTGAGGCGACCGCAGCAGGACGTTAAAACGCGTCTGCTGATCAACGCCCGACGCGTTCGCTGATCGGTTTCTCCCCGTCGCCGCCCCACGGGACGCTGGTCCACACCCCGCTGGTGCGAATGCGCGCGTTGCCGCCGGTACGGCAGATCTGCGGCAAGCGCAGCTTGAACACGCTGCCGGTCGGTCCGCTGCTGTGCAGAGTCACCGTGCCGCCGAAGAGTTCAGCCAACTGCCGACAGATGTAGAGCCCGAGTCCCGCGCCACCGGCCGCGCGGGTGGTGGCATCGGCCGCCTGCCAGAAGGCCTTGAAAAGATTCTCGCGTTGGCTCTCGCTGATGCCGCAACCGCTGTCGGCGATGGTGAACTCGATAGTCTCCGCCTGGTACTCCAGACGCACCTCGATCTTGCCCTTCTCGGTGAACTTGACCGCGTTGCTCAGCAGGTTGTCGAGCATCTGTCGCAGGCGCAGCGGATCGCAGGTGCACCCGGTGGGCGTGCCCTTGGTCGCGTGGCGGACGAATTTGATGCCGCGTACGCCGGCGCGTTCCTTCCAACTGCGCGACACCAGATCGAGCACCTGCTCGGGATCAACTTTCACCGGACGGATATCGAGGGTGCGCGATTCGATGCGCGAGAAGTCGAGAATGTCGTTGATGATCGCCAGCAGCGAGTGCGACGAGTCGCTGATCAATTGCAGATATTTCACCGTCTGCGGATTGCCATCGCTCTTCTCCAACTGGAGCAACTCGCAGAAACCGATGATGCCGGTCAACGGCGTGCGCAGCTCGTGGCTGGTGATGGCGAGGAACGCGGACTTCGCACGGTTGGCCGATTCGGCTTCGGCCTTGGCCTGCGACAACGCCTGCAAATGCATCAGGCGTCGGCTGTCGTCATGCGCGGTGACCAGGATCACCAACTCATTGCTGAGCCGGTGCGGACGCATGCTGACTTCGACCGCATGTTCGCCTCCACCGTGATGGAGATGCCAGGCGTTGTAGCGCAGCATCCCGTTCTTCACCACCTCGGCCAGACGCTTGCGCAGCTCGGCGGGCGCCACCGGTTCACGGTTCAGGTAGGTCGCATCGCAGGTTTTTTCCAGCTCGGCGAGGTTGATGCCGACCATGCCGCCGGCCTCGTAGCGGCGCTCGCGTTCGCAATACTCGTTGGCGTAGCGGATCACGCCCTGCTGGTCGACGACCAGGAACGCCTCATGGCTGTGCGCGAGGAAGCTCGCTTCCTCAGCCAATTGGGCGCGCAGACGCAGTTCGGCACTGTTGTCGCTGACCAGCCACAACAGGCCGCCGTCGGGCACCTCCTGCGCCTCGACCTCCAGCAGTTTGCCGCTGACCGGCACGACCATGCGCTGACCGGGTTTGAGCAGCACCAATCCGGCGCAGCTCTCACCCAGCCGCAGCACCAGCGCCTTGCGCGCTTCGTCGCGCGGCATCGGCGTATCGAACAGACGACGCACCACGGCATTGGCGAAGTGCAGGCGGTCATCGGCGGCAAAGGCGCAGATTCCCAGCGGCAGACGTTCGGCAAGATCGTGTGGTAGCTGCGACACCGGACGATCCATGCGCGGGATGATGGGGGCGCATCGCAGAATACCAGCCCAGCCGACACACACGCGGCAGCGTGCGGTACAGATGCAGGACAGCCATCTGACATCCCGCAGTGGTATGCGGCAGTGGCATGCAGCAGTTGCGAGCAGCAGTTGCGAGCAGCAGTTGCGAGCAACAGTGGCGAGCGGCAGCAGCTAGCGAGAGCGGCGACGGCGAAACGCGCTCAGCGCCGGGCGAGCGCCGCCAGACGGGCGCCCAACGCCTCGATCAACGCCGCGCGGTCGACACAACGTTGTGGACCACGCTCATCGACCAGGGCCTGGAGCTGTCCACATAGACTGTTGGCCACCACCAGCGCGGCATCGACCCGGCGGCGCAGGGCCTCGGCAGCGGCGAGCACGCTGTCGCGCGCCTCGTATTTGAAACCGACGATCGGCCCGGACAGGCCCCAACCACGCAGTTGTTCGATGATCTTGCCCGCCGGTTCCAATCGAATGGTGACCGCGCCGGCACGCGACGGCAGCTTGGTGCCGACCGGCACCACCTGCGGGCCATCGGGTTGTTCGATCGCCACCTGCGCCACCTCATAATCGTTCACCGCCGCCGACATCACCACCACGCCGGTCGGATTGACGGTGATCCATTGCCTGAGCGCACTTTCGAGTCCACGGCGGTCGACATAACGTTGGGCCGGCGCGTTCGGACTAGCATCGATGCCGAGCAGCAGATCGGCTGACAAACCCTGATGATGCAGACAGTCCTTCACCTGGAGAGCGGTCGCGCCGCTCGCGGCGACGCTGATGAAGCGCACTGCGTCGACGGCCACACGGGGCGCACCACCTACCAACAGGATCGGACGCATGCGCGCAGTGTTGTGCTGATCACGCCGCCGCAATGGCCGGCAGCGACGTTCACGTCGAAGGCGCGGGTATCACCGTGATGGTGATGTACGACTCGCGGTAACCGGTGGCATAGGTGCAGAGGCAGTAGTCGTAATCGTAGTTGGTGTAGTACCAGGTGCGGTAACGCACGACATAGGTGCCCACGCTGGTCGGTATCAGGGTGGCATCGCGACCGTCATCATAAAAGGTGAACACCGCGCCGGCGGGAGCCGAGGTGACGCTCCAATCCTGGTCGTCGATGTAGACCGTGACATTGTCGAAGTCGTATTCCGAGGTCAGCGACACCGGAGTGGTGCTGATGACGGTCTGGTTGTCCGCCACCGCCGTGACCGAGATGCTGTAGCTGTAATCCGCATGGTAATAGCAGCCGGACAGCAGCAGCACGCCCGCGATCAGCACGGCCATCAGCGACCGGCGACCACGTGACGCTCCGACCGGACCGGACGATGGGGAAAGGAGCGACCAGGACATGCGGTTCTCCAGGGTACCTGCTACCTCCTGGAAGGTTACGCACCGTCCCGGTGTTCCAACGGGCGGGATGCAGGACCTTGGCCGGGTAGCGGACGGCGGGTCAATGCTGCAAAGCAAACGAAGAAGGGAGGAAATCTAGCCACAGAGCCCACAGAGCCCACAGAGAGCACCGAGGAGAAGAACAATGCCTTCCTCTGTGCTCTCCGTGGGCTCTGTGGCTAGTTTTTTCTTCCTGTCGAGTCTGCCGTCTTCGCTTCCCCCGCTTTGACGGCGGGATTGCAGCCCCGCCGCGAAAGCACAGGGTGCGGACATGACAGCGGTTTGTGTCTTCTGCGGCTCGTCGAACGGCGGGCGGCCATCCTATACCAAGGCAGCCAGGGAACTTGGCGATCTGCTCGGACGACACGGCGTGCGCCTGGTCTACGGCGCGGCGAACTGCGGGCTGATGGTGGCGGTGGCGGATGCCACCCTGACGGCGGGCGGCACGGTCGAAGGCGTGGTCCCCGAAGTTATCGACCGCATGGACCTGACCCACGCGAAGCTCACCCGGCTGCACAAGGTCGGCACCATGCACGAGCGCAAGGCGCTGATGGCGGAGATCTCCGACGCCTTCATCGCCCTGCCCGGCGGTATCGGCACACTCGATGAGTTGTGCGAGATCATCTGCTGGGCCCAACTCGGCCTCCACGCCAAGCCGATCGGCATACTCAACACCGACGGCTATTTTGACGGCCTGCTGACGTTCATGCACCATGCGGTGAACGAAGGGTTCATGCGCGTGAGCGATGTATCGCGGCTGATCGTAGCGAATGAACCGGGGGAGTTGCTGACGCGGATGGAGCTGATGGGAATGGGGAACAGAGGATAGGGGATTTCACACCCCAGCCGCTAATCCCTAATCCCAAATCCCCGATCCCTAGCCCGTAATCATTCACCGACTCGCACGGCCACGCGCTGCGCTTCCAGACACAGTTCCGCACTCATGAAGATGTGCGCCTGAGTCATCGCGGTCTCGGTGCCGTCAAGGCTGTCGCGCACCAGTTGGCCGAAGAACGGGAAACCGATCTTCCCGGCGAGTTCGACGTGGCGTTCACCCTGGTGGTCGACCAGGAAGAGGTGATCGCCAGCGGTGTCGGTGCCGACGTTGATGTACTTGCGCAGTTCGATGTAGCCGTCGGTACCGAGGATGATCGTCCGTCCATCACCCCAGGTCGCGAGGCCCTTCGGATTCAACCAGTCGACGCGGTGGTAACCGGTCGCGCCGTTGGCACCAATCAGCGTCAGGTCGCCGAAGTCCTCCAGTTCTGGGAACTGTGGGCAGTTGTAGTTGGCGACCTTGGCTGCCTGGATCTTCGCCGTGGTGTTGTTGGTGTAGGCGAGGAACTGCTCGATCTGGTGGCTGCCGATGTCGCAGAGGATGCCGCCGTACTTGGCGCGCTCAAAGAACCACGCCGGCCGTTTTCCCGGATCACCCAGGCGATGCGGCCCGAGGCCGAGCACCTGCACTGGACGACCGATGGCGCCGGCGGCGATCAAGCGACCGGCCTCGACCGCGCATTCGACGTGCAGGCGTTCGCTGAAGTAGACGAAGTAGCGACGCCCGGTGCGCGCGAGGACGGCACGGGCCTGGGCCAATTGCTCCAGCGTGGTGAAAGGTGTCTTGTCGGTGAAGTAGTCCTTGCCGTGTTCCATCGCCCGACAACCGAGCGGACCGCGGTCGCACGGGATCGCGGCGGCGGCGATCAAGCGGATGGTGGGATCTTCCAGGATCGCACGTTCATCGGCGACCACCGTGGCCTGCGGGTAGGTCTTAAGGAAAGCGGCGACGCGTTCGGGTTGCGAGTCGTAGACCGCCACCAGTTCACCACCCGCCTCGATCAGGCCATTGCACATGCCGTAGATGTGGCCGTGGTCCAGGTGCATGGCGGCGAAACGGAATTGTCCTGGCCCGACTACCTGGGCGGCTTTGCCCTTGGGAGCGTAGGTCATGCCGTCGGCCTTCTGCACCATGAGATCCTCCATGAGCGCGGCATGGTGTCCGGGACCAGCGCAGGCTTCAAGTCGGAGGTCTGCTCGCATGCCGATGATGCGCGCAGCTTTTGACACACACCGATCGCCGCCCGATCGCTGCCCCATCGCTGCCCTGCAACGGGCGCGACGCGGGATGGACTCAAGGTGGCGGGTGGTAGGGTCTAAGCGTGCCGGATACCGACTCTCCCCTACCTGCTGAAAGTTCTGGGAAGAGCACTCCTGAGCAGAGTCCTGATGAAGCCAGCTTCTTCCGGCTGATCGATTCCTCGGCCGTCGGATTCTGGCATATCGGCACCGATGGGCTGACGCGCTACCTCAATCCCGCAATGTGCCGCATGCTGGAAATCGCTGATCAATCAGCGATCGCCGGGATGACCTTCCAGCGCTTCTTCACGCCCGTGAGCCTGGAGGTGATGCAGCGGGAGCACCACAAACGTGCCGCCGGTACCACCTCCACCTACGAGGTCGAACTGATCGGCATGTCGGGGGCACGGCGCAACGCGATGATCTCCGGCTCCCCGGTGATGAACGCCGCCGGCGCTCTCGATGGGCTGATCGGCACCTTCACCGACATCACCGGCATGCGCCAGGCCGAGGCCCAGGTTCGTGCACGTGACCAGCGCCTGCACTCGTTGTTTGACGCCTCCATGGATGCAGTCGGCGTGTCGTGTGCCGGTACCCACGTTCTGGTCAATCCGGCCTACGTGCGCTTATTCGGCTTCACCACCGCCGAGGAGTTGCTGGGGACCTCGATCCTCGATCTCATCGCTCCCATTGAACGTGCGGTGGTGCTCGACCGCGTCCGTCGCCGTTCGCTGGGGGAAGCGGTCCCGAACCACTACCTCACGCAAGGCCGACGCCGCGACGGCAGTGAATTCCAGATGGAGGCCAGCATCTCCTCCTATGAAGAGCATGGCACGGTGTTCACCGTGGCGATCCTGCGCGACATCAGTGCCCGCCTGAGCATGGAGGAGCACCTGCGTCAGGTGCAGAAGATGGACGCCATCGGCCTGATGGCCGGCGGCATTGCGCACGACTTCAACAACCTGCTGACCGTCATCATCGGTTGCAGCGAACTGCTGGTGCGACGCCTAGGCAACGACAGTTCGGCGGCCAGCAATGCCGCGATGATCCATTCCACCGCCGAACGCGCCGCGGCACTGACCCGGCAAATGCTGACTATCAGCCGCAAGCAAGTGATCGCGCCACAGACCATCGGGCTCGGCGAGCTGGTGGTGGAACTGGCGCCGATGCTGCGGCGGATGGTCGGGCCGGGCATTGATCTGCGCATCGACCACGCGCAACGCACGCCCACGATCCGCGCCGATCCCCAGCAGATGCAGCAGGTGGTGATCAACCTCTGCATCAACGCGCGCGACGCGATGCCGGATGGCGGCAGCCTGATCGTCAGCAGCGCACCAGCCCAGGTCGCCGAGGGCACCCTGCATGGGACCGTGGCCGGCACCTACGTCGAACTGGCGGTCATCGACACCGGCACCGGCATGGATGCGAAGACCCAGGCGCGCATCTTCGAACCGTTCTTCACCACCAAGGACCTGGGCAAAGGCACCGGCCTGGGACTCAGCACGGTCTACAGCATCGTGACCCAGGCCGGCGGACGCATCAGCGTCAGCAGTGCTCTAGGCCAGGGCACCACCTTCCGCATTCTGCTCCCGCTAGCGGGCGAAACCGAACAACCGCTTGAAGCGGCATCCACCCCCCTGTCGCCGATCACGCCGCAGCGCAGCAATCGCATCCTGGTGGTGGATGACGACGAGACCATCCGCAGCCTGGTGTGCGAATCACTGGAGGATGCTGGTTACCTGACGACGTCGTTTCCGGGGCCGGCCACTGCCCTGCACTACCTGCGCACCGAGGAAACAGCACCCGACCTGGTCATCAGCGATGTGGTCATGCCCGAGATGAACGGCTGGGAATTCGCCCGCGCCGTCGACCGTCTGTTTCCAGACATCCGCGTGATCCTGATGAGTGGATTCAGCTCGGAAGGCATGCCGCCGGACATCGCGTGCCGAGCACACACCACGTTTGTGCCCAAACCATTCACGACCAGCGTCCTGATCAGCGCGATGCGCGCGTTGCTGGAGCAGCGTTGATCACCCGAAGCCGGAATGACCACGCAGGTCGGCGAGCTGCTTGCGGATGTCGCTCAATTCCTGGTTGAGTTCCCTGATGCGGGCGAAGTCGCGGGCGCGTTCCGCCTCGGCAACGTTGAACTTCAACTTCTGCGTCCGTTCCGTGAGTGCGTTGCAGCGTAGGTCGATGATCGCCCGCGCCATCGCTCCAGACGCGTCGGTCGCGTCCGACGACCGGGTCTCCAACCCACTGCTGGCCCAGCGGTAGACCGCCGCGTGCAGGCTGGGGTGCTGCTGCACCACGTCGAGCATGCTGAGCGCGTGCAGATCGGTCGCGTGATCCATCAACAGGTGACTGGCGATATCCCGCCAAGGCTCGGGGAAGGCACTGGCTTCCAGATGATGCTCATCCGCCGCCGGAGCGCGCAACTCAGGACATTGCATGAGCACATGCAGCAGGAGGTCCTGTGCCGGCGACAACGTCGCGATCGGCACTTCACCATCAGCCGCGTCGTTGTCCGCCGTTGGTGCGGTTTTGCCCTCACCGGCCAGACGTTTCTCCAGGCGCACCCGTTCGATGCCCAGCCAATCGGCGATGTCGCGCAGGTGCAACGCGCGCAGCTCCGCGTCCGGCATCGGGCGCACCGCGTCGAGCATCTGATCAGTGACCGCGACCTTCGCGCGATTGTCGAGTTCGAATGGTCGCGGGGCCAAGGTGCGCAGCAGGTGGTCGATGTCGGCGCGTGCACCGCCCAGCACCTGTTCCATCACCTGCCGGCCTCGTTCACGTTCAGCCGGATTGCCGAGCAGTTCCGCCGGATCGAGTTCATCCGGCAGCATTGCCACGCGCACCGGCACGCCGGCTTGCAGGCAGGTGCGGATGGCCTTGAGACTGTTGGCCTGACCTGCACGGTCGCCGTCGAGCAGGATGATCAGCCTGCCGGTCGCACCGACGAGGTTGCCGAGCTGCTTGGCATGGTCGGGAGTCAGCGCGGTGCCGAGCACGGCGACACATTCCTGGTAACCGGCCTCGTCCGCCGCCATCACGTCGGTCGGCCCCTCCATCACGATCAAACGACCACGATCACGGCTGACGGTGCGCGCACGGTGGAGATTGAAGACCGTGCCGCCTTTGTGGTAGAGCGGCGTGTCGGTGTTGTTGACGTACTTGCCCACCCCGCGGCCTTCCTCCTTGGCCTTGCGCTCCGCCGCTGGCAGCAGCCGACCACTGAACGCGATGGGCTGACCGAAGCGGTCACAGATGGGGAACATCACGCGCTCGAAAAAACGATCGACCGAACGGCCATCACGATCGACCGCGAGGTCGGTGGCCAGCAGCGCCTTCACCGGCAGGCCATTGCGGCGCGCTTCGTCGATCAGGCGGCCACGTCCCGGCGACCAGCCGACGCGGAAGCGTTTGCACGCCGCCTGCGTCAGGTGCCGGCTGGCGAGGTAGTCACGGGCTTCGGCGGCCTCCGGTGTTTCCCACAACTGCCGTTCGTAGAATCCGGTGGCGAACTCCACCACTTTCATCAGGTCTTCGCGCTCGCCGCGCGCCATCTGGTTCTTGCCGGTGTTCTGATAGGTGATGGTGATGCCGGCGCGCCGGGCAAGGAACTCCACCGCATCGGAAAACTCCAGGTGCTCTTTCTCACGGATGAGGGTGATCGCATCGCCGTGCGCACCACAGCCGAAACAATGGTAGGCCTGCTGCTCGACGTAGACATACATCGACGGCGTGCGTTCCTGATGGAACGCGCAACAGCCGGTGAAGTTGCCGCCCGACTTGCGCAACGGCGTGTACTCGCCCATGAGCTGCACCAGATCGATGCGCGTTTTGATCAGGCGAACTTGATCGTCACCGATGAAGGACATGGACGGACCTTACGACCGTCCGGAAGTCCGGAAGTCCGGAAGTCCGGCAGGAGGCAATCCCTGCTTCGCACAGAACCGCGCCACCGGGCAGCGCTCGCAGCGTGGCTTCTGCCGCCGGCAGCAATCGCGACCCAGACGGATCAACTGATGGCAGAGGCGCACCCAGTACTCCGGCGCAAAACGCCGCACCAACGCGACCTCGGCATCGGCAGGATGTTCGCGCGCAGCCCAGCCCATGCGGTAGGCGATGCGCTGGACGTGCACGTCGGCGGCGATGGCCGGCTGGCCGAAGGCATTGCCGAGTACCACCGCGGCGGTCTTACGCCCGACGCCAGGTAAAGCCGACAGTGAAACGAGGTCGCGCGGCACCAAGCCGTCATGCAAGCGTAGAACGGAACGCGCCGCCTCGACGATGGCGCGTGCCTTCTGACGGTGCAGCGGCACATGGCGGATGACCCGATCAAGTTCGCGGTGGTCGAGGTCGGCGAGCGCCTGCGGGCCGACGTAGTGTTCGTTCAGCACTGCCATGACCTTGTTGACCTGCACGTCGGTGGTGCGGGCCGAGAGGATCGCCGCCACCAGCAGCTCCCACGCATCACGCGCCAACAGTTCACAACGCGCATCCGGGTAGGCGTCCTGCAACGCGTGACCGATGCCGGTATCGGCGAGGTCGTCCATGGGCGCAGATGATGGACGCATCTCCAGACAAGAAAGCTGCGAGCTCGCCTGGTGGGACAACTGCAAATCACTGGCGCAAAGAAGCGCTGGACCAATGGCGTTTAGTCAAGCGACGTGGGACAGTGAATTGGACGAGAGAAACTAGGAATGAAGCATGCGCGCCAGGCCATGATAGAGCGGAATGCCAAGTGCGAGATTGAAGGGAAAGGTGATCCCGAGCGACACACCGAGCGAGAGCGCGTGGTTAGCTCCGGGGTTGGCGATGCGCATGGCCGCGGGTGCCGCGATATAGCTGGCACTGGCGGCAAGCGTACCCAGCACGGTGGCACCGCCGATGCTCAGGCCCGCAGCATAACCAACGAGAACGCCAAGCACGCCATGCAGCAACGGCAGGAGGATGCCGAACGGCAGCAGGAAGCGCCACCGCTCGCGCAGATCGCCCAGACGCGCGGCGGCAACCATGCCGAGTTCGAGCAGGAAGAGGCACAGTACTCCTTTGAATGGATCGACGAAGAACGCCTTGACCTCGGTCATGCCTTCCATGCCGGCGGCCCACCCGATCGCCATGCCACCGATCAGCAGCAGGATACTCTTGCTCGCCAGCACATGGCCCGCAGCGGCCCACAGGCTGCCACCCGCCGCCGCGCCGCCGGCACGGCGCAGCAGCAGTAACGAGATGACGATGGCAGGCACCTCCATGAGGGCGAGCAAAGCGGGCATGAAGCCTTCTGCGGGATTGCCGACCTTGGCTAGGAATGCCACGGCAGCGAGAAAGGTGACCGCCGAGGTCGAACCATAATGCGCCGCCAGTGAGGCGCTGTCCTCACGTGAGAAGCCACCAAACCGCCGCGCGATGGCATAGGTCCAACACGGTACTGCCGCGCCAATGGCCAGGGTCGCCAACGCTGCCCATCCGACCTGCGCGAAGCTCGTCTGATCAAGCGCCGCTCCGCCCTTCATACCGATCGCCAGCAACAGAAAGATGGCCAGCGTCTGTGATAACGCCTCGGGGAAGCTCAGATCACTGCGTACGAGCTTGGCCACCACGCCCAAAGCAAAGCTGAGAATGACCGGCGACAGCAGGTTGTGGGCGAGGAGATCAAGGGGATCCATGCTGGCGTTTCGTTGGTTGGGCGATCAATCGTGGGTGATGGTCGCACAGTGCTGTTGAATCGCCAGTGGATGACGCGCATCGGCACGCGGGATGACGCGTGGACAATGCGTCTGCAACCGCGCGCTACATGTAGCCATCGCGGCGCAGTTCTTCGAGGCCACCGCGGCCCTCGTGATCCTGGAGTCGTCCGCTGCGCTCGGCGATCTCCTTCAGTGCTCCGGATTCCAGTTCGGCGATGACCTCACGCACGGATGTCGAGCGACTGGCGATGGGTTCCTGGCAGGGCCAACAGCCCAGGCTGCGGTAGCGCGATCCGTCCCCGCGATTGAAGTAGAGCGAGATCAAAGGAATCGACTCCCGCTCGATGTATTCCCAGATGTCGAGTTCGTTCCAGTCCAGCAGCGGATGGATGCGCACGTGCGTGCCCGGGGCGTAGTCGGTCTTGAACTGGTTCCACAATTCCGGCGGTTGATCGCCGACATCCCATTGGCTGTGACGATCGCGCGGACTGAAATAGCGCTCTTTGGAACGGCTGCCTTCCTCGTCCGCCCGGGCGCCGACGATCACGCCGTTCCACGGCAGACGATCCTCTTCGTCACGCCAGTGACCGGTGGCGAGGTCGAGCCGAAAGCGCGGACCGGTTCCATCAAGCGTCTGCTTGAGCGCCGCCGTACGCAGGATGGAACAGCATTGCTTGCGTGCCAGACGGCGCGGGTCGCCGTCTGGAAAATCCTCGCGGGTATGGACGTAGGTCCGGCGCTCGGCCAACGCCACGTCGTGGCGACCGACGATCATCGTCAGCTTCAGCTCGCGGGCGATCCGATCACGGTACTCCAGCGCTTCAGGGATCTCAAAGCCGGTGTCGATGTGGACCAGGGGAAGCGGCACATGCCCGAAGAAGGCTTTGCGCGCCAGCCACAGCAACACGGTCGAATCCTTGCCCATCGACCACAGCATGCACAGGCGATCAAAGTGACGGAACGCCTCGCGCAGGATGTAGACCGACTGGGCTTCCAGTTGTTGGAGTTTATCCAAGGGTGCTGCTCGTCATGTGCGCAGGAATGGAGATGCCACCGGAGCGCAGACGTCCCAGCCGTTCGTCGAGTTCATCCGCGGACGGCGCGGTGATGGTGAGGTGTCCGACCTTCCGTCCTGGGCGCGGGCGTTTTCCGTAATCATGCCAGTGCACACCGGGAACGCGCAACGCCCGAGCCCGCTCGGGCATGGCTCCGATCAGATTCACGACCGCGCTCGCACCGCGTAACGCGGTCGATCCCAGCGGCCAGCCCAGGATGGCGCGCAGGTGGTTTTCAAACTGGCTGCACTCGGCACCTTCGATGGTCCAATGCCCAGAGTTGTGCACGCGTGGTGCCACTTCATTGATCAGCAGCCGCTCGCCGACGCGAAAGAATTCCACACACAGTACCCCGATGTAGCCGAGCGCGTCGGCAATGCGGCGTGTGATCGCCTCTGCCTGTACTTGAAGCGCGCCAGCCGCAGACATCGGTGATGCCATGGCCAGTACACCGTCCACCTGATACGTGCGGACGAGCGGCCAAGCGGAAAATTCGCCATTGGATCCGCGCACGGCGACCAGCGCCAATTCTTCATCGAAGGGCACGAACCGTTCGACCACCAGGTCGGATGCGGATAGCTCCGTCCACGCCCACGCCGCATCGGCGGCGCTGCGCACCACGCATTGGCCGCGACCGTCGTAGCCATCACGGGCGGACTTCACCACCACTGGCAGACCCATATCGGCCAGCGCTCGCCGGTAACTGTTCTCGTCCGTGGGGAAGGCCACCTTGGGCTGCTCCAGACCCAGACGGGCGAGGAAGCGCCGCTGATCGCCACGGTGTTGCAGGCATTGCAGCGCCTCGGGACCGGGACGCAGGGGAACGAGCTGCGCCAGTTCCGTCACCGTGGACAACGGCAGGTGTTCACGCTCAAAGGTGGCGACCGTGGCACCGGCGGCCAACCTGCCCACGGCCCGGTGGTCATTCCACGGCGCGTGAATCGATTCTGCCACCGGTGAGGCCGAAGACTCCGCCTCCGGATCGAGGGTGCGACACTGCACCCCCAGCCGATGTCCCGCGATCGCCAGCATACGCGCAAGTTGGCCACCACCCAGGATGGCAACCGTGGTCATGCCGGCACCCGCGGATCCGGTTGTGCCAAGACCCGTGCGGTCTGCTGCGTACGATACCGTTCCCACGCGGCGGCAATCGCCGGGAACGATGGAGCGAGGATGGCCGCCGCCAACAGCGCGGCATTGATCGCTCCCGCGCGACCGATCGCCAGCGTTCCTACCGGTACGCCCGCCGGCATCTGCACGATCGACAGCAGGCTGTCGACGCCGCGCAACATCTGGCTTTCGATCGGCACACCCAGCACGGGCAATGCGGTTCCCGCGGCACACATGCCTGGCAGATGGGCCGCTCCACCCGCGCCGGCGATCACCACGCGCAGCCCGCGTCCCGCCGCTGACGCCGCGTACTCGCTCAGCAGTGCCGGCGTGCGGTGTGCACTGACCACGCGCACCTCATGGGCGATGCCGAGCGTGGTTAGCGTGTCGGCCGCGTGCTGCATGGTCTGCCAGTCAGAGGCCGAACCCATGATCACGCCGACCAGCGGCGTTGCGCCGGACTGGTCGCAGGCCAGCGAAAGCGGTGGCTGGTTACTCGGGTATGGTTCGTTCATGGATACCTAGAGGTGGTCATGATTTCCTCAGGTTGCGGCCAACGTTTTAGCGCTCGCTGCTTGTGTCGGCCAATCAGAAGGCCACACCCATCCATCGGCTATGCCGATGAATGGAGGCGCGATGCTCAACCCCGACACTCTGAACTACCACCACCTGCGCTATTTCTGGATGGTGGCGCACGAAGGGACCATTGCCCGTGCCTGCGCGCGGCTGCATGTCTCGCAACCGACCGTCAGCGGGCAGTTGCGTGAACTGGAGCGCAACCTTGGGGGGCCGGTGTTCGTGCGCCGAGGACGCCTGCTCGAAATCACAGCCTTGGGCCGATCACTCCTGCCATTTGCGGACGACATCTTCGCCACTGGCCAGGAAATGGTGCGCTCGCTGGCCGCAGGCGGAGCGCTTGGCCCGGCAATGCGTCTGACCATCGGCATCAGTGATCACCTGCCCAAGATCGCCGCGTACCGCTTGCTTGAACCAGCGCTTAGCGGTCCTGAACCGGTGCGGATGATCTGCATTGAGGACCAGCCACGCCGGTTGTTCGCCGAATTGGCAGTGCATGCGCTTGATGTGGTGCTGAGCGACGTGCCGCTCGACAGCTCGCTCGGCGTACGCGGCTACAACCATCTTTTGGCCGAAAGCGGTATCTCCTTCTTTGCCGCACGCGCGTTGGAGCCGTCCGTCCTGCGCCGCACCTTTCCACGCTCGCTGGCGAATGTGCCACTGTTGTTGCCAACCGAGGATTCCCCACTGCGACGGGCACTGGATGACTGGTTGATGCGCAACGACCTGACCCCGCGCATTGCCGGAGAATTCGGCGACAGCGCGCTGCTCAAATCCTTTGGTCAGGCCGGCGTCGGCGTCTTCGCCGCGCCAACTGCCATCGCCAACGAGATCGAACGCCAGTACGAGGTCGCTCAGATCGGCAGCATAGACGAAATTCGTGAGCGCTGGTATGTGGTGTCACTCGAACGTCGCCTCACCAACCCCACGGTGTTGGCCATCACCCGTGCCGCCCGCCGATCATTCGCAAGTCGCTGAGCCGCACGCGTGCCGCTCTGGCGCCGGGGTGGCGAACGATGTACCAGAACGTGGTAGCTCAACCGGTCGCACTTTTTAGAAGCTGTCTGGAAAGGCAGGATCTGACATGGAGGACCGGAGGACCGGAGAAAAACCGAGAGGGAAACCCTCTGTCTTTTCGGCTTTCTGCTTCGCCGTTTTCTTCGGTTCTCCCGTCCGCCATGTGAGAAGTGGTCCTTCCCGACAGCTTCTTATCTCTCCACCAACCATAAGGTGATTCGATGACCCCTGAACGTCTGACCTTGGTTCGCCCTGACGACTGGCACGTGCATCTGCGCGACGGCCACATTCTGAGCAAGGTGCTACCGGACACGGCGCGACGTTTTGCGCGCGCCATGGTCATGCCGAATCTCAATCCACCGGTGACCACCACCGAGCATGCGCGGGCCTATCGTGAGAGAATCATGGCGGCAGTGCCGAGCGGAGCGTCCTTCGCACCATTGATGACGCTTTTTCTCACCGAAGCCACGCAAGCCGATGAGATTGTGCGGGCCAAGGCCAGCGGCTTCGTCCATGCCATCAAGTATTATCCGGCAGGTGCGACTACCCACGCCGAGCGCGGGGTGCGTAGCCTACAGAACTGCTACCCCGTGCTTGCCGCCATGGAACGACATGATGTGCCACTGCTCATGCACGGTGAGGTAACCGACCCAACGGTGGACATCTTCGATCGCGAGGCGGTGTTCATCGAGCGCCACCTGGCGCCGCTGGTACGTGACTTTCCTGGCTTGCGCATGGTGTTGGAGCACATCACGACCCGTACGGCGGTGGATTTCGTCCGTTCGTCGCCGGGCAATGTCGCCGCCACCATCACGGCACATCACCTGTTGCTCAACCGCAACGCCATGTTCATCGGCGGCATTCGTCCGCATCACTACTGCTTGCCGGTCTTGAAACGTGAGACCCACCGCTTGGCGCTGATAGAGGCCGCGACCAGCGGAAGTCCGAAGTTCTTTCTTGGCACTGACAGCGCTCCGCATTCCCGTCGCGCCAAAGAATCGGCCTGTGGCTGCGCCGGCATGTATACGGCGCATGCCGCCCTCGAATTATACGTCGAGGCGTTTGAGCAGACGGGCGCACTGGATCGGATCGAAGCGTTTGCGAGTTTCCATGGCGCGGACTTTTACCGACTGCCACGCAACCAAGACACCGTGACATTGGTGAAACGTCCCTGCCCGGTGCCGTCGGAGATCGACCTGGGCGATGACACCCTGGTGCCTTTCCGCGCTGGCGATCAGGTCGCGTGGGGATTTCCAGAGGTTTGCTGAAGGCAATGCGACGCGGCGGTACTCCGCTGCCGGGATCAGCCAGGATTGCCGCTGTGGTCCGGTGTCACGAATGGCACCAACCCGTTAGCTTAGCCGATGCGGCACCAACGATGAGATGGTGAACGCCGGCAGAATCGACTCGCTGCTCGCTGCTCGCAGTCAGAGCCGCGACTGGTCCAGATGCAGATCGATCGACAGATGGCCGTCAGCGACTCCCAGGATGCTCGACTGGTCGCCGAACTGCCGCGGTGTGGTCGCCTGCGGCGCCTGCATGCGCGGACGGGCGTCGGCTCCGAAGATCGCGCCGAGCACGGCATGGGCCAGGGCACTAGTGAGGTCCTTGGCTGCCTCCACCGGGTTGAGCGGATGGCCATCGAGATCGACCATCGCCGCCATCGCCGCTCCGACCTGACGCGTCAGTCCACGGCTGAAGCCGATGGTCAGGCGACCACTACGCACCCCGGCGAACACCACTTCGACCAGCAGCTCATGGCCACCACGTTCGGTGGAGACCGACTCGCTCACCGGCAGACCAGCGATCTGATGCACTACCTCGGCTGCGGTGCGGTGGGCGATGGCGCGGTGCTCCAGCGCGGCGTCGACCTGCGCGGCTTGCAATTCACGCCGTCGTTTGGGCGTGGCACGCCGCACGTGGATCCCACGGGTGACCCGCGGAGGCTTTGAGAGGTCACCAGAACGGGCGGTGGAGATGGTGTTCACGCACATCACTATGCACATGCCATGCCTGGGAATGCGATCGCCGCCTGTCAGTACTTAGGGCGGAAATGCACGGTCACCTGTCGCCGTCCGGTGACGGGCATTTCAGGAAAACCTGGTTTTCACCGCATAATCGCCTGTCGCTCACCTGCGACAGACAAACACCGGAGTGCGCCAGTCAGCGCAACCCGTACTTGTTGATCAAACGCAGCAGTGCGGTGCGGCTCATCTTCAGGATGCGCGCCGCTTCCGAGGTGTTGCCGCGCGAACGCGTCAGCGCGTTGCGGATGGCGGTACGGGCCCAGTCCTCGGCCGCGCGTTCACGCCCCTGCTTGAAGGCCATCGGCATGGAGCCCATCGGCTGCGGATCGAGGTGTTCGACCGAGATGGTGAGCGGTGCAGACGCCGGGGCACCAGGGTTGCTCACCGCCGCGCGCGCCAGGGCACGTTCCAGCGCGTTGGCGAGTTCACGGACATTGCCCTGCCACGGCCGCGCAATGAGGTTCGACAAAGCGTTGGCGGTGATGCTGTGCCGTTCCTGGCCACCGGCCGCACGGATCAGCAACGCGTGGACGATCTGCGGGATGTCCTCCGGGTGTTCCTTGAGCGAGGGCAGGTCCACATGCAGGACGTGCAGGCGGTAGTAGAGATCCTCGCGGAAGCGGCCTTCACGTACCAGGCCATCGAGCCGCACATTGGTCGCGGCCAACAGGCGCAGATCCGTACGTTCCGCCGCCTCGGCGCCGACCGGCCAGATCTCGTTCGCTTCGAGCGCACGCAGCAGCTTGGGTTGGAGGTCCAGCGGCAGCGAGTTGATCTCGTCGAGGAACAACGTGCCGCCACGCGCCAACGAGAAGCGTCCGCGTTTGCGTCCCTGCGCGCCGGTGAAGGAGCCGGGTTCATGGCCGAACAGTTCGCTCTCGATCAGGTCGCGTGAGATCGCGCCGCAATTGACCGCGATGAACGGCCCCTGCGAGCGACGGGAACCCTGATGGATGGCGCGGGCCGCCAGTTCCTTGCCGGTGCCGGTCTCGCCAGCGATCAGCACGGCGGCATCGCTTGTCGCGGCGACATCGATCTCGTTGTAGACCCGCCGCATCGCCGTACCCGAGCCGACCAGACCGCCACGACCCGAGGTCGCCGCCTGTCGCAGGCGCTGGACGGTCTCGACCTCGCGCAGATGCAGCAGCAGTTCGTCGGTCTCGAATGGCTTGGTCAGGTAGGCGCGCGCGCCCAGGCGCATGGCTTCGACCGCCGAACTGATCGAGCCGTAGCCGGTCATGACGATTACTTGCAGGGCCGGCCGGCGCAGACGCGCCTCGCGCAGCAGCGACAGGCCGTCGAAACCGGGCATGCGCAGATCGGTCACCAACAGGTCGGCCTCGTCGACCGCTTTGAGTCCGGCAGCGCCATCGGGACAACTCGATACCTGATGGCCGGCACGTTTGAGCAGTTCGGCCAGCGCTCCGCGCAAGGCGTCATCATCATCGACCAGCACGACCTTCATGTCGCCTCCACCATCATCAGAGCCGGCAGCACCACGCGGAAGCGGGCACCACCATTGTCCACGTTCTCTGCCGTGAGACGTCCACCATGCGCGACACAGATGCGTCGCGCCACTGACAATCCGAGACCAGTGCCGTTGACCTTGGTGGTGTAGAAGGGCGTGAACAGCCGTTCCGGCTCCGGTCCCAGTCCAGGACCGTCGTCCTCGACATCGATCTCCAGGCTCTGGCCACGGACGGCGGCGCGCACGATACAGTGCCGTCCGGCGCTGAGCGCCTGCGAGGCGTTCTCCAACAGGTTGATCAGCACCTCCTGCAACTGGTCGTTGTCGCCATGCACCGCCGGCAGGTCGTCGGGGACGTTGATGGTGAACTCGATCCCGCGCGCGCGCATACGGCCCTGGAAGAGCGTTGCGACCGTGCGGATGAGGGCGGTGGCCGGCACGCGTTTGTCGCGGCCCTCACGCTGACGGGCGAATCCGAGCAGGTTGCGCACCGTGCGCGCGATGCGGTCGACCTGTTCGGCGATCATGTCGAGGTTGGTACGCGCTTCCGGCACCTGCGACAGATCGCTGCGCAACAGGCCGAGCCAAGCTTTGATCGCCGCGAGCGGATTGTTGACCTCATGTGCCACCACCGCCGCCATGCGACCGACGGTGGCATCGCGCTGGGCAGTGGCGAGCGCCGCCTCCGCACGTTTACGGCTGGAGATGTCAGCCAGCATGGCGATCACTCCGGTGATGCGCCCCTCGGGATCGGTGAGCGGTGCGGCGGCCATGTTGAGATCGATGGTGCTGCCATCGCGATGCGTACGCTGGATCTCGACGTCGGTGAAAATCTCGCCACCCAGGACACGCGCGATGAACATGCGCGCCTCGGACTGCTTGTCGGGCGAGACGATCGGCAACGGCCGGCCGACGACTTCGGCTTCGCTCCAGCCGAACAGTTTCTCCGCCGCCTGATTCCATACCGCGCCAATACAGCCGCTGATGTCGAGGGTGAAGATCGCCAGCGGCGAGGCCTTGATCAATGCGCGCAAGGCATCGTGGGCGTGGTGCAGCGATTCTTCGGCCAGCCGGCGGCTGGTGATGTCCATCATCACGCCATGGATGAACTGCGGCCGGCCAGATTCGTCGCGCACGACCTTGGCTTCGTCGCGCACCCACACGCTGGCGCCATCGCTGGCGAGCAGGCGGTATTCGGCGGCCAGCGGCGCGGCACCGTCCTTGCAGCGCGCCAGTTCATGCAGCACGCGCACGCGATCCGCCGGGTGCAGGTGGTTGACGAAGAATGCCGGGTTCGAGATCCAGCGCTCGGGATGAAAACCGGTGAGCGTGGCGATCTGCGGGCTGAGGTACAGCCGGCTGCCAAGATCGTCGGCCGCCGCGACGTACGTGACGATGGGGATCTGTTCGACCAGCGCGCGGTAACGCGCCTCGGCCTTGAGCAGGTCCTGTTCGACCCGCTGGCGTTCGCTGCGTCCACGCAGCGCCAGCAGTCCATAGGACAGGTTCTGCGCCAACTCGCGCAGCAGTTGGACCTCGTCCGCACCGAAGGCGTCGCTTTCCGTGGCGTAGATGGTCAGCGCACCTACCACGCGATCACCGGATTTCAGCGGCAGTGCGATGCCGGAGGCATAACCGCGTTTGGCCGCCTCCATGCGCCAGTCGCTGAACCGTTCATCCGCCAGAATGTCGCGGGCGATGGCGACCTCACCGCTGCGGATCGCTGCGCCGGTGGGACCCTCGTCACCGGCTTCGTTGCCCCACGTCAGGTGCACCTCTTCCAGGTAACGATCGCGGTAGCCCGCCTGCGCCAGCGGCTCGACTGTGCGTTCACCGTCATGGCGGGCCATGCCGATCCAAGCCAAGCGGTAGCCGAGTGCGACCGACAAGCGGCAGACCTCCTCGAACAGTTCGGTCTCGCTGGTGGCGGATTGCAGCACACGCGAGGTCTCGCTCAGCACCTTAAGCGCGCGGCTCATACGTCGGACATCGTCTTGCAGACGACGACGGTCCGCTTCATCGAGCGTGCGGGTGGTCAGGTCATGCAACATCACCACGGTCGAGGCCGTGCGGTGGCCAAGCCCGGAGGTCGGCGCGATGGCGCAGCGCACCACGCGGATGGATTCTTTGGTGTGCAAGGTGACGGTGCGTTCGACGGTGCCATCGGCCAGCAGCCGGCTCCACGAACCCGCCGGATTTCCCTGCTCATCAAGCGGCGGTGGCAGGATCTCATCGAGCAGCCGACCTTCGGCGTCATAACGTTCACGCCCGCATAGCCGCTCGGCTGCGGAGTTGAGAAAGGTCACGTGCCCTTCGCTGTCGAGCGCAATGACCGCATCGGCGACCACGTCGAGCACGGCGGCAAGGTTCTCCTGCGAACGGCGCGCCTGGCGTTCGAGCTCATGGCCACGCAACGCGATGCCGATGGCGGTGCCGAGTTCCTCCTCGCCGGGCGGTTTGATCAGGCAGCCGAACGGCATCGAACTGCGGATGCGCTCCATGGTCGCGTGGTCGTTGCGCGCGGTCAGGAACACCACCGGCATCGCATGACCCGAATGCAGCAGTTGTTTGGCCGCTTCGACGCCATCCATCGCACCATTGAGCATCACATCCATCAACACCAGATCGGGCCGGCGCAGGGCCGCCAGGGACAGGGCCGCTTCGCCGCTCGCGACCGTGCCCATGACGCGATACCCCAGCGCCTTGAGTTGGATCTCGACCAGCATCGCGGTGGTCGCATCGTCCTCGACGATCAGGATTTCGGGAGGATTGCGCATCGGATGTGTAAAGCGTCACCCACCGGAGGGAGGGTCAAGATAGCATTTGAGAAGCTGCGTTGTGCTGATGCGGCGCGGGCTGCGCTCAATCCATCCGGACAACACGTTTCCCGAGCAGGAACAGCGGCAGCAGGCAGAGGATGGCCACGCCACCGAGTGGATGTGCGGTGGTCGCGACCAACGCATCCAGGAAGATGATCCCGCCCAACGCCGCGCCAACCACCGGACCAACCTGTTCACTGCGGCCAGAACGCAGCGCTGCCAACCAGGGCCACCAGATACGCCATACCAGCAGACCGAACAACACGGTTCCCATGACCGCCGACAAGCCGACTCCGACGACATACAAGGTGCTGTCCCCGTGCGAAAGATGGGTGATCCAGCGCGCCGTCGCGAGCAGCCAACCACCAGCGGCCACTGCTCCGAACATGCAGGCACCACCGATCAGCAATTCGATGCGTCGTCCCGGGCGGCTCTCCAGTTCGCTCACCAAGGTGACGCCGAAAATGTACACCCCGAGAATGACGGGATAGGCGATCAGCGTCGTATGCCGCGGGCCGTCGCCACCAACCACAGCCCAGCCGAGGTAGTCTGATCCCAGCAGGGAGAGCGCGAAGATCGCGTGCGAGAAACGCACCGCCGCCATGGTCAGGCTGCCGATCCACGGGATATCCTTGGTCACCAGATCGTAGAGCATGATCAGGCTGAGCACCACGCCGGCGGCGTGGAAGACATGGACATCGACCATCGCCGCACTGACCAGCGCCCCGACCGCCAACAACACGCCAACTAGGTAGGCCGTTCCCAGGTTGATGCGACCTGACGGCAGCGGACGACGCGGATGTAGCACGCGGTCACGTCCAACGTCGGCCAGGTCGTTCCACAACATCCCGGCCATGTAGAGCAGGGAGCTCGCGGTGACCATCCACAGGATGTGGGCGACGCCCTCCTTGTGCAGGCGGTCGAACAACCACTTGGGGTTCAGGCCTTCGTTGGCGTAGACCGCCATCACCACCACCGCGGTGATGTTGGTGTAGATCGTGACCAGCCCGGTCGCGCGCACCAACTTCAGCCAGTCGAGGAGCATGGTCGCCCTATTTAGCCCGACCGGGGAGCGAACCAAGGGGGATGTGCGACATGTGCTGTCTGACGTCCGGTGTCTGGTGTCGGACACCGGACACCGGAGACCGGAGGTCTTAGCTTAGAAGCTGTCTTGAAAGGCAGGGCCGACAGGGAGGACCGGAGGAAGACAGAGCTGCGGAACCTCGGATGTTCACCGACACTTCGTTTCTCGCCTCTCTCCGGTTCTCCGGTTCTCCGGTCCTCCATGTAAATTTCGGTCTATCAAGACAGCGTCTTAGTCGTCCTCGACCACCACGGGTTCTTCGCCCGGTGCCAGCACCGGCGGTCGCCGCAGGCGCAGGCAGATGGTGTCGCCCAGGACCAGTGGACGGTCCTCGTGTTGCCAATGGCGGGCATCGTTCATCAGTTCGGCACCGATGCCGGCGGCCACGCCGATGCCGCCGCCGACGGTCTGCGCCCCGACATAGAGTTCGAGCCGGTCATAGAGCCCGGCGCGCAGGTAGGCGCCGTGGATCTGCGCCCCACCTTCAACTAGGACCTCATTGAGGCCGTAACGACCGAGCGCGGCCGCCACCGCGACGGGATCATGGGGTTTGGCCACTTCCCACAGATCGATGCCATGGCTGGCAAGTGCCGCACGGTTGCCGGCGGGGGCCTCCGGCCCGTGGATCATCAACACCGCCGCCTTGGCCCGTGTCGCCACCAGCATGGAGTTCTCGCGCAGTTCGGCGTTCCGGCTGATGACCACCCGCACCGGCGTGCGCTCACCGACCAGCGACGACAACAAACTGGGATCATCGTGATACGCGGTACCGGCCCCGACCATGATCGCATCGAACACCCGGCGGCGACGGCGGCTGAAATTCAGCGCCGCGGTGCTGGAGATCCAGGTGCTGTCGCCGGTGTGGGTGGCGATGCAGCCGTCGAGCGTCATCGCCCATTTGCCGGTCAGACGCGGACGCCCCAGCCCGACGCGACTGAGGAAGCCGCCGTGGATCTGCGCCGCAGCGAGTGCGAGGCAACCTTCGTCGTAGGTAATGCTGGCCTCGGCCAATGGAATCGCCGGATCGTCCTGATTGGGATCGCTGACTGCCGCCACCACACGCGCGATGCCGGCGGCGATCAGCGCAGTGGTGCACGGTGGCTGTTTGCCATGCCGGGTGCACGGCGCGAGCGTGACATAGGCGGTGGCACCGGCCGTATCGTTTCCGAGCGCTTGGCACTGACTGAGCGCGTTGACTTCCGCATGCGCCTGACCGAACACCGCGTGACGGCCTTCGCCGAGCAACCGTCCATCACGGACGATGACGCAACCGACACCTGGATTCGGCCAGGTACGGCCAAGACTAAGCGTCGCCAAGCGCAAGGCGCGACGCATCCAGCGGATGTCCTGCGAGGGATCAGTCATCGATTTGGTCCGATGTCCGATGTCCGATGTCCGATGTCTGATGCAGGCGCCCGGCGATGTCCCTGCGATAACCATCGTTCACGCGGGACATCGGACATCGGACGTCGGACATCGGACCAACCTCAGTCTTTTTTCGCCGGACTCCGCACATCGCCGGCCCGATGCTCGCGTGCGATCTTGTCGAGCACCGCATTGACCAACTTCGGCGTCTTGGCTTCGCTGCCATACCGTTTTGACAGTTCGATGTACTCGTTGATCGCAACTTTCGCGGGCGTGTCGGCGCAGTAGAGGATCTCGTAGGCGCCCAAGCGCAGGATCGCGCGGTCAGCTACCGCCAAGCGATGGATGGTCCAGTTCTCCAGACGCTTGTCGACCGCCGCATCGATCGACAGGCGTTCCTTGGCGAACCCGGCCTGAAGCGCCTGCGCGAACGCGACACTCTCCGGCTCCATGCCGTCCGTCGCGTCCGCCGGCAGCAGCATGCCGTCGTCGATGAACTTGTTCTGTTCGAAGCTGTAGAGCAGTTGCAGGGCCAGTTCACGTCCGCGACTACGCAAATCGCTGCGTTTGGCCCCGGATCTGGCTCGGTCTTTGGCCGCCGTATTGTCGGACGCGCTCTGGTCGGAAATCACCTTCTCCGACATCAGAGCCGTCCCAGCAGATCAACCATCTCAATCGCTGCGAGCGCCGCATCGACGCCCTTGTTACCGGCCTTGAGCCCGGCGCGCGCCTGCGCCTGCTCGGTGGTGTCGGTGGTCAGCACGCCGAACGACACCGGCACGCCGCTGGTCGCCTGCGCGGCAGCGAGGCCCTTGGCACATTCACCAGCGACGAAGTCGAAGTGCGGGGTCTCACCACGGATGACGCAGCCGAGCGCGATGATGGCGTCAGGCTTCTTCTTGCCGTTGTCGATCACCTGACGCACCACCAGCGGAAGTTCCCAGGCACCTGGGCAACGCACGACCAGGATGTCCTGGTCGCGCACGCCATTGCGGATCAGGGCATCGACCGCACCGGAGATCAGGCTCTCGACAATCGCGCCGTTGAAGCGCGCGGCGACGATGGCGAACTTCTTGCCGGTGCCGGTGAGGTGACCATCGATGGAGGTAGGCATGGGTTCTTCCGCAAACGGTGGGTGGCGCAGCCTATGGCTGATTCTGGCGGGGCCAGGGGCGAACGACTTCAGGTCCGAGGGGTCCGAGGGGTACGAAGGGTACGAAGGGTACGAAGGGTACGAAGGGTACGAAGGGTACGAAGGGTACGAAGGGTACGAAGGGTACGAAGGGTACGAGGGGTACGAGGGGTACGAATGGTCCAGGCTTCCGGACCCCTCGTACCCCTCGTACTTCTCGTACTCTTCGGACCAGGACGTCAGGCCGTCGCCGTGGTACGAAGGGTACGAAGGGTACGAGGGGTACGAGGGGTACGAGGGGTACGAATGGTCCAGGCTTCCGGACCCCTCGTACCCTTCGTACTTCTCGTACTCTTCGGACCAGGACGTCAGGCCGTCGCCGTGGTACGAAAGGTACGAAGGGTCCGAAGGGTCAAGACTTCCGGACCCGTCGGACCGCGCCGATCAGGCGCTCGCCGTGCGATAATCCAACCGGCCCATCTGGAATGCCACGCGGTTGACCGCGTCCAGGTAGGCCAAGGCGCTGGCGTGCACGATGTCGGTCGAGAGGCCTTTGCCGCCGACCACAGTGCCTTCGCCGCTGGTATCACCGACGGCTTTCAGGCGCACGCGGATGGAGACCTCACCCTGGGCATCGCCGCCCTTGGTCACCGCGCGCAGGCGGTAGTCCTCGACCGTGCCGGTGTACCCACAGATGCGGTTGACCGCTTGGACCACCGCGTCGACCGGACCGTCGCCAGTGGCCGCATCGGTGACCAGATGTTCGCCCTTACGGATGCGCACGGTAGCTGTGGCCATCGCGCCGCTGCCGGCACCTTCGCCAGAGGCCGACGCGGTGTGCAGGTAGTCCAACACCCACGCGTCGACGATGCGACCACGCACGACCTCTTCGACCAACGCAATCAGGTCGCCGTCGTAGATTTCTTTTTTCTTATCGGCCAGGGTTTTGAAGGCGTCGAACAACTTGCCCATGTCGGCGTCGGTGACCGCCAGGCCCAAACCTTCCAGGCGCTTCGACAACGCCGCGCGACCCGAGTGTTTGCCCAGCACCAGGTTGGTGGTCGGCACGCCGACCGAGGCCGGCGTCATGATCTCGTAACACTCGGGGTTCTTCAGCATGCCGTGCTGATGGATGCCGCTCTCGTGGGCGAAGGCGTTGTCGCCGACCACCGCTTTATTGCGCTGCACCATCAAGCCGGTGATCGACTGAACCAGGCGGCTGGCACCGTACAGGTGTGACGACTCGATGCCGGTGACGATGTTTTTGAACATGTCCTTGCGCACGCGCATGGCCATGACCACCTCTTCCAACGAGCAGTTGCCGGCGCGTTCGCCGATGCCGTTGATGGTGCATTCCACCTGACGCGCACCAGCGCGCACGGCAGCCAGCGAGTTCGCCACCGCCAAACCCAGGTCGTTGTGGCAGTGCACGCTGATGACCGCCTGATCGATGTTCTTCACGTTCGCGCGCAGGTAGGTGATCAAATCGGCGTAGTCATTCGGATACGCGTAGCCGACGGTGTCGGGAATGTTCACCGTGCGCGCGCCGGCTTCGATGACGGCCTGTACGACTTCGGCCAGGAACTCTGGCTCGGTGCGCGACGCGTCCTCGGGGCTGAACTCGATGTCGTCGATCAGGGTCTTGGCGTAGGCCACCGCTTCGCGCGCCTGTTTGAGGATTTCCTCCTTCACCTTGTTCAGTTTGAACTGCCGGTGGATGGCGCTGGTGGCCAGGAAGATGTGCACACGTGCGCGACTGCCGGCGGGTTTCACCGCTTCGGCGGCGCGATCAATGTCACCCTTCAGCGCCCGGGCCAGGCCACAGATGCGTGCGCGCGTCGACTGTTCGGCGACGGCCTTCACTGCGGCGAAGTCGTCGGGCGAGGCGATGGGAAAACCGGCTTCGATGATGTCGACGCCCAGCGCTTCCAGCGTGCGGGCGACTTCCAGCTTCTCGGCCAGGTTCATCGACGCCCCAGGCGATTGCTCGCCGTCACGCAAGGTGGTGTCGAAGATCAGCACGCGTTCGGTGCCGGCGGGAGTGGTCATCTGGGAAGCGGAGCCGGCACGAGGTTCGGCAACGCGAGTGGTATCTGAAGGATTCATCGGGTAGGTCCTGCCACGGCCATCGGCCATGTGCTTGCTGAATGGTTTGATTGAGAGGGCATCTGGTGGGGCGGGCAACAAGCCCGTCTCCCCACTGTAGTGCTCCACAAAAGTGCTCCACAAAAGTGCTCCACAAAGTGGAGCGGGGGGTTCGACTCGCCAATGTCATTCAGACAGGGCGAGGAACCCCGGCGTAAGTCGCGCAGCAAGCAGCAGGATGTTCTGCGGACGACACATGATGAGCGGGACTATGGTGGAAGGCCACCAAGGTCAATCGTTTGGACCGTCGCTGTTCGGCAGGCTCATTCGAAAGGACAGGAGGCGCGGAGACGCGGAGATTGGATGAGGACCACAACAAACAGCAGGAGTGCCAGATGGTTCCCCTGCTTTTCTCCTCCTCCCACCTCCGCGTCTCTGCGTCTCCTGTGGATGTCGTTTTGTCGCCCAACCGGCTGACCGGAAACCTGGGACCACCAGCCGCCCCCTCCTTGCCCCGCACCCGCAAAGCGGTTACACGCCAGGGATGGAACTCGTCCAACTCAGTGCCGGCACCGTTGAAGGCGTCGATGGCTATCTCGTCCAGGTCGAGGTCAGCCGCAGCGAACCCAGCACCGGCACCGGCCGCACGACGGTCGTGGGACTGCCGGACGCGGCGGTACGCGAATCGATCGATCGGGTGACGCCGGCATTGTTTTCCAGCGGACTGCGCCATCGGCCGGCCGATCACCTGGTGATCAACCTCGCGCCCGCCGACCGGCGCAAAGAAGGTCCGGCCTTCGACCTCGCCATCGCCATCGGTCTGGCCAGCACCATGCCCGAGAACAAACTGCCGCCACCGCCAGTCGATACGGTGTTCCTCGCCGAGTTGGCGCTCGACGGGACGCTGCGCCCCTGTCGTGGCGTGTTGGCCTGTGCCATTGCGGCGCGGGATGCCGGCCTCAAACGCATGGTGGTGGCAGCCGGCAATGCCGGTGAAGCTTCCGTCGTCGCCGGACTCACCGTCTACGCGCCCACCACGTTGACGGATCTGGTGGGGTGGTTGCGTGAGGGACTCGCCAGCGCGCCGGTCGCGGCACCCGAAGCGGTGACGTACCTCGCGCCGGAGATCCCGGATCTGGCCGATGTGCGCGGACAGGAATTCGCCAAACGTGCGCTGCTGATCGCGGCTGCGGGCGGGCACAATCTGTTGATGCTTGGTCCGCCGGGTTCGGGAAAAACCATGCTCGCCCGCCGGCTTCCTGGATTGCTGCCGGAACTGACCCTCGACGAAGCGCTTGATGTCACGCGCGTCCATTCGGTATCTGGGCTATTGCCGGCAGGCATCGGTCTGCTGCGCACGCGCCCCTTTCGCAGTCCGCACCATAATGTCTCCAGCGTCGGACTGATCGGTGGCGGTTCGGTGCCACGCCCGGGTGAGGTCTCTTTGGCTCATCATGGAATTTTATTTTTGGATGAGTTGCCGGAGTTCAACCGCGCCACGCTGGAAACATTGCGCCAGCCGCTCGAAGACGGCCACCTGACCATCAGCCGCGGCGGTGGACGCCTGAAGTTCCCGAGTCGCTGTATGCTGGTGGCGGCGATGAATCCGTGTCCGTGCGGGTACCTTGGTCATCCCACGCGACGCTGCACCGACAATGCCGATGCCATCCACCGCTACCGTGGACGCATCAGCGGCCCGTTGCTCGACCGCATCGACCTGCATGTCGAAGTGCCGGCGCAGAAACCGGAATTGTTGAGCAAAGGTCCTGACGGCGAGACCACCGCCGATGCGCGCGTCCGCGTGGTCGCCGCCCGCGAACGCATGCTGCAACGCCAGGGCCGCGCCAACGCCGCCCTTGATACGCGCGGCCTGCGCAAACATCTGCACGCTGCCGCGGACGCCATCGCCCTGCTCGATCAGGCAGTGAACGATCTCGGTTTCAGTGCCCGCGCGTATGACCGCATCCTCAAGGTCGCGCGCACCATCGCTGACCTCGACGCACGTGAAGACGTCTCGCTTGATGATGTCAGCGAAGCGATCGGATATCGCGTGCTGGATCGACCGGTCGGGTAGCTACGAGCTGCGAGTCTCGAAGCTCGAAGCTCGAAGCTCGAAGCTCGTAGCTCAAAGCTACTGCGCCGCAGTAACCACCGGCTGCCCACCCTGCGGTGTACCGTCGTCCTTGCCGATGCGCGCCAGACCCTGGCGTGCGACGGTGACGAAACCGCTGCCGTCGACCAGCAACATGCGGTAGATCTCCGCCGCATCGTCGAACTTGTTATTGGTCTCGGCGATCCAACCGGCGATGGCGGTGAGCGGCAGAGCTTCGATGCCTTCCTGCACCTTGCTCAGTCCATCGACCATCAGGTCCCACGGCAGGTAACCGAGGCCATAACAGCCCATGCGCGCGGCGTAGAGCATCACCAGCGAGGTGCGTTCGATCTCCACCAGGTCGGTCAGACGGAAACACCATTCGAGGTCGATCTTGGCCAGGTCCGGCTGGTTGTTGCGGATCCACAGTCCCGCGCGCAGCAGGCGTTCGATCGGAGTGACGTCCTCGCCGTTGAGCGCGGCAAGGAGCTGTTCCTCGCAACCGAGCGAGAGCAGGACGAAGAAGTCGCGCACGTAGTCGTAGAGCAGGAACGGATCGTCATCGGCACGTCCGATGTAGAGCACGGTCTCGGTCGGATCGTTGACCGACATCAGGTGGCGTGCGAGCGAGAGGTCGTCGGCCTGGGTCCGCGGATCACGCAGGTTGAGTTTGAAACCAAGGGCACGGCAACGCTGCACCGCGGCGCGGAACGCGGCGATGTGGGCGTTGTCGTTGTGGTCGTAGAGGTGGCTGAGGTACATGCACAACCTGAGCGAGATGGTCTGGGCGTAGGACCCCAGGATCACCTGCTCGTCCGGCGAACCGCGGATGAGCTGTTTGATCAGTTCGAGTGCACGTTCGAGGTTCGGCGACAGGCCATCGTAACGTGCGGCGTCTTCGAGTTGCGGCAGCAGCCACAGACAGAAACGGCTGCGCACGTAGTCGCCGGATTCCTGGTACGACAGGATCTCGCGCACGGCGCGTTCCAGGCCATCGGGACCGGACAACGCGCGCAAACGCGCCAACTCGAAGATCGCGTCCTGCGCCAACGGATGATCGAGGTGGTGCGAAAGGAACTGCCGCATCTCTGCCTCGGCGGCGCTGGTGAGTCCGGCGCGCTGGTAGGCAAGGCACAGCATGAAGTGCGCTTCGGCGGCCTCGGCCGCATCCGCGTGTTCGGTCATGAAGCGCCGGTAAGCATCGATCGCCAGCGTGTGCATACCCTGACGCAGCAGTTCATTCGCCACCGCGTGGCTGGGGATCATCAGCGGCGAACGTCGGCGTTCGATCGAGAGCTTGCGTACCACCAACTGGGTTTTCCAGGTCGCCAGGGCGATCTGCGACGAGGCCGTGCCGGAGGGCACCAACACGTCCTGGAACACCAGCGGCTCCTCGGTGCCGATGGTCAGCGCCAGACGTGAACCGATGACTTCGACGGTGATCTCTTTCACGCGTTCGTTCGACACCTCGCGCGAGGTGGTGCCGTTGACGCGCATCGGACGCATGGTCAACCATTCCGGCCACAGCACTTCGGCATCGTTGCCCTGACCACGCGCGATGGCCATCCATTTGCCGTCGTAGGAACCGATACGGAACTGATAGGCCTGCCCAGGCGGAAGACCGCGCACGAAGATCCAGAACTCGGTGCCGCGCACCACCTCGACCGAAAAGCGTACGCGCAGGTCTTCCGCCAACGGCGCGTTGAAGGGATAGATCTGCAGGCCGTTGCCGCCCACCAGCAGGCCGCCCATCTCCGGGTGCATGACCTGACCGACCACGTCACCCAGGATGGCGAACGACGGCAGCGCGAACGGTCCCAGATCCGGGTTCGCGGCGAAGTCCCAACTTCCGGCCGGCAACCACGCGCCTTCACGTTCCTTGGCCAGACGCTGACGTTCAATCTCGCTGAACGAGGCCGAGAGCTGCGACAACAACGTGCGCAGCTCGCCAGCGAACACTTCGCAGTCGGGATAACGATCCTGTGGATCGAGGGCCAGGGCCCATTCGCTGATGACGTGCACTGCCTGCGGGGCATCGGGCCAGAAATCACCAAGTTTGCTGCGTTCACCCAGCTGCACCCGTTTGATGAACTGCAGGACGTTATCCGTCGGGCCCATCTCGCAGGGCGTGTGCAGGGTCAGCAGTTCGAAGAGGATGACGCCGAGCGAGTAGATGTCGGTGCGCTTGTCCGCCGCGCCAGCATGACCGCGCGCCTGCTCCGGCGACATGTAGGCCGGCGAACCGAGCACCTGACCGAATTGGGTGCTGCGCACTAGGCGTTGGCTGCTGGAGGTCTTGTTTGCCAGCGGATGATGGGTCTCGCTGGTCTTGCGCTGGGCGGCACGCATGCGCGAGGAGTCATTGCGGCGTTCCTGCTCACGCCGCTGGATGATGGTGGTGGAGATGACCTTCGGACCTTCGTTCTCCGACGGATCGTTCGCTGACGAATCGCTCGCCGGGATGCCCGCGCCCGTACCCATGATGACGGTAGCCGCCTCCGGCCGCTGGGTCTCGTCGAAGATCTCGTCGTAGGAGCGTTCCATCTCCACCGGCACCGGTGCCGCCGGCTGATCATCACGCAGACAGCGCGCCAAGCCCCAGTCGAGCACCCAGACTTCACCGTAGGCGCCGAGCATGATGTTGGCCGGCTTCAGATCGCGGTGGACGATGTCCTGGCTATGGGCGTAGCTGATGACTTCGAGCAGTTTGAGGAACAACGTCAGGCGTTCGATCAGGGCGAAGTGCCGCCAGTGGTCGGGCGAGTTCTTGAGCCGGTCGATGTGCGATTCGAGGCTCGCCCCGCGAGCCAGACTCATGAAGTAACAACCCGCGCCATCGGGCATGCGCCCGGCTTCGAACATCGCCACGATGCCCGGATGGTTCAAACGCGCGGTGAAGCGGATCTCCTGCTGGAAACGCGTGACGATTTCGCGGTCTTCCGCCAGGCTCACATCCAGGACCTTGACCGCCACTTCGCGTTCAAGCGCATGATCCCAGGCAGCGAATACCCGGCCCGTGGAGCCCCGTCCGATCTCACGCAACAAGGCGTACCGGCCGTTGATCAACTTCGAGTCAGAATCTGCGGGCATCAGGAATGGGAACGTACTCCGAAACGCTGGCGGTAGCAACTGTGGCAATTGCCCCAAGTGGCCTGGGGGCTGGGAGTTGCTGCCACACCGGTGTGCCAGGGCGGAGACAGGTGGGCCGGCCCGGTGGACCGGCCAATGCAGAATGCAGAATGATGAATGCAGAATGATGCCCGCAGGCGTAGGCTGGGGCGTCAGATCCCCCGTCAGGGCGGCGCAATTCTGCATTCATCATTCTGCATTCTGCATTTCGCCGACCCCGTCTTGCGACTCCACGGTGAAGAAGATGCTGCCGCCATGATCGACGCCGCCCGTTTCAGCCTCGCCTCCAGCCAGCCGGTTCCCGCACTGGGTGTTACGCTTGAAACGTGGCGCCATCCGTGTGGTGCGGTGCACCACCACCTGGCCTGCGACGACGACCACCGCGCGTTCGTGGTCGGGTTCCGTACGGTGCCGGAGGATTCGACCGGCCTGCCGCACATCCTGGAGCACACCACGCTGTGCGGCTCCAAGCGTTTCCCGGTGCGCGATCCGTTCTTTCAAATGTTAAGACGCTCGCTGCAGACCTTCATGAACGCCATGACCTTCCCGGACATGACGGCTTACCCCTTCGCCAGCCAGGTGGCCAAGGATTATGACAACCTCACCGGCGTGTACCTCGACGCGGTCTTCGCCCCCTTGCTCAATCCGCTCGACTTTGCCCAGGAAGGGCACCGCCTGGAACCCGCCGGCACCAGTGGCGAACGCAAAGGTGTGGTCTTCAACGAGATGAAGGGCGCGATGGATGGCACCAGCGAACAACTGTCGATGGCCACCGCGCGTTCGTTGCTGCCGGCAACCTGCTACCGCCACAACTACGGCGGCGATCCGAGCGACATCCCGGCGCTGACGCATCAGGACCTGCTGGACTTCCACCGCCGTTGCTACCGGCCGGCCAACGCCTGCTTCATCACGTATGGCAACCAACCGGCGAGCGAACTGCATGCGCGCCTGAACGACTACCTGGCGGGTGATCCTGGGCAGGCATTGGCGTCACCGACCATCCAGCCGGTCCAGGACACACCGGTCACGCTCGACGTGCCGGTGCCCTGCGGCTCCGGCCAGGACATCCTCGACGTTTCGGCGGTAGCGCTCACCTGGGTGTGGGGCGATGTGGCCGATCTCGACGAGGTGTTGACCGCAGAGCTGCTCGATCGCGTGCTGCTCGGCCACGCCGGCGCACCCCTGCGTCTGGCGCTCGAAAACAGCGGCCTCGGACGATCGATCAGCGGCAGCGGATTCAGTGCCGGGTATCGCAGCGGCATGTTCACCGCCGAACTCTCGGGCATCGATCCCGCAGATTACCCCAAGTTCGAACCGTTGCTGTTCGACACCCTGCGGACGATCGCCGAAAAAGGTGTGTCGCAGGCGGAGCTTGATGCCGCCTTGCATCAACTCGAACTCGCCCGCCGCGAGATCACCGGCGATCACTACCCCTACGGCCTGGAACTCTGTTTTCGCCTGCTCGCGCCTTGGAACTACGGCGTCGAACCGCTGCCGTTCCTCGACCAATCACAGGCCATCGCGCGCCTGCGGCAGCGCGCTGGTGCAGCCAACTTCATCCAAAACGAGGTCCGCCGTCGCCTGCTCGACCATGGTCACCGGGCGTTGCTGCTGGCACGTCCCGATCGCGAATTCTACCCGCGCGCACAACAGGCGGAAAAACTACAGGTCGAACGCGACCTCGCCGCGCTCGACGCCGCTGGCCGTGAAGGTCTCGCCACCCTGGCGCAGGAATTGGCCAAACGCCAAGCGAGCGTCGACGACCCGGAGGTTTTGCCTGACCTCGCGCTCAGCGATGTACCGCTCGAACGGCGCTTCCCGACGGGAATCGACCAGCAGGGCGTGACGATCTTCACCGCCGGCACCAACGGCCTGATGCACCACCTGGCGGCGATCCCGTTGCCGGAACTCGACGATCAGGACCTGGATCTGCTTCCACTGTTGGCACAGACCATCGGCAACCTTGGCGTCGGAAGACAAGATTACACCGCACGTTCAGCCGCGATCAATGCGCGCTGCGGCGGTCTGTATGCCTGGACCGACCTGAGCGCCGACATCGATGATCTGGCGCGCTTGCACGGCCTGCTGTTCATCGAAGTCAAAGGGCTCGGCAGCCGCCATGCGGAGTTCACCGACCTCATCGCTGAAACCCTGCGCGATCAGCGTTTCGACGAACATGATCGCCTGCGTGAACTGATCGAGCAGAGCGTCCAACGCCTGAGCGACCGCGTGTCGAGCGCGGGCAACGCCTTCGCCTCCCGTGCCGCCAGTCGCGGCATGGGTGGTGCCGCGGCAATCGGCCATCGCCTGAGCGGTCTCGGTCGGTTGGCGTGGCTCAAACGTCTCGCCGCCAGCATCGGCGAAGATACCGCCGGCGCCGACGCCGCGTTGGAAAAACTCGGTGCCGCACTCGGCTCGTTGCGCGCTCGTCTGCTGAACCAACCGCGACAGCTCGCGCTGATCGGCGACACGGTGAACGACGCCCCGGTGCAGCAGCAGATCCGCAGGGTGTGGGATGCCCTCGGCCAGCCGACCGGAGCGCGCCAACCCTTCCGTTCACCGCTCGCCCGCAGTGAGCCACCGACCGCGTACACCACTTCCACCGCGGTGAACTACTGCGCGTTGGCATTCCCTGCCGTGCCGCTCGGTCACGCCGACGCGCCGGGACTTGCCGTCGCTGGTCGTCTGTTGGTGAACAACGTGCTGCACCCGAAGATCCGCGAACGCGGCGGCGCCTATGGCTCGGGCGCAAGTTTCGCTCCGGCAACCGGTACCTTCACGTTGTCGAGTTACCGCGATCCACGCCTGACCGGCACCTACGATGACTTCCGCGAAAGCCTGCGTTGGCTCAGCGACTGCCCGAACGATCAACGCCTGTTGAAGGAGGCGATCCTCGGCGTCATCGCCGGGCTTGATTCGCCAGGCAGCCCTGCAGGCGAAGCGCGCTCACGTTTCACCGGCGACCTCAAGGGCTCGTCGCCCAAACGCTTGAACGCCTTCCGCGCACGCATCCTCGCCACCACGGTCACCGACGTACGGCGCGTTGCCAATTCCTGGTTGCCCGCCGATGGCGGCATCCCGGCAGTGGTGACCAGCGTGAATGAACTCGCGGCCAGCGGACTGGGGTGGGCGACGGAAGCGGTTTAGGGCAGGCCACAGACTACGGGCTACAGACCACAGGTTCGTGAGACGGAAGCGGTGACCGTGATATCCGTTCCCGGTGGGAATTCGCCCGGAGCTGGTGCCCTCTGCTTCACTGACACACGTGCCTGCGACCGGTGGTCTGTAGCCTGTAGCCGGTAGCCATTCCCAGCTACGACATCGCCCCAACCCGCGAGGTCCGCATGTCCGTCCGCACATCCGCTTCCTTCACCCGCCGCACGGTCATCGGACTCGGTGCGCTCGCGCTCGGACTCGGCCTGTCCGCCTGTGGCGGTGGTGACACCGAAGCCAAACCCGGCGTGGCGGTGAGCAACGCCAAACCCATCGTCATCGCCGTGATCCCCAAAGGCACCACCCACGAGTTCTGGAAGACCGTGCATGCGGGCGTGATCAAGGCTGAACGCGAACTCAACGCCGCCGGCACGCCGGTGAAGGCGATCTGGAAAGGTCCGCTCAAAGAGGACGACCGCACCTCGCAGATCAGCACGGTGCAGAACTTCATCGCGCAAGGCGTGCAGGGCATCGTGCTGATGCCGCTCGATCGCACCGCGCTGGTCGCGCCAGTGGAACTCGCGATCAGCTCGAACATCCCGGTGGTGATCGCCGACTCGGCGCTCGAATCGGACAAACCCGCGAGTTACATCGCGACCAACAACAAGGAAGGCGGTCGCATCGGCGGCAAACACCTGGGCGAACTCCTCGGCGGCAAAGGCAAGGTCATCCTGCTGCGCTACATGGAAGGTTCGGCCAGCACCGAGGAACGCGAAGCCGGCTTCATGGAGGCGATCAAGACCTTCCCCGACATCACCGTGATCAGCAGCGACGTACACGCTGGAGCGACGCACGAAACGGCGCTCAAGGCCAGCCAGAATCTCATCAACCGCTTCAAGGACGAGGTCAACGGCGTGTTCTGTCCGTGCGAGCCGGTGACCACCGCCATCACCCAGGCGCTCACCGAACAGGGCATCAACAAGAAGGTCAAGGTCGTCGGCTTCGACAACACCCCGCGCCTGGTCGAGTGGCTGAAGGCCGGCGACATCCACGGCCTGGTGCTACAGGATCCGCTGAACATGGGCTACCTAGCGGTGAAGGCCGCGGTCGCCGCCGCGCAGGGCAAGCCAGTCGACAAGCGCAACGACATGGCGCCCAGACTCGTTACGCCGGAGAACATGGATCAGCCGGAGTTCAAGGCGTTGCTGAATCCGCCATTGGCGGAGTATTTGGGGAAGTGATTCGGACCGTCCGAAGGGTACGAGGGGTACGAGGGGTACGAGGGGTACGAATGGTCCAGGAAAATCACGGTCGCCGTAACGGACCCTTCGTACCCCTCGTACCTTTCGGACCCTTCCCATGACTACGCGTCTCACCGTCACCGGCATCGCCAAGGCCTTCGGCGCGACCAAAGCCCTGGTCGGTGTCGATCTGTCGGTGAATGCCGGTGAATGCCTCGCCCTCATCGGTGAGAACGGCGCTGGCAAATCGACGTTGATGAAAGTGCTCACCGGCGCGCATCGCGCCGATGGCGGCAGCATGACACTCGACGGAGCACCCTACGATCCGAGCGGTCCGCTCGACGCGCGATCACGCGGCGTGGCGATCGTCTACCAGGAACTCACCCTCGCACGACATCTGGGTGTGGCGGAGAACATCCTGCTTGGCAACCAGCCGAGCCGCTTTGGCATCGTCGACCGCAAGAGACAAAACGCCATCGCGCGTGAGGCACTTGAACAACTCGGCCTCGGTGATCTCGATCTCGACCGGCCTGCCGGTTCGTTGCCGATCGCGCAGCAGCAATTGGTGGAAATCGCCCGGGCGCTCACCGCCAAGCCGCGCCTGCTCATCCTCGACGAGCCGACCTCGTCGCTTACCGCTGCCGATGTCGAACACCTCTTTTCCGTCATCCGTCGGCTGAAGACCCAGGGCGTCAGCGTCATCTACATCAGCCACTTCCTGGAGGAATGCCGCGCCGTCGCCGAGCACTACGCCGTGCTGCGTGATGGCGCGAGCGTCGCGAGCGGAGCGATGGCAGATGCCAGCGAGACCGACCTCATCCGCCACATGGTCGGCCGCGACGTGGCCGAGATCTATCCGCGCATCCCGCATGACATCGGCGATACGGTGCTGGAACTACGTGGCATCGCCGGCGAAGCCAAACCCACGGACGCCACCTTGGCGCTGCGTCGTGGTGAAATCCTCGGCCTGTTCGGTCTGGTCGGTTCCGGTCGTTCGGAAACGCTGCGTGCCTTGTTCGGCCTGGATCGCATCGCCCGTGGCATGGTGCTGATTGGCGGCCAACCACAGACCCATCGCAGTCCGCGCCAACGCCTGCTCGCTGGTATGGGACTGGTGAGCGAGGACCGCAAAAGCGAAGGTCTGCTGCTCAACCTGCCGATCGCCGACAACCTGACACTCACCTGCTTGGGACCGTTCACCACCGCCGGCCTGATCAATCGTGGACGACAGGAAGCCTCCGCCCGCTCATTGATGGAGCGCATGCTGGTGAAAGCCGCCGGTCCAGCCCAGGCAGTCGGCGAACTCAGCGGCGGCAACCAACAGAAGGTCGCCATCGGTCGCCTGTTGCACCACGGGTGCGACATCCTGCTGCTCGACGAACCGACGCGCGGCATCGATGTCGGGGCCAAGGCGCACATCTATCGCCTGATCGGCGAGCTCGCGGCGCAGGGCAAATCGGTGATCGTGGTCAGTTCGTACATCCCCGAACTGCTCGGCATCTGCGACGCCATCGCGGTCATGTGCCGTGGCGTATTATCGCCAGCCCGACCAGTGGCGGAATGGGACAGCCATACGATCCTCAGCGCCGCGATCGGCGCTGAGGAGAATGCAGAGTGCAGAATGCAGAGTGCAGAATGAACAGCCAACCGCTCACGATCGTCATGCCGTTGCGATGGAAGTACACGTCGCTCCTGAGCATCGGCATTAACCCATGAGTACCCCAGCCATCGCCTTGCCGAACCGGGCGCTCCGCCTGCTGTCCAAGCTCGGGCCCTTCATCGCGCTCATCGCCTTGCTGGTGATCTTCCGCATCGCCCTGGGACTCGGGGATTCGCCGTCGGATTTCTGGTCGGCGACCAACCTGCGCATCATCCTGGTGCAGACCAGCATCGTTGCGATCGCCGCGTGTGGGATGACCATGATCATCGTCTCCGGCGGTATTGATCTGAGCGTCGGCTCAGTCATCGCGTTGTCGTCGGTGGTTGCTGGACTGACGCTCCATCACGGCGGCGATCCGTTGCTCGCCATCGCCGCGGCGATCGCTGCCGGCATGGTCGCGGGTGCGCTCAACGGTTCACTGATCGCCGCCTTCGGACTGGCGCCGTTCATCGTCACGCTGGGGATGATGGGCGTCGCCCGTGGCGCCGCCAAACTGTTCGCCGACAGCAGTACCGTCAGCTTCCCAACCAACTGGCTGGGGAAGCTCATGCAGCCCATCCCCTTTCCGGGCGATCCGACGATCATAAAGGCGCTGGTGGTCGCCCCGGGCGTCTGGCTGGCCGCACTGACAGCCGTCGGCATGGCGCTGCTGATGCACAAGTCGGTGTTTGGTCGCAGTGCCTACGCCATCGGCTCGAACGAAGCCGCCGCGCGCTTGTGCGGTGTGCGTGTGCGGACCAACAAGATCGCCATCTATGCCCTGGCTGGTGCCTTGTTCGGTCTGGCCGGCCTGCTCATGACCTCGCAGCAGGGCCAGGGCAATCCGACCATCGCCCTCGGCATGGAACTCGACGTCATCGCCGCGGTGGTGATCGGTGGCGCGTCGCTCAGCGGCGGAACCGGCACCGTGCTCGGCACCATCATCGGTGCGCTGATTATGAGCGTGCTGCGCAGTGGTACCGATCAACTCGGCTGGCCAACTGCCTGGCAGGAGATCCTCATCGGCGCGATCATCGTGCTCGCCGTCGGCATCGATCGCCTGCGCAACCATCGCGCAGGTTGAAGGCTCAATTACTTACTTCAGATCGATGATCAAACGACTGCGTCCCAGGCTGGCGATCGCCGCGTCGAATTCGGCCTGCCACGTGGCCATGCCGTCTGCCGTGCTCGAACAGGTGATGCAGATGCCAGTGCCGTCGATGACGGTGGCGTAGAGCACCTGCGCGAAGGTGAACTGGCCAACCTGCATCCGGTACGGTTGTTTGGTCCAGCTGCGTCCTCCCAGCACTAGGTCTTCCGCTTTGCCGAGCTGCAATCCGGTGGCCGTGCGTTCCAGATCCAGACGACAGCGCACCGCGAACGCCAACGGACCTTCGTCCTTCACCGGTTGCAGCGCCACCGCGATGATGCCGCGCGCACGTTCCGCCTCATCGCCGGTGCGGCCTGCGGGCAGGCCACTGCGCACGACCAACACACTCCCAGCATGTTCTCGGATCGCGGTCCATGCCGTCGGAACAACCACCGCCAGTTGGGTCCCAGGGATCGGCCAGGAGCGGGTACCAGCGTCCTCCGCCCAGACGGCGGTCAGCGACAACATCAGGAGCAGCAGCACACGCATGGACAAAAGCTAGGACCTCTCACCGCCGACGGAATGGCCAGTCCTGGGGGCACAACGCTAACCAGCATGAGACAGCAAATTGAACAAGAGAAACGGAGGAACGGAGGAGCAGGCATGAGAAACGGTCCCCTGTCTTCCTCCGTTCCTCCGTTCCTCCTGTTCAATCTGGTTGCCTTGGCTTTGTCCCCATTGGGAACTCACCCGCTGACGGTACGAGTGATCACGTCGCCGATGGCGCGGGCAGCGGGGATCTCGCTGAAGGCGAAACCGCGGGCGAGGAACAACGGATGCGCAGCGATGCGGGTGTCCGCTTTCATCAAGGTGCGATCGACCCCGATTGCCAAGTGCGATGCCCAGCCGGCAGCGAGTTGATCCAGGCGACGATGCACGGCGTAACCGTGCCAACGATGGAAGAGTTCGACCGCGATGGTTTTTCCCGCCACCACGACTTGCAGATCCGGCACCACCACCTCGCCATCGGGATGCGGCAACAACTGCGGATCTTGCCATATCCAAGTAGGGTACTTTTCCGTCAGCGTGTTTTGCACCGCCTGGATCTCCTCTGGCACGTAGCCAAGGAAGGCGTTGTCCCCTAGCAGTGAGTCCTCATTGCTCAGCATCAAGCGCGCGGGACCGCCACGTGGCAGGGCCAAGGCGATCTCCGCCGTCCACGAACGGCAGCACGCTAGCGCCGGCAGGAACAGGGCGAGGTGCATGCCATAACGGCTGTGCTGGTCGAGCACGCTGCCGGGGCCTGAAATCTCCAGCGTGAGCGCTTGGCGGTCATCGCCGCGGATCTCCGCCAGCAGTCGTCGGAAGCGCAGCGCTTTCAGCAGGCGCCGACGCAGGCCGGTATCAGCGTCAGTGATGGTCACCGTCAGCGAGCGGGCGAACAACAGCAGGCCCTGCGTCAGCGCGAGGTTGTAGCGCGGAATGAGCTGCGTCGCGGTCCACGCCGGAACGACGGCGAGCACCGCCTGATCGGGATGATCGGCATACAGTCGATCACGCACGTCGTCACCGTGCAGACCAAGACGTTCCGCGACCGCGCTGCGGTGATCATCGCTGGTGCGTCCCGGAGCGGCGAGCAGCGCCGCCGACACCGCGAAGGCCTCTTCACGCAACGTCGCCGCCGACGGCGGCTCGGCAAAGGTGCAGGCATCGAGGATCAGTTTTTGCAGGCCACGTCCGACCACCAGCGCACGGCTGCGGTGCAAGATCGGCATCGCTGCATCTTCCAGTTCTCCCAGTCGTCCTCCGACACCGCCTTGCCAATGGGCGAGCAATGCCTCGGTCAGGTCGCGGATCGCCGGCGTCGCTTTAAGGAACGATGGTTTCACCAGGTCACCGTCCAGGCGGTAACGCAGCAGGTCACGATTCAGCATGCTGACCGTCCATTCCCGCTTCCAGGTCGAAGACCTCCTGTTCACCACCAAACGCCACGTGGCTACGCCGACGCTCAGAGGTGTACGCTTCCGCCGTATTCGCCGAGAGAATTTCGTAGAGCACCGCGACCTTGCCCACACCCGGACGCAGCAGGCGACCGAGGCGTTGCACGTGTTCGCGTACGCTGCCGCTACCGCTGACGATGATGCCGACGGCGACCTCGGGCACATCGACGCCTTCGTTCAGTACCTTGCTGGTGATCAGCAGCGGCCACGCGCCGGAGCGGAACCGTTCGAGCATGCGCTTACGTTCCGGTCCCTTGGTGTGGTGCGTCATCACAGGAGCGACGAAGCGGCGGCCGATCTCGTAGGCGGTGTCATTGTCCTCGGTGAACACTAGGCAGCGTTCGCCGGGATGGTCGCGCACCAATTCCCAGACTGCGCGCAGTTTCGCCCGGCTAGCGCGCGAGAGGCGTTTCTGTTCGCGGTAACAGCGCATCGCCGCACGACCCTGCGGATCACGCGCGGCGGCAGCGATGAACTGCTGCCAACCATCCGGCTTGCTGAAATCAACGCCCGATTTGCGGGCGAAGGCGAGGTACTCCTTACGGTTGGCGGTGTAGGATTCCTGCTCGTCCGGATCGAGCGCGACGTGCAACACCTCGACCTGGTAGTTGGCGAGGAAATTTCCTTCCAGTTCCGTGATCTGCGAGCGGTGGACCTCTGCGCCGAGCAACTCGTCGAGCCGCGCATGCATGCCATCAGTGCGCTCCGGCGTCGCCGTCAGTCCCAGACGGAACGGCGCCAGACACGCTTCCGCCACGCTGCTGGTCACGCCTGCAGGCAAGTGATGGCACTCATCGCAGATCAGCAGGCCGAACTTGTCGCCATGCCACGGCATGATCAGCACGCCGGAATCATAGGTCGCCACGGTGATGGGTTTGAGATCCTTGTCGCCGCCACCGTAACGGCCGATTGGACAGCCGAGTCGCGCTTCCAGATCGCTCGCCCACTGCTGCACCAGGTCAATGGTTGGCGCCAACACCAACGTCGAACGCTGGGTGGCGAGGATGCACTTGAGTGCGACGTAACTTTTCCCTGCGCCGGTCGGCAGTACCACCACGCCGCGCTTTTTTGCCGCCAACCACGCGTCGATCGCCTGGGTCTGGTACGGACGCAGTGGGCGCGCATCGCGCTCGACTACATCGAGCACCTCGTACTTCTTGGCTTCGTCGGCGTACTCGACCTTGCCATGCAGCCGACGAAGGATCTCGGCGTACGCACAGGCCTTGGCGCGATGGCGTTTCACCCGGCCATCGAACACCACCAGACCATCGAGCAGCGCGGCGTGCTCGCCGAGATCGTCCAACGTCAAAGTTCCATCAGCAAAACGCAGGGTGAGCACGGGGCGGGATCATGGGAGGGGAAATGGGTACGAAAGGTACGAGGGGTACGAGGGGTACGAACGGTCCAAAGATAGTCGTACCCTTCGTACCCCTCGTACCCCTCGTACCCCTCGTACCCCTCGTACCTTTCGTACCTTTCGGACTTGTCCCCTCCCCCGCACCCCCACGCTCCCGCGCTCCATGCCGCCCACGCCCCATGATCTCGTCGCCCGTTTCGGGTCACCCCTCTACGTCTACGACCTCGCGGTGGTGCGCGCCCGCGCGCGTGCGCTTAAGGACGCCATCACCTGGCGACCGTTCCAGCCGCTTTATGCGGTGAAGGCCAATCCCTGCCCCGCAGTGGTGAAGACCATCGCGGCGGAGGGTTTCGGTATCGACGCGGTGAGTCCAGGTGAAGTCGCCCTCGCGCTGCGTTGTGGCGTACCGGCGGCGAAGGTGCTCTACACCGAAAACAACATGACCGATGCCGAACAGGCGGAGGCTTTGGCGCAAGGTGTACTCATCAACTGCGGCAGCCTCGACCGCCTGGAGCGTGTCGGTCGTGCCGGAGGAAAAGAAGCCTCGGTACGTTTCAATCCCGACGTCGGTGCCGGCGCGCATGAGAAGATCTGCACCGCCGGGCCGCTGACCAAGTTCGGCGTGCACTACACCCAGGTCGATCAGGTGCTCGCCATCGAACGCGCCACCGGCATCAACGTCGTCGGCTGCCACATGCACATCGGCTCGGGCATCCTCGACGCTGACGTCTATGCCAAGGCCATGACGGTGATCTTTGATGTCGCGGCGAAGCTGCCCAACCTCCGTTTCGTCGATGTCGGCGGCGGCATCGGCATCCCCTACCGTGCGGACCAACGCCATGTTGATCTGCGCGCGCTGGGCGCGAAGGCGTCGGAGCTGATGAGCGCGTTCTGCACGCGCTACGGCCGTCCGCTCGAACTGCGGCTGGAGCCGGGACGTTTCCTGGTCGCCGAAGCCGGCACCCTGCTGACCACCGTCACCAGCGTGAAGACCAATCCGGACACCGCCGAAGCCAAGGGACGCACCTACGTCGGCTGCGATACCGGCTTCAATCACTTGGTGCGCGTCGCCATGTACGATGCCTACCACCGCATCGACAACCTCAGCCATCCGGAAGCCGCGCCACGCGAAGTCGACGTGGTTGGCAACATCTGTGAAAGCGGCGACGTGTTCGCCCGCGCACGCACGTTGCCCATGCCACAACTCGGCGATCTGCTCGCCCTACGTGATGCCGGTGCCTACGGCATGGCGATGGCATCGACCTACAACACCCGTCCATTGCCGGCGGAGGTGGTGGTCGATGGCGACGACGTGCGCGTGGCACGCCCGCGCACCAGCGTCGATGCGCTGCTCGACGCGTACGTCTGGTGAACCAGAATCCGCGCCAACCCACCCGATTGGAGTCCCCATGCGCTTCCTCCTCGCCTGCCTCCTCCCCCTCTTCCTCCTGGTGCTAACCATGGCCCCGATGAGCGCTGCCGATGGTGATGAACGCTGCTGGGAAATGCGCACCTACGTCACGCCAGCAGGCAAGCTGCCGGCGCTGCTGTCGCGCTTCCGCGACCATACCTGCACACTGTTCGAGAAACACGGCATGACGCTCATCGGCTTCTGGACGCCGACCGATGGCGAGGCCGCCAACAACACGCTAATCTACGTGCTGTCGCACAAGACCCGCGCCGCAGCGACCGAGTCGTGGAAGAATTTCCGCGCCGATCCGGTGTGGGTCGAGGCGAAGAAGGCGTCTGAGGTGGACGGTTCGCTAACCACCTCAGTGGTGTCGGTGTTCATGAAGCCGACGGATTTCAGCAAGCTGAAGTGATCGGTGTCCCCTCCCGGGATCGCCGGCGTCTCGCCGGCTCTTCGGAAC
>JACDEI010000028.1 GCA_013816485.1 Planctomycetota bacterium
ACCTTTTCTGCTTCTTTCTCCTCCTTCTTTCTCCTCCTTCTTTCTCCTCCCTTTCTTTCTCCTCCCTTTCTTTCTCCTCCTTCTTTCTCCTCCTTCTTTCTCCTCCTTCTTTCTCCTCCTTCTTTCTCCTCCTTCTTTCTCCTCCTCCGATCTCCGCGCCTCCGCGCCTCCTGTGGATGTCTGCCAGTGTGTGGATGTCTGTCTGGGATTTTCAGACCGCTTCCCAGCGCCGGACTGACGAGCCATTACTTCAAGGACCATCAAGGACCACTCCATGCGAATCTCCCCGCTCATCCTGCTCAGCGCCTGCATCGGTCTGACGCCAGCCGCTGATGTCGTCGTGGCTGTACAGGCCATCGGTTCCAGCCTCCGCGGTCTGGTCAATCCGACGTTGCAGCCGTTCGACCACTTTGAGCGCTATCTGGCCGTGCTGTGGTTGGAGGTCGTCACCGTCGATGCCGACAAACGCACGGTCACGCTGGCCGTGCGCCACGTGCTCAAAGGCGACTTCGTTCCTCGCACGATCACGCTCAGCGCAACTGCCGAAGCGGTAGCCGGCGCGTTTCAGCAGCTGCCCGAACCCGGGCTCACGGTCGTGGCCTTTGTCGGCAAAGGCCGGCGCGGGGCGAACGAGGTACTGTTTTATGCCGGCGGCGAAGGCCAATGGCAAACCGGCAAGGTGAGCGCCGTCGGCGATGCGACGACAGCCGCGATGTGGGAATGGACCGAGGTGATCAAGGAGGCGATGTACGGCACCTTCAATGGTCATCCGGCGCAGTTGGCGGCGATGATGCGCGACCACGCCGCGGGGCGCGGTTTCTTTCCCGCCCAGGTGTTTACGCACTTCCGCGATGACCTGGTGCTGGGCACGCTGGCCGGGCCGATCGGCGGCGTGGCGCTGTACGATGTCGATGGCGATGGCCGACCGGATGCCGTGGCCACCAGCCCCACCGGCTGCGCGCTGTTCCTGCAACGTGCGGCGCTGCGCTTCGACGATGCGACCGCAGCGGCTGGACTATCCGGCGTTAAAGGACGCAGCGTCAACGTCGCCGACGTCGACGGGGACGGACGCGCGGACCTGCTCATCGATGGCCGCATCTTCCGTCAGGATGCCGTCGGGCATTTTGCGCTGACGACCCTGCTGCCGGCCGAGGTCAATCGTGCGGTGGTGATGTCCATCTTTGCCGATCTCGATCACGATGGCTTCCCCGATGTGCTGGTCAGCCAGGACGGCGGCGGCCTGCACGCTTGGCGGCATCCGGGCGCGGCGGGCGGACCCTACGTCGATGCGACCGCCGCCCTGGGATTGAACCAACCGGAACACGGCGCCGGCCAGAGCGGATTGTTCAGCTTCGGTGATCTGCGTGGTGATGGCCGCGACAGTCTGTTCATCGCGGTGGGCGGCGGCGTACTGCTGGAGCGAAAGGCGCCGGATGCCTTCGTTCCCGCCGCGATGCCGTCCTACGACTTCACGGTTCCCGCCGGCACGCGCACCGGCGGCGGCACGTTGGCGGCGGTGTTCGACTCCGCCAAGCCCACGCTGTGTTTCGCTAACGATCGCGGCGTCAATCTGGTCGACACCGCCACGGGCAGCCCGCGCGACGTCGGACGCTACGGCAACGAAACGGTGGTCATCACTGCGAACTGCCACGCCGTTATCGCCGAGGATATGCACGCCGCCGGCAATCTGGATATCTACGCCATCAGCCGCTCGCCCACCGCCAGCAACAATCTTTACGTCAATCGCGGGTACGGCTCGTTCATGGTCAGCACGCGCTACCGCGCCGAGGTCATCCCTGGAAAAGCGCATCTCCACGGCGCTGGCGGAGTCGCCGCCGGTGACGCTGACGGCGATGGCGCGAACGATCTGCTGCTGGGCGGAGTCGACGGGCGCTTGGTGCTGCTGGTCAACGCGGTGTTGGCCGAGCGCGGCAAGACAGAAAATCCCACCCGTCAGGACGCCGTGCTGGCGCAAACCGCCCTGCTGTCCGTCGCGGTCACCGGTCCCCGTGGGGTGGTCGGCGCACAGGTCAGCGTGATCGACCCGCACGAGCGCGTGATGGCCACCCGCATCATCGGCGGCAACGTCGCCACCGGCTGCCGCGGACCCGACACCGTCACGCTGGCGATCCGCGAAGCGGGCGAGTACCGGGTCGTGGTGCGTTGGAGTGATGGTGCGACCAAGACCATGCCGGTGACGCTCACGCCGAACCAACTGACCAGCTTGCGCGTGGCGCGGGACGCACGTTAGAATTGCCGGAAAAAAACGGTTGTCGCGCCCGCTCCACGCGCACTCCTGCTCTACGATGGCACGGTAGTAGAATGGTTAGCGGTCAATGGCAGCACCGCTCCGCCAGACAAGCACATCGCCCTGTGAGAGCAGCAGAAGTAGCACAGCCCTCAGGCGAGGATCCCCTTCACCACGTGCCCATGCACATCGGTCAGGCGAAAATCACGCCCGGCCGTGTGGTAGGTCAGGCGTTCGTGATCGAATCCGAGCAGATGGAGAATGGTCGCCTGCAGGTCGTGCACATGCACCGGATCCTGCACCACCTGATACCCCAGGTCATCGGTCGCGCCGAAGGTGATGCCCGGTTTCACGCCGCCGCCGGCCATCCACATGGTGAAGGCGTGCGGATGGTGATCGCGGCCCATCGAACGGCCGAGGGCGGAATTGCTTTCGACCATTGGCGTGCGGCCGAATTCGCCGCCCCAGATGACCAGCGTGTCGTCGAGCAAACCCCGACGCTTGAGGTCTTTCACGAGTGCAGCCGCACCTTGATCGGTCTCGCCGCACTTGCCCTTGTGATTGCCGACCAGATCGCTGTGGGCGTCCCAGCCTTCATGGTAGATGTTAATGAAGCGCACGCCGCGTTCGATCATGCGCCGCGCCAACAGGCACGCGCGGTTGAACGACGGCTTATCGGGATCGCAGCCATAGAGCTCCAGGGTCTCCTTCGACTCGCCCTTGAGATCCATCAGGTCGGGCGCGCTGGTCTGCAACTTGAACGCCATTTCATACTGCGCGATGCGGGTGGCGATCTCGGGATCACCCATCAGAGCGAGACGTTCGCGGTTCATGCCACCAACCAGATCGATGGTGTCTTTCTGCAACGCCACATCGACGCCGGTGGGATTCGAGGTGTCGAGGATCGGATCGCCCTGGTTGCGGAAGCGCACGCCCGACAGCACCGTCGGCATGAAACCGCTCGACCAGTTGGCCGAGCCGCCGCTGATGCCGGCGCCGGTCGACATCACCACGTACGCCGGCAGTTCCTGGGTGTCGGAACCCAGGCCATACAGCGCCCAGGAACCGATGCTCGGCCGGCCAGGCTGGGCGAAGCCGGTGTTGAGGAAGATCTGTGCCGGCGCGTGGTTGAACTGGTCGGTCTTGAGCGAACGAATGATGCAGAGGTCGTCGGCCACCGACGCGGTGTGCGGCAGCACCTCCGCCAACGACGCGCCGCTCTGGCCGTGTTGTTTGAAGGCGAAACGCGGCCCCATCACCGCTGCGTCGGAGCGGATGAAGGCGAAACGTTGCCCACCGATGACCGACTCCGGCAACGGCTTGCCTTCGAGTTTGGCCAACTCCGGTTTGTGATCGAAGAGATCGAGGTGGCTCGGCGCGCCAGCCATGAACAGGTGGATGACACGTTTCGCTTTGGGCGCGAAGTGCGGTTTCTTGGGCGCGAGCAGGCCGCCGCTGTCAGCACGCAGCAGCGGCGTTGCACCAAGCAGCAGTGAACCGAGCGCGATGCGCCCGACATTCACACCGGTCTGACGCAGGAAGGAGCGACGAGTAAGCGCATTGGGGTGCATGGTCATTCCTTGCTCACGAATTCGTCGGTGTTCATCAACGCACGGGCTAACGCGGTCCATACCGCACGTTCAATCACGTCACCGTCCCCTGCTCCCGCCAATGGCGCCGGATCGAGGTCCTTGGCGGTGAAACGTGCGCGCTGTTTGACCACGAACGTCGTCAGGCGTTTGAGCTCGCTCTCACCAGGTATCCGGGCCAAGCAGGAGCGGACACTGGCGGCGATGCGCACGGCGTCATCACCCGGCAGCGTGGCGATCTGCTTGCCAAGGGCCTGGGCACATTCGAGCACCACGGTGTCGTTGAGCATCATCAGCGCCTGAAGCGGACTGTTGCTGACCTCGCGTAGGGCGACACAGGCCTCGCCACTCGGCGCGTCGAAAGCCGCGGACATGGCGTAGGGCGCAGTGCGTTTCATGAAGGTGTAGAGGCCACGGCGGTAGCGGTCCTCGCCGTCGGAGATCTTCCAATCGAGCCGGCCGTAGGCACCTTCATTGGTGACGCTCGCCGGTTGCGGCGGGAACACGCTTGGACCACCGACCTTGTGCGACAGCAGGCCCGAAACGGTCAGCAGCGAATCGCGGATGACCTCGGCATCGACGCGGAAACGTGGGCCACGCGCCAGCAGGACGTTCTGCGGATCACGCGCGTAAGCCGCATCGCTGACACGCGATGACTGGCGGTAGGTCGCACTGGTGACGATGGTCTTGTGCAGCGTCTTCATTGACCAGCCACGCTGCATGAACTCCACCGCCAACCAATCGAGCAGGGCACGATGGCTGGGGTATTCACCCTGGTAACCGAAATCGTCGACCGTGCGCACGATGCCGCGTCCGAAGAACGCCGCCCACTGACGGTTGACGGTCACGCGTGCGGTCAGCGGATTTTCCCGTGCCACCAACCACTGGGCCAAACCAAGACGGTTTTTCGGCGCACCGGCGGGGAAGGGATTGAGCACGCTGATGATGGCAGGTTCGACCTGCTCGCCGGGTTGCAGGTATTCTCCGCGATGGTGCAGAAAGGTCGCGCGGGTGTGCTCAGCGGCGCGTTCCTTGAACACCAACGTGGTGGGATACGAGCGCAGCGACCCACGCAGGTGCTCAATGTCTTTGCGTGCATCGGCCAATTCCGACGCGGTAGCGAGCCAGTGACGGCGCAGCGTCGCGAGCTGTTCCGGCGACCGTTGGGCGACGGGAATGAGCAACAACGTCTCGATCTCCGGCGGCAACGCCGCGATGGTGTTCGGTGCCGCAGCGGTAGTGACCGACCAGCGGAACCGTCCGAGCGCCGAGGCGTAATATCGCTCGAACAACATCGCGAGTTTCACTTCAGCGGCCTTACCCAGCGGTTTGTCGAAGACGAACAACGCGGCATGGGCCTTGCCCGGTTGACCGTTGATGGTCCAGCCGGTGTCGGTTTTTCCGTCGACCGCTTTCGCCGCGTGGTTGCCGCCGTTGGCGTAGCTGTGCGCCGCGCGGGCGAAGATCGCCGGTTGGCCATCCACCTGCGCGGTTAGTTCGGTGAGGATGAAATCCCCAGGCTGGCCTTCGTAGTGCACGCGACCGGGACCGCCGCCGGGCAGACGTTCATCCGGGAGCGCCTCCAGCCGCAGCGCGGTGACGCCGGTGAAATCACCGTTCAGCGTCACGTCGTAGACATCGCTCTTGGTGATGTCGCCGGACGACAGCACCGAGTTGTCGTCGAGCACGGTGAGGATCGGCACTGCCGAACTGACCTTCGCCGGTTTCACCGCGCGCCAGGCAACCGTGTTGGCAGTGGCCTCGTCGCTCCAGCGAGAGAACGCCGCATCCGCAGCAGTGCGCCGGGCCTCGACGGTTGCACGCGCCGGTTCATCTCGGCCGAACGACAGGCGGAAACGCCGGAGCGTATGTTTGCTGCCATACTGTTGCGCGATGGTGACCACCACGCGCAGCGGTTGGTCGGCTTTGACCGGCTCCTTGGTGATCGCGGTCGCGGTGCGCGTCGCCTTCATATCACCACCCGCCACCGCCCAGCCGGTTTTGTGATCGGCGTCGATGGCGCCCTTCACGTCGTAATCCTTCTGCGAGTGGTCGGCGCTGATGCTCTTGAAGGTCACTGGTTTCATCTCGCCGCCGATGGGGCCGGCCTTCGCCGCCAGATCGGTGATGACGAAGTTACCGCTGTCGGAACGGCCAACGCGCAGATCACCATCGGGCAATGCCTCCAGTCGCAGGAGTGAGAACTCCGTCGCATCGGTGTCGATGGTGATGGTCAAGGTGTCGCGCTCCTGGCCGTCACCACTCAGACGCCACGAGCCATCGCCCTGGTGTTCCGCAGTTTCGCCGGACTCGCTGGTAAAAGACGCATTGGAAAGCGCTGCCCACACCCGCGTGTCGACCGGATACTTCGCCGGCAGGTCATCGATCAATTTCGCGATCTTCGCCTCGACCTCCGCCTGCTTCGCCGGGAAGTCTTCGGGTTTCAGCATCAGCACCGGTTCGTCGGCGTTGTTCATCAGCGCATACAAGCCGAAGTATTCGGTGTGGGGGATCGGGTCGAACTTATGGGTGTGGCATTGCGCACACAGCGTGGTCAGTCCAAGCCAGGTCTTGCCGGTGGTGGCGACGCGGTCGTTGACCGCGTGGTAGCGGAACTCCAACGGATCGGTGCCGCCTTCCTCGTTGATCATAGTATTGCGATGGAAGCCGGTAGCGATGCGGTCTTGCTGCGTCGCGTCCGGCAGCAAATCACCGGCGAGTTGTTTGATAGTGAACTGATCGAACGGCAGGTCGTCGTTGAGCGCGGTGATCACCCAGTCACGCCACGGCCACATCGAACGCGGACGGTCCTTCTCGTAGCCGTTGGTGTCGGCGTAGCGCGCGAGGTCGAGCCACTTCCGCGCCCAGCGTTCGCCGTAGTGCTTCGACGCCAGCAGACGATCGACGAGTTTGGCGTAGGCATCCGGCGACTGGTCAGCGAGGAACACGTCCACGTCGGCCGGCGTCGGCGGCAAACCGATGAGATCAAGCGACACGCGGCGGATGAGCGTGGTGCGATCAGCCTCGGGCGACGGCGCAAGTTTCTCCGCCTCCAACTTCGCGAGCACAAATCGGTCGATGGCATTCGCCGACCACGCGGCGTTCTTCACCGCCGGCAACGGTGCCTGCACCGGCGGTTGGAAGGCCCAGTGCGGTTGGTAGTCGGCACCACCAGCGATCCAGCGTTTGAGGATGTCCTTGTCCACTTCGCTCAGCGGCTTCTTCGCTTCCGGGGGCGGCATCAGATCGTCTTCATCGCTGGTGAAGATGCGCTTCACCACTTCGCTGGCGGCGGGTTTGCCAGGAACGATAGCGATCTCGCCTGACTTGCCTTTGCCGATGGCCGACTCGCGCAGGTCGAGCCGCAACTTGCCCTTGCGGCCCTTGTCGTCGGGACCGTGGCACGAGAAGCAGTGCTTCGACAGGATCGGGCGGACCTGGGTGGCGAAGTCGGGGACCTGATCCGCGGCAACGCTGGCGGCAACGCTGCCGGTCAGCAGCGCGAGCACGAACAGGTGGCGAGGAGCGGCGAGGTGGGACATCGGTGAGCTTCCGGACTGCGACTTCGTACCCGTCGACCACCCATGCCGTTGCACGGCGTGGGCACGGTGACGCTGCCCTATAGCCCTACGGGCCGGGGACTTTCAGCAAATCCGGGGAACCTGGAGCGCCGGCTAAAAGCCGATTAAGAGCGGTGCCCACAGCTATCTGGAACACCTGCCGCCGGGCTGCCAAACTCGACGACAAGAGTCCGGCCCTGCGGACCATGGCCTTCACCTTCCTCGGCCCCCTGCGCTCCAGCGCCTACCGCCCTGACGCCGGCGACCAGGAATGCCCCGCGACAGTGGCCGACTGGAAGGCCTGGATCGAGGGTCTGGTCGGCAAGAACGGGGTCGGAAAACACCCCGGGCCGATCAAGAAATGACCGCCGGGAGCCACGGCCGGGCTGGTTCATGGGCCGCTTGTAGCGCCCGGACCGGGCATTCCCTGGCCAAACGCTGGGAACGGAGTAGCCTCCGCCTCCCCCTGCCCCTGGAGCCCCCGTGGACGAAGCCAAACTGATCAGCCGCCAGATTGCAGAGACGCGCGTCGAGATCGCCGTCTGCACCCGCCTCAAGACCAACGGCGTCATGATGCGCCTGGGTAAGCCGGTCGGTGACCTGATCGTCGCCTACGAGATGAAGCTGGTCGATCTGGAGAACCAGTTGCAGGCTCTGGGCCGCAAGCCGGTCGCCAAACCCGCCGCGCCCACCGCCGCTGCGCCAACCGCCAAGCCCGCGCTCCAGGCCAAACCCGGTGCGCCAAGCGCGCTCAAGCCCCCTGCCGCGCCGACCGCGCTCAAGCCGACCGCTCCGACTCCGGCCAAAGCTGCCACCCCAGTGGCGGTGAAACCGGCCGCGCCCGCAAAGCCCGCCGCGCCCGCAAAGCCCGCCGTCCCGGCCAAGGCCGCGGTCGCCAAGTCCGCCGCACTGGATCCCAAGGCGGCACCGGCGCGCAAGGCGACGCCGAGCGCGAGCAAATCACGCAAGTAAGCTAGCCGTACAAACCGATCGTCGGTTCAACGACTCCGCTGAGGCCACGCCTCCGCGGAGTCGTCGTTTCTGGGGCTCATCACTTGGCGATGGGGTATCCGCGCCACAGCCATTCGAGCGCACCGGGCAGCGTCTGGTCGAGCACCTTGCCATCGACGTGACCGGCGTTCTTGCAGAAGTCGAAGTGGTAATGGTACCCCTTGGCCTTCATCACCGCGGCCATGCGGTGGTTGGCCAGCACCCAGTTGTGGTAGGCCTTGTCGCCGGAGTTGTGACCGTTGTCGAACTCGCCGACCTGCAACCACACGCGCAGCGGTTTGGGTTCGGACTTCGGGATGAAGTTCAGGTGGTATTCCCACGCACCGTGCGGCGACTTGGGATTGTCCGGTGATTCCTGCGCCACGAAGGTTCCCGAATAGGTCAGGATGCGACGGTAGAGGTCAGGCTTGAACCAGCCCATGGTGAAGGCACACGCACCGCCGGAACTGCCGCCCATGCTCGCGCGGCCTTCGGGATCTTTGGTGAACGTGAGTTTGTAATCCTTGGCCACACGCGGCAGCACTTCGCTCTCGATGAAGGCGGTGTAGGCGTCGGTGAGGTTGTCGTATTCCAACCCACGCTGGCTACCTTTGCTGTCGCCGCCACCCGAGTCGAGTAGGATGGCGATCTGTGCCGGCACGCGTTTCTCGAAGATCAGGTTGTCGAGCGCGGTCGACATGCGCCCGACGTAGCCGCCACCGTCCTGCACGATGATGAACGGCGCGGGCTGGCCGACGACGTACTGCTTCGGCACATAGACCCACACTTTGCGCGAGTACGGTCCGCGGATGCCGGGATAGATCTTACTCTCGGTCGACTGCATGGTGAACTGGTGGATGTCGCCCTTGGGCACGCCTTCTTTGCGCGACATCTCGGGGGCCTTGGTGTACTCGGGGCCGAGCACGAAATCACCGTCGCCTTCGATGCCGGGATCGGCGACCGTGCTCTTCTCCTTCTTCGGCTTCTTCTCCGCCGCCGCGACCGTCAGCACCAGCGCCACAGCCATGAGCAACGCCAAGATCCGCCGGAGGTGGTCGGCGCGCAGGACGGAAAACGCTGGCAGGCTGGTCATGGAGGGCTCCTCAGTGATGCTGTACGTCGGCTGTGGCTCACGTGTTGCGCAACATCCTTGAAACGGACGCCGGCGACCTGACGTGAGAATGACACGACCCACCCTCCCCCTGTCAGTATCGGTGGTGAAACCGCCGCCCGACAGCGGACCTTGTCTCTCGCCGTATCCCTTTCTCTTTCCCCACGACCACACCAGGAAGTCCCCATGCCTCTGATGCTCAAGTCCCTCGCCTCCGTTGTCCTCGCCTTCACCGTCAGCGCCGCTGGCTCCGCGTTCGCCGCCGACACGCCGCTGAAGGCCCTGCTGATCACCGGCGGCTGCTGCCACGACTACAAGGCGCAGAAGGACATCCTGAAGAGCGGCCTGGAAGCGCGCCTCAACATCGTGGTCGAACAGATCCACACCGATGACAAGAGCACCAAGCCGCCTTTCCCGCACCACGGCAATCCCGAGTACGCGAAGGGCTTCGACCTCGTCATCCACAACGAGTGCGCCGCCGACATCAAAGATCCGGCCGTCATCGACGCCGTGCTCAAGCCACACATGGTCGACGGTCTGCCCGCGATCAACCTGCACTGCGCCATGCATAGCTACCGCTTCGGTGACATCGGCAAGCCAGTGACCGCCAGCGCCGACAACGCCAAGTGGTTCCTCTTCCTCGGCCTGCAGTCCACCGGCCACGGCCCGCAGGAACCGATCGAGATCGTCTTCACCGACGCTGAGCATCCCATCACCAAGGGCATCGCCAGCTGGATCACCATCAAGGAAGAGCTGTACAACAACATCGCCGTGCACGGCGGCCATGTGCTGGCTAAGGGCAAACAAAAAGTCGGTGACAAGGTCGTCGAAAACATCGTCGCCTGGACCAACGAAGTCGGCCCGAAAAAAGCCAAGGTCTTCAGCACCTCGCTCGGCCACAACAACGACACCGTCGCCGACGCACGCTACCTCGACATGATCGCCCGCGCGGTGTTGTGGAGCACCGGCAAGCTCAATGCCGACGGCACTGCCGCTAAGGGTTACGGCAAGAAGTAATCCGAACCTCTTCCGGAAGAGACACGAACGCAGGGCAATCGCCCTGCGTTTGTTGTTTTCAGGGCTCCCCGTCACCAGGAAGACCGGCAGCACGCGGAACCGACCGCCGGGAGCGCGGCCGCCCTCGGTCGCATGCCGCACAAACTACGGCTTCCTGTGATGCCATTTCGTCTGCTCAGGTTGTGCGGAGAGCAAAGACATGCGGCCGAGGGCGGCCGCGCTCCCGGCGGTCCTGTCCCTAGGCTTGGCGTGATTGATCGGCTCAGGTGTTCACCTCGACGCGCCACGCTCCCGTTCCAACAACCGTCGTTTCCGCTCGATGCCCCAGCGGTAACCGGCGCAACACTCGCGCAGCCAGGCCTTGGGCGAGCAGCCCATCGCCGCGCTGAAGCGGCGCTGCAGATAACCAGAGCTCAGGCCCGCCACCGGTGCCAGGTCGGCCAGCCTCACCGGTTCGTCGGCACGGTCGCGCAGGTACGCACACACCCGTTCCACCAACGGATCCGCTGCCGGTGACGAGGCCTGGGGACGTCCTGGTGTGGTGGCGGTGGACATGGGGACTCGGCGGGTGTGCACGCCATCTTGGCTCAACGTCAGCCGAGGATATCCGGATCGTGCGCTCGTCCCGCGCTCAGCCGTTCAACATCCCCGTCAGCACCTTGGTGCCGATGCCGATCGGCCGATCGAGCGGGATGCCGGCGGCGGTCAGCAGCGTGCCGAGCAGGTCGCCCTGATTGCCGGTGGTGTCAGTGATGAAGCGGCCGGTGTTGAGGGTGCCGCCGCCTTTGCCGGCGATGACGAACGGCAGGTTTTTGCGCTCGTGTTTGTCGCCGTTTTCCAGGCCGCTGCCCCACATCATGATGCTGTTGTCGAGCAGCGTGCCGGTGCCTTCCTTCAAGTTCGCCATCTTGCTCACCATGTAGGCGAACTGCTCGACGTTGAGGGTGTTGATCTTCGCCACCTTGTCGATCTTCACCTGATCGGTGCCGTAGTGGGTCTGCGAGTGGTGCTGGTCGCTGAAGCCGAGTTCGGGGTACGACGCGCCGTTGGGCGTCGAGCCGATGTAGGTGCTCACGCGGGTGATGTCGGCCTGGAAGGCCAGCACCGTCAGGTCGCACATCACCTGCATGTACTCGCTGCGTTTGATCTCGGTTTCGCCGTCGCCGCTGCGGCGCACGAACTGCGAGGCTTCCGGACTGCGGCCCTTGACGTCGCCATCAGGGATGGCCACCTCGATCAGCGGAGAGTCACCATCCCGCCGACGAGCATCGCCGGCCTGGTCGCCGTCACGCTGGCGGCGCTCGATGGAGGCGATGCGGCGTTCGAGCGCACGCACACCGTCGAGGTACTCGTCGATTTTCTGCTGATCGGCTCGCCCGAGGCGGCCGCGCAGGTCCTTCGCCCCGCCCAGGACCAAGTCGAGCAGGCTACGATCGAGCGCCGCATCAGTCGACAGGGTTTGTGCGTCGGAGTTTTTCGCCGGTCCCTGGTCGCGGCCCTGGAACAGCCGACGGAACACCGCGCCGGGATTGACTTCGGCGGGCACCGGCTGGGTCGGCGAGCGGTAGCTACAATGCGAGTAATAGTTCTCGTTGAGGCCTTCCTGGTTCTCCTTGTGGGTCTGCGGCATGGTCGCCAGTTCGAGCGACGGCAGGGCGGTCATGCCCCCGACATAGTTGGCGGCGATCTGGTCGGCAGAAATGCCGATGTGGATCGACGCGCGGCGGTCTGCGTCCGGCAATGTGGCGGTGAGCCAGGTGGAGAGTTCGAGCGCGTGCGGCCCGCCATTGAACGGCGCGATCGGCACACCGTTGATGCCCTTGACCATCAGGCAGCGGTCGAGCACTGGCGCCAACGAGGCGATGATCGGCGGCAGCGCTGCGCTGCGGAAAGACTCCGCGTCCTTCGGCCAGAAGCGATCCATGATCACGCCATGCGGCATGTACATGAAACCCAGGCGCACCGGCGGCTTCCACGCCGTCGCGCCTTTAGCGGGCGTCTCGGCCCAGCCCATGGACTCCAGCAGTGGCAACGCCAGGGCAGCACCGAGACCTTTGAGGCAGGTGCGGCGGTCGATCAGCCAGTTATTTTTTTTCATTGCCAGCTCCTGGAAGGTCGCCGATCCGGCGATGCATGAAGGGATAACTTGTCACCACCGCCACCACGAGGTTCTGCATGCGATGTCCGTCTTTGGCGATGTTGGTCACCAGGCCGTCCACCACGATCTCGTCGTACCCTTCGAGCTGCCGGCACAAGGCGTAGGCGAGCATGCGTCCGGTCAGATTGTGGCACAGATCGTCGAGGCGCGCAGCGATGATCTTCTTCAGCTCCTGTGGCGTGCTGAAGCGCTGCTTCCCGGGCAATTCGCCCGAGGCATCAACCGCACCGCCAGATTCGTCGCGCTCGCGCCAGCGCCCGATGGCATCGAAGTTTTCCAAGCCAAAGCCGATCGGATCGAGGATCTTGTGGCAGTTGTTGCAGACCGGATCAGTGCGGTGCAGTTCGGTGCGCTGGCGCAGCGTCAAGGTGGCGACCTTGCTCTGATCCTGCTTTTCCAGCGCCGGGACGTTGGCCGGCGCCGGCGGCACGTGTTCGCCGAGCACATGTTCGAGCACCCACACCCCACGATTCACCGGACTGGTGCGGTTGGGAAACGAGGTCGTCGCCAGCACGCCGGGCATGGTCAGGATGCCGCCACGGTTGGCGTTCGTCAGCTTGACGCGCTGCATACCCTCGCCGTCGATCTTCATACCGTAAAACAGCGCGCCGAGTTTGGCGTCAGCGAAGGTGTAATCAGCTTCTACAAACGTGCGCACGCTGCGGTCTTCACGCACGATGCTGTCGAACAGCAAGCGCGCCTCGTCGTACATCGACTGACGGAGCGCCGGGGTCATCTCGGGGAACTTCTCCGGATCGAAAGTCTTGCCGGCGAGTTTGTCGATCCCCAGCCATTGCGCGCCGAAGCCGTCGAACAACGCGCGCGACCGCGTGTCTGACAGCAGGCGGCGAGTCTGCGCGGCGAGCACCGTCGGATCACGCAGACGACCCTGGTCGGCGAGCGCCATCAGCTCGGCATCAGGCATGGTCGCCCACAAGAAGTACGACAGGCGCGACGCGAGTTGATGGTCGTCGAGTGCCACCACGCCGGATTTGGGCTCGTCGCCGCTCACCGGGGTGATGAAGATGAACTGCGGCGAAACCAGCACCGCCTTCACCACGAGGCGCACCGACTCGCGGAAGTCGCGGCCGTGTTTTTTCCCCAGATCGAAAGCACTCAGCAACACGTCGAGTTCCGCCGTGCTCACCGGCCGACGGAATGCCCGGCGCGCGAGGTCATTGGCGATCCGCTGCGCGGCGGCGCGTTCGTCGACGCCATTGCCGGGCCGGGCAGTGATGATGCGCTGTTCCACCGCGGTCGGCGGTTGGCCAGCTTTGGCGAACACTTGGTCGAGCACGCTGTTGGCCACCAACAGGTACTGCTCCATCAACAGCGGCGAGAGCGAGTTGCTGTAGCCGGCACCGAACACCTCGTCCGGCAGGATGGCAGCCGCACGCGGATCGACACCGAACAGATCGCGCAGGGTGTTGCCATACTCGATCTTGCTCAGGCGGCGGATGACGAACTGCCCAGGGTCCTTTGGGCTCAGGTGTTTCATCCCCGCGATCCAGTCGCTGAACATCTTGCGCTCGGCGGCCGTCGGCTGCTTGTCCTCTTTCTCCGGCGGCATGTCCGCCGCCTTCACGCTCGCCGCGGCGTGGTTCCACAACTGACGGAACGCCGGGGAGCCAGCGTACTTGATGGCGTAGCGGTAGGTGAACTCACCTTTCGACTTCTTCTCGCCATGGCAGTTGCTGCAGTAGGTCTCGAGGAACGGTTTGACCTGCTTGGTGAAAACTTCCTGCGCCTGTTCGCGGGTGGTGGGCACGCCTGCGGCGGTCTCGCTGGCGTGCAGCACCGCGCCCGTCAGGACGACCCCGACCACGACGCGCAAGACCATGACTGGAAGTGACATGCCTGAGTGTGCTCCGAGGAGGCGATACGATCGGAAAGGACTGATGTTGCCAGAAGTTGATGGGGTCAGGACCACAGTGCATGGGCAGCGGCCGGGCTTGCCCAGGGCACGCGGGAAGCGGTGGGATACGCTTCGCCATCACGATCGGACCCACCGGCGGACCTGGAGGTCCGCGCTCCGATGGCCCTGCGGGCTTTTATGCGCGGCTTCTGATGGACACGGCGGACCTGGAGGTCCGCGCTCCGATGGCCCTGCGGGCTTTTATGCGCGGCATTTGATGGACACGGACGTGAAACCATACACCACGAACCCCAGCACATACGTCGCGCAGCGACCACCGGAGCGCGGACCTCCAGGTCCGCCGGGCCTCAGCCCACCAACCACCCCCATCTCGCCACCACGAGATGAAAGGCCGGTCACCACGCCGCCCCTCCCGGCACCGCCGGATGGTCCCAGGAGTAGATGCTGACCATGACTGTCGTCCCCGCTGCAAGCCCCCCGCGCAACCACCGCTCCACGGTAGGGCGAGCCCTCGTCGTCGTGCTCCTCGCCATGACCTGGGTTCCGGCCGCGGAACCGCCGGCGCAGGCAGTGACGGCCACGGTCGACCTCCTCGACCAGATCCGCAGCGGCAAGGCCGAGTACCACATAAGCCAGACCGCCGACGTGAAGGACGATCCGGCGCAGGTGTTCACCCTCGTGCCAGGTGGCAACCTGCGCGTCAGCGGGCGCGGCTACGGTGGCGTCACCACGCTCGACGCATTCAAGGACTATCACTTGGTCATCGAGTTCCGCTGGGGCCAGATGACCTGGGGCAAACGCGAAAAGGCCACACGCGACAGCGGCGTACTGGTGCACTGCTTCGGCCCACAAGGCGCGATGCACGACGCGTGGATGGCGAGCATCGAGGCGCAGATCATCGAAGGCGGCGTCGGCGACATCCTGGTGCTCTCGCCCAAGCTCGCCGACGGCACGGTGCTCCAGGCCTCGATCGAAGCGGAGGTTGGTCGCGACCGCGATAAGGAAACCGTGTGGACACCCAACGCGCCGCGCCAGGTGATGACCACCGGCCGCCTCAATTGGCAGAAACGCGATGTCGATTGGAAGGACGTGATCGGTTTTCGTGGGCGCGACGATGTCGAGTCGCCGTTCGGTCAGTGGACGCGTTTGGAGATCATCGCGCGCGGCGACACGCTCGACTACCGCGTCAACGGCGTGCTGGTGAACCGCGCGTTCAAGGTCACGCCGAGCCAGGGCCGCATCCAGTTGCAGACCGAAGCAGCGGAAATGTTCGTGCGCCGCTACGAACTGCATCCGCTCGACCGCTTCACTGAGACCTGGCCACCCGCCGCGGACAAGACCGCGCGGCGCGCGCATCCGGAGCTGCCCGCCTACGCCGAACGTCCGACGGTGATGACGCTCACCGCCGCCGAGGCCACCGCCGCCGTCGGTGCCACGCCGCCGTTCACGCTGCCTGCCGGTTTCGAACTGATCGTCGCCGCGACCGCGCCGATGGTGGCGCATCCGACCCTCGGCTGCGTCGATGAACGTGGGCGGCTGTTCGTTGGCGACTCCGCCGGCGTCAACTGGAGCGCCAAGCGTTTCGAGGAAACCAAACCCAACCGCGTGCTGATGCTGGAGGACCGCGACGGCGACGGCGTGTTCGAGCACAGCACGGTCTTCGCCGACGGACTGACTGTGCCCAAGGGCGGCTGCTGGGCTGAGGGCAGCCTCTACGTTGCGTCGCCGCCCGGGATCTGGCGCTTCACCGACGACAACGACGACGGTGTCGCCGATCGCCGTGAACTCATGGTTGGCGGCTTTGCCTGGTCCGCCAACGGTGCCGACTGCCACGGTCCGTGGCGGCATCCCGACGGCCGGCTGTACTGGACACACGGCCGCAAAGGGCACGACGTGCGCCAACGTGACGGCACGCCGGTGCACAAAGGCCTGCACAGCGGCGTGTGGTCGATGAAACCCGACGGCAGCGACATCCGCGTGCATGCGCTGGCGTGCGCCGACAACCCGGTGGCGCTCGGCGTCACGCCGACCGGTGAACTGATCGGCACCGCCGACCTCTACTTCGGCAGTCCACGCGTCGACACCATCACGCACTGGCAACTCGGCGGCCTTTACGAACGACCGGACTATCTGTACCTGCTCGCCGATCTGCCGCGCACCCACGAACACATGCCGATCCTTAAGGACCTCGGCCATGTCGTGCCGAGCGGTGCGTGTTTCTGGACCAGCGCCAACGCGCTCGCTCCCGCTGGACGCGCGTGGTCGGCGGATCCGGCGGATCTCCAGTACCTCGTCTCGCTCTACAACTCGCGCAAGATCGTGCGCTACGCCCTGCAGGCCGAGGGCTCCACGTGGCGCGCGGACGAGCACGACTTCCTGACCATCGAACGCGCAGGCGCGCACCTGTCGGATGTCATCGAGGCGCCAGATGGTTCGCTGCTCGTGCTCGACACCGGCACGTGGTATGCGCACTGCCCGTCGAGCCTGCTCGACGGCGGCAACGTGCCTGGGCGCGTCTACCGCATCCGCCGCACCAGCGACGGCACGTCACTCCACGCCGCGGTGCGCGCCGCTCGCACACCATTCGCGCCGGCTCCGGTGGTGGGAACCGATGAACTGCTGGCACGTCTCGGCGGGAATGATCCCGCGGCGGTCCGTCGCGCGCTCGAAGCACTGACCTTCCGTGACGCGTGTTCTCCCGCGTTGTCGCAGGCGCTGCTGACGCTGTTGGCCAAGCCAGCGGACGCGGTGCTGGAACACACGCTGCTGCATGCCGGCATCACCCTGGGCGGCTACGACGCGACGACGCTCTCCGCGGCGACCACGGCGCGGCAACAGGCGCGTCTGCTGCGCATCGTCGCGCAAACGCGGGCCAAGGAATCGGATCACGGCGACATCCTGCGTTTCGCCCTCGACCATCTCGATGACGGCGACCCTGGCCTAGCAGAGCAGGCCCACCTCGCGCTCGTCCGCACCAAGGACTCCGATCGCCTGTTGACGCCGGTGCTCGGGGGTTGGCTGGCGGTGGAAGTCCCCAGTCGCGAACGCATCGCGGCGTTGGAGCGCCTCGCGCGTGTGCTCGCCGGCCGTCCTGGGATGTCGGCGATCGTCGCGCGGATGCTGACGCACCAGGCCGTCGGGGTCCGTCAGGCGGCGCTACGCGCCATCGCCGCACAGGCAGGCAAGGTCGATGCCGGTGCATGGCAGGACGCACTCGCCACGTTGCTCGCGAACGAGCCCTCGCCACAGCTGCTCGACGCCATCGCGCGGGTGAAGGATGCACGTCACGATGCGCGGTTGACGGTGCTCTCTGGTGATAGCGCGCAAGCACCGGCGCTGCGTCTGAAAGCCTTGCTCGCGCTCACCACCAGCGGTGCGACGCTCAGCGACCCGGCCTTTGCCCTGCTGATGGAACTGCTCACCGGCACCCAACCGGCGCTGCGTATGGATGCGGCACAACGCCTCGCCAACGCCAAGCTGACCACCGCGCAGTGGGGCATTTACCTCGCCGCATTGCCGAGTGCCGGTCCGCTGGAACAAGCCGAACTGCTGATCGCCATGGCGCTGTCGCAGAAGTACGAGGCCATCGATGTCGCCCAGGCCAAGCGCATCGCCGAGACCTTCGCCACATCGCCGATGCTCGGCACCTTCCGCCCGGACCTAGTGCGCAAGGCCTTCGGCTTCACCAACCGCGAGGTCTATGCCGTGCTCGAACCGGCGTTCACTGCCGCACTGGCCGCGAACGAAGCGAAGAAGGCGCGCATGGACGCGTTGGCCCTCGCTGCGTCGCAGCGCGGCAACGCCAGCAACGGCCGCACGCTCTACGAATCCGGCAAGGGCATCTGCATCGCCTGCCACCGCATCGGCACCATCGGTCAGGAGATCGGCCCCAATCTCTCGAAGATCGGTGGCATCCGCGTCGAACGCGAACTGATCGAAAGCATCCTGTTCCCAGGCAACAATATCGCCCGCGATTATGACCAGCACTTGGTGCAACTCACCGATGGCAGCACCGCCATCGGTCTGGTCACCGCGCGCTCCGCCGCCGGCATCACGCTGACCGAGACCTCCGGCCACAAACGGCTGATCCCGCAGGAGACCATCGCGTCGGACACCCAACTGACCACCAGCCTGATGCCGCCTGGACTCGACGCGCTGTTCAGTGAACAGGAACTATTGGACTTGGTGGCGTACCTGCGCGCGTTGCAGTAACGAGCCGAATTGCAGCGGTGGCCGATGGTGCCACTCCTCACCGTGGGAGTATCATACTCGACCTCCGCTCGGTGACGGCGGAGCGACACGCACCAGCGTTTCAGGTGCAAGAATCCGGTCACCAATCCGGTCCACCGCGTTTCTACCGCAAAAGGATTCCTCCATGCGCCTTCCCCTGTTGTTGATCCCCCTCGCCTGCCTCGCCGGCTGCACGTCCGACGCCAACCGCACGTCTGCGGCTGCCGCTCCGGCAAAGCCCGCGGCGCCCACCGCGACCACGCCCGCACCAGCGGCAACTCCGGCACCGGTCAGCACGCCCACGGTCAGCACCCCCACCCCCGCTACGGTCGTGGCGGCTGCCCCCAAGCCCGCGCCCAGCCCGGTCACCGCCGATCTCTCGAAGTTCAGCGGCCCGACGGAAAATGCTGAACACTTCGGCTATGACGATAGCGCCGAACGCATCTTCCTCTACTCCGGCGGTGCCATTGTGGTGCCGGTGAAGCTGACCGCAGATGGCGACTACGAACTCGCGATCAACGCCGCCTGTGATGAAGCTGACGGCCAGAAGGCCAAGTTCAGCGTGACCATCAACGGCCAAGCCGTCGGCGACGAGGTCACCTGCACCACCGTCGATGCCAAGGAATACGTGATCAAAGCCCCCGGCCTCAAAGCCGGCGACCACAAGATCGCCATCGCCTTCCTGAACGACATTTACAAAGAGAACGAGTACGACCTCAACTTCTTCGTCCATGGCGTCGCGCTGCGCCCATCGAAGTAACGCCAGTCTCTGGTCTTCCGGGTCACCAGACCCCACAAAACAAACGACCCGCGGATGTCCTCCGCGGGTCGTTCGTTGGGTGCGCCATCCAGCGTGGTGGTTGGCCCGGGGATCACGTCACGGACCCACGCCCTGGTTCAGGTAGACCTTCACGTTCTTGGTCGCGCGACCGGCTGCCACGATGTCCAACTTGCCGTCGCCATTGAAGTCGGCGAGACAGAGATCCTCGCACGCCATGGTGTTGTCATCGATCACGGTCTGTCGCCACTGCGTGCCGTCGGCATCCATCGCGGTGAAGAGTTTGATACCGACCTTCACGTTTGGTTTGTTCATCGCGCGCCAGCCGACCACGATCTGGTTGCTGCCGGTGCCGAGTAGATCGCCGCACGCGAGTGCATGGCCATCGACCAGGGTTTCGTCGAGCACGGTGCGCGTCCATAGGCCGGCGGCTCCCGCGGCCGGCGGGCGGTGGAGCACCAGCTTGTTGCCGTGCATCGGTTCGATGGTGGTGACGAACCGTTTTCCCACGCCAAGACTGCCAGCGCGCACCTCACCAACACCGCCGCCCTCGTTGCCGCTGAGCTGGGTCATCCCCGTCGCACCGGGATCGAGCAGGAACACACCCTCCATGCCGCCGATGAGCAGCTCGTGCGCCGGATCCGCATCCCACGCCACCGGATCGAAGTTGTGGGTCTTGTGCAGCGACTCGTCGAGCACGTCGACGGTCCACGGCTGCTTCACATCGGCCGGCATGCGGTAGCGGATGATCTTCACCCCGACACCTTCGCCGGTCATCGGTTTATTGCCGCGCCCGTGCAGCGGCACCATCACCAGATCGTGTTTCCCGTCCGCGTTTTTCACCCAGCGCATACGGTGCACCGTCGGCTCGTGTGGCAGCGTCACCGGCTCCCAGCGCTGCGTGCGATCGGCTGGCGAGATCAGGTAGAACACCGCGCCGCTGCCGGTGGTGTCGCTCGGGTTCCATCCAGCTCCGACCGCGACCTCGCACTTGCCATCGCCATCAATGTCCTGCGCCGCGATGCATACGTGGTCGTGCTGCGTCAGATTCTCGGCCATGATGTGTTTGGTCCACGTCGGGTTCTCATACCACACGATGAGGTTCTTGTCGGCCAACAGGATGTCCGGCTTCTTATCACCATTCACATCGGCGACCGCGAGTCCGTAACCGATCTTCACATCAGTATCGACGTCGATCGCTTTGAAGGTCGGCACCGGCGGCTCTGCCGTCCATGCGACGCAGAGTGGCAGGAGCAGCAACATGATGGATCTGGTTCCCATGGCGACCTTTCGTGGGTTGGTGCAGGCGCGAGAGTCCACGCCGCCATCCCAGCCTCAAGCGCCGTCCGTCACCACTCAGAAATGGTACGCGACGATGTCGTCGAGCGTCGGGCGGTAGGCAAAGTGCGCCGCCACCTCTGGCAGCGCGATGTGCGTCGACAGCCGCGCGAGCGGGCCTGCCCAAAGGGCCGCTGCCATGGAACGGAGCGTGGCGGCGGAGCGCATGTGGATGCGGAGAATCGGCTGGTCTGACCCCGATGCACTGGTACACGATCCCTTCGCATTGCAGGCCACCGACCACGTTCAGGAACTCCAATTATGACCTCGCGCACCACCCGCATCCGCATCGCGGCGACCACCACCATCGCGATGCTGGCCTCCGGCCTGTCGTTGCCTGCGCTGCACGCGGAAGAGCACGCCAAGCAGCCGTTCGCGGGGAAGCTGCTGGTCGATGGTTTGGTGGGCTATCAGATCGCCGCCAAGCCGTTGTTGGACAACGCGACCAGTTTCGCCATCGATGAGAAAGGGCGTTTCTACATCGTCGAAAGCCAGCGTCTGCGCGATGGCGCGATCATCGATATCCGTGGTGCTCGGCAATTCACCCTGCGGGACTTCACGCTGCAGACGGTCGAAGAACGGCGCGAGATGTTGTTGGCGGATAAGACCAAGGACCAATACACGCGCAGCAGTGACCGGGTCGCGCTGATTGAAGACACCAACGGGGACGGCTTTCCCGATAAACGCCATGACTATGTCATCGACGGCATGGGCAATGCCGAGGACGGCCTCGCGTTCAGCGCACTGACCTATGACAACCAGGTGTTCCTGACCTGTATTCCCCATGTCTGGAAATTCGAAGACCGCGATGGTGACGGCAAGGCGGAGGTCCGCGAGAAACTGCTCACCGGCTTCGGCGTCGGCATCAGCATGATGGGGCACGACATGCACGGCATCGTGCGCGGGCCTGATGGTCGGCTGTACTGGAGCATTGGCGACCGCGGCTTCAACGTCGTGACCAAAGAAGGTGTGCGCCTCAAAGCGCCGAACAGCGGTGCGATTTTCCGCAGTGAGCCCGACGGCAGCAAGATGGAGGTATTTTTCCACGGGCTGCGCAATCCGCAGGAAATCGCCTTCGATGAGTTCGGCAACCTGATGACCTTCGATAATACCGGTGACTTCGGTGACATTGCCCGCGTGGTGTACGCCATGGAAGGCGGCGATGCGGGCTGGACCAAGGAACATCAGGCGCCCCATCAGTACAAGTGGGCCTTCCCTGACAACGAGGTCATGACCACCAATTCCCGTTGGACAGAAGAAAACATGTTCCGCCCCGACATGGACGATCAGCCGCAGTGGACGTTGTCGCCGGTGGCGAATTTCCAGAACGGCCCGTCCGGCATCGTTTATGCGGCGGGTGAATCCCTGCCGGATTCCCTGAACGGGAGTTTCCTGGTGAGCAATTACCGCGGTGATGCCAAGAATTGCAGCATCCTGTCGTTCAAGCTCACGGTGGATGGCGCTGGCTTCAAACTGCGCGACCAGGATCCGCTGCTGGTCCTGACGGGCATCGGCAGTTCCGACATCGACATCGGTTATGACGGTCGCATGTACCTGTTGGATTTCGGTGGTGGCTGGAGCGCCAATGATCGCGGTGCCATCCACGCAGTGGAATACCCGGCAGGGCTGCAGAAAGCGTCCGTGCAGGAAACCAAGGCCATTTTCGCTAGCGGCTTCAAACAGCGCAAAGATCTGCAAAAGCTGCTTAGCCACGTCGACATGCGCGTGCGCCAGCGCGCCCAATTTGAATTGGTCGAGCGCAATGATTCCGCCGCTTTGCTGCAGACGTTGTCCGGCTCGGACGGCCTGTTGGCGAAACTGCACGCGTTGTGGGGCCTGGGCCAACTGCACCGCTACGGCAAAGGCGACTACTTGGCGAAATTCCTGGCGGCAGCGGCCGCTGATGAGGTTGAGCTGCGCGTCGCGGCGTGTCGCATCCAGGGCGACCTGCAGGTTCCGTCCTCAGCCAAGGCACTGCTGACGTGTCTGGGTGATGCCGCGCGTCGCGTGCAAAGCCATGCGGCCATCGCCCTGGGCAAGATGAAACACAAAGAGGCTGCGCCGGCCCTGTGGGCGGCGCTGAAAAAGAACGATGCGGATAAGGATCGCTACCTGCGCATCGCCATCGTCAATGCCTTGGCTGCCATCGCTGATGAAGCCGGTGCCGTGGCACAGGCGGGAGCATCAGAACGGGAAATGCGCCTGGGTGCGGTGTTGGTGTTGCGCCAATTGCACAGCGGTCAGGTGGTGCGCTTCCTGAACGATACGGACAAGGTGATCCAGGCGTCGGCATTGCGCGCGATCTACGACAACCGGCTGACCGCTGCGTATGCTGAGGTCATGAAACTGACCGGGCAGGCGAGCGACTTTTCCATCACCAACCAACGGCGCATCGCGGTGATCAATTTTCTGCACGGTGGTGTCGACGGTGCGAACGGTGTGCTGCGGATGGTGGGCAATTCCAAGGTGCAGACCCCGGTGCGCGAGCAGGGCCTGGGACTGCTGCTGCGCTGGAACAACCTGCCGGAATACGATCTGATCAACAACGACCACGCGCCGCTGGAGGATCGCAAGGAAACCATCTATCCCGGCATCCACGATGAACTGAGCGCCTTCCTGGAGCACGAGAAATCACCGCTGTTGGCCAAGGGTTTGGACCTGGCCAAACAGGTGGGCATGAAGATGTCCGGCAAGCTCCTCGCCGCCCAGGCGCTGAATGGCAAAACCGAGATGGCAACCCGCTTGGCCTCCATCAAGGCCCTGAGCGCCAAGGAAGACGACTTCAAGGCCGCCTTGCCGGACTTGATGAAGTTGCCTGAAGCGCAGATCCAGGCCACGTTGTTGGATCTCCACTTCCGCCTGAAGCTGGATGGACGTCTGGCCTTGGCCGAGTCGGCACTGACCTCCAAATCGCCGGAACGAATCCGCGTCGCCATCAATCACCTGATCAAAGAAAAAAACGCCAGTGCGCGTTTCGAGAAGTTGTGGAACGAACGTGCAAGCGCCTTGCCGGCGGCGACACATCTCGATCTTTATCTGGCGATGAAGGCCTCAGACCAGGAAGCGCTAAAGAAGCTGGCCGATGCCTTCGCCGCCGATGCGAAAAATATCCAGGGGCTTTCGCTCGTCGGTGGCGACGCGGCAAAGGGCGAAACGATCTTCCGAGGTTCGGGTGCCTGCGTGCAATGCCACATGGTCAACAATCAGGGCGGCATCCAGGGACCTGCGCTCGACGGCGTCGCTCTGCGCTCGGACCGTGCCACGTTGCTGGAATCGCTCCTCACGCCCAATGCCAAGATCACCGATGGTTTCGGCACCATGACGCTCACGCTGAAAAACGGTGAATCCATCGCCGGGATCCTCAAATCAGAAAAGGACGGCAAGCTAGAAGTGCTGCTGCCCAGCAACGAGAAGAAAATCGTCAGCGTCAACGACATCGCCAAGCGCGATGGCCCGGTCTCAGCCATGCCACCGCTCGCCCTCATCCTGCCGCCGACTGACCTACGCGACCTGATCGAATTCCTCAGTCAGCGCAAAGCGAAGGACGATCCGAAAAAGAAATCTGCCTCGGATCACGGGGGCAAGTGATCCGACGGACGGCGTCGGCGTGAGTGCGCAAAATCCTAAAGCTCCGCCCCTATGGCCTGTCCGTTACCCATAAGTCGATCGAACGAAGAGACCGCCTGATTTTTCGCCACGAAGGCACGAAGACGCGAAGATCAGACAGGAATCATCGCACTCATCCGGGGTTGCCAAGAGCCTGACGGGAGGGGTGGATTTCTTCGTGCCTTCGTGCCTTCGTGCCTTCGTGGCGAAGAATCGATCCGGTTCGGGTTGGAGGCGGACTTATGGGTAATGGGCAGCCCTATGGCGTGGTGCCATGCCGGTTCGAACTTGGCGCGGTTGGTTGCCGATATTTGCGCACTTCGAGGTCAGCCGATTAGGGAAGATCTTCTGCTTGTACTGCGCCGCGCGGTACAGTTGACCGGCAGCGGTCGAGCTTGCTCAGATTTTCCGCACGTGTTGCCTGACCGGCACCTGTCGAGCTTGCTCAGATAATCCGAATCGGGTTGCTATGGTTGCGGGCTATGAGTATCCCTGGGACCTATGCCCACTATCACCAAAAAAGCCGCCAAAAAAGCCGCCCGAAGCGCAAAAAAAACCAAAACTCCGCATAAAACCCGTACTCCGAAATGCCCGACCGGCATCGCTGGTTTCGACCAGATCTCGGAAGGCGGGCTGCCGCGAGACCGAGCCACCCTGGTGTGCGGCGGCGCGGGCTCGGGCAAGACCCTGTGGGGGATCGACTTCCTGATCAAGGGCGCGACCGAGTTCCGCGAGAACGGCATCTTCATGTCGTTCGAGGAGACCGTCGAGGACCTCTACCGCGACGTGGCCTCCCTGAACATGGACCTGCAGGGGCTCGTCGCGAAGGGAAAGATCCAGGTCGAGCACGTCCTGCTTGAGCGCCGGGACATCCAGGAGAGCGATTTCAACCTTGAGGGCGTCCTCATCCGTCTGGAGCATGCCATCGACGCCATCGGCGCCAAGCGCGTGGTGCTCGATTCCATTGAGTCCCTGTTCTCCGGCATCGCCGACCTCGGCGTTCTGCGCATGGAGGTGAAGCGGCTGTTTCGCTGGTTCAAAGAGAAGCGCGTCACGGCCATCGTCACCGGCGAGCCCGGCCAGGGGACCTACAGCCGCCACGGCCTTGAGGAGTACATCACCGATTGCCTGATCTTCCTCGACAACCGCGTCTACGAGCAGGTCTCCGTGCGCCGCATCCGCATCGTCAAGTACCGCGGCTCGTACCACGGGACCAACGAGTACCCGTTCGTGATCGACGGATCAGGCCTCTCGGTGATCCCTGTCACCGCCGCGGCGCTGGACCGCCTCGGGACCGACAAGCGCGTCTCGACTGGCATCCACTCGCTGGACAAGTTGTTCGGCGACGGCCGCCGCAGCGGGGGCTACACTAAGGGCAGCTCGATCCTCGCCTCGGGCACCGCCGGGACCGGGAAGACCAGCCTCGCGACGGCGTTCGCGTTCGCCCGCTGCCGCGCCGACGAACGGTGCCTGTTCCTGTCCTATGAAGAGTCCCCAGGGCAGCTCATTCAGAACATGAGCTCCATCGGCTTCGACCTCAAGCCGATGCTGAGATCGGGGCTGCTAAAGATCATCTCCACCCGGCCGTCGCTGTTCGGCCTGGAGAAACACCTGCTTGAACTGCACAAAGTGATCGCCGAGTTCAAGCCGAGCGCCGTCATCATCGATCCCCTGACCAGCCTGGTCGCCGAGGGCAACCCCCACGAGATCGAATCGATGGTGACGCGCATGATCGACATGCTGAAATCCAGGGGCATCACCGCCTTCTTCACCAGCCTGGTGCCGTCGACCTCGCAGAACTTCATGAGCGGCGAGATTGGCGTGTCGTCGCTGATCGACACCTGGATCGTGGTCCGCGAGATCGAGGAGGAGCCCAGCCGGCGGCGCGTCCGCGGGCTCTACATCGTCAAGTCCCGCGGCATGAACCATTCCAGCGACATCCACAAACTGGTCATGAGCGATACCGGGCTGGCGCTGGTGCCGATGCCCACCGGCCCGCGCACCAAGGGACGCAGGGACGCGCCACAAGCCCAGGGCGACGATTCCACGGCGGAGACCTAAGCGATGCGCGCCGCGCGTCCCAGCTTCGTGGTCGGCATCGGCGGGTCGGCCGGCGGCCTGCGCGGCTACCTGGCCCTCTTCGACGCCCTGCGCGCCGACACGGGCATGTCGTTCATCGTCATTTCGCACATCCTGCCGAGCTCCACCCACAGCCTGCTGGCCGAGCTCCTTGCCGCCCACACCCGGATGCCGGTGCAGGTGGCCGCCGAGGCGATGACGATCCAGGCGGACCACGTGTACGTAATCCCGCCGAACGCGGATCTGCGCCTGGTGGATTACGCCTTCCGCATCACCTCGCCGCGCACCATGAACCGCCAGGTGGACATCTTCCTCACCTCCATCGCCAAGGCCGTGGGCCCGCTGGCGATCGGCATCGTCCTGTCCGGCTACGATGGCGACGGCTCCAAGGCCTGCGCCTCCATCAAGGCGCTGGGCGGGACGACCTTCGCCCAGGACGAGTCCGCCAGCGTGACCGAGATGCCGCGCAGCGCCGTGGCCTCCGGCTGCGTCGATTTCGTCCTGCCGGTCGCGGAGATGGCGCACGAACTGCACAGGATCAGCAGGCGCGTCGGCGTACACTAGAGTCCTTGAGAGCGGCGATTGCGACCTGCCGAGTCACGTTTGGCGCCGTCGCCGCTGACCTGCATCCAACCGGGTTTCGGTAACCCGCCACGGATGACAACCGGCTTGCGAAACCTGCGCGACGATGATCGCCCCGGAACGAACACGCCAACGACATCTGTCGCCGATCAACGCAGAAGCGCTCACGCAGAGTTGCGCAACGTCCAGGTGCTCATCACGCGTTTGTCCTCTACCAGGGTGGTCTTGAGCGGATCGATACGGCTGGCTCGCCAACGTTGTTCGCACGCCACCAAGTCACCCAGTGTGGGACGATACGCAAAATGCGCCGCGACGTCGGGCAGCGCGATGCGCGTCGAGAGCCGGGCCAAGAAGATGCCGCCCGGTGCGAGGCGTTGCCAGCACGCATCAGCCCAACGATGAAAGGTGGCTTGGTCCGGCGCGAAGTGCAGGACCGCGATGCAGATCACCGCGTCATACGACTGATCCAGGCGCAACTCCGGCAAACGCGCCACCGTGCAGGCATGAACACCCGGTAGTGAATTCAGCAACGTCGAACAGGACGCGACGGCGGCCGGATCCGCATCGACGGCGGTGATCGTCAGCGACGCATGCGCCAGGACCGCCAGATTCCGTCCCGCACCGCAACCGATGTCGAGCACCGTGCCACCAGGACGGATGATACCGCGCAGCACCAGGTCGAGCAGGTAGATGTCGGCACCGATGAGCGGCGACCAGGAATCAGGTAGGGGCATGGGCGGAGTGTGGAGGCGACCAAGATCGGCGCAAAATGTCTCTCCGTAAGCTATGTATGCACATCACTCTTCGCATTTGGCGCTGCGCCTTTCCGGGTGGGCGGCGGGGTCGCGGTCAGCAGCCTGAGCGTATTCGGACTGGGCAGCGGGTAAAAAGTGCGGTACACCCTTGTGCCGGTGAAGCGTCACCGGCTGGAACTACCATGTCGCAACCGGCAGACCGAATTGTTGCTGGCATCACACCAAAGGCTGGGGCGCTGGCCGAGACCGTGCGCCAGGGCGCCGCTCTGGCCGGGCCTTCTGCGCCAAGCGGCGAGGCAGACGGGCTTCGCCGCCTGACCGCAGAGAACGGCCGCTATGCGCTGGCCGCGACCCTGGGCGCTGGCGCGACCAGCGAAGTCCACCGCGCGCACGATCGCATCTTTCAGCGCGAGGTCGCGATCAAGATCCTGAACACTGGTGATCAGGGCACGACCGAGCGCTTCATTCATGCCGCCCGGCTGACCGCGCGGCTCGAACATCCCAGCATCATCCCGGTCTACGATCTCGACTGGCCAGTGGGGGGCGGGGCGCGTTTGGTAATGCGCCGGGTGGTCGGCATCAGCATGGGTGACGCCATCCGCCAGGCCGAGGCCGGCCAGGCGCCGGGCCAGATCAGCGACGTCAACCGCATCCTCACCGTCATCCTCAAGGTCTGCGACGCCGTCGCGCTCGCCCATTCGCGCGAGGTCATCCATCGCGACCTGAAGCCCGACAACATCCTGCTCGGTGAGTGGGGCGAGGTGATGGTGGTCGACTGGGGCGAGGCCAGCGAGCTGCACGAACACGAATCTGGCAGCCACCACGTGGTCGGCACGCCAACCTACATGAGCCCGGAGCAATCCGACGGCGCGCATCACGCCGACGCGCGCAGCGACGTGTATTGCCTAGGCGCAACGCTGTTCCATGCGCTCTACCTGCGGCCGCCGCTGGGGCACGACACCGACCTCGCCCGCTTCTGGCAGCGCAAGCAAGCGGGTCAGATCGATCCGCTCAGCCCGATAGAGGAACGCCGGGTGCCGCGTCGCTTGTCCGCCATCGTGCGCCGGGCGCTGGCCGGCGATCCTGCTGAGCGCTACCAGACGATCAGTGCCTTTGCCGACGACCTGCACCGTTTCCAGGCCGGGCAGGCGGTGCGGGCCTATCACGAAAGCGCGTTCGAGACCGCGGCGCGCTGGCTGTACCAGCACGCAAAAATGCTGGCGGTGGTGTCATTGGTGCTCGCCTCGCTGGGTGGCGCGTTGGCTCTGGTATGGGGCGAACGGCTGAAGGAGATCGCCACCTGGGGGGAACCGGTATTCACCGATGATTTTGCCGACGACAGTTGGCGTGATCGCTGGGCGATCCACCTGGGTGATTTCGCGCGTCGTGACGGACAGCTGGTGAGCACCGACAGGCAAGCGTCGGTCCTGATGTGCCGTCAGCGCTTCAGCGGCGCGACGGCGATCGAATTCACCGGCGAAGTGTTGCCGGATTCGCCGCTGTGCGATCTGTCGGTGTGGTGGTGCCGCGACATCGACTTCAGCGCCGACGGAAGTCGGGCACCGAAACTCAACGGGCTCTACAAGCTGCAGGTCGGCGCCTACGACAATTCCTACACGGCCATCATCCTCTCCGACGAACGCCAGGTCGCGAGCAATCCGTTCCGCTTGGCCCACGGTACGAAATACCACGTGCGCGCCGAGATCGTCGACAACCGCATACGCCTGCTGGTCGATGGCCGCCTGCTGTGCGAATACATCGATCCTTTCCCATTCAGCAGCGGCTACGTCGGCATCTACGGCTACTACGCTGGCAAGGCCTTCGCACAGGTGCGCATCCATGCGCTGGGCGTGCCGGAAAAACTTTCCGCCACCGCCATTGGTGACGCCTTCGCCGGCCAGCAGCTCTACGCCCAGGCCGGGGACCAGTACGCCCGCGTGGTCGCGACGCACCCAGGCACCAGCCTGGGCCAGGAGGCGCTGTACAAGGAAGGTCTCTGCTGGCTGCGCAACGGCGACCCTGAGCGGGCGGAAGCCACCTGGGTTCCACTCGCGCACACGCCATTCGCCGACGACATCGCCCTGCACCGCATCGACCGCAGCTTCGCCGCAGGCGATCATGCCGCCGTCATCGCCGCGATCGGCACCCTGGCCAAGACCGCGCGCGGCGAGATCCGCCCTCGGCTGGCGCAGCAGTGGGCCACCTATGCCTATGAGGTGCTCCGACTCGCTGAAAATGCCGGCACGAAGTCTCTGCTGACGGACTACCTGCGCGTCCACGATCAGACGCTGTCCGATCTCGCTGTTGCTGCCCGCGCCGCGGCCGAATGCCTGATCGAACTTGGGCGCATCGATGAGCTGCTGATCCGCTACCCGACCCAGCGTCATAGCTGCGCCAAAGGACTCTCCCTCCAGGGCCGCCTGATCGAAGTGGTGCGCGGTTATCCCGAGCAGTTCCAGTTTTGGTATCCGGCGTGCCTCAAGACCGGCAGCTTCGCCGAACTGGCCGCCCATGCCCATGACGCGGACTGGGCCGCAACCGGCAAGGTCCTGCTTGGCCGGGGCGAGGAGGTGCTCGCCAGCAAACCTGCGCTGTCGGTGCGGCCCGTCTGCGAGGCCCTGATCAGCCTGGGCCGCTTCAAGGAGGCGCTCGCCACCCCAGGGATCCACTCCGATCAGGCGGCCCTGGCCCTGATCGCACTCGGGCGGGCGAGCGAGCGAGATCAGCGATCTTTCTCAGCAGTCCCTGGCCCTGATCGCCGGCAACCAGCCACAGACCCTGCTTGACCGTCTGCCCAAGGAATCGGCCGAGGACCGGCAATGGCCACGCTGCTTGCTGGGTTTAGAGGCGCACATCGCCGGCGACCACGTCGGCGCCCGCGCGTGGTTCGCGCTGCCCACCGGCATGAAACCGCTCAGGAACGGCAACCTGGCCTTCGCCTATGCGGTCATTGAACCCATCCTGCGCGAAGAGGCCGGCGACACCGGCGCGCTGGCCAAGCGCTGCGCCGAGATCAGCACCAACGAACGGTACACCGGCGCGCAGGTGCCGTGGCACGCCGCGCAGTTCCTCAGTGGCAAGCTCAGTGCCGAGGAATTCCTCGCCCAGCCAAACCGCCTGGGTGCCCGCGCCTGGCTGCTGGCCTGCAGCGGAATCGTGGCCGAACGCCGTGGCGACACCGCGCAAGCGCAGACGGCTTATCGCGATTATCTCGCCCTGCCGCCGCTACGGCACGGCCTCAGCATCGATCCGCTGATGGACCGCTTCGTCGCCTGGCGGGTGGAACGGCTGGCAGCGGGCAAGGGCTGGTCCGGCAGCACCACACCGTGACGTCGGCTGCACAGTGCTTCACTTAGAAGCTGTCTTGAAAGGCAGGGCCAACGTCATGGAGGACCGGAGGACCGGAGGAAGACAGAGCTGAGGAACCTCGGCTGTTCACCGACACTTCGTTTCTCGCCTCTCTCCGGTTCTCCGGTCCTCCATGTGAATTTCGGTCTTTCAAGACAGCTTCTTAGGCCGGGTTTCCAATCATTCGGCAGAAGCAGTAGGTGAAATGCTGTTCCTTGCCTGCCGGTGTCAGGTGGGTTTGCCGGCGCGAGTCCAGCAGTTCGAACTGCCCACCGAACTGTCCATGAAGAGACGCGGCGTCGTAGCGTGCCACCGGCAGTCCGCTGCATTTCTCGGGACCATCGGCGGCGAAGGTGGCCATGATCACATGACCACCTGGCTTCACCGCCCACTTGACCAGTTCCACGTACAGCTCGCGGTCCGTGGGCGACGTCAGGAAGTGGAACACCGCTCGGTCGTGCCACACATCATAGCGCGCAGCCGGCAAGTCGATGCGCGTGATATCGCCGTCGATCCAGGTGACCGCGGAGGCGGCTGGGCCGAGGCGGCTTTGAGCCACGGCCAAGGCCGCAGCAGAGATATCGAGCACGCTCACATCCCGGTACTGCACAGCAAGGAGATCGTCGACCAGCGTTGAGGCACCACCGCCAACATCGATGATGGATGCGTGGGGAGAAGGCGCCGCGCGACGAATCAGATTGAGCGAAATTTCGAGGTGTGGCCGAAACCAACTCACATTGGTTGAGCCACGTTGGTCGTAGGCGCTGTCCCAATGGGCCTTGCTCGTCATGCGCATCTCCGGGTGTTGGCACATCAACCGTGGTGGGCCTTTTAGGCAAGCAATGAGCGTGCTGATGCTGATGCGTGCTGATGGCTCTCTCCGATGGTCGTCAGATCAGCAGGCATGGATGGGGACGAGCTAGGATCTGGTATCAATCCTACATCACTCAAAACGTCAGCCGACCTAACATTCAACTAAACCGCAGAGGGCGCAGAGGAATCCGCAAGCGCTCGAATGTGCGGCTCCTTGGGGGTATAGGTCACCACTAATTCTATCTCTGCGCTCTCAGCGCCCTCTGCGGTTTGATCGGCTGTCCTTCTTCAGAAAGAAGATGGACGATGGACGATTGGTATGGCACGGGAATTGAGGGATCCTCCTCCACGGCAAGCGATTCGGATTGCCGCTCTTGCACCCTGCAAGGGCCCTCAGATCCGTTCGATCACTCTTGCAGTGACATCCGTCAGCGCTCAACGCGACTCCTGGATTCGCTCGCAGGAAAAGTCTGCGACAACAGGCCCATTTCGGAGGATCGGTGCCTCACCTCATACTTTGGCATGACCTCCGCTGAACTTTTGCCCCGACGAATCGCACGCGGCGGACCCGTCCACGGTAAATGTGGCGCCCATATACCAACCAAAACTCCGGAGATTCCATGCCTACAACCCCAACTCGACTGGTCGGCGCTGCCGGCCTCTCGGCAGCCTTGATCTGCTTCATTGGTGCCGATCACGCCGACGCCCCTGGCGCCACCGCTGATCCGGCGGCCGACATCGCAGACGTCTACGCCATCCATGATCTGGCCGCTGATCGGCTGACCCTGGTCCTGACCTTCGCTGGTCTTAAGATGCCGGCCCTCAATCAGCAGGGGACCTACGACGACGATGTCCTCTATGTGATCAACATCGACACCAACAACGACAAGGTCGCTGACTTCGTCATCGACGTCCGCTTCGGTCAGAACCCGGCTGGCGCCTCTGGTGTGCGGGTCGCGGGACTGCCGGGCGCCCCAGCGGTCGTCATCGGCGCGGTCGAGACCATCCTTGAGCCCGCCGCCGGGGTGAAGGTCTTCGCCGGACTGCGCGACGATCCGTTCTTCTTCGACCTCGATGGCTTCAATGCCACGCGCATGAGCGGCAATCTTTCCTTCGACAACACCCGCGACTTCTTCGCCGGTACCAACATCAGCGCGATCGTGCTCGAGACCAAGCTGTCCGCCGTGTCCAGCACCGCCTTCTCCTTGTGGGCGACCACTGCCCGCGCCACCGCCCCCACCGCCAACAACTGAATCGGAACCACCCCATGCGAATCTATCTGCCCGGTACCGCCCTCGCGGTCGCCCTTGTCATTCCGTTCATCACTGGATGCGGAGGTGATGACAATGACAATGACAATGACAGTCCCGCTCCCTCCACCGACTTCGCGTTCTCGCCCTTGGCCACCTCCAGCTATACGCGCATCGATCGCCAGGCGATGCCCGTGGTAAACACCGCGGTGATCACCTCGAAGGACGCCTACAACGCGGCCAACCCGGCAACCGATGGCACGGAACCGTTCATCACCGAGATCGGGACCAACGTCGCCGCCTATCACACCGCGCTCGATGCCGAACTGATGGCACTGAATCTCGATCCCGCGACCAACGAGCAGAGCCTCGCCCAGGCCGGCCCGCTGATCATCCCTGATGTGCTCCGCGTCAATCCCGCCGTCGCGACGGGATTCCCCAACGGCCGTCTCCTGAGCGACCCGACCCCCGACGTCATGCTGGCGGTGGTGCTGCTTGATCTGGGCCACCCTGGGCAAAGCGCGACCACCTTCGCCGACTTGCCGTTGAATCCGGCCGCGAACGACAAGGCGTTCCTCACCGCCTTCCCGTACCTGGCCACCCCGCATACCCCCTGACCTGCCTGACCGACGAGCGACACCCGCCCAGCCCCAGCGGCCGGGCGGGTGTTGCCGTCGAGCAGCAATATTCCGGAGTCCCCATGTCCCAACGCCCTCGCCCCGTCTTGATTATTGCCATCCTCGCGGCCGCGGTCACGACGACCGTCGCGGCCGTTGCGTGGCAGAGGCCGGCGGAGAGGCCGGCGGAGAGGCCTGCGAAAGTCACCGTCGCCACCAGCGGCTATCTGACCGAGCTCACTGACCTCAACCAGCGTCTGACCATGCTCGACCGTCGCGCCCAGGCGATGCCGACATCATGGATGGCGCGCGAACAACTGGCCCAGGCCTATCTCGACCGGGCCCGCCTTACCGGCGTCTATGATGATTACAGTCGCGCCCAGGGCGAGATCGACGCATCCTTCGCCATCGCCCCGCCCGGGGCCGGCCCCTTTACGACCCGTGCCAGCCTGGCCTTCGCCATCCACCGCTTCGACACCATCGCCGGCGACCTGGCCGTGGCCGAGCGGGCCTTGTCGGTCAACGACGAGGAGCTCGCCGGCCTGCGCGCCCTGCGCGCCCAAGCCGCCTACCACCGCGGCGACTACGACCAAGCCGAAGCCGACTACGCCGAATCGTTGCGCCTGAAGCGTGACTGGTCGACCCTGTGCGGCAAAGCGCTGCTGCGCGCCACCACCGGCGACCCCGATACTGGCGACCGCATGTATCAGATGGCCCGGAGCATGGCCGTGACCGCCACGCCGCGCCAGTTGGCGTGGCTGGATCTCCAGCGCGGCTTGCTGGCGCTGGCCCGGGGCAGGTACGCCGACGCCGAGACCAGCTACCGCTCAGCCGACGCCGTCTTCCCCGGCTGGTGGGTGATCGAGGAGCACTTGGCCGAGATCGCCGCGCTGCAAGGGCGACGCGACGAGGCACGCGAGCGCTATCGCGAACTGATCGAGCGCACCGGCAATCCCGAATTCATGGACGCGCTCGCCGAGATTCTGCGCGAGGATGGCGACCAGGCCGGGGCCAGCGCGCTGACCCAGCGCGCGACCGCCGCGTTCGCCGACTTGATCGCGGAACACCCGGCGGCCGCCACCGGCCATGCCCTCGACCATTTCATCGCCAGCGATCCCCAGCCCGACCTGGCGGTGCGACTGGCCGAACTCAACCGCGATCAGCGAGCCGGTGGCGCGGCCCTCACCGCACTGATCGAGGCCTATCTCGCGGCCGGCAGGCATGAGCAGGCTCTCGCCACCGCCCGGCAACTGCTGGCCACGCGCTGGGACACCGCCGATGGCCACGCCGCCGCGTCCAGGGCGCTGGCCGCCTGCGGCGAGGTCGCATCCGCCCGCACCCAGGCCCGCCGCGCCCGCGAGCTGAATCCGCTGATCGAGATCGAGCCCACCCTGCTCGTCGACTGAGAGCGCAGACGCTTCTGACGATCGCATTGGCGATTTCCCGCACCTCAACATGCGAGACCTTGAACCCGTGACTGGCATAGAGCCATTAATCAGTGACCGGCCAAGCCGCGTGGCAGTTCGACGGGTTTATTGGTTTGATCAAGTAAGTACTCAGCCCGCGCCGGCTGCGAGCGGGCGCATAGACGCGGACGTCGTCGTCGTTGGCGGCGGAATCGCCGGTCTCACCGCGGCTCTGCGACTACGGACGACTGGGAAAGACGTCGTGCTCCTTGAAGCAACTGAGTGTGGCGCTGGAGCCAGCGGGAGGAGTTCCGGTTTCATCACGCCCGACAGCGAACTCGGGCTTGATCAACTGGTGATCCGATTCGGCGCAGCGGACGCTACGCTTTTATGGCGAGCCGCACAGCACGCGTGCGAGCGGATTCGCACCGACATCAATCGATTGCAGATCGAATGTGATTTCGTGTCGGCGGATAGTCTGTTGGTGGCAAATACGCCGGGAAAGATCGCTGCCATTCGTACGGAGCATGAGGCGCACGAGCGCCTCGGATTTCCATCCCGTTGGTACGATCGCGAGCACATCGCCGAGATCCTCGGCGGGGAAGGTTTCATCGCTGGAGGGCGAACGCCCGGTACGTTCGCTATTAACGCGTTTGCCTACGCGCAGGGACTCAAACGGGCGTTCATCGCAGCCGGCGGTCGGTGCTTCGAGGGATCGCCGGCTATAGAGATCCTTTCGAATGCGGTTCGCACCAACGAGGCCGTCGCCCATGCGCAAGCGATCGTCTTGGCTCTCGATCGGTACGCGCCCACACTTGGCGTCGAAACGAAAGATACCTACCACGCACAAGCCTTCCTCACCGTCACCGAACCGCTTACCGATGACCTGTGGCAAAGAATTTTTCCGCAGGCGCCGCTCCTCGTCTGTGATTCAGATCTGGTCTACCAGTACTTTCGCAGAACCGGCGAAGGGCGGCTTCTCCTCGGAGGCGGTCTGCTGTGTGAGACCTACGCCGCGAAGGCGGATCCCAACCCCCGCGCGTTCCGAAAGATTGAACGGTACGCGCGCCGACGATTTCCTGGTTTGAAGGATGCGCGTTTTACGCACGCCTGGCAGGGATTCATTGGCATGAGCAAGGATCTGTTGCCCATCGCGGGGCGTAGTCCGACGGAGCCTGGGCACTACGTCGCAATGTGTGGCGCTGGGTTGCCGTGGAGCGTCCTCGCCGGCGAAAGTGCGGCGGCACAGGTCATCGGTGATTCAACTCCGATCGACCACTTCTTTGTACCGAAACGGCCTTTCAACCGCGTCGAGGCATTTCAGCCAATCCTTGGCAAGCCTCTCACGTGGGCGCTTTCCTACTATTTGGCAAAGCAGTGGCCGTGAAGGATTTCTCCCACCGAATCCGTCGGACCTACTCTTTCTCTCCGGCGTGGACCTAACCTCGCCGGGCTTCAGAAATCGGAAGATTTTCTAACTCAAATCGGCAACGCGCTTACGAGTTCGGACCCGCTGGCGATCCATGTCCGCCAACTACTGACTACCAAGGAGATCGCCACCTACTTGGCGCAGGCTCACGGTGGGGACCTCAGGTGTTCCGACAGGTCGTTCAGCAGTACGGGGTACAAGTCGACACTGCCTAAATCACTGTCGCCTAACCTGGTGGAGGTTAGGGAAGCCGGGCCAAAGAGTCTCCACTTAAGTCACTGCCTCAGCGAATCTTGGATTTCTAGGCCGCGAACTGCGCGATTAAAAGAAGGAAATGGTCGCGATGGATTTCCGCGCAGCACGGACGGTCGATTGGCGGATCGGTCGGCATGACGGCAGCGAATCGGCAGATTTGACCGACATTCTCTACTGGCGACACCAGCGTCGTTGAGCGCCAATGAGGATGGCGTGGCGGTGATCATGACGGAAGAAAATTTTACGGCACGCCGCACCTTATGACAGATTTATCACGTGCGGGAAAGCCCCGCTGGCCCAAACGACCGTCTTTGACCAAGAAATCCCGCAGTCGGTTACGGGTGGGCGGATAAAACGGCGAGACCAGCAGCACGTCTGAGTCTGAAACCCCAAGGGATCGTCCGGGTATCTCGCGCAGGTGTTTGGCGGTAGAGTCGCCGAAACGATTGTGGTCACCAGAATGGATGAATGCCATACCGTCATCATCACGATTCCGAGATGGAAGTTCCGCGAGTGCAGTTCGGATGGCGCTTTCGCGGCCCTGCTGCCGGCGGACCGCACACTCGCTAAACGGCTGTGCGTCGGATGATGATCGTTTGCGTGCATCACTTGGCGCACTGCAAAATGCAGTGATGTGCCTCGTCGTCACCACGCTGGTGAAAACCAAGTCTGACTGACGTGCACGATCTGGCCTGATTTCACCTGTTTTCTGACCTTATCGCAGACACGGGGCTGGCTGGCGTTCCGAAAGTCGAAATGGGAAAAGTCAAAAAAAAGAAAACGATACCGCAGGACTAGGCCCCCCTACAGTACGCAATCGGTGAAATACCCCCCCCTCTATCTTCTGGCACCAACGGCCTCGACGATGTGCTGGGCAGCGGCTTTCCGAGCATCCGCTTCTTCCTGGTGAACGGCGAGCCCGGTGCGGGCAAAACCACGCTGGCACTGAAGTTCCTGCTTGAGGGTGTGCGCGCTAGGGGGAAGGGGCTCTACATCACGCTGCCGGAGACCTGCGAGGAATTGCTGTCGGTCGCCGACTCGCACGGCTGGTCGCTCGATGGACTCGCGTTCTTCGAACTGTCGTCGATTTCGGATCAGCTCGCCGTCGAATCTCAGAACACGCTGTTCCCTCCGGCGGAAGTCGAACTCAATCGCACCACGCAACTGCTGCTCGACGAGGTCGAACGGCTGAAGTCGGCGCGCGTGGTGCCCGATTCGCTGGCCGAACTTCGCATCCTCTCGCAGAATTCGCTGCGCTACCGCCGCCAGATCCTGGCGCTCGAGCAGTTCTTCCAGAAACACCGCAGCACCGTGCTGCTGCTCGATGACCGTTCCGCGACCGATATGTGGCAGGTCAAGGGCATCGCCCACGGGGTGCTGAACCTGGAGGTCCAGCAGATGGAATATGGCGTCGAACGCCGGCGCCTACACGTGCTCAAGCTGCGCGCGGCGAAATTCCCCAGTGGCTACCATGATTACGTGATCAAGACCGGCGGGCTCGAGGTCTTTCCGCGGCTGATCGCAGCCAAGCATCTGCCGAGATTCGCCGGCGGCAGCGTCGCAACCGGCATCTCCGAACTCGACCAGATGATGGGCGGAGGGCTCGATCGCGGCAGCGCGAATCTGTTCCTGGGCCCAGCCGTGCGACCTGTCAGCGAGCACGGTTCGCTACGCGCCGCGAATCCCGCCTTCAGCCACCGCTCGTGCGGCACCGTCGCGGTCTGGCCTTCGCCGAGATCACCCATCCCTGTTTCCCGATCTCTCCCCAGGACTTCACTATGAACGACCCGACTGACCTTGCACTCGACAGGAAGGCCCTGCTGACTGCACTGGTTTCGTTCAAGAAAGGCGATTTCAGCGTCCGCCTGCCCTTGGAGCTGACCGGCGTCGACGGCAAGATCGCCGACGCTTTTAACGAGGTGATGGAACTCAGCCAGCGCATGGCGCTGGAACACGAGCGGATCAGCCGGGTGGTGGGCAAGGAGGGCCTGCTCTCGCAGCGGGCCAACATCGGAGCCGTCACCGGAGCCTGGGAGGCCTCGATGCGCTCGGTCAACACCCTGATCGAGGACCTCGTGTATCCGACCAGCGAGACCGCCCGGGTGATCGGCGCGGTGGCGAAAGGCGACCTGTCGCAATCCATGACCCTGGAGATCGAGGGTCAGCCGATCAGGGGCGAGTTCCTGCGCACCGCCAAGACCGTCAACACCATGGTCAGCCAGCTCGGCTCCTTCGCCTCGGAAGTGACCCGGGTCGCGCGTGAAGTCGGCACCGAAGGAAAACTTGGCGGTCAGGCCCTGGTGGCCGGCGTGGCCGGCACCTGGAAGGATCTTACCGACAACGTCAACTTCATGGCCAGCAACCTCACCGGCCAGGTCCGCAACATCGTCGAAGTGGCGACCGCGATCGCCGCCGGCGACTTGACGAAGAAAATCACTGTCGACGTGAAGGGCGAGGTCCTCGATCTCAAGGTCACCATGAACACCATGGTCGACAAGCTCAACGCGTTCGCGTCGGAAGTGACGCGCGTGGCGCGCGAAGTCGGCACCGAAGGCAAGCTCGGTGGCCAAGCCGACGTCAAGGGCGTCGGCGGCCTGTGGAACGACCTGACCGACAACGTCAACCAGCTCGCGGCCAACCTGACCACCCAGGTGCGAGCCCTGGCCGAGGTCGCGACCGCGGTGACCAAGGGCGACCTGACGCGCTCGATCTCGGTCGCGGCGCAAGGCGAAGTGGCGGCGTTGAAGGACAACATCAACGAGATGATCCGCAATCTCAAGGACACCACGCTCAAAAACAGTGAGCAGGACTGGATCAAGACCAACCTCGCCAAGTTCGCGGGCATGCTCCAGGGCCAGAAGGACCTGATCGCGGTCGGCAAGCTGATCCTGTCGGAACTGGCCCCGATGGTGTCGGCGCAGCAGGCGGTGTTTTATACCCTTGAGACGTCCAAGGACGACGACGCGCTCTCGGCGGTCAGGCACGATCCCCGGCTCAAGCTACTGGCCAGCTACGCCTACACCCACGAGGGCGCGACCGAGATCAGGCTCGGCGAAGGCCTGATCGGACAGTGCGCGATCGACAAGGAGAAGGTCATCCTCGTCAACGTGCCGCGCGATCACGTCAAAATCGCGACCGGTCTCGGCAGGTCGGTGCCGAACAACATCATGATCCTGCCGGTGCTGTTCGAAGGCCAGGTCAAGGCGGTGATGGAGCTGGCGTCGCTCGAGCGCTTCAGCCCGTCGCACGAGGTCTTCCTCGACCAACTCACCGAATCGATTGGCATCGTACTCAACACCATCGAGGCCAGCATGCGCACCGAGGATCTGCTCAAGCAGGCCCAGTCGCAGGCCAAAGAGCTGCTGAGCCGGCAGGAGGAGCTCAAGCAGACCAATCAAGAGCTGGAAGTGAAGGCCGGCCTGCTCGCCGACCAGAACGTCGAGGTCGAACGCAAGAACTCCGAGGTCGAACAGGCTCGTTCGGCCCTCGAGGAGAAGGCCACGCAGCTGGCGCTGACCTCGAAGTACAAGTCGGAATTCCTCGCCAACATGTCGCACGAACTGCGCACGCCGCTCAATAGCCTGCTGATCCTGTCCGACCAGCTGGCGCGCAACCTGGATAGCAACCTGTCCGTCAAGCAGGTCGATTACGCCAAGACCATCCACGCCTCGGGCAACGACCTGCTGTCCATGATCAACGACATCCTTGACCTGTCCAAGATCGAATCGGGCACGGTCACCGTCGAAGCCGGCGAGCTGCACCTGGCTGATCTCAAGAAAGAGCTCGAACGCGGCTTCCGCCACGTCGCCGAATCGCGGGGCCTGACCTTCAGCATCAAGCTCGACGCCAACCTGCCCAAGACCATGAACACGGACAGCAAGCGCTTGCAGCAGGTGCTCAAGAACCTGCTCTCGAACGCCCTCAAGTTCACCGACAGTGGCAGCGTCACAGTCAAGATCGCCACGTCCCTGGGCGGGTGGAACCCGGAGAACGATTCCCTCAACCACACTCGCGGCGGTGCCATGTCCTTCTCGGTGATCGATACCGGCATCGGCATCCAGCCCGACAAGCAGCGCATCATCTTCGAGGCCTTCCAGCAGGCCGACGGCTCGACCAACCGCAAGTACGGGGGGACCGGCCTCGGTCTGGCGATCAGCCGCGAGATCTCGCGCATGCTCGGCGGCGAGATCTCGCTCATGTCCTCGCCCGGCGTCGGCAGCACCTTCACGGTCTACCTGCCGCGCGCCTACGCGCTACCCAAGGCCTTGTCCCACAAGCTCAGCGAGGGGGGCGCCCCCCAAACTCCGGTTCCACTCACGCTCGAGCCGCTGGAAACTGCCAGGGAAGAGGCGCCTGATCGCGGTATCGACGTTCAAATTCCGGAATATTCCGACCTCCCCAACGAAGTCAGCGACGACCGCAGTTCGATCCACGCCGGCGACCGGGTCGCGCTCATCGTCGACGACGACCTGAATTTTTCGCGATACCTGTTGGATCAGGCGCATGAGCAGGGGTTCAAGGGCTTGGTGACGTCGACGGGCGCCGCCGCCCTGGCGCTGGCCAAGGAATTCAATCCGACCGCCATCCTCCTGGACATCCAGCTGCGCGACATCGACGGCTGGCGCGTACTCGACTATCTCAAGGGCAACCTGACCACCCGACATATTCCGGTCTACGTCATCTCCATCGACGACAATCTCGAGCACGGGCTGCGCCTGGGCGCCCACCGCGTGTTCACCAAGCCGATCAAGCAGGAATCGGTCGACGAGATATTCGCCAGCGCCGTGGACTTCGCCGAGCGCCGGATCCGCACCCTGCTGCTGGTCGAGGACGATGAGCACCAGCGCGACAGCATCGTCCAGCTGCTCGGTGCCGCCGACGTCGTCATTACCGCGGTGGGCACCGGCAAGGACGCGCTCGCCTGCCTCAAGGAAGCGGCGTTCGATTGCATGATCCTCGATGTCGGATTGCCAGACCTCAATGGGTCGCTGCTCCTGGAGAAGGCCAAGAAGCTGACCTTGGCAAAGGCGATGCCGGTCATCGTCTACACCGCCAGGACCCTGACGGCCAAGGAAGCCGCCCAGGCCAAGAAGCTGGCGCACGTGGTGATGATCAAGGACTTCGCCTCGCCCGGTCGCCTACTCGACCAGACCTCGATGTGGCTGCATCGCGTCCACGCCAACTTACCCGCCGACAAGCGGCTGCTGGTCGAGAAGCTGCGCCTGCCAAACGTGGTGCTCGCGGGCAGGACGGCCCTCGTCGTCGACGACGACATCCGCAACATCTACGCCATGACCAGCCTGCTCGAGCGCTCCAAAATGGCGGTGCTGTCCGCCGATGACGGCAAGAGCGCCATCGAGCTGCTGATGGCGAAGGGCGGCGCCAAGGTCGATGTCGTCCTCATGGACATCATGATGCCGGGCATGGACGGCTACGAGACCATGGGCGCGATCCGCGCAGAAGCGCGGTTCCGCAACCTGCCCATCATTGCCGTGACCGCCAAGGCGATGAAAGGCGATCGTGAGAAGTGCATCGAGGCCGGCGCTTCGGACTACATCGCCAAGCCGGTGGACACCGATCGGCTGCTGTCGCTGCTGTGCGTCTGGCTCTACCATCCGAACGCCGTGGCCGCGAAGAAGGCGCGCACATGAGAACCGCCGCCAACCCATCGGACATCGGGGTCAAGCCGCCCCTGCGCGATCAGCCGGGCCAAGTCAACATCCTGCTCGTCGATGACCGGCCGGACAAGCTGTTCGCGCTCACCGCGATCCTCGAGGAACTGGGCCAGAACCTGGTGGTCGCGCATTCGGGCACGGAAGCGCTGCGCCTGCTGCTTCGCCACGAGTTCGCGGTCATCCTGCTCGACGTCTACATGCCGGTGATGGACGGCTTCGAGACCGCGGCGCTGGTCCGCCAGTGTGTCCGCACCGAGCACACGCCGATCATCTTCATCTCGGCGATCAGCGTGACCGATACCCACGCCAGCAAGGGGTACTCGCTCGGAGCGGTCGACTACATCTTCGCGCCCGTGGTCCCCTCCATCCTGCGCGCCAAGATCCTGGTGTTCATTGAGCTCCATCGCCAGACGGAGGAACTCGCGCGCAACGAAGCGCTGTTCCGCCACATCTTCGACGAAGCGCCAATCGGCATGGCGCTGCTCGACGAAGACGAGCGCTTCCACAAGGTCAATCAGGCCTTCTGCGCGATGCTGGGGTACGAATCCGAGGCGCTCACCACCATGACCACCGCCGCCATCACCCATCCCGGTGATCGCAAGCGCGAGACCAAGGAGGCGGTACGCTTGGCGCGGGGCAAAGGCGCGGTGGCGTCCCTGGATAAGCGCTACCTCGACAGGGACGGTAAGGAGGTGTGGGCTTCGACCACCACCATCCGTATCAGCAGCAACAAGGGGAAGGAGACGCATCGCCTGGTGATGGCCAAGGACATCACCGACAAGCAGCACATCCAGGAGCTCGAACGGCTGACCTACCAGCTTCAGCGCACCAACGCCGAGCTCGAGCAATTCGCCTACATCGCCGCGCACGATCTCCAGGAACCCATCCGCATGATCGGCAACTTCCTGCATCTGCTGGAGCGGGAGATGGGCCCCGACCTTTCGCCGAGGGCGAAGGACTACTTCGCCCAGGTGACCGGTGGCGCCGAACGCATGAAGGCCATCGTACATTCGGTGCTCGAATTCAGTCGCATCGACACTGATATCGGCGAGATCGTCCTCATCGATACCGAGGACGCCGTCCGCCGCGAGGTGGCCGTCTTGGCCGAAACCATCGCCGCCACCCGGGCGGTGATCAAGGTCGGCCCACTGCCCTCGGTCCGCTGCAGCCCGGCGGGGATGAGCCGACTGATCCAGAACCTGCTGTCCAACGCCCTCAAGTTCCGCTCCAAGGACACACCCGTGATCCAGGTCGCCGCCACGGCGTCGGACGGATGGGTCACCATCTCGGTCAGGGATAACGGCATCGGCATCCCGCCCAGCCAGGGCGGCAAACTGTTCATCCTCTTCCAGCGCCTGCACACCCGGAACGAGTACCCGGGCACCGGCATCGGCCTGGCGTCGTGCAAGAAGATCGTCGAGAATCACGGCGGTCGCATCTGGTTCGAATCGAAGCCAAGACGTGGCTCGGAATTCTTTTTCACCCTGCCGAGCGCCCATACCCATGCCGGATAAGCCCCACCTGCTCATGGTCGACGACAGCGACGGGGATCACCGGCTTGTCCGCATCGCCCTCGTGAACGCCGGCATCGAGGTCGAGTTCGACTCTGCCCTCGACGGCCTGTTCGGGCAGGATCATCTGAAGCAGCTGGTCGAAGCTGGAAGCCCGCTCCCCAAGGCCGTCCTGCTCGATCTCAACATGCCGCGCATGGACGGCCGGCAGCTGCTGAAATGGATCCGTTCCTCCAAGGCCCTTCGGGCGATGCCCGTCATCATGTTCACCTCGTCGAACGACGCCAAGGAGCGGACCCACTGTATGGGGATGGGCGCCACCGATTACTGGGTCAAACCGACGACGTTCGAGGACTACAGCCGCATGGTCGCCCGCCTGGTCGTGTACTTCAAAGGCGCGGCGTCGTGAAGCCCCCTTTACGAGTTCGGACCCGATGGTGGGTAGGTCTGAGAAATCAGAGAGAAAAGGGCGAAGAGAGAGGCGGAACGGGGGCGGCGGCATTCTCTGGTCCGAATTGACGGTGGACGTCAAAGCGAAACATACGCGGAATACCACGGCAAATGACGCGGCCCACGGGGGATGCCCGTGGGCCGATCATGGGTTTGGAACCCTGCTATGGTGGAGGTCCGGGGAACCGAGCCAAAGAGTCTCCGCTCAACACGTTGTCGCAATTGATGTTAAAATTCGACCAAACTCACAGCCCCGCTCACATACCCAATCAGCCCAACTGAATCAGCGCCGCCTTCGCGAGTGAGGGCGAAAGCTTCTTGGTCTTCGCCAGTGCCCTGATCTGGGTACGAGCCGCGTCGATCGACAGAACGCCTGAACGCACCATTTGACGGATGGCGTCGACCATGCCCTCGGCCTTGCCCTCGGCCTTGCCCTCGGCTTTGCCTTCGGCGACCTGCCGCTGGATGTCTTTGAGGATGCGCGTGGCCATCATGGGTTCGACCTCATCTATGGTGATCCTACCGCTTCTAGGCAACCGCAGCAAGCCCGTCGGGGCCAGAGATTCGGCATACCACGTGCCAAGAGCTTCGCGCAAATCGGGTCGATCCTTCAGCCAGGAACGTAAGGCGGCGATGACCTTCCGCTGGGCGGCAAGCCCCTGCGTCTGTTCCAGTGAGAAGATCGCTGAGGCCAAGTTCTTGAGCCGCATCCCGGCGGTAGTCGGTACCCGGCTCTCGTCCAGGAAGTGGTAGGAGGAGCTTGGCTGCAGAGGCAACAGAAAGGCAGGCGTAGGCGCGATCAGTTCCCGCAGTTGGCGCGGTGCGGTCCACGGCCGATCGCCGTTGTAGAGCACGATTGGCAACACCGGCGGCAGCAAACCATCCGCGGGAACGATTTGCTGGGCGATCAGATCCTGCCACAGCAACGCGATGTATCCGAGCAGGCGCACCGCCATAAAGCGGTCGACCGTCGATTGGAATTCCAGCAACAGATAGACGTAGGTCCAACCCGAGGCCGAACGCATCCGCCACACCACGTCGTTGCGCCGCTCGCGCAGGTCCGGCGAGACATAGCTGCCATTGCAACGCTCCAGCGTGCTCAGGTCGAAGCTCTTCGCCACGCGTCGATCGACATAGCCGCGGAGCAGATCCGCCACCATCTCCGGGTGCGAGAACAGTCGCTTGTAGGCGGTGTCTTGCGAGCGACGAGGTGGAGAAGAAGACCGCTTGGCCATGGGCGCGCAGAGTCGGCGCGGTGTGCACAGCGGCAAGGGCGAGGTTGTCGGCGAGTGGGATCTGCACATCCTCCCGCGCCCTATGGATAGCCTGCCATTTCTCACCCGCCTGATCGCCGCAACCATCCTGGCCAAGCAAAACAAAACGCTCATCGCCGAGGTCGCGTATCTGCGTACTGAGATCGCCTACCTCCACGATCAGATACCCGAGGGGAAGGCACTGCACTTCACCGATCGGTGGCGCAAACAGTTCGCGCGAACGGCCAGCGGCGTTGGCTGGAAGCGACTCGGTGAGATCGCCACCGTCGCCAAGGCCGCGACTATCCGCGGCTGGCACCGACTGATGCTGAAAGGCAAGCTCGGCATCAAGCGAGACGGACCGGGAAGACCAAAGGTCGATGCGGAGATCGAGAAGGTCGTGCTCAGACTGGCCCAGGAGAATCCCACCTGGGGACAGATGCGCATCGCCGGCATGCTGGTCCTGCTGCTCATCCCCCTCTCGCCACGCACCATCGCTGCCATCCTCGATCGCCATGGACTCAAGCCCGCACCAGAGCGCGCCACTGACTGGTCGTGGAAACGCTTCGTGACCGAGAAGGCCGACACGCTGGTGGCCACCGACTTCTTCACCATCGATGTCTGGGGCTGGCTGGGCAAGACGACCTACGACGTGCTGTTTGCCATTCATTTGAAGACCCGGCAGGTGAAGATCCTGGGCGTCACCGAGCACTCCAACGCGGACTACATGACCCAGGTCGCTCGCAATGAGACGATGGAAGAAACTGGCTGGCTGAAGCAGGTAGGCTGTCGTCAGATCATCCACGACCGCGACACCAAGTTCTGCGGGCGATGGAAGGAAGTGCTCAGTGCTGCCGGCATCGAAACGGTTCCCATTCCGCCCAGAAGTCCCAATTGCAATGCGTTCGCCGAGCGCTGGGTGCGTACCGTCAAACGGAAATGCACGCGCCGGGTGTGGTTCCTGGGCTATGCCGGATTGTGCCGGGTGCTCCATGAATTCGTCGACGATCATTACAATCGAGAGCGACCACATCAGGGGAAGGGCAACCGACCGCTGAGCAGCGAATTCCAGACCGCTCCCGCACCTGCGCAGAAATCCATCGCAGGCTTCAAGGCCAGTCAAATCCACTGCATCGCCCGCTGTGGCGGGGTCGTGCGGCACTACCACCGCGTCGCAGCCTGAATTTAGCGAAGTGATCGTTGCTGGATCCGCCGACGCGACGTCGGACGGCAGGTGCTGCTGTGACCATAGGCAAAAAACATCGTGAATTGCCAAGCGCCCACGTTGGCTGCGTTCTGATCTTTGGTGGTCAGGCTGCGTCACAGTGATGGATTCTTGGATCCGGAATGTGTTGTCGATGCTCAGGCGGCGCAGCGATTCGAGGAATTTTGCTGTGACTGATTTCTGCGCAGCACGGCGGCGTGAGTCTTGGGCAGGGTGCGTGGCGCAGCGCCGGTCCGGATCGGTGGTTGCGTCGGCGGGAATATTTGACCCCCTCAGAGGCTGTCTGAGTTTTTTCACAGGACGCGGGAATATTTGACCCCCTCAGCTAAACTTTTGGAGTGTATGATTTAATCGAAGGAGAAAGGATATCATTTACTTCTTTATCGCTTAGCTGTCCTAATCCAAGCTCTTTCCATCCCAATACTGGAAGGATAATGGACAATTCTAGGCTGAATGCTTTTCGTATGTGAAGAATTATCATAAAACTCCTCCCGTGCGACTCAGACGGATAGACTCTGACTATGGCTCTAATGATATCGGTGGCGTCAGAGTTGCATTTTGCCAATTCCCTAATTTCAGAAATAAGCTTTTCGTTCGGCTTATTTTGAGTTGAGCTATCTTCCATACGTTACCTCGACTTTCGTGTAGTTACCAGGGGTTGCATGAGCTGGAAATGTTTTAATGGACGTTGCGTTTGAAAAACCAAAGCTGGCAGCCTGCTCCCCTGCCCACGTTTGCATTGCTGCCCTTTGCGGAGAAATGCCGCTGGCTGTCATCGCATTAAATGCTTGGAGGTTAGTTCCATAAGTCCACGTGCCGCCCACTGAGCTGACATTAGATCCAAAGTGGTTCATCATTGAAGAAAACATTTGATGTCCGGGAACAGGGCTGGCCACGGCGTTGATGTAATAATCCACTCTCCCGTTTGCATTGATTGTCCCGTAGATCCCATTTTGACCATTAGCGAAAGCGGGGCCGTAATCGCTCCTGCTACCCGCGGTATTTTGAAGGCGTTGATATCTTATCTCTGATTGCAATCGGAATATCTCTTCATGATTAGCTCTTTGCATCTTTAGCTCAAGCTCTCTTCTCTGTGCGCCTGTTAAATTGTTAATATTAGGCCAACAGCTGGCGGACTTCAGGCGAATTCCAGTCATGTCTTCATATGCCTGCTGAGCAGCCCGAAGGGCGCGCATTCCTTCCACCGTCATCGGTGAAAAATCTAGGATTTCTTCGCCTCTAGGGCCCCTGCGATACCTATTTGGGTTTCGGACATTTCCTGTTTCGTAACCCAAGGCTTGCAATATTCGTGTAATCTTTGCTTCCAGCTCCACGATTTGCTGCTGGGTCAACGATCTCCTTCCGCTAAACGGCTCTAAACTATTCGACGGGTCCTGCCCCATAAAATCGTAGAGATTATACCTGTCCTGAATATAGCTTCCCCTGCTCTGGCCTAGCAATCCATCAAATTCGCTACTCCATTCTTCATCTAAACATTGTATCTCCATATTCCCCATTCTAAGCGATCCCATTCCGAACCACGGATTTCTATTTAAAAATCTTCCCACTTTTGGATCCTGAACTCTCGTCCTGAAGAACGTAAGCTGTGTCTCATAGTCGTGATAACGCCCTGTAAATCCGATAAACTGACCAAAGTCTGATGGCTTGTAAGCAACGACGCCATTATCAGCCAGGATTACCCGATCACCATAGGCGGTGTACATATAGCGCTCGGCCACTTGCCCACTCTGCGTTGTGATGGCTACTGGCGAGTACTGCCGGTTCGATGCATAGTAGTGCCGTTCACCAACCGCATCGGCTGGCTACGCTGCGATTTGTTGGTCGGTGACGTGGGCATCAGGCTGCGATTTTGACTGGAAATGATCGGTGTCGAGAGCGGTTTTGGTGAACACGGATTTCTGCGCAGTACGGCTGAGAAAGGTTCTGCGAGAACGGATTTCTGCGCAGTACGCACTACAGCGCCTTCAAAGAAATAATCATGTAGTCGTGATCATTCCTGCAAATGAGCTTAGATCCATTCGATGTGAGCGCATACCATTTAAAATTATAAAAATCACTTAAAATAATAGCGAAATCAGAGGAACTACCAACCTCAATTGCCGAGTACCCCTTCCAGTCATCAATGAGAACCCGTATCGACTCATTTTCTATTGAGAGCGCTTCTAATAGAGGCTGGTTTTCGCCTCCGAGAAACTGCTCCTCCGCAACTCTAATGGATTCCCATAGCTGACCGCCAGATTTTCCTGAATCACAGAAATATTTTCTGATCTCGGCCTCAAGTTCCAATGCGGAGTCTCCCGAAATCGGGACGCACTTTTTGCACCGTTTTTCAAAAGCAGCTAAGATTTCACCTTGAATTCGGTCGTATGGCATAGGTCACCTATTATAGGGTACAGAATCGAGAATAATATGTCCAGCCGCATTACCTTTTCCCGGAGTTTGGTACCCTACGTGAGGTAGCGCTGGTCCATTCTTAGCGTGCGGCCAATCTACGTTAACTTCAGCACCACCCTTAGCACGCCACTCTACGGGATGCGATTTTCCATGAGCGTCTTTGCCCCATTTCGTCACCTCAAAATCTTCCCTTGGGACGCCGGTTCTACGGAAGGCTTCATCAATGGCATCATTATGACTTTTCCCCTTTCCGCGCCAATCTAGGTCTCGGTCTGGACTGAACTTCCACGGGGCATTAGGTGGACAATTCGCTTTCTTTGGCTTAAACTTTACGCTGCCTCTGAAAGGCAGTGGATTTTCCATGAAATATTGCCACATGGCCTCATCGAGCTCTTCGCGTGTAGCGAAGTCCCTTGGGTTAGGCATTGGCTCAGCGATCATCCTCCTAATTTCTTTAATCGTGTTTTCCAGGGTTGCCCCGTTTCGAGCGGGCACCCCTCGCCCGCCTCCGCTGCCCTCCACTTCATTCCTGATTGTGCTATACGGCTCTGTCCCGTTTGACGGATTACTATCTGCAAAATCATATAAATTGTATCGATCTTGAATATAAGAGTGCCTGCCTTCTTCAATCGCATGAATGTGCGGTCCTTTGGTGTCCATATCCATAACTATTAGAGAATAGTTTGATAGAATGTAATCCAATTGAAGTTTATTATTTCCTTGCCATGGCATTCTATTTAAAAAACGTCCCATTGCCGAATCTTGATACCTGCTTCTAAAATACGTCAACCCTGTCTCCTGATCATGATACCTCCCCGTAAACCCATGAAACTGCCCATAATCCGACGGCTTATAAGCCACCACCCCATTCTCCGCCAAAACCCCCTGCTTCCCATAGGCATCATACTTATACCGCTCCGCCACCTGCCCCGCCTGCGTGGTGATCGCCGCCACTGAGTAGAGCCGGTTCGACACATAGTAATACCGCGTCCCCGCCGCCCGCATCAGTAACGGTTCGTCGACATAGCTGCCATAGACGTACTGCCGGGGCGTCGGCTGCGGCTTCGGGAACGGTGGCAGACCCGTCTCAGCGGTCGCATCCTCGATTGCCGCTTCCAGCCGGTCGATATCCGCCTGGGTGATCGATGACCCCTGCGCTCCGATCTCAATGAAACACAGCTTTGGATTGTTAGCCGTGGCTGGAATGGCCAGGGTCAGCCTGCCATCAGCGACAGTGGCCGTCACGGCATATCCATCGTAATCACCGCGCAGGTACCCGATCGGCATGGCCACTGCAGGATCCGGATCGGTCTGCACCTGCCCTTCAATGGTCAGATCATTCGTCTGGTTGGCCGATGCCGGATCACCCATCACGACGATCACCGCATAGGTGCCGTTGGCCAAGTCGATCTCCCAGGTGCCCGCGCTGCCGGTGTTGTTCAACCACGCTTGGTTGAAGGTGTCGAATTGCAGATAGGGATGCTGATTGCGGATCACCGTGTCGGTGCGCGCGCTGGTCAGCCAACCGTACGACTTCCCGTTCGAGCGAGTGCCGTAGACCTTGCCCTTGTCGGCGAAGAAGCCGGGCGGGATCGGCGACAGGCTTGGCTGGTAGTTGAAGCGCGTGACGCCCGCCCCTTGGAGGATACCGCCTCCTGGAGGCGTGCCGGCACCGGTGCCGTCGTCATCGGCCGATGCTGCCGGCAGTTGGATCTTGGCATCGAATTCGTGGATCACTTGTGCACCGGCGTGGATGAACGTCGTCACCATGCCGTACACAGTCTTTTGCACCCGGCGGCCCAAGGCGTCATAGCGATAGGTCGCGGTGTCGGTGACACCGTAGGTGGTGTCGGCCACGGTGGCTGCGGTCAGGCGGTTCTCGCTGTCCCAATTATAGAGCGCTCCATCCAGGTTCTGCTTCAGATTGCCTTTCAGGTCGTAATCCAGCGGTACGCCACCGATGGCAGTGACCTCATGCACCGCGCTGTGCGTACGCGGCTGCGCCACGCCATTGATGGTGGTCGAAGTCCAGTCGCCTACCTTGCTGAGCGTCCACGATTGCGTGTCGGTACCACGGCTCCAGCCGGTCAGACGGTTCTCATTGTCGTAGGAACTGAACTGCTGCGTCTGTGCGCTGAACAATCCGTTGGTCTCCTGCGTGATGCGTTTGTTGGCATCATAAGCGTAGGCGAAGTTGGTAACTCCAGGAATGACCTGGGTCGCCAACTGGTTGTCGACACCGCTGACGTCGCTGCGGTAGGTGCGGGTTTCCACCAGCGAGTTCCCGAAGGTGGTGCCGGTCAGGCGCCCACCGTTGTCGTAGGTACGCGTGGCGACGTTGGCACCAGCAAAGGTCACGGTGTCGAGCTGGTGGCGGCTGGTATAGGTGCGTACCGAGGTATCGCTGGTGGGGTAAGTCAGCGTGCTCAAGCGATTCGCCGCGTCGTATTGGTAGGCCACCGTCCATAGGCCAGCATTGGCACCGCTCAGGGAGAGTTGCTCGCTGGTCAGGCGTCCGGCCTTTTCCGCAGGGGTGTTGCCGGTGTAGGTGCGCGTCACGGTCGATCCGTATCTTCCACTCACCGCGGTTTGCAGGCGTCCGGTATCGTCGTAAGTGAAGCTGTCATTGCCCTGGCCGTCGCTGTAGGCGCGACTGGTCAGGCGGTTGGCATTGTCGTAGCCGTAGGTGGTCAACTCATTCAGGGGCGGCGTCGTCGCCGGAGTAGTGGTCACCGTGCGTTTCCACAAGCGACCGCCGTTGTCGTACGTGTACGTCCGCACCGTGCGCTTGCCGTCTTTGCCAATCGGGAAGATCTCGGTCTCCAGCTTGCCGCGCTGATCGTAGCTGTAATCGGTGACCCCATTGGTCACTGAATCGGCATCGGTGATCACCAGCAGGTTATTTGCCTTATCGTACTCGTAGCTGGTGACGCCGGCGACCGGTTCCAGGCGATCGCTGCTGGTGACTTTACGGTCACGATAGTCGTACGTGTACTGCTGGATCTTCAGCAGCGCGTCGCGCGTGGTCATGACGTTGCCGTGCAGGTCGTACGTGTACGCCGTGGCGTCGCCGTGTGTGTCGGTGGTGGTCAGACGGCGGTTACGCAGGTCATAGGTCGCCGTCCAGCCGACGTTGTTGGGATCCAGGGCGGTGAGCTGGTTGCCGCTGGCGTCAAAGGTGGCGGTCGACGTGCGGTTCTGCGCGTCGATCGTCTGGCGGACTCGACCGCTGCCATCAGCGTAGCTGGTGCTGCTATTGGCCAACGCATCGGTGACTGAAGTGACGACCAAGCCGCCGGTCAAGCCGTCGTAGCTGGCAGTGGTTTGATTGCCGTTGCCGTCGACACGCCGCACGACGCGACCAACACCGTCACGGATCTCCAGAGTGGTCTCGCCAAGGTGGTTACTGGTCTCCATGGCAAAACCGTCCGCGCCGGTGGTAAAGCCGAGGTTGGTCAGCGCGGACGCGTAGGTACCGCTGAGGCCGACCGCGTCGGTCAGGTGCTCATCATAGGTGATGGTGGTCGTCTCGTTGTCGGTGTTGGTGACCGTCAGCGGACGGTTGCGGGCGTCGTAGGTGCGGTTTTGGCCGGTGTTGTTGGCATCCCGTACGGTCAGGACATTGCCATTGGCGTCATAGGTGTAAGTCGTCGCCAAGCCAAGGGCGTCGATCATCTGGTACAGACGGTTGCAGCACGCGTAGTAGGTGAAATTCGTCAGCCAGGCTGCGTTACGTGGATCGCTCTGACTCGCCTTCTGTTTAGTCAGGGTGTACGTGTAGTTCACCGTCGCGGCGTCGCTGGTGCCATTCGCCTCGGTCACCGACTTCAGCAGGTTGCGGCCGGTGTAGGCGGACGCGGCGACAAACGGAACTGTGATCTGGGTGAATTCCCCAGTAGTGGGATTGCGCGTGAAGCTGCGCGGGTGGACGACCATCGTGCGGTTGCCATTCGCATCGTAACCGAACTCGGTACGCGCGGCGTACGGCGTGATGGTGGCGGGTACTGTGGAAGCATCTGTTGCCGCTTCGACTGACGCCGTGATGCGCCCTTGCGCATCATAGTCGATCACCGAGGTGATGCCTCGTTCGTCCGTGCTACCGATCACTTGGCCTTCCACGTCGTAAGCTTGGTCAGCGATGACGTAGGCGGGATTCGGGGTTAAAATTCGCGCCAAACCATTCAGGTAGGCGTTGCGGGCGGCAAGTGAGGTCGTCGGCACCGTCAACGCGCCGGGAACGAGTTCTCGCACCGTGCGCTTGGCCAAGCCAAGCTCGTTGTAGACCTGATAGATGCGCCGGCCATACGGGTCTTGCTCGTAATTCACGTACTGGTCGCTGCCATACAGACGGCTGGAGACCAGCGTCACACCGGCACGTGGCGAACGGGTCTCGCTGATGCGACGGAACTGGAAATCGTAGCCGAACGTCGTGGTCTCACCGTCGATGGTTTCGGTCGCCGGCAGATCCTTGCCCCAGACATGCGTCCACGACGAGGTCTGCGCGATCGTTGCCGTTGGACTCGACCGGCTCTTGCCGGTCATGCGTCCGGCAGCGTCGTAGGTCATCGTGTCGAGATTGCCATTCCGGTCACGCTGGTTGACCAGTAGGTTGGCATAAATTCCACTGCCGTAGGTCCATTCCTCATAGGACGTGTCCTGGTAGGTGATCCGCGATAGGCGGTTGCGCAGATCGTAGAGGAAGGTCGCAGTACGCCCCTCGGCATCCGTCGTGGTAGCGATTCTCCCCACGGCATCGTAGGTGATCTGGCGTGTCGCACGCGGCCCGGCGACGATATCCGCCGGTTCGATCACCGCGATCAGGCGACGGTAATGGTTGCCGGGGTTCTCTTCATACACGTAGTCGGTCTGGTTCAGGTTGGCGTCCGCAGCGGTCAGCACTTGTCCGCGCGCGTTGTAGGTCCATCCCCAGCTCGATGCGACGCTCGATTCGTACCCAGCGGTCTTGGTCAAGCGATTGCCAGCGGTGTCGTACACGAACCTGATTTTCCGCCCAAGGCCGTCGATTTCGATCAGCGGCTGATTGAAGGCGTTATAGGTGGTCGATTTCTGCGTGTAACTTGCTCCGACCGGCGGGGTGACGGTTGTACTGGTGATCGCTCCACTGGCCGGATCGCGTTGAAAATCATATTCAGTCCCATCGGGCTCGGTACGGCTGGTGAGGCGTTGATTCGCACCGGTCACGTACGACTGGACGACCTCCCAGGTATAGGTCGAGCTCGGCTGACCGAACACCCATGATACCGCCCGCAGGGTACGCACTGGCAGGCCGTCATTGGTATCATACCGCATCAACGTTCCGGTATTACCTGCACCACCGCCTTCATAGATGTAGGAGTAGAAAGTCGCACCCTGAGCGTCCGGAACCTTACGTGATTCAACCCAGGACAGGTAGGAGATCTCGTCGTTACCATTCTTCACCGCATGTACTTGGTTGGGCACATGTACGGCCGTCTCACCAGACGTGGAAACGGCCGTGCTGGCCGTCAGGTACAGCGTCTTTCGGCGGTGAATTCCGGAACTGCCGGCGTCAGACATACTGAGTTTGACATCCTGGCTACTGGGATCGTACGCCGCGCTGAAGGTCGACACGTCACCCGTCGGGTAGGTCACTTGGTTGAGGCCGGCCAGATTGTTGGCGCCATAGGTGTACGTCAGGGTGGTTCCCCCTGGGCATGCCACACTGGTCACGGCCCACTGGCCGTCATGGTGGCCGTAGGTGAATGAGGCCGTCCGGCCATAGCCGTCGGTCACTTGGCTGATCTGCCACAGCCGGTTGCGATCATAGGACAACGTCGCATCGGTTGCCGTCACCGGATGGACGTAGCTGACGACCAAGCCGCTGCCCTGGCGGTTGTAGCGGCCGGTGAGCCGAGCCATGCGGTTCGCGTTGCCGCTGGATGCCAGACGGATGATCTCGAACTCCAGCCGGGCACCATCCCAGCGTTTGACCGTAGCGCGGGCAGCATCCGCCAGCGCGTTGGTGGCTACCCCAGCCGAAGTGGTGAGGAAGACGCCCTGCACCGCCTGGCGGTGTGGGTCGGTGAAGGTGCCAGCGACACCACCGGCGGTGAAGCGGAATGGGACCAGTTCCAGCGGATCGAACCACTCGATCCGGGTGATGGTGCCCGACGCTGCCGACAACTGCAGGCTGCTGTCATAATTCGAAAAGACTCCTGCACCGAAGCTGCTGCGCTGGTCCACATCAAGGTACCGATGGAAGCGCGCCAATTGGAACTCTGCCAGCGCTGCCTCATTACCACCGCCTTCCCCGCCGCACGCCTGGCATCCCAGTAACGAAGCGTCATTGTTCGCGGTAAAATCGATCGCGTCGTGGATGTGCTGGCGGCGATTGTTATCCACCATCGATTGTGCTGCGGACTTTGCTCCAACAACACAAGCGTCGAGAGGTCCTTCTTTAGGAAACGATCCGGCGCCACTGAGTGCTTTTGCTACAAAGGAGTACTCCCACGCAGTGCCAGGGTCCGAGCTCATGACTTTTACGACCACAAATGGCTCGCCCGGAGAAGGAGCGATGTCAATCACGGCACTCCCAGTTCCTGGCACTTCTCCATTCGTAGAAAATACTATTTCGTCATTGTACGTAACCACCAGCATATCAGGGATATCATACATATCCCAGCTGAAGGTCAGCTTGATCGTATTAGCCGGAATTGGATGCGTATTTTCCGTCAATATGCCTTCACCGAACTCCTCGTATTCTTCGACGATCGATGTCGAGAATTCAGATTCTACCGGAGGAATCACCTCGGCAGCCTGCATGGAGTGGTTCAGCAAAGACAGGGTGAGGATGCAGATGAGCGAACGCACCATTGCACTCAGTAAGAAGCGGAACGAGTTCATGGCGTCTCCAAGAGAAAACGGACTTGCCCCACCGACATGGGCGATCCAACCAGAATCGGAATACGGCCGCCCCCTCCCCCTGCGAATGTGGCCGAATACGGGGCTTCCGCATCTCCATTGGCATCGGCTAGGACGGTGCAGACTTTGACCTCGGTTCCGGCAAAATAACCCGACCCAAGCAGAACGAACGTGACTGGCGATCCTGGGGCACCACGAACACGCAAGGTCGTGATCCCACCACGTGTCACCGTGACTTGGCTTTGGCCCAGGATTTCAAGCGCTGGGGTACCGACGCTGCCGGCGGCCGTCTGCCAGACTCGACCAGGATCATTGTTGAGAACGTACGCAGAGCGGTAGGCGGCATCATTTTGCCACGCAGCCGCATCAAATGGTGGTGGTTTGATCAAGGGCGAACGAAAGGTAGGCCCAGGCGTGGTGAACGACACTGATGGCCCATATCCTGTCCCCGCGCTATTGGTCGCGTAAGCGCGCACCTGATAGGTGGTGCTGGTAGTCAGACCCGTCAACATGCTCGCATAGTCCCCTGCCCCTGTCCCATCCACTGTCTTGCTGTCTGCCGTCGTCGGATTTGCCATCGTGCTCCAGCATACACCGCGTGCCGTCACGGGTGCTCCTCTTTCGGAGATGACATAGCCGCCACTGTAGGCGCTGGTGGTGGTGATGCTGGAGACCGCTAGCAGGGTCTCTACTACCGGCGGACCGATCGTCACCGTCAGGGTGGCTCCATCCGAGGTCACATTTCCCGCGCTGTTGTAGACGAAGACGGAGAAGACCGCTCCATGATCACTGATCTGTACATTGCTTCGCGTGTAGGTCCCACTCGTGGCCCCGACGATATCCACGCCATCCTTGCGCCACTGAAAAGATCGACTCGGCACGCCGGTCGTCCAAACACTGAAGGTCACCGAATCAGTAACGAACGTGCTTTGACTGACGGGCTGTACCGTGATCGATGGGACACTGTAGGCGGTGAACGAGACCTGGGAACCGTAGGAGGTTCCTTGGCTGTTGGTCGCATAGGCACGCACATGGTATTCGGTGCCCGGTGTAAGACCGGTGATCGCACTCGTGAACGTGCCGGTTCCGGTTCCGTCGGACGTCAGGTTGTTGGCCGTCGTCGGATTGGTCGTCGTAGCCCAGCAGACGCCCCGCGCGGTCACGGAATGACCTCCATCAGAAGTGACGTTACCGCCGCTGGTGGCACTGGTGGTGGTTGTGCCGGAGATTGCCGTAGTGCTCAGCACTGGTGGACCGCTTGCGACGGACAAGGAAGCGGCATTTGACGTCACCGAGCCGACGCTATTGGTCACCACCACGGTGAATACCCCGCTATCGCTGACCTGCACATTGGTCTTCGTGTACGTCGCATTCGTGGCACCAGAAATATTCACTCCGTCTTTGCGCCACTGGTAGGTCGGATACGGCATACCACTGGCGCCTACGCTGAAGGTCGCGGTCTGGCCGATGGTCATACTCTGATTGGCTGGCTGGCTCGTAATGGATGGCGCAATGTGAGCGACAAATGAGAACCCGGAAGAATAGGAGGTTCCTTCGCTATTGGTCGCATAGGCACGCACATGGTATGTCGCGCCTGGGGTAAGGGCGGTGATCTCGCTCGTAAACGTGCCGATGCCGGTCCCGTCCGAGGTCGTGTTGTTGGTCGTGGTCGGATTGGCCGTCGTGGCCCAGCACACGCCCCGCGCGGTTACGGCAGCACCGCCGTCGGAGGTGATATTTCCTCCGCTGGAGGCAGTAGTGTCGGTATTTCCGTAGAATCCGACGCTGGCCACAACTGGTGGGCCAATCGTCACCGACAACATCCCGTTGGCGGATGTTACCGTACCCGCGGCATTCGATACTACGACGCTATAAAGTGCTCCGTTGTCTCCGAGCACCAGCGTGGGCGTGGTGTAGGTATTAGTGGTCGCGCCGCTGATATTGATACCGTTCTTGCGCCACTGAAACGTCGGGTTTGGTGTGCCTAAGGCTGCGCCTGTGAAGGTCGCTGTGTTGCCAACGGTCTTGCTCTGGTTGGTTGGCTGGTTGATGAAGCTGGGGACCTTGTAGGCTGTGAAAGAAATCTGAGAGCCATACGCGGTCCCCACACTGTTGGTGGCATACGCGCGGACGAAGTAGGTCGATCCTGGGTTCAGGTTGGTCAGCCCGCTGGTAAACAGGCCGGTGCCGATCCCATCCGACGTCGTGTTATTGGCTATGGTCGGATTGGACGACGTGGCCCAGCAGACGCCCCGCGCGGTCACGGCAGCGCCGCTGTCAGAGGTGATGTTGCCGCCGCTGCTGGCGCTGGTGGGAGTGATACCAGAAATTGCCGTCGTGGTCAGCACTGGTGGCCCGATCGTCACCGTCAACGTCGCATCCGAGGACGGCGTCGCTCCCGCTGCGTTGGTCACCACCACGCTGTAGAGGGCGCTATGATCACCGATCACCAACGCGGGTGTGGTGTAGGAGGTGGCGGTCGCGCCGCTGATATTCGTGCCGTTCTTGCGCCACTGGTAGGTCGGGGTCGGTGTCCCGTTCGCCGTTACGCTGAAAGTCGCTGTCTGACCGACGATCTTGCTCTGGCTGGCGGGCTGGGTCGTGATGGTGGGTACTTGGTAGGCTTTGAACGAGATTTGAGAGCCATAGTCGGTCCCGGCGCTGTTGGTGGCATACGCACGCACGTAATAGGTCGTGCCTGGGGTCAATCCGGTCATTGTGCTCGTGTACGTGCCGGTGCCGGTCCCGTCCGACGTGGCATTGTTCGCCGTGGTGGGATTGGTCGTGGTCGACCAGCAGACGCCGCGCGCCGTGATCGCCGCTCCACCGTCCAACGTGACATTGCCGCCGCTAGCAGCACTGGTGGTCGTGATGCCAGAGATCGCTGTCGTGCTCACCGTCGGGATGGAGGGTGTTACGGTCAACGTGGCGCCGTCGGAGGTCGCCGTCCCCGCGCTATTCGTCACCACCACACTGAAAATGGCGCTGTTATCGCCGATCTGCACGTTGGTCTTATTGTAGGTTGCACTCGTCGCGCCTGAAATGTTCACGGCGTCTTTTCGCCACTGGTACGTCGGGCTGGGCGTGGCGCTCGCTACCACGGTGAACGTCGCCGTCTGCCCTACCACTTTACTTTGATTGGCTGGTTGGGTGGTGATCGTTGGCACTTTGTGGGCGGTAAAGGATACCTGGGCACCGTAGGAGGTTCCCACGCTGTTGGTCGCATAAGCACGCACGTAGTACAGCGTGCCCGGAGTCAGGCCGGTCAGCGCGCTGGTGAACGTGCCGGTCCCCGTACCGTTCGTAGTTATGGCATCCGCTGTGGTTGGATTCGTCGTCGTCGCCCAGCAGACACCGCGTGCCGTCACGACCGCACCACTGTCTGAGGTGACATTGCCACCGCTGTTGGCGCTGGTGGTGGTAATTCCAGTGATTGCCGTAGTGGTCAACACGGGGGCGCCAATCGCTACGGATAAGGTAGCCCCGCCGGACGTCACTGAACCGGCACTATTGGTTACTACCACGGTAAAAACCGCACCATTGTCGCCGATCTGCACGCTGGATCTGTTGTAAGTCGAACTTGTCGCGCCTGAAATGTTCACGCCGTCCTTACGCCACTGGTAAGTCGGGTTCGGCGTCCCACTGGCCACCACGCTGAAGGTCGCCGTCTGGCCGACAATTTTACTCTGATTGACCGGCTGGGTGGTGATCGATGGTGCAATATGGGCAGTGAATGAGACCTGGGAACCATACGACGTCCCCTCGCTATTGGTCGCATAGGAACGCACATAATACAGGGTGCCTGGGGTGAGGCCCGTGATCGCGCTCGTGAATGACCCGGTTCCGGTTCCGTTCGAGGTGGTGTTGTTCGCCGTCGTCGGCGTGGCTGTGGTTGCCCAGCAGACCCCCCGCGCAGTCACAGCGGCACCGCTGTCAGAGGTGACATTGCCGCCGCTGTTGGCACTGGTGGTCGTGGTGCCCGAAATCGCCGTCGTGGTCAGTGCCGGCGGGCCAATGGTCACCGTCAACGTCGCGTCGGATGAGGTCGTTGCACCCGCTGCGTTGGTCGCGACGACGCTATACAGTGCGCTGTTGTCGCCGATCACCAACGTTGGCGTGGTATAGGAGGTGGCCGTCGCCCCGCTGATGTTGGTGCCGTTCTTGCGCCACTGGTACGTTGGGCTCGGCGTGCCCGTCGCCGCGACCGTGAAGATCGCTGTCTGGCCAACGATCTTGCTCTGGCTGGCTGGCTGCGTCGTGATTGTGGGTACCTGGTAGGCTCGCACCGACAAGGTTGCACCATACGAAGTACCGACGCTATTGGTCGCATAGGCGCGCACGTAATACATCGTTCCCGGGGTCAAGCCGGTCATCGTGCTGGTGAACGTGCCGGTGCCCGTCCCTTCAGAGGTGCTACTGTTGGCGATGGTCGGCGTGCTCGTCGCCCAGCAGATGCCACGCGCGGTCACCGCAGCGCCACCATCCGAGGTGACATTGCCGCCACTGTTGGCGCTCGTCGTCGTGGTTCCGGAGATTGCTGTCGTGGTCACGGTGGGGGCAGTCGCGGCGATCAACGATCCCGAGGCGTATATCCCCATGATCACCATCATCACCAAGTTCTTCAGGAGGCGCGGTAGGAGCATGGGGATCTGCTTTCTGAATGCGGCTTGATGGATTTCACGGAGAGACCGTGAAGACAGCCGGGGCATCACGGTGGTCGGCATCGGCCAACTCTCCGAGGGCATCAAGGGGAGTGTAAAGCTAATAGACACGACGTGTTCGTCCAGCCCCGCATTTTGTCACTGTTTGGCCTACCCGCAAAATTGATCCAACCTCAACCATTATGGAGGGATCAGGCCGACAAGGCGATGTCGACGGGTGAGCGATTAAAACCGAACGAAGGTGAATGTGTGGTCAAAGCAGCGCTGCGGCTGTGGCACCAGCACCAAACGTGACGCAGCACACCGGGGCCTCTTATCGCATCGCCGGTATCGGCAATCGCGTCTGGATTGACTAGAAGGCGCATGCCATCGTCTGCGAGCGGGCGTCCGCGATTCCCGCGCATCACGCCCACCGAGCGCCATGAATCTGGACCGTTTGATGGTCGCCTGCTTTGAGCTGCTTCTTCTGCGCCTCTCCAGTGGTATGAGCCAGCGTCACATGCCGCACATGTCGCCCGTACCGTCTCCTTCGACTCGTGCTCAACGCTGGCTGATTTTCACAGTGATCCTAGTCGTTCTCCTCAGTGGCGCATGCGGTGCTGTCTACTTCCTGGCGCAGCAGGGACGAGCATCGTCCCGCGCCGCCGCGGACTTCCCAATGCCGTTCACTTTATCCACCCCGTTCCGTGCGTCCGAACGGCAGTTTGGAAACACGAGGAAATGATCGTCCCGGCCGCGGTTTATAGGCGTGTCGTCGCGCTTCGGTGATCATGGCATCGATTTTTGCCGGAGTTCCGTCATCGAGGGCCTTCGCGAGGCAGATGCGGGCGATTTCGCGTGAGACGGTGCGGTTGGCACGTTTTCCGTCGGTGAGTCCGTCCTGGACGGCGGCGTGGATGGCAGAGGTCAGGGCAACCCACATGAGGACGGTGGCGATTTCTTGCTGGATGCCCTCGGTGCTGCGCGCGTGGAAACGTTCGATGCCGAAGGCTTCCTTCATTTCGCGAAAGAGCGTTTCGATGCCCCAGCGTTTGCCGTAGAGGTCGATGATGTCCTTGGCTTCGAAGCCGTGTTTGGGCAGCAACGTGGTGAGGATAACCATGGTATCGCGCTTCTTCTGGTGCTTCAGCGGGCGTCCACGCAGCGCTGGGCGTCGGATCAAGCGGACCATAATTGAGCGACCGTCATCCAGGCGGCAGGCGATGACGGCAGTCTTCGCGCCAGAGGCGAGGA
>JACDEI010000089.1 GCA_013816485.1 Planctomycetota bacterium
CCGCTGGCCCGCAAGACCATGAACTGCGGGCCAGTGGCCCGCGGTCCCAGGGGCGACGGCCTCAGGCGCGGCTCACGCCCCGTGACACTTCTTGAACTTCTTGCCACTGCCGCAGTGGCAGGGGTCGTTGCGGCCGACGGCGGGAGCGTCGTTGATGAACGGCTTCACCGCCGGTTTCTCGCCGTCGATGTAGTGCCACTTACCCTCGATGCGCTTGAAGCGCGAACGCTCGCGGTGCGCGTGTTCCTTGCCGCCGAGTTTGAATTTGGCGGCGAATTCGACCACGCCCTCCTGATCATTGGCGCCGCCGCCTTCCTTGGCGATGACGTCCAGGCCGATCCACTCGGACTTGCTCGACCACTGTTCCGCGGCGTTCTTGTCGAACTTCTCACGGCTGCCCGGATCATCGGTGGCGGCGACGTAGTCGACCTGGCCGACGGCGTAGGCGGTGTAGCGCGAACGCATCAGCGCTTCAGCGGTCGGCGGGTTGACCTTGCCGGTGAGGAACGGCTCGCAGCACTCGCCGTACGAACGGCCGCTGGTGCACGGGCAGGGGGAGGTCGCGGTAACGGTGGTGGCCATGAGGATAATCCTTGAGAGTTCGCGGTATCTACTGCTGGATCAGATGTTCTGCCGGTCGCGATCGCAACCAGTGCGGGTCCAGGGCCGCTCGCGGCATTGGCGGGGTGTCGTCGGGCAGGGGTGCAAACCGAGCTAGTCCTGGAGGGATTCGATCTCCTCGTTGAGTGTCAGCCAGCGGGCTTCCTGCTCATCGAGGGACTTGGTGACGACGTCGAGACGGGTGACCACCTCGGGGTGGTAGTTGGCCGGATCGGCCTCGAGCTTGGTGCTGAGTTGTTTCTTCTCGGCATCGAGAGAAGCGACCTGTTTCTCCACCGTCTTGATCTGGTTCTTCAGTGTGCGCAGGCGTTCGTGCTGAGCCTTGCGCTCGGCTCCGCTCGCCGGCGCCTTCGTCCCAGCGCCACCAGCAGGTGTCGCCACATCGCCTTCGAGCGCCTCGCGTTCGATGCGATGGACGTAACCGGCGTAGTCGTCGGGGTAGAGTTCGACCTTGCCGTCCTTCACCTCGACGATGTCGGTGGCGACGCGCGAGACGAACGTCCGGTCGTGGCTGGTGAGGAAGATCGTGCCGTCGAAGGTCTTCAGCGCGTCGGCCAACGCTTCAACCGTTTCGAAATCCAAGTGGTTGGTCGGCTCGTCGAGCAGCAGCACGGTGCAACGCGACAACAGCAGGCCGGCCAGACACAAGCGCGCGCGTTCGCCACCGGACAACACCGCGATCTTCTTCTCGACATCGCTGCCACGGAAGAGAAACGCGCCGGCCATGTCGAGGATGCGCTGCGTCGGTGTCATCGGCCCGCCGGCGGAGGACGCGGCTTTTTCCAGGTAGCGCTGCACCGTGTACGACGGATCCATCGCGGTGAACACGTGCTGGGCATAGGTGCCGACGACGATGCCGTGGCCCCATTTGATCTCCCCGTGTTTCGCCGGCAGTTTACCCGCGACCGTCGCCAGGAAGGTGGTCTTGCCCTGGCCGTTGTCGCCCACCACCGCGACGTGGCGGCCGCGTTCGATTTCGAAGCTGATGCCCTCGGCGATGGTCTTGTCGGGATAACCGATGCCGAGGTCGACGATGCGGATCGCCGCGCCCTGGCGCGTCTCGACCGGCATGATGGTGATCCTCACCGCATCCAAGTCGCCAGCGATCTCGATGGTCTCCAGACGATCGAGCATCTTCATCTTCGACGCTGCCTGGGTCGCCTTGGACGCCTTGGCTTTGTTCTTGTCGACGAAGGTCTGCAATTGTTTGCGGCGGATCTCGACGTTGGCGTTGACCGCTTCCGCCTGCGCGCGCTGCTCGGATTTGTAGGCGAGGTAGGCCTCGACCGCGCCGGGATACAATTCGATCTGACCACGCTCCACTTCGAGCGTCGACGTGCAGGTGCGCTTCAAGAATTCGCGATCGTGGCTGACGATGATGTAGCCGCCGCGGTAATCGATAAGGAACCGTTCCAGTAGCAGCAAAGTTTTCAGGTCGAGGTAGTTGGTCGGCTCGTCCAGGATCAGGAAGTTCGGTTCCTTGAGCAGCATGGCGCACAGGCGCACGCGGGTCTGGAAACCGCCGGACAGGCTGCGCACCTCGCGCGCCATTTGATCATTCTTCAGCAGGAAGCGTCCAGCGAGCTGGCCGCAGCGCCAATCGGCACAGCCGGAGTAGCGCATCAGGTAGGCGAGCACGCTCTCGCCATCGCGGAAAGGATCCTTCTGTTCCAAATAACTCAGGCGCAGATCGGCGTGCATGCTGATCTTGCCGGAGTCGGCCGCTTCTTCGCCCAGAATGATGCGGCAGAGCGTCGACTTGCCGGCGCCATTGCGGCCGATCACCCCGATGCGGTGGTCGTCCTGGATCGCCACGGAAGCACCGTCGAGGATCGCGGTCGAGCCGTAGTGTTTGTGTAGGTCAGAGACTTGGATGAACGTGCGGGCCATGAAGGGGCGGCACGCTAGGGCGACGGAGCACCTGGGCAATCGCTGCTCTGCCAGCGTTCACAGGCGGTCGCCGACGAAACACCAGTAAAGGAACCGTTCGAACCAGCCCTGCTTGCGGCCTTCACCGATCACCGCCTGGAACACCGTCGCGCGATCCGCGCCCATGATTTCGCGCAGCACCGCGTCCTGATCCTGCCACGCCCGCGGTCCGATGGTGCAGGCACGGTGCACCTGTTCCGGACGATGGGTTAGGCGCAGGGCGATGACCTGTGCCAGGGCATAGGCGTGCCGTGAGGATTCCGGCGTAGCAAACGCCGAGGCATCCCAGAAGGATTCCGGAAGGTGTGAACGCCACCACGCCAGGGTCTGACGCCACTGGTACAGGTCGTTGAGCGGTGCGACACGGTTGCCCATCCCAGTCTCCAACTCGGTCGCAAGCCCTTCCTGCAACCAAACCGGCACGCCAGTTCCGCTGAGCGACGCGCGCACCAGTTCGTGGCCGAACGCCGCGTCGAGCGCATCCCAATCGCTGACCGGGATGGCTAGGTGCCCGATGGGCCAGCTTCGCCACACGCCACCGTTGATGATGTTTGAACCGCCGCCGCCGAAGAGTGCGTCGTAGGCCAACTGATCTTCCACCGAGGCGAACAGAATCGCCGGCCACCCGTCCACTGGCGGCGTGGTGACCAGTCCAGGAATGGTCTGGCCGACACGACTGAGCGCATAGGCGGCTTGGCGGGCGTATTTGTGGTGTTGGTCATCAAGGAAAGGCGTGGCCCAGTGGAAGATGCCGTCGCTGTGTACACGGTATGACGGTCCCAGAGCTTCAGCGATGTCGCGCAGAAATTCCGCTGCCGTTGGTGGCCGGGCCTCTTCAGTTGCGATCACCTCGTCGGTGGACATGGACCGCAGGATCGCACCCCAGCACCAGTCGTCTACCAGCAGGATCGCACGACGGTGGCATCACTTCACCGGCGTCACCACCCACTGCTCATCGACCACCATCTGCTCAAAATCGCCGCCGCCCTTGACCCAGAAGGCGAGGCCCTGCGCCCAGGTCAGTTCGCGTTCGCCGAACAACGTGTCGATCTTCAGGATCGGATCGACGTGCATGACGATGAAATCAGCGTTTTGCACGCCGAACCACGCGGCGGGGTCGTTCATGCCGACGGCGGCATCGGCGGGGATCCAACCGATGCCGTCGAGGTGGAACTCCAGCTTCACGTGCCATTGGCGGTAGGGCAGGCCTTCGAGTGTCTCCTGCGGATCGGCGGACTTGGCCCAGCGCCCGACCAACAGGCGCGCCGGGATGCCGGCCGCGCGCAGCGTGGCGACCACCGCGGCGCCGAGGCCACCACAGTCGCTGACGCCGGTGGTGAGCACGCCAGACGCGCAGCGGTCGAGTTCCGGCGCGTAGCCGTAGGTCAGGCTGCGGACCGCGTGCAGCACGCGACGAGCGAAACCGATGGCGTGTTCGCCGTCCTGCGGCCTGAGCTTCCGTTCGTCGAGCGTGCGTTGGAACTTCTCGCCGGTCCAGTCGATGATGCTGCTCGCGGCGAGTGCCGCGGCACGTTCGCCGACCGTCAGCGGCGCGACCGGATCACCGCCGGCACCCTCGCGCAGCGTGCGGCTGCGCAGTTCGACGCGCATGGTCCAGATGCTGGTGGCCTTCTGCTGCTGGCGTTTGCCGGCGTCGAGTTCGCTGATCAGCAGCGGACGTTTCCATGCCGAACGGTCGGAAGCGGGTTTTCCTTTGGGAATCAGCTCCGACGACAACACCCGCTGACCAGGTACCGTCGCCGGACCGGCGACGACGAACTGCCAGCGTTTCGCCTCCAGCCGCGGGGCGTGGATGTCGCTGTGCAGGCGCACGTCGACGGCCTGCACATCACCGAGCGCGATGTGCATCATCGGGGTCGGCGTGCGCGTGAGCACCTGCGCAGCATCAAGCGCGCGTTGCTGCGCGTCGGCCGCGGGCAGGCAACAGGCCAGGAGGAGGAGTGGGAAAGCTCGCAGCGCGGTGGTCAGCACGCCGTCACGATGCGTCGCGCTCCTGGAAAAGGCAATGGACCACCGGCTTCCAGCCGGCGACCGTCACCCGTTCGTGCGCGCTTCCAGCTCCTGCCACCGGGCATAGACCGCGTCGACGCCGGCCTGGGCTTCGGCGAGATCGGAGCAGGCCTGCTCCAAGGCGTCCGGATCGCTGGTGACGGCGGGATCGTTCAACCGCGTGTCGACCACGGCGAGCGCAGCTTCCGCGGCGGCGAGTTTCTCCGCCATATTCTCCAGCTCGCGACGTTCCTTCGACGACAGGCCCTTGCTGGCGGCCGGCTTCGCTGCGCTGTTCTTCACCGGCGCGGTGGCGGCCACGGCCGCAGAAACCCGCTGTTCTTCCCGGCGTTTGGCGAAGTCCTCCCACTGGGCGTAGTCGGCGACCTGATCGGCGCTGCCGCTGCCATCGAGCGCCAGCAGGCAGTTCGACACCCGATCGAGCAGGAAACGGTCGTGGGTGACCATCACCAGCGCGCCTGGGAAGTCGCAGAGATTTTCTTCGAGCACTTCCAGCGACTGGATGTCGAGATCGTTGGTCGGTTCGTCGAGGATCAGCAGGTCGGCGGGTTTGCGCATCAGGTCGGCGATCAGCACGCGCGCCTGTTCGCCACCAGAGAGTTTCGACACTTCCAGTTCGAGCTGTTCCGGGCGGAAGAGAAAACGTTTCGCCCACGACGCGATGTGCATGCCGCGCTCGCGGAAGATCACCGTATCGCCGGTCGGACACAGTGCCTTGCGCAGCGTCTGGTTCTGGTTGAGCGCCGCGCGGGTTTGTTCGAAGTAGACGATCTTCAGTTCGAACGCGCGTTTGATCTTGCCCGCGTCGGCTTCGAGCTTGCCGGCGATGACTTTCAGCAGCGAGGTCTTGCCGCTGCCGTTGAGTCCGAGCAATCCCAGGCGCATGCCAGGCGAGAGCGTCATCGTCAGATCACGGAACAGCGGACGCCCACCGAGCGACTTTGACACCTCGGATAACACCACCAGGTCGTTGGTGCGTCGGCCACTCGCGGTAAAGTCGATGCTCGCTGCTTTATGCTGAGCATTGCGGTATTTCAGCTCCGACAGCTCGGCGATCTTGCGTTCCGCGTCGTCGATACGCGCGGCGGCCTTGACCGTCTGGGCCTTCGGGCCACGACGCAGCCAGTCGATCGCGCGACGCACTTGGTTGTCGAGCACCTCTTGGCGGCTGTTCTGGTTGGCGATGAACTCGGCGCGTTTCTCCAGGAAGGTGCTGTACGAGCCGTACGAACTGAAGTTGCCGCCAGGATAGGCCTTGTTGAGTTCGATCACCCGCGTCGCGACCCGCTCCAGGAACGTGCGGTCGTGGCTGACCAGGACCACGGTGGTGCGCAGCGAGGCCATGGTCCGCTCCAACCACCAGATGCCTTCCAGGTCCAGATGGTTGGTCGGTTCGTCGAGCAGCAGTAGGTCCGGCGCCTGCATCAGCGCGCGGCTGATCGCCAGACGTTTGCGCCAGCCGCCCGACAACTGGTCGACCGGACGGTCCGCGAGGTCGGCGGTGAAGCTGGCCCGCGTCAGCGCGGCGGCGGCGATGGCCTCGTGCTGGTGCTCGGGCATGTGCGCCGGCACGGCGGCGAGCAGCACAGCGCGCGGGGTCGCTTCCTCGAAACGGTCCTGCTGTGGCAGGTAGACCATGGTGCGGTCGCGCGCCACCGCGCGTTCGCCCTCGTCCGGCTGCTCCAGCCCGGCGAGGATGCGCATGAGTGTCGACTTGCCGCTGCCGTTGGGCCCGATCAGCGCGACGCGCTCGCCCTCATCGATGGCGAAGGACAGGCCCTCGAACAACGGACGGATGTCGTACGAACGGGAGAGGTCGTGGCAGCTGAGGATCACCGGCATGGGGGCGGGGAGCATCGGACGCCGCCCGGACCTGCAACCACCGGCCGCCAGTGGCCTGCCCGCTCACTCGCTGAAACGGATTTGCCAACTGGTGCGACGCACCACCTTCTGGCCGTTGTCATCGCTGCAGGCCGATAGGGTCAGCGTGTAGGTCTTGTTCGTCGACGGGGTCCAGGGCTTGAAGTCGGGTCCGGTGTTCGACAGGGAAAAGGGCCGGCCCTTCTCCACGCCGTCCTTCCTCAGCGAACAGCCGGGAATGGTGAAGATCATCGACTTGATCTCAGGCGGAGCACGGAACTCGAAGTTGATGCGCCGGGTCGGCAGTTGCGACAGTCGGATGGTCACGTCCTGCGGCAGGGATTCGTACCCAGGGATGGGCTGATCGGTGTCTGCGTTGATCAAGACCACGGTCTCAATCCTCGCGGCTGACGATGGTGTCGCCGCGACGGTCGCGGTTTCGACCACGCGCGGCTCCGGCACGCTGGTTGTCGCTGTCACGGTCGTGGGCACGGGTGTGGCGGTCGATGGAGTGAGTTGTTGTGGCCGCAACGCGGAGACCCCCGGTGTCGCGGGTGACGGCAGTGGCGGCGCGACCGGGCTCTCGACTTCAGATGGCCCTGTGGTGCTGGCCGTCGTCACCTGGTTCGGCGTCGTGCTGCGTCCGGGCAGCGCCAGGACACCGAGCACCACCAGCGCGAGCCCGATGCCACCCATGATGAGCAGGGGTTGCCGGTTGGCTGCCCGCTGGTGGCTGACCGGTCGCCGGTTGCTGGTCGACGAGCGGGTGATGTCCGATTGACGCATGCGCGTGCGTCCGCTGCCGCTCGCGGAGGCGGTCTGCGTCCGTGCCTGATCGGTCAGCCCCGCGGCGGCGGCCGTGATGGCTTGCACATCGTGCTGGGTGAATGGTCCGCGCAGGGCGCGCAGCAGCAGGTGCAGGCGCACCTGCCGTTCGAGGCGCACGCTGCGACCGAGATCCTGCGTCACGCTGGTGGCGAGCAGCGCACGCGAGTCGGGATCGAGGCTGTCGCTAAGCAGATCCTCGGTCAGCGAGGGCAGCAGCCGGTCGCCCGCCGGTGTCGCACCAGCCGGTCGCCAGTCGCAGGCCGCGCGGGCGACGCAGCTCTCAAGCGCCAGATCATCAAGCAGCATGTTGCGTTGCAGTGCCAGGTGCTGCAACGCCACCGCGCGGGTGTAATAGAGGTCAAGCAGGGTGTGTTGTGCTTCGGATACCTGCTGGAGGCGTTGTTGCACTAGGTCGGCGGGTGCGACTGGCGGCGGTGGGGCGCGCAGATCCTCAAGTGCCACCTGGACCACTAGGCGGCGCAGAACGTCACGCTCCTGGATCGCCTCACGGTCGGCCTGTTCGAGGTACCGCAGCGCGAGGTCGCGCGTGCGGGACGTGATCAGCCCAGTGATGTCGGCGTGGTTGGTCTCCAGACGCACCGCGCTCCAGAGTGCGATCTCCAACTGTTCGACCGCGCTCCAGCGGTCGACATAGGTCCCCAGCACCAGACGGACACTGCGGCCATGGCCGCGCACCAGCTCTGCCAGAGCGGCGTCATCGCCGGTCTTGGCACGCTGCTTGTGGTTCGCCTGTTCGATCAGCACGACAACCTCCAGGCCCTGATCCGCCCTCTCCTGGTAACACCGGAAAGGGCACGAGGCACCCGGCGAATCATAGGCTCCGGGAGGCCTGGGATCAATCACCAGCCGTGCAGCACAACACCCGGATCAGCTCGGAATGGCCCACGGGTTTCCGCGGGATCAGCCGACCAGCCGATTCAGGGTTTCAGCCGCCACTGCTCGTTGAAGAAGTCCGTCGCCACGATCTTTCCAGGGACGTCCTGGTTGGGTGCCACGTCGAAACCGATCACCACCCAGTCGGGCAGGTGGGGGTTCTGCAGCGAGTTGTTTTTGTCGGTGTTCTCGCGCCACGTCAGGGCGCTGTTGAGCACCACGTACTTCGCCGGATTCAGCGGATTCGGGTAGATCAGCGCCAAGGCGTGTTCGCCCGCGTCATAGGTTGTCGTTCCGACGGTGATGGCCTTGGCGTCCCACGCGATCGGCAGCGTGGGCAGGACCTTCGCCACCAGTTTGTTGGAGACGGCATCGCCCCACAGCAGCAGGTTGTAGTTTTTCAGATCGTCATCGGTGACGTCCGTGTCCTGCTTCACCCGCAGATCGCCGCGGATGGCACTCGCCCAGCGTTCCCGGAAGTGCGCGGCCTCGGCCTTTGACCAACGATCGAATTTCGCATTGGGCGAGGTGCCCGAGGGCTCGACCACCAGGAAGGCGCTGTTGAAGCAGTCGTCGATCGGGCCCTGCAGGCCTGGGCGCTTGCGCAACGCCTCGTCGTCGCCGGCTTTGGCCGCACGCCATGTACCAGCAACACCGCGGTCCTTCACCAACTCGGCACCCGTGGCCGGCCCTTTTCCCGAAACAGCGCTGACCTTGACCACGGTGCCATCGACGGTGACGGTGCCCCCGCCTTTGACCAAGGCCGGCCAGGTGACGCGTAGACGGTTGACGTTCTTCGTCGTCAGCGTCACGTCCTTGCCCTTGGCTTCGGCATCGATGCGCGTGTCCTGCCAGTGTTCGTCGAGCGCCAGCGCTTCGAGCCAGAACAGTTTGTTATATTGCAGCGTGCGGGTCTGGAACGACAGCGTCGGCTGTTCCGCCGGACGGCCCTTCGCCACGGATTCCTTCAGCAGCGCCAGCACCTCCTTGAGCGAATCGGGGTGGTATTTGTGCGCGGTGTCCTTGCCGATGAGGTGGATGAGTTCCTTGCCGTGTTCCTTGAACACCGCCTCCATCACCTGCGACGCTTGGATCTGCCCGTCTTTGTCGCCGCTGTAGCAGGTGAACGGCACGGTGAAGAGGTTGCGCACATAACCCGGCACGTCGTTCACGCCCCACAACGTCTGTTCGTAGGCGGGCGGGAAGTTTTCCGGTTTCAGTTTGATGAACTTTGCCGTCTCGCTGTAGCCGGCACCGGCGTGGATGGCGCAGAAGCGGTCAGTGTAGTGTGCGCCGACCGAGCGCGCGCCGCCGCCGCCCATCGAAAAGCCCATCAACACGATACGTTCAGGATCGATGCGGTACTGCGACTGCGCGTGCGCGATCGCCTCCAGCACGTCGATCTCACCTGGGCCCTTGAAGCCGATGCACTGGCGGCCGAAGGCGTGCAACACGATGAAGCCGTCGGGCTGCACCTCCCCGACCTTGTGCGCGCGTTCATGCAGGAAGTGCAGATCGGTGCCCTTCGACTGGCGGCCATGCAGCCAGACATAAAGCGGTGCCGGTTTCGTCAGGTCGAGTTTCTCGGGGATCACCAAGCCGTAGGGCTGTACCGATCCGTCGATGGCGGAGGTGAAGCCGCGCACCACCAAACCCTTCTGCGTCGTCCATGGATGGGTGTCGAGTTGCTCCAGCCGCTCCTTCGCCTGGTTCATCGCCCAGTTGGCCTTGGCCACGTCCTTGGTGATGTCCTTCTCGTCATAGAACTCGCCGAAGCGCAGGGCGAAGTCGAGCGCCTTGACGAACACCTGGATGTCGGCGGCGTAGCGCGACTTCGCCGCGTGCAGTTCGATGAGCTTCTTCAACTCGCCGACGCCACCGCTCAGACGCTGACGATCCGGCAACGGGATCTCCTTGCCCTGGTCGGGGATCACGCGCTTGATCGGCGGTAGATCTTCGGCGTGCAGCGTTGCAGCGGACGACAGGGCGAGAGCAGCGACCAGGGCGAGAGGACGGAGCATGGAACTTCCTGAGGTGGGACAGAGAGTACTGCGGTTGGACGCGCACGCTGAAGGTCTGGTGGATGTACGGGTGCTCTTTGCCGTTGCCATGCGCCAACTGACGGCGGGGTGCGCTTCGATGGCAGGGAGTAGGTGATGACGCCAACGCCGGCGTCCCGATCTCGCACCTCGCACCTCGCACCTCGCACCTCGCACCTCGCACCTCGCACGGTGTTTTCCCGCGTGACGTGCCGGCAGGCGTAGGCTGACGACAGATCGTCTCATCCGCCAGTGACGGAATCGGCAAGCATCCCGGCTCAACCGCCCAGGCATTGGCACGGTGGATTTTCCACGTAACGCGGGGGTACTTGCTGGAGAAGCAGCCCGGAGTATCCGTCATGAACACCATCACCCGTCTGGTTCCCGCCCTGTTGTCGGTCCTGTTCGCTGCGCACCTCGCCGCTGCCGAGCTGACGCTACCGATCACCGCCGACACCAGCATCTCGGCGTTTGAGAGCGAACGCGATCTCGCCGCCGGTGGCGCACCGCGCATCAAGCTCAAGGGGCTGGAGAACCTCATCCTGCTGAACCTCGATGCCACCGCGCTGAAAGGCCAGGTGATCGAACGCGCGGAGCTGCGCCTGAAAGGCACCGACGACAAGCTGATGGTGCGGCGCGTTGGCGTGTCGACCGTCGCGTCGCCGTGGAATGAAAGCGGCGGTGGTTACGAGAAAGCCAAAGCGGGTGATCCGACGTTCTTGTTCGCGTCCCATCCGGATCGGCCGTGGACGGGTGCGGGATCAAGTTTTCTCGACGTGATCTTTGCCCGCGGCGGCACCATCTGGTCGCAGGCGACGGTCGAGAAACCCGTCGATGGCTGGTACCGCATCGCCATCGAACCGCGTCTGCTCGAAGCCTGTGCCGCCGGGCTGTCGTATGGCCTCGCGCTGAGCGATGACAACGGCCAGACCATGAACATCGCCAAGGAAATCATTCCCGAGACCAACCACGGCAACAATTACTTCTTCGCCCGTGAGCAATCGAACGCCAAGCCAGTGCTGGTGGTCGAGGCGCGTCCGGCACCTGCCATCGAACGTGTCTCGCTGCGCGTGCAGGTGAAACCGTGGCAACACGGCGCCGACCTCACGCACGGCGCGGCGGAAATCACCTGGCCGGGTCCGGCGGATGCGGCGGCGCGCGCCGTTACCGTTGGGTACCGCGTGCGCATCGGTGGCGCAGAGCTACCACGCTGGCGTCATCCCACGGTTCCGGTAGCGGGCGAAACCGTGCGTTTGCTGCTCGACAGCCAGGAAGCCAACGCCGCGCTGAACGCCGAGGTCGAGGTCGTTGGTCGCGGCGGCCAGATCACAGCTGCCGGCAAGGCGCAGGGACGTGCGAGCGCGGCGCTCAGCGCCCCGACGCCGTTGGCAGTAAGCACCGTGCCGGCGAAGGCCTCTGGCACACCACCGACCAACGCCAACGGCGTGGTGTGGGCAGTGCCGGATCTGGTGCAGGTCAATCCGCTCACCGGCACGGTGCTGGAGGAACCCGGCGTCGCCTATGGTGGTGCACGCGCCGGCACCTGGTCGCAGGCGAATCCGGTATGGAGTGGTGCGAAACAGACGGTCGAGGTCAGCGTTCCACGCGGCGCGTGGGCGGCGTTCCAAGTGGTGTGCGAATCAGTGCAGAGCGAGAGCACTTGGCGTCTGACGCCATCGGATCTCGTCGGGCCGGGTGGTGCCAAACTGCCGGCGTCGGCAGTGCGCCTGGGACGCTTGTGGTACCAGCAGGTCGATGGCGCCTGGCATCCCGATCCCTTGGTGCCGCTCGCGGCCGGCGAAGCCTTCCGCATTCCGGACGCGAAAAATGCCGTGCCGGGTCAGCAGACGCAGACCGTTCACGTCGAGTGTTTCGTCCCCGCTGACGCCAAGGTCGGCGACTACCGCGGCACGCTCGCGGTCGACAACGGTGGCGGCGCGTCGTTCACCCTCAACGTCGCGGTGAATGTGACCGCGCCGGTGATTCCGCGCACCACCACCTTCGTCTGGTCGATGAATTCCTACGGTTCCCCTGGGGCGGAATTCGGCAAGGCCGATAGCGCGGAGTTCCTCGCCGCCGAACGTGCGTTTTATGCGCTCGCCCACGATCACCGCACCAACCTCGCGGTGCTGGGGTACAGTCACGCCGCCGACTTCCAGCCCGGCGTCGCCTGGCCACTGACCGGCGAGGGCAAAGCGATGCGCGTCGCGGATTGGTCAGCGTGGGACAAACGGTATGGCCCGTTGTTCGATGGCTCGGCCTTCGCCGACACCACACGTCCCGGCCTCGGTCTCGACCATTTCTACCTGCCGATCATGGAGTCCTACCCGACGCCGATGGCGCAGGGTTATAAATGGAATGACCTGCGGTGGGAAGATCACTGGCACGTCGCCGGCCCGGTGCAGGAAGGTTTCAGCCAGCAGTACCGCGACCAGTGGGTGGCGGTGATGCGTGATCTGGTCAAACACCTCGACGAGAAAAAGTGGACGACCTCGTTCCAGGTCTACCTCAACGACAAGTACTTCTACAAGCAGTACGATAAGAACCGCAAGAAACACGGACGTGGTGTGAGTTTCTGGCTGCTCGACGAACCGCAGCATTTCGACGATTTCCTCGCGCTCGGCTTCCTCGGCCAACTCATCCGTGAGGGCCAGGGTGACAATCGCCGCGTGCAGCACCGCGTCGATGTCTCGCGCCCACAATGGGGCCGCGACGTGCTCGACCGCGTGGTCGATCTCAACGTCACCGGCGGGTTCAATGAGTTCCGTCCGTGGCTGGAGGAGTGGCGTGAACGCCACCAGCAGCGCATCTGGAGCTATGGCAGCGCGCCGACGTCCTCACGCAGCGCGCTCGGCATCGTCGCGCAGGGCATCGATCTCTACGCCCGCGGCGTCGATGGCTTCGTGCCGTGGCTGACCCTGGGCAGCGCCGAGAACTGGACGAAGTTCGAGGAGACCTGCGTCTACTACACCGGGAAACCACACGGTATCACCGGTGCCTGTGCGTCGTTGCGCCTGAAAGCGTATCGTCGAGCGGAGGAGGAGATCTCGCTACTGCGGATGGTCGCTGAACGCGAGGCGTTGCTGGCTGGTGATCCGAATCGTCTGCGTGTCGCGGCCTTCATCGGTGACGCGCTTGCCGCCAAACGCACGCGCGCGGTCCTTGATGCGCAGGGCGCGGTGAGCGATGTCCTGGGTGGAGTGACGGCCGAACGCATGGAAGGCGTACGGCGGAGTTTGATCGTGCGAGCGAAGTAGAGGTCCGTCGCCCCTGGGACCGCGGGCCACTGGCCCGCAGTTCGTCTCGATGCGGGCC
>JACDEI010000029.1 GCA_013816485.1 Planctomycetota bacterium
GCTGAGACATTGATGTCTCAGCCGTCCCTCCGGGACTGCCCCTGCACCAGTCCTCTATTCCCGGCACTGAAGTGCCGGGCTATTTCCATGGCGCCCCTCAGGGTGCCTGCGAGGAAACACCATGACTACTGCCCATCCGTTTGATCTCTCGGGCCGTGTGGCCCTGGTCACCGGTGCCCGCAGCGGCATCGGCCAAGGCATTGCGGCTGCGTTGGCGCTGGCCGGTGCCGACGTGGTCGGCATCAGCCGCAACGCGATGTCGGACACCAAACGACTAGTCACCGGCCACGGCCGCCGTTTCCATGGCATCCAGGCCGACGTCGCCGGCATTGATGACGGCACGGCGCTGATCGAACAGGCCGCAGCAGCGTTCGGTCGCCTGGATATCCTGGTGCTCAACCATGGCACCACCCACCGCCAACCGGCCATCGACGTTCCCGCCGAGGCGTGGGATCGCGTGATCGACACCAACCTGCGTTCCGTCTTCCTGCTCGCGCAAGCAGCCGCACGCCACTTCCGTGCGCAGAACTCCCCAGGTCGCATCATCGCCATCGCCTCGATGCTGAGTTTCCAGGGTGGCGTCAACGTGGTCGCCTATGCCGCAGCCAAGAGCGGCGTCGCAGGCTTGGTGCGCGCTCTAGCGAACGAATGGGCACCACACGGCATCAACGTCAACGCCATCGCACCTGGATACATCGCCACCGAACTGACGCAGGCGATCCAGGCAGATCCGGTGCGCAATCCCACGATCCTCGCGCGCATCCCCGCCAATCGTTGGGGAGCACCTGCGGACCTCGGCGGCATGGCGGTGTTCCTCGCCAGCGACGCAGCCGCCTATTGTCACGGCGGCATCTATCCGGTGGACGGCGGCTGGCTCGGCCGCTGAATACGCAGCATGGTCGCCGCGCCACATGCCTGGAATTGTTGGGCGAACACACGCTGGCACTGGCGATGGAATTGGTGGTCATGAAACGTCGCGTTGCCGCCGAGGCCTCACGTGCCCGCCATCTGCTCCGCACCCTGATCCAGACCGCGGTGATGTGGCTCGTGTTCTTCGGTCTGGCACCGTGGGGCATCGCCCATCTGGAAGCATGGCTGGGCGTGCCGTCATTTGTCGATCGATGGTCGCAGATCACGGGCATCATCGCCTTCACCCTCTGCAGCGTCCTCGGCCTGTGGAGTTCCGTGAGCCTGGCGTGGTATGGCGAAGGCACTCAACTGCCCACCGCCACGGCACGACGGCTGGTGGTCGCCGGGCCGTACCGCTTCGTACGCAATCCGATGGCGATCTCCGGGCTCGGCCAGGGTGCCGCCATCGGCCTGTGGTTCGGTTCCTGGAGCATCCTCGCTGGCGTGGTCGCCGGCGTGGTGGTGTGGCAGGTCTTTGTCCGTCCCTCAGAAGAAGCGGACCTGGAGGCACGTTTCGGCGACGAGTACCGCCGCTACCGCGCCGCGGTCGGCTGCTGGCTCCCCACCGGCCAACGGTGGATCGACGATCAATGATCGTCGGGACGCCGCTCGCGTTTCTTATCGCTCACCGCCGCCTTGTCGCGCAGCCGGCGTTCGATCGAACCACGCCCAGGCTTGGTGCGCTTGCGTGGTTTCGGCACTGCCTGGGCATCGCGCACCAGTTCGCTCAACCGTTCGATCACCATCTCGCGATTGGTGCGTTGACTGCGCGTCTCGTCGCAGGTCATGATTAGGTCACCGTCGGCAGTCAGACGACTGCCGGCAAGCATCACCAGCCGGTCCTGCGCCCGCCACGACAGGCCGACGATGGCGGTGATGCGCAGCCGCAGTTCGACCTTCGACTCGGTCTTGTTGACGTTCTGTCCACCGGGACCGCTGGAGCGGGCGGTGGAGAACGTCAGCGCGGCATTCGCCACGGTCACGCCAGGTGCTAGACGGATCTCGCTCATGGTGAACGCGATTGAACCGCCACGACGCCACGACGCCACGGGGAAATCTACGGTTCTATAGCATACAAATTTGAACAAGAGAAACGGAGGAACGGAGAAAAGTCAGGGAGGATTCCCCTCCGTTTCTCCGTTCCTCTTGTTCGATCGCTTCTCGCCTGATTCAGATCGCGGGTTCGCTGTAGTTGCCGGCCATCAGTTTTGCGACGCCACCCTTCTCAGGCTTATGGATCACGCCGCGTTCGGTGATGATCGTGGTGATCAGTGCTGCCGGCGTGACGTCGAACGCGGGGTTGGCCACCGGCACGTCGGCCGGCGAGAACTGCGTCCCTTGCGGACGACGGACCTCGTCGGCTTTGCGCTCTTCGATCTCAATCAACATGCCGTCCTTGAGCGACAGGTCGAAGGTGCTGTAGGGCGCGGCGACGTAGAACGGGATGCCATGGTGTTTCGCCAGCACCGCGAGGCCGTAGGTGCCGATCTTGTTGGCCGCGTCGCCGTTGGCGGTGATGCGGTCGGCGCCGACGATGACGGCCTGGATCTTTCCACGCTGCATCAGATGTGCCGCCATGCTGTCGCAGATGAGCGTCACCGGAACCTTGGCGCGTTGCAGTTCGAGCGCGGTCAGACGTGCGCCTTGTAACAGCGGACGGGTCTCGTCGGCGAAGACCTGAATCTGCCGGCCATCGCGATGGGCCTGGACGATGCAGCCCAGCGCGGTGCCGACGCCACCGGTCGCGAGCGCGCCGGTGTTGCAGTGGGTCAGGACGCCGCCGGACTTCGGCAGCAAGCGTGCGCCATTCTCGGCGATGCGCGCGCACAGTTCCGCATCTTCGCGGTGGATGCGTTTGGCCTCCATCAGCAGGCGGGCGCACAGTTCGAGTGCGGTGAGATCGCTGAGGTGGCGCTGGAAACAATCGCGCATGCGTTCCAGGGCCCATTTCAGATTCACTGCCGTGGGACGGCTGGTGACCAACCGTTCAAAGGCCACCGCGAAGGGCTTTTCCAGGGTGCTGGAGTTCTTCGCCTTCAACGCGAACGGCACCAGATGCAGCACCAGGCCGTAAGCCCCGGCGATGCCGATCGCCGGCGCACCACGCACCACCAGATCGATGATCGCCTGACGCAGCGGCTCCAGTGCACGGATGGCCTGGTACCCGATCACCGTCGGCAGACGGGTCTGGTCGAGCAGGATGAGCGCGCCGTCATCCAACCCACCACGCCACTCGACACCACGCAGGATGCCATCCGCCGGGCCGGTCACCGCGAGCGGCTTGGCCTGCTTCCCACGCGGCTTCACTGCCGAGCGGGCGGCCGGACGACGGGCCTTGGTGGACGGACGGGAAAACTTTTTTTTGCGTGCGGGCATCGCGGCATGCTGCGACCACGCACACGGCAGCAAGCACCACCCACGTGCCGTGCATGACTGCGTTGATCGTCAGTGAATCGTCGGCAAGGATTGCATGAATCACTCTTGAACCCGTACCCAGGACCGGGGGACCGACGAAACGCCTTCATGACTCCGGCGGGGTGTTACCGATCAACCGACGTTCCAGGCGATGATAGGCGTACGACGCGGCGATCAGCACCACACCGACCAGCATGAACGCCAGGATGCGGTAGAGTTGCTGCACACCGTTCATGTCGATCACCAGCAGCTTGGCCGCGGTCAGGGCGAACAAACCGAGGGCGAGGTAACGCACCAGGCGCTGCTGCCAGCGGAATCCGACGATGAGCGCGCCCACCGCCAGCACCACCCACACCACCGTGACCGAGAACGTCGCCAGGCGTTTGGCCAGTGCCGGATCGCCGACTGTTTGCAGGTAATGCGCCGGGGCTTCCATAGTGCAGAAAGCGAAACCGAACAACGTGGCATACCAGCAGAGGAACACCGGACGCCCGGGATCTTCCGGCAGCGGCCGGACGACGACCACCCGTGCGGCGACCACAAGCGCCAGCAACACGCCCACCGGAGCGAGCACGCGCAGGTTGAGGAACGGTTGCCAGGTTTCCCAGATGAAGAGGTAGCACATCAACGCCGGCAGGATCGCCGAACCGGCCAACATGGCGCCCATCCACCAGGCCTCGGCGGTCGCACCACGACGCCAACGCAGCACGGCGATGAGCGCCGAACCGGCGAGGGTCAACGACAACGACCAGGTGCCGCGCGACATCGCCGCCTCACCACTGAGGTGGTCATGGCTCCAGCGCAGCACCTCGCACACCACCGCGGCGGTGGCCAGCACCTGCACCAAGCTCGCCCACCAGTCGAACTCGCGGTACACCAGCCGCTGCACTGCGACCACCACCACCGCAAGCAGCACCACCAGGAACCGCGCATTGGCCATCAGCGGCACCGCCGCGCCATCACGGCTGTAAAGCAGGAAGGCCGCCACCACACCAACGCACAGCGGCAGCAGCGCGACCTGCGCGATCAGGCGCAGACGCACGGCTGCACCCACCAACGTGCCGCAGAGCGCCGCCACCAGCCACACCACGGTGAGCATCCGGTGCAGATCCCCTGGGGCGGGGGCCTGCGGCTGCAAACGCACGTGCCAGGCGATGGTTTCGAGCGTCGCCAACAGCACCAGGCCGAGTTGGACCAGCACCAGCACCAGCGGTTGCAGTGCGGCAGTATCGCCCAAGCGCGCGCTGCCACGACGGGCGCTCCACCACCACAGCGCCAGACCAGCGAGGGTGGTGAACGTCAGCAGGCAACGCGGGTTGAACGCCACGCCACCACCCGGCCAGGGCTTGGCATAGGCGGCGAAGACCAGCACCACGCCGAGCAGCGCCGGCAGCAACGCGAGGTGCGCGGTGGCGGTGCAGCGCCAACGCCAAGCACCGGCGAGGAAACCCAGCGCGCCGAGCATCCACCACACGCCCTGGACGCTCGCCTGCGGCAGCTCGGCCCAGGCGGTCGGATGGCCCAGGGCGTGACGCGCGAGCTCCGCGCTGCCGACCAGCAGCAGCGCCGCACCGGCCAACCACCAGCAGGCGGTCTGCCAGCGACGATCGCTTTGCGTGCTGCCGAACCAGCGATGCACGGCGGCGGCCGCGCCCAAGCCCAGCGGTGCCACCAGCAAGGCCGGGACCCACGCATTGAACACCAACGCGGCGCTGAGATCGGGCGGCGGGAAGGTCTTCAACACCAGACGCACAAGCGCCAACGCCAGCACGACATGCGCCAGCACGCGCGTCGGTGCATGGGCGTAGCGGTAGCCGAGCGCGAGCAGGGTGACGGCTTCGGCCACCCAGGCGGTGGCGATGGCCTCGACCGGCAGGAGGTAGAACAGCCCGAGCGTCAGCAGCATGACGCCGAGCGCGAGGAAGCCGTGCACGACCTTGGCGTCCTCGCCGATACGCGCACGGGTGAACATGCCGATGCCGCCGTAGAGCGCCGCCAATCCCAGGCACACCAATGCCAGCGCCGTCGCATGCTGATCACGCAGCAGCAGCGCGGCGAATCCCAGGGTGAATGCCAGGTTTCCGACCGCGAGCGCGAAACGCTCGACCGTCACCGTCGAACGCGTGCGCCAGTGATGCGCGAACGGCAGCACCAGGAACACCAGGTGGAAGACCATCAACCACAGCAACAGGCCCCACGGCTCAGGCGCCGGAGCTTCACGGGTCAGGTACCAACCACTGTAGAGCAGCACGGTGCCGACGAAGGCCAGCGTATCGAGCGCACGCCACCGCCGGTACCATGCCGCAGCGAGCACGCTGAGGTCGAGCATCAGCACGTAGGTGAACAATGCTTCGCGCGATCCGCCACCGGTGTCGATCAACACCGGCGTGGCGAAGCCGCCCAGGATCGCACATACCGCCATCGGCAGGGCCTGTGCACGCACGGCCAGGGTCATGCCCACGGCGGTGACGAAGGCCATCAGGGCGAACGCGAGCTTGCCTGGGAACAACGGCTCCGGCACCAGCATCACGCTCGGCGAGAATCCGCCGTACACCGCGAGGTAGCCCATCGCGATCGCGCCACCGGCCAGACCTTGCCCCAACGCTGTCAGGCCCTGACGCAGGAAACGCAACCCGATTAGCAGCATCACCACCGCCGCCACGGCGATGCCACCGATACGCATTGGTGGCGTGATGAAACGACCGAGCCAGTCCTGATCGTAGGCATACTTCAGCAGGAACACGCCACCGAGGAACAGCAGCGCCACCCCCGACCAGGTCAGCCAGCGTTTGCCGACCACCGCTTCGAAGGAGGTGACGGACGCAGGGTCCGCTGCCGGTCCTGCGCTGGGCGCTGCTGGTCGTGCAGCGCTGGAGGTGGCCGGCCCGGCGGTGTTCGCCGCGACGGGGACTGATGACGACGCCATGGGTGGTGCCACCATCGGCGTCGACACCGCAACGCTCGACACGGACGCCGCTGCGGGCAACGGTGCCGCGGTCACGGGTGCTGCTGGAACACTTCCCGGCAACGGCTCGTACACCACCACCGGTGCAGCAGGCGGCGACGACACTGGTGGCACTGGTGGTTGGGCGCGCCGCTGCGGCACATCGACCAGCAGCGACGAACGTGCGCCGCGAGCGGCGGCGACGCCGGTGTCCGGCGGTGGGACGAATGCTGGAGCCAACGGCGGAGCCGACGGGGCGGACGGCAGCGGAGCGCTCGCGGGTGGCGCTGCGTCCTGCTGGCGCGTCGGTGCCGGAGCCCCGAACCCACGTATGCCCTCCCTCTGCTTACGCAGGATGGCGAGCTCTTTTTTCAGCTCGTCGACCTGCCGGACCAGATCGCGGCCGGTGAAGAAGGCGATGATTCCCAGAATCGCGCCGACCGGCAGGCCGACCACGAGCAGGATGCCCAGCAGGAACAGACCACCTTCCATCTGCCACTCCGCATCATAAGCGCTCGCGGTCGAGCGAGACGTTCAGTGAGGAGCGTAGAAATGGTATCGTTTGTTATCAATCCATTTCTGGCCGCTGGTCAGGAGCGCGTCAGCGTCGCGGCCTTGATCTCGCCCGGCAGTTCTTCGCCCGGATTGACGTAACGTTCGTGTTCGACCGCGAACTGGCGGTCGTGCAGGGCGCGGTAACGCCCGCCGGAATGGCCCATCAATTCATCGTGCGTGCCACGTTCGACGATGCGCCCCCCTTCGAGCACCAGGATCTGGTCGGCGGCGCGGATGGTCGAGAGCCGGTGCGCGATGACGAAGGTCGTACGGCCTTTGCGCAGCTCGGCGAGACCGGCCTGGATCGCCGCCTCGCTTTCGCTGTCGAGCGACGAAGTCGCTTCATCAAGAATGAGGATCTTCGGATCCGCCAGCAGTGCGCGCGCAATGGCGACGCGTTGGCGCTGGCCACCGCTGAGTTTCACGCCGCGTTCGCCGACGATGGTGTCGTAGCCCTTATCGAAACCGCGCACGAACTCGTCGCAACGCGCGATGGCAGCGACCCGTTCGATGACGGCGCGCGGCGTATCCGGACGGGCGAAGGCGATGTTGTCCGCCACCGTGCCGTCGAAGAGGAAGTTGTCCTGCATCACCACGCCGATGTTGGCGCGGTATGACGCGAGGCGCAGCGTCGCAAGGTCGTGGCCATCGACGCGGATGACGCCCTCCTGCGGCCGGTTGAAAGCAATCAGCAGGCTCATCAGCGTGCTCTTGCCCGAACCGCTGGAGCCGACCAGCGCGGTGGTGGAACCGGCGGGCGCGTTGAACGACACGTCGTGCAGCACCGGCCGGCCGGCATCATAGGCGAACGTGACCTGCTCCATCGTCACCGCACCAGCGAGCGGCGGCGTTGCTTGGCGCGTGGCGTCATCGGCGTCTTCCGGTACCTGCGAGCGCAGTTCGCGGATGCGATCAAGACCGGCGAAGGCCTCGGTGATCTGCGTGCCGATCGAAGCGATCTGGAACACCGGGCCAGCCACCAGCGCGGTGAGCGCGATGTAGAGCAGCAGGTCGCCGATCTTCATGGTCCCGGCCATGATCGCATGGCCACCGATGATCAGGGTCATCGCGCTGACCACGCCGATCACCAGCGTACCCAGGGCCGAGACCAGCGAGATCCCCGTCATCGACGCGCGCACCTGGGCAAAGAGCCGGTCGACTCCATCACCAAACACCGCGCGTTCACGCGGTTCGGCGGTGTAGGCCTTGACGATGCGAATGCCGCCGAGGGTCTGGTTGAGGCGACCGGTGACCTCGGCGTTGAGCTTGCCGCGCTCGCGGAAAATCGGACGGATGCGTTTGAAAGCGACGCCGAGCACGCTGCCGAAGATGCCGAGCGCCACGATGATGCCGACCGTCAGGTGCCAATTGATCCAGAACAACATGGTGATCGCCACGATCCCGGTAAGCAGGCCGCCGACCAATTGGACAATGCCGGTGCCCACCAGGTTGCGCACGCCTTCGGCGTCGGTCATCACGCGTGAGATCAAAACACCCGATTGGGTCGCGTCGAAACTCTTGACCGGCAGACGCAGCACATGGTCATGGACCGCCTTGCGCAGGTCGTTGATGGCGCGCTGGGCAGCGATGCCCAGCAATTGCGCCAGAGCGAAACCCGACGCGGATTCAACCAGCGCGGCGGTGAGCACCCCCACCACCAGCCAAGTCAGCAGACTGGTATCGTGCTCGGGAATGACGTGATCGAACAGCAGTTTGAGCGTGGCCGGCAGGACGAAGGCCGCGGCGCGGTTGACCACCAGGATCACCAAACCGAGCGCCAGCCGTCCGCGATTGGCGTGCATGAGGGTGCGCGCTTCCGCCCAGGCATTGGCTTTGTTCAGTGGCTTCTTGGCTTCAGCCATGGATGCGATCCTTGTCGGTGGTCTGAGGTGATGCCGGCGGCCTCACTCAGACCCGATGCCAATCCGCCTGCCAGGTGGTGATGCGTTGTTTGATGGCGGTGGCGGTCAGCGTCTGCGTCAGGGTGTCGCTGATCAGCGTCGGCAGTTCCGCATCGCTGGCGAAACGCAGGGCGATGATCTGCGGGCGGCTCAGCCGCGCGATGTCACCGTGACGTTCGGCCGGCAGCAACCGCTCCAGGCGACGGCGCATCTCTAAGAGGATCAGCCGGTCCTGCACCATCTGGCTGTTGCGCCGCGCATAATAGGCGATCACCAGTAGGGACGCGGCGATGACCACCGCCCAGGCGCTGGCAAGTGATGGTGCCTGCGCCAGCGCGATGCCGCGCACGATCACCTCGGCGGTGAGGGCGACGAACGCCAGCGCAAACGCGAGCGGCGGCAGGCGACGGTGGTTGGCGAAGGTCTGGACCGCTGTGTTCATGGATGGCTCCGCGCGGGATGACAGCCACCGGGCCAGCACTGCGCAAGCCACGTGATGCAACTGATCCACGTCATGCTCCCTGGAAGTGCCGGCTCAATGGCATTTAGCTAAGTGACCCGGGACAGCGAATTGAACAAGAGGAACGGAGGAACGGAGGAACGGAGGAACGGAGGAACGGAGGGAAAAGCCGGAGAGAAAGCTGACTTTTCCTGTCTTCCTCCGTTTCTCCGTTCCTCTTGTTCAATCCGGCTGTCTTAGCTAAACGGCATTGAGTGCCGGCTTCCAGCCGGCCAGGGGCAATCGCCTTTCATCGCGGTCTGAAGTACGGCAACCGCCGTGGTCCCACTCTGCCGGCTGGAAGCCGGCGCTCCAGTTAGACCCCCAGCACGTCGTTCCAGCGTTTGCCGATAACGGTCATCGCTTGGTCGATCGCCACCGCGGCGAAACGTTCGCCCTCGCGCGTCACCAGGTTGAAGCGTTGGAGTTTGGCCAGCGCATCATCGACTTCGAAATCGACCGGCTTGCCGATGACCTCAGCGAGCCAGGTTTCGATGCGGGTGTCCAGTTCGGTCTCCGTCGCCGGACCGTGTGCGAGCAGGAAGGCGTAGCCGAGGATCGCCTCCTTGGCTTCTTCCTCTTCCGCGCTGTCGACCAGGTGGTGGATGACGCCGGCGTTGTTGTCGAGGTTGCGGTAGTAGAGGTTCTCGGTCAGCGTCTTGAGGAATTGCAGCTTCTTGAAGCGGAAGCGCGCAAGCTGACGGCTGGCGAAGATGCCGACAGTGAACAGCGCCGCACCGAAGGCGACCAGTTCGCCCTGCGTCACCATCGCCGGTTTTTCGCCCAGACCGACGATGCTGAGCCCAAGGCCGACGACGAACAAGAGCGCCGCACTGAGCTGGGCGAAGATGCCGAGGCTGCCGAGCAGCGCCGGCACGCCGAGTACCAACTGGTCGAGTGTGCGCATACGCACCTCGCTGTTGGGCAACAGCATCTCCAGGTCGGCGACCGGGATGTCGGCGAACAGCTTGAGCGTGGTAGTGCCGGGCTTGAATGGCAGCTTGGCGCGTTTGCGCGGAGCAAAGTGCTCGTCCGGCTGGAAGCGCACGAACAACGCGACGTGTTCGAAGAACTCGACATCAATCAATCGACGACGCAGGCCGAACCACGAGCGTACGATCTCGTGACGGTGGCCGCGACCGCGGGCGAACAGCGTGAGTTCGGCGAAATCGCTCAAGCGCGTGTGCAGCTTGACCTGGAACACTGACTCGGCCTTGAGCGCCAGGTCCAGTTCATCGGCGGACACCACTTGGTAGTTCGCCCGGGCGAGCAGTTGGCGTAGCGCGGTGCTGAACGCGTCCGCCTGCGCCGGTATGACCGGCACTCCGGGCTTTACGGCAGCCGGATCGAGCGGCGCGTAGAGATCCTTCAAGCGTTCCGCCTGACGGTGGTACTCGACGTGCAGCAGATCGGTGAGCGCACCGGCGACACGCTCCAGGCCGATACGCCACGACGCGAAGGCGGGTGCCTCCAACAGTCGACGCACCAGCACCGAACGGGCGATGGGCAACGCATGGTCGCGCGCCGCCGCGTCGGCGGGAACAGCGACGCTCACTTCAAGCGCTTCCAGATGTCCTCACGGAAACGCGAGAACAGGTACAGCGGATCCGCCGGGCCGGGTCCGGCTTCCGGATGGTACTGCACGCTGAACTGCGGCTTTTGTTCGTGTTCGATGCCGGCGCAGGTGTTGTCGTTCAGGTTGACGTGGCTCATACGCACACCGGCGGGCAGGGTCTTCGGATCGACCGCGAAACCGTGGTTGTGGCTGGCGATCTCGACTGCGCCGTCGCTGACGCGTTTGATCGGATGGTTCACGCCGCGGTGACCGAACTTGAGCTTGTAGGTCGAGGCACCGTAGGCGAGCGAGAGGATCTGATGACCGAGGCAGATGCCGAAGAGCGGCAGGTCGGTCTTCACCAGTTCCTTCACTGTGGCGATGCCGCCGGTAACGGCTGCAGGATCGCCTGGGCCGTTCGACAGGAACAGGCCGTCGGGTTTCAGCGCCAGGATGTCCTTCGCCGGATGGCCGGCGGGGACCACGGTGACCTTGAAGCCGCACGCCACCAACAGCCGGAGGATGTTGCGCTTGATGCCGAAATCGATGGCGACCACGTGCGGCTGACGTGTTAGCCGCGGCAGCGCGCCACCTGGGATCAGCGAACCGAAGGTCGCGGCGACGCTCGCCTCGGTCCACTCGTAGGGTTTCTTAGTCCCGACATCGCTGGCGAGGTCGAGCCCGGCCATCGACGGCTGGTTCTTGGCCAGCGCCACCAGGTCGGCGTCGCTCTTGCTCTCGTCAGACGACAACACCGCGTTCATCGCGCCGCCGACACGCAGCTTGCGAGTGATGGCGCGGGTATCGACGCCATCGATGGCGACGATGCCGGAACGGATGAGGAACGCGCTGAGCGACTCCACCGAACGGAAGTTCGACGGCACATCGCAGCACTGGCGCATGACGAAACCGGCGGCCTGGATCTTCTCGCTCTCCATGTCGTCCGGGTTGATGCCGTAGTTGCCGATCTCCGGGTAAGTCATGGTGACGATCTGGCCGCGGTACGACGGATCGCTCAGCACTTCCTGGTAGCCGGTCATGCCGGTGTTGAACACCGCCTCGCCGCCGACGGTGCCCTGCGCCCCGACGCTGCGGCCGCGCAGCACGGTGCCGTCGGCGAAGGCGATGCGGGCGGGACTGGCGGCGGTCGGCATGAGCGGGGTTCCAAAGACGAGGATGGGCAAAAAAGCTCGCGGACGCTACGAAGACCCCCCTGGCAGACAAGCACAGGTGGGGGCAGCCCCCTAGCCTCACCCGGTCCCCTCACTTCCCCCGAGGGCGCTCCCGGCCACCATTCCCGGCCTGCATGTCCGATTCCCGTCCGTGGTCGAACCGTCTGCTGCTGGTCGCGGCCCTGCTACCGGTGCTGCTGAGCACCGCCTGGGCGTTCCTGACCCTGAGTGAGAAAGGCCGGCACGAAAACGAGGCGCGCTTCTCCACCCTCGCGGACGACGTCACCAACCACATCAACGAACGGTTGCAGAACTGCCTCGATGTGTTGTGGGGTGGGCGTGGGCTGTTCCTCGCCTCCGAGTCGGTCACCCACGACGAATTCCGCAACTACGTCGCCGCCCTGCATCTGGATGTGCGCCATCCGGAGATCCGTGGCATTGCCTTCGTTCAGCGCGTATCACCCGTGGAATTGGCAGGAGTGTTCGACGAGATCCGGCACGAGGTCCCCCACGCCGACGTGAGCATCATTCCCCCCTCTGCTGAAGCGTATGCCGTGGTGCGCTTCATCGAACCCTTGGCCACCAACCACCAAGCCCTCGGTCTGGACCTGTACAGCAGGCCACTGCGACAAGACGCCCTGGACACCGCTCGCGATACCGGCGAAGCGCAACTGACCGCACCCTTATCGTTGGTCCAGGATCCCGGTGGCTCGACCGGCTTCCTGCTCACCGTGCCGGTCTACGAACCGGGTCCGACACCAACCACGGTGGAGGAACGGCGCGCACGCCTGCGTGGCTGGGTCGATGCGCCGTTCACCAGTGCCGACCTGCTGCGCAACCTGCCGATGCTGCGTGAGCAGACCGGCGTGCAGATCCGCGACGTCACCGATCCCCAGGTTACGTCCCTGGTCGGCGAGGCCGGCCTGTTCACCGCCACTCCGGACGACACCACCGCCACCCGGCGCTTCACCTTCGCTGGGCGTACCTGGGAGATCACCCTGCGTGCCGTCAGCATCCACCACCACGGCAACTCGCGTTCGTGGATGGCGTTGGCGATCGGCCTAGTGCTCAGCGTGCTGCTGACCGCCCTGCTCACCAGCCTGCAGACGCGCCGTGAACGCGCCGAGTCGACCGTCGCCCGCCAGTCGATGGCGTTGCATCACAGCGAAGACCGCTGGCGCACTGCAATCGAAACCCTCAACGACGGCTTCTGGGAGCTGGACCTGCGCACCGGGGCGATGCTGGTGTCACGGCGGTGGCAGGAGCACCTCGGTTATCAGGACGGCGAGATCGCGCCGACGCGCGACGGCTGGCGCGAGCTGGTGCATCCCGACGAACGCACCGCGACCGCGCAGGCCCTGGCCGATCATCTTGCCGGACGCACGCCGCTGCTGAGTTACGATGTGCGCATGCGCCATCGCGACGGCACTTGGCACTGGGTCCACGTCCGTGGCCGGGTGCGGCAGGACGATCATGGCCTGCCGGTGCAGGTGCTCGGTTCCAACAGCGACATCACCGTAGCGAAACGCATCGCCGAGCAGCTCGCCGCCAGCGAGGCGAGTTACCGCGCGGTGGTCGATCACCTCTCGTTGGTGGTGTTCCGCTGCGATACGACGGGGCGGATCACCTTCCTCAATCCCTCCTGGGTGGACCTGACCGGCACCCCGATCGAAAGCGCCCTCGGCCAGCCGCTGCCCTCGTTCTTTCACCCCGAGGACCGGCCGCAGGCCGCCGCCCTGTTCCTCACCCATGATTCGACGCGGCGCGGACGCATCGAACTGCGCGTGCTCAACCGCACCCGCACCTACCGCTGGGCCGAGATCGAGCTACGGCGGCTGGCGGATGGCGGCGAGGGCTTCACCGGCACCTTCACCGATGTCACCCGACGCAAACTCGCCGACCTCTCGATCCGCGCCTCGGAAGAGAAGCTGCGCTCGCTATTCGAGCTCTCGCCGCTCGGCATCGCGCTCTGTCGCATGGATGGCTCACTACTCCAGGTCAATCAGGCCTATTGCGACATCATCGGCTATACCGCCGAGGAATGTCTGCGGCTGACCTACTGGGACATCACGCCCCAGGAGCATGAAGCTGGCGAACGCGAGCAGTTGCGCTGGCTCACTGATGCTGGCCGCTACGGTCCGTACCAAAAGACCTACCGGCGTAAGGACGGTCGCCTGGTCCCGGTGCTGCTCAACGGCATCCTCATCCGCGACATCAACGGCACCCAATTGATCTGGTCGTTCGTCGAAGACATCACCCCACGCCAGGCGGCGGAGGATGCCCTGCGCCATTCACGCGACGCGGCGGAATCGGCCAGCCGGGCGAAGAGCGAATTCCTCGCGACCATGAGCCACGAGATCCGCACGCCGATGAACGGCATCATCGGCATGTCACGCCTGCTGCTCGGCACCACGCTGAATCCCGAGCAACGCGAGTTCACCGAGATCGTGCGCTCCAGCGCTGACAACCTGCTCAACCTGCTCAACGACATCCTCGACCTCTCGAAGATCGAAGCCGGACGCCTGGAATTGGAGGCCATCCCCTTCGCCCTGCGTTCGACCATCGATGATGTAGTCGGCCTGATGGCCGGGCGCATCGTCGAACGGCGACTGGAATGTGTGGTCGATTGCGATCCCACACTCGAACCGCGCGTGGTCGGCGACCCTGTCCGCCTGCGTCAGGTGCTGCTCAACCTGGTGTCGAATGCGGTGAAGTTCACCCGCGCCGGCGAGGTTGTGGTGCGCGTACGTTGCAACGGCGACGGGCGCATGCGTTTCGACATTAGCGATACCGGCATCGGCATCGCACCGGAAGTGCGCCAGGGATTGTTCACGGCGTTCTCCCAGGCCGACAGCTCCACCACCCGCCAGTACGGTGGCACCGGCCTGGGGCTGGCGATCTGCAAACACCTGATCGATCTGATGGGTGGCGACATCTCCCTGGAGAGCACCCCAGGGGTCGGCAGCACCTTCACCGTGCTGCTGCCGCTCAAACGCACGGCCGACATCGCCCCGACGGATCCGCCGCTGGCCGGAGCCGTGGTGCTGCAACACGGCTCACCGGCGGTGCGCGAGGCGCTCGCCAACCTGGCCAAATACCTGGGACTCGATGCGCTCACCGTCAGCGCTCCGGGCGATATCATGCCTGCCATTTCGGAGCTTCAGGCGGTGGTGGTGCTGGACGGCGATCAGGAGGGCGCAGGCGAACTGGTGAGGGAACTGACCACGCGTCAGCCAACGATACCGGTGGTGGTGATGACGCGGATGCCACCGGCCTGGGACGGCCGCCCAGGAATCATCCCCCTGGCCAAGCCGGTGCGCACCTCGCGGCTGGCGGATGCGGTGGCACAAGCGCAGGGCCGGCCGCGCAGCGTCCGGCCAGCGGCCTTGCTCACCGGTGCACCGCCGGTGCGTCGGGGGCAGACCGTGCTGGTGGTGGAGGACAATCCCATCAACGAACGTGTGGCGGTGGCGATGCTGCAACGCATCGGCTTCGATACCGTCACCGCCCACAACGGCGTCGAAGCGTTGCGCGCGATGGAGCGCGCCAGCGACGACAAGCCCTTCGTGCTGGTGTTGATGGACTGCCAGATGCCGGTGATGGACGGCTACACTGTGACTAGCGAGTGGCGCACGCGCGAACGCAGTGGCGCGCTCACCGGACACCTGCCGATCGTCGCGCTCACCGCCAATGCGTTCGACGCCGACCGCCAGCGCTGCTTGGCGATCGGCATGGACGACTTCCTGGCCAAACCGCTCCAGGTCGAGGAACTCATGGCGGTGCTGGCGCGGATCCTGCCTAAAGATTCGCCACCGTTGCCGGATGGCAGCGAGGTGATGACCATCACCCCTCCGATGGGATCGGTGGTCGTCTTCGATCCGACCCCGTTGCGACGTCTGCGTTCCGCCACCGGAGAGACCAGTATCATAGGCGAGGTCGCCGAACTCTTCCGTGTCGACGCCACCGCCCAGCTCACGGAACTCCACCGCCTGGCCGCTGACGGCGATACCGTGCGTCTGGCGCGCGCTGCGCACAAGTTCAAGGGTGCCTGCCTGACGGTCGGCCTCAACGCCTGTGGTGGTCTGGCAGAGGTCATCGATCATCTCGCCGTGACCGGTGATTTGGAATCCGCGCGCCAAGCCCTGGCCGAGCTCGAACGGCAATTCCCCAGCGCCTTGCTGAGGTTGGAGGACGTGGTGGGTAAGAAAGCCACGGAATGAGACGTGCGATGTGCGATGTGCGGAGTCTGGAGTCCGGAGTCCGGAGTCCGGAGTTAGAAGGCAAGACGTTGCCCTGAGGTGAGCTGCGAGTTTCGAGGTCGCTGTCGCTCTCGCTTCGAGGTCGCTTCGCTCCCGCGGCGAAGCCTCGTAGCGCGGGCGTAGCCCGCTCGTTGCGCGCTGCCGAAGGCGCGCTCGCCGCGTCTGGCCGCAGGCCGACTCGTAGCTCGCAGCTCGTAGCTCGTAGCTCGTAGCTCGTAGCTCGTAGCTCGTAGCCCATAGCTCCTTGCGACAGCACGTGCGCATAGAGGGCATACCCACTTGGCGCGACGCCGTCCGTCCTAGGCTCCCGCGCCATGTCCGTGCCCAGTCTCTTTGTCCGCCTGATTGGCGCCGTCGGCGTCGGCATGATCTGCCATGGTGAATACCATGGGCAGTGAACCCGGCGCGTGGGACGACCCCACGGCCGCTACCGGGTGGCGGCAACGCATCGGCTGGATCGTCGGCATCTCGTTCCTGCTCATGACCTTGGTGGTGCCGCCACCAGCCGGGTTGGAGACTGCTGGCTGGCGCACTGCTGGCGTGACCTTGTTGATGGCAACCTTCTGGATCTGCGAATGTATTCCGATCCCGGCGACTGCGTTATTGCCGTTGGCGTTGTTTCCGCTGCTGGGACTCGGTTCAATCAAAGATGTTGCAGCACCGTTTGCTCATCCGTTGGTGTTCCTGTTCATGGGCGGCTTCATCCTCGCTCTCGGAATGGAGCGCTGGAACCTCCACCGTCGGCTCGCCATCGGCCTGCTGAGTTGCATGGGCACGCGCCAGAAGCGTGTCATCGCCGGGTTCCTCCTCGCCTCGGCCTTCATCAGCATGTGGGTGAGCAACACCGCCACCGCGCTGATGATGTTGCCGATCGCGATGTCGGTCATCCAACTGATCCCTGAAGAAAATCGTACCACCATGCGTCCATTCATGATCGCACTGTTGTTGGCGGTCGCCTATGGTGCGACGACCGGCGGTATGGCGACGTTGATCGGCACGCCACCGAACGCCTTGCTGGCCGGCTACGCCGACAAACAACTCGGCATTCAGCTCGGTTTCGCCCAGTGGATGATCATCGGCGTGCCAGTGGCGCTGGTGTCGCTGACACTGGTGTATTGGGTGCTGACGCGGGTGAGCTTCCGCGTCAGCAACGATGAGATGCCGGGCATGGCCGGACTGTTGGCGGAACAACGCCAACAACTCGGGCGGTTCTCACGTGGCGAACTGATCGTTGCCGTGGTGTTCATCACCACCGCCCTGGGGTGGGTCTTCCAACCGCTGATTGCCAAACAGCTGCCGATGTTGTCCGACACTGTCATCGCCATGATCGGCGCGCTGGCGTTGTTCTGCATCCCGGTCGAACCGCGCCGTGGCGTGTTCGCCATGGACTGGCAAACCGCGAAACGCTTGCCGTGGGACGTGTTGTTGTTGTTCGGCGGTGGCCTGAGCTTGGCCGGCGCGATCGAGACGCACAAGCTTGCCGCCTGGCTCGGCGGCCTCAGTGGCAATCTGGACGTGCTGCCGGTGGTGTTGGTGATGGCCGTGATCGCGTTCGCCATCTTGATGTTGACCGAACTGACCAGCAATACCGCCACCGCCGCGACCTTCCTGCCAGTGGTGGCGGCGGTGGCGATCGGCATGGACTGCGCGCCGCTGCTGTTCCTCATCCCCACCGCGCTGGCCGCCAACTGCTCGTACATGATGCCGGTCGGCACCCCGCCAAACGCCATCGTCTTCGGCAGCGGCCTCATCCGCCTGCCCGAGATGGCCCGCGCCGGTCTGCTGCTGAACCTGCTGATGGTGCCGGTGATCGTGGTGCTGGTGATGGTGTTGGGGAAGATGGCGTTTGGGGTGTCTTTGTAGGGAAAGCTGCGAGCTACGAGCTACGAGTTACGAAGCGACCTCGAAACTCGAAGCTCGCAGCTCGTAGCTCGCAGCTCGCAGCTACGCCAACAACGCCTGCACCACCTCCCCATGCACATCCGTCAGCCGGAAGTCACGACCCGCGTGCCGGTAGGTCAGGCGTTCGTGGTCGAAGCCGAGCAGGTGCAGGATGGTCGCGTGGAAGTCGTGCACATGGACCTTCTGGTCGGCGACCTGGATGCCGTAGTCGTCGGGCACGCCGTAACTGATGCCGCGTTTCGCACCACCGCCACACATCCACGAGGAGAAACAATCCTTGTGGTGTTCACGGCCCTTGTGGTCCGCCTTGTCGACCTGCGGCGTGCGGCCGAACTCGGTGGTGCATACCACCAGGGTGTCGTCGAGCATGCCGCGTTGCTTGAGATCGGCGAGCAGCGCGGCGATCGGCTGGTCGACGTTCTTCGCCAGCTTGGCGTGATCCTGCATGTTGCCGTGTGAATCCCAGTTGTTGCTCGCGCCGGTATCGATCAGCTCGATGAAACGCACGCCGCGTTCCGCCAGACGACGGGCGACCAGCGCCTGCCAAGCGAAACCCTTCTTCTCGCCGCGCTTGACGCCGTACAGCTCATGCGTCGCATCGCTCTCGCCCGACAGGTCGAAGGCGGCGGGACCTTCCTGCTGCATGCCGGCGGCGGTTTCGAAGGAACGGATGCGCGCACTCAGCGTGTTGTCCTCGGCTCGCCCACTCAGGTGACGCTCGTTGAACGACTTGATGAGGCCCAGTTCGAGATCCTGCAGCCCCTGGCTCGGCAGCAGGCGGTTCAGATTGGGGATCGGCTCGTCCCCAGGGATCAGGCGCGTGCCCTGGTGGCAGGCGGGCAGGAAGTCATTCGCCCAGGTCTGGCCACCGGCGTAGGGCAGGTGCGGCGCGAGCACCATGAACGACGGCAGATTCTTGTTCTCGCTGCCCAGGCCGTAGCTGACCCATGAACCGATCGACGGACGCGAGAACGTCACCGAGCCGGTGTGGATGCCGAGCGTCGCCTCGAAATGATTGCCGTGATCACCCACCAGCGAGTTGACGATGCAGAGGTCGTCAGCGTGCGCCGCGACGTTGGGGAACATCTCGCTGATCATGATGCCGCTCTGGCCACGCGGCTTGAACTCCCACTCGGGGGCCTTCAGGAACTCCCGTTCCTTGAGCTGCTTGCCCGCGTCGGCGATCAGCTTCGGCCGGTGGCAAAAGCTGTCGATGTGCGAGAACCCACCGGTGAGGAAGATGAAGATGACGCGTTTGGCTTTGCCGGGGAAATGCGGTGCCTTGGGTGCCAGCGGATCGATCACCGACTTGTCGGCGCCCATCAGGTCGCTCATCACCGCCGGCATCAGCAGCGAACCCGCCATGAGCGAACGCAGCGCGGTGCGGCGGCTGATGAGCGGCAGGTGATTCGGCGTGGTGAACATGGGCGGCGTCCTGACGATCAGTCGATGAACATGAATTCGTTGCTAGCGAACAGTGCACGGACGAAACTGGTGAGCGGCTTGACGTTCGTCAGGTTCTCGGCCTTGGCCTGCGCTTCGAAGCGCGTGAGGTAGTCGACGCCGGCGCGCACTTCATCCTCTCTCGCGGGACGTGCCAGCACCATCACGTAGGCGGCGGCGACTTGGTTGAGCGGATCGCCGGCGGTCTCCAGGCGGCTGACGAGCGCCTGCGCCTGATCCTGCACGAAGCGGCTGTTGAGCTGGAACAGCGCCTGGAGTGGCGTGATGGTGGTGGAGCGTTCGCCGACCGCGCTGTTGGTGTCGGCGCCGTCGAAGACCTCGAAGAACGGATGTTTGCGAATGCGCTGCTGCATCACGTAGACCGAACGGTGGGTGCTGTCGTAGACCGCCTGGAAGGGACTGTGCTGGCTGTAGTCTTTCTTGTTCAGCGACGGGAAATCTTTGTGCGCGCCGGGCATCGCGCGCTCGAGCGTGCCGCTGATGACCATCAGCGCATCGCGCACTTCCTCTGCCGCCAAGCGCCGACGGGTGAAGCGCCAATGCCGCGCGTTGTCCGCGTCCTTCACCAGGGCCTGCACATCGCTGGTCGCTGCCAGGCGGTAGGTGTGCGACAACATGATCTGGCGGTGCATCTGCTTGAAAGACCAGCCGCTCTGGATCAGGCGATTGGCCAGCCAATCGAGCAGCGGCTGATTGGATGGCACACCACCACGCAGACCGAAGTCGTTGGTGGTCGGCACCAGACCACGACCGAAATGCAGGTGCCAGAGACGGTTCGCCGCCACGCGCGCGGTCAGCGGATTCTTCGCATCGGTCAACCAGCCGGCGAGGTCCAGGCGGCCACTGCCGGTGGAACCGTCCGGCAACTTCTGCCCGCCGGCGATCTGCAGGAAGCCGCGGTGGACCTCATCGCCGAGTTTCCAGCGTTCGCCACGTTTCTGGATGCGCTCGTTGCGTGGGCTGCCCTCGGCGACCGCGTAGGCGGTGGGAATCTCCTGCGGCAGCTCCTCGATCAGCGTGCGGCGTGCCTTCATCAGCTTGTTCATCGCATCGCGGATCTCGGTGTGACCACGCGGATCCTTGGGCGGCTCGCGACCCTCGGCCTTGGCCTTCTTGATCTCTTCGCGGATCTTCCAGTCGTTGTCGCGTTCGTGGCGCAGCGCGGCGTACTCCGCCTCGAGCTCCAACACGCGGTCTTTCTTGTCGCCGAGCAACTGGTCGCGTTCCTGATCGCTGACGAGTTGCACGAAACTGTGCTGGTAGCGGTGCTCCTCCGAGCCTGGGAAGGGATACTTGGTCGAGGCGAAGATGCCGTAAAGCGCGTAGTAGTCGCTGGTCGGGATGGGATCGAACTTGTGGTCGTGACAGCGCGCGCACGACAACGACAGGCCCATCATCACCCGGCCGGTGGTGTCGATGGTGTCTTCGATGGTCAGGTGGTGGTCGCCCTCCGGATTCACGCTGAAGCGCCGCGATAGCGCGATGAAACCGGTGCCGACCATCATCTCACGGCGATGCGCCTCGTCCTTCGCCGGCAACAGGTCGCCGGCGATCTGCTCGCGCAGGAACTGGTCGTAGGGTTTGTCGGCGTTGAACGAATCGATGACGTAGTTGCGGTAGCGGTAGGCCTGTGGCACCGGGTAGTCGGACGCGTCGCCCTCGGTGTCGGCGTAGCGCGCGAGGTCGAGCCAGTGGCGGCCCCAACGTTCTCCGTAGCTCTGCGACGCCAGCAGGCGATCGATGACGCTGGCAAACGCCTGCGGCGAATCATCAGCGAGGAACTTGTCGACCTCTTCCGCCGTCGGCGGCAGGCCGGTGAGATCGAAGGTCGCGCGCCGGATGAGCGTCCGCCGGTCGGCATCACCCACCGGTTTGACGCCGGCCTCGGCGTGCCCGACGGCGATGAAACGGTCGATCTCGTTGAGCGCCCAGCCCTCACCAGCCGACGGCACCGCCGGCATGGTCAGCGTTTGGAACGACCAGTGCGATTTTGCCGCGAGCAGTTCGGCAGCGGGGTCACGGACTTTAGTCCCGGCGGCATCGGGATGCGGCGCACCCATGGCGACCCACTGCTCCAGCAGCTTCACTTTCTCCGGCGCCAGCCGCTCCTTCGGCGGCATGGCGGTGTCGTCGTCGAGCCAACGCACCGCATGGATCAATGCGCTGGCGTCGAGGTTCTTCGGTACCAGCGAGGGCTTCTTCGAGGTGCCGCCCACCAGCATCCCGGCATAGGTGTCGACGCGCAGCGCACCCTTGAGCTTCTTGGCTTCGGCGCTGTGGCAGGAGTAACACGCCTCGGCCAGCAGCGGACGGATCTGCCGCTCAAAGAACTCAATGCCCGCCGGATCGCTTGCCGCCGGATCGGCGGCCGCAAGGCCGGCAAGCGTCAGGCTGGCGATCAGGAGGCGGATGGAGGGGGCGGCGCGCATGACGGTCAGGGTATACGTCGGAACATCATCATCGTTTATGCAACGGCATGCTACTTTTTACGTGCTTTGCGCGCGGCCTTCGCTGGTTTTGCCTTCATGTCCCCAGACGCCGTGCCGGATGCCCCGTTGGAGGCATGCGGCGAGGGCCACAAGGCGAGCACAAAACCCAGCGCCAGCGATCCCGCCCCGCCCCAGATCAACCATGGCGTCACTTGGCGATACCACGCCACCAGTTCACGCCCGTCGGTGGTCGACCACATGACCCATGAACGGATGAATCCCATGGTGCCGGTTTCGAGCTGATGGATGAGTTCCGCCCGCAGGTAGAGTCCGCGCGACAACGCCACCGCGCCCAGTACCAGAAACATGATGGCGAGGATGGCCCGCAGCATGGAGACAGTATGAGGAGGAAAGCGGAATGATGAATGATGAATGATGAATGGGTAGACCAGCGTGACAGGCAGCAGCCTGCTGCTGCCTGGGTTGACTAGTCACCATTCAGCACTCCGACGTCTGCCTTCTTCTGCTCACTCCCGCAGCGACGTCCGCCGCCACAGTCGGGTCGCAGTGATCACCATGAACACCGGGAACTCCTTGGCCGCACGGTCCTCAGCGCTGGAGCGGATGCCCTGGGTGCCACGGCGGGTGCTGCACAGTTCTTCGCAGCCAACCACTGCCAGGCCCGCGGTACCGAGCGCCGTCAAGTAATGATGCAAGGGACGGTGGAACGAGGTCGTGCTGCTGGAGTCATTGACCTGGCCGGGATGGGTGCGGATCGGCAGCGCCATGGGTGACATGTAGGCTTCCAGGCGGCGGTACTGCACCCCCTGCTCTTCATCGAAGCCCCATGACGTACGTTTCGGGATGCGGAAGCAGGGATGGGTCATCACCATCACGATGCGCCCACCAGGTTTGACCAACGCCCGCAGACCGGCGAACACCGGCTCGATCGGGTCGAGATCCTGGAGCGCCAACACCACCGCCGCGTGATCAAAACGCTGGCCCGGCAACACCGCATCGAGCGTGCGCGCGTCGCCGACGACGTAGCGCTCGCGATGCCCGGCACGTGCCCGCGCGGCTTCGATCAGCGAGGGGCTGGCATCTACACCGACCACCTCCATGCCCGCCTCGGCGAGGAAACGTCCGAGCACGCCCTGACCGCAGCACACGTCGAGCACGCGTTGCCCAGGACGCGCCTGCAACTGCCGCGCCACCGCCGGCAGCACCAGTTGGCTGTGGAAATCATCGCCACGTTCGCCCTGGCGCTGGTCGTACCAGCCGGCCTGCGGCTCCCACGCGGTCTCGGCCGCGGGTTCCGGCGGCACCTCGCAAGGAACCTCGGCGGGTGGATGAAATTCCGTCTCACGAAGCGGACGGCCTTCCCTGCGATCGGTACGGTCACCGTGGTCGCCAGGGTCACCACGGCGCTCACGTGGGGGACGCCCCTCACCACGCGCTGGGCGCGGCGGAAGCTGCTGGTCCGGAGGGCCGCGCCGGGGACGCGGTGCGTAGTTACGCTTGGGAAACTTGTCAGGCGGCATGGCCGCAGCATCACATCTGCCGTCGCCGCCGGAAGCGGCTATCCGTCGTGGTTCATGGCACCGACGATTCCCACGCTTGGCCAGGAGCGCACCGGATGGCACCGGACCAGCGGCCGCCTCTTAGAAGCTGTCTGGAAAGACCGAAATTCACATGGAGGACCGGAGAACCGGAGAGAGCGAGAAACGAAGTGTCGGTGAACATCCGAGGTTCCGCAGCTCTGTCTTCCTCCGGTCCTCCGGTCCTCCATGTCGGCCCTGCCTTTCAAGACAGCTTCTTAGACGAACGCCACCAGCACTGCGAGGCCAACCACCAGCGCGCCAACCATTCGTATCGCGTGGATCCACCACGGCAGCGGTTCGAGCTTGGTGGCCAACCAACGATCGAGGGCGAGCACCATCAGGATCGCCACCACGCCGCGGAAGGCGATGACGATGTTGACCTCCGCCACCGCCAGGCCGGGATCGCTGCCGGTGATGAAGGCGAGCGACAGCACGACGATGAAGGCGGTGAACAGCAGGCCCTGCTGGACCGCGCGTATGATGTTGGCCCGCGGTTCCGCTCGACGTGTCGTACAGAAGGCCAAGGCCGGCAAGGTGCCGAGACCGACGCACCAGCCGGCGATGGTCGCCCACCGTAGGTCGGGTCCCGCTTCGCTGAGCGCCTTGGCCCCGAACAGATCGGACAACGTCATCAGCACCACCGATGCTAGCATCAAAACAAAAGCGAAACGCGGATGCGGCGCATGGAGGTGCCGCCGTACCGGACCAAGCCCACCGAGCGCAATGCCAAGGGTCGCCAACCCGCACGCCCACATCACTCCAGGCGGCAACGCGGTGCCGAACACCAACCACACCAGCGGGATCATCACCAACGGTTTCGCCCCGCTGACCGGCACCAACACGCTGGCATCACCCCAGGCCAAGGCCTGGTTGGCACACACGTGCGCAAGACTGCCCGCTGCGCCGGCGAGCAGGCACCAGTGCCAGGGGATCATCGGCGCACCGAGCGCGAGCCAGCCGATCAGTCCACACACCCCGGTGGTCACCAACGTCCAGCGCCAGAGCGCCGGCCACGCCATGCCGTGGTGGGCGATGACGACCTTGCCGCCGACGAAGAACGCAGCCGACAACACGGTGGCGGCGATGGCGAAAGCGATGTGCATGGACGTCCGGGTGATTCCAACGACGGACGGCCCCGGCGCGGAAGATCGACGCTAGCCCGTCGTGGCGTTACGCAACTCTGCCGTACCGAGACATTGGCCGAATGTCACTGCGTCGATTGCACCGCCGACAGCGAGGTCGTACGGTGTTTGGCGACGAAACTGCCCTGCTCATCTGCGTCCCAATGACAGGAAAGGCTTTGCCATGAAACCACTCCTCACGGTGCTCCTGCTGTTTCTGGGAATCCGGCTGATGGCGGCGGAGTTCTCCATCAGCTTCCATGAAGCAAGCGATGAACCACGGGCTGGTTTCGTCGAACACGCCTACCGCACCAATCAGCAGGTCTACGTCGGTCCGGATTCAGGCATCACGACCGCACACATCGCCAAGTTGGCGCATTTTTTCAGCGAGGGCGAACACGCCCTTGGCATCACCTTCACTGCTGCCGGAGCACAACTCAATCACGCGTTCACCACCAGGATGCTAAAGCAACGGATCGCCATCTTCATCAATCAACGACTTGTTGCTGATCCGATGGTCCTGGCACCATCAAACGACGACTGTGTGATTTCCGGACCGACCAAGGAAGAGATCGACCAACTCATCGCCGCCTTCAATAACCGCTGACGCCAAGTGGTTTGAACCTGCCTCCGCACGACGTACCTTCCCCGCATGAAGAAGAAGCTGGTGTTCGCCATCCTGCTGTTCGTCGCCTTCGGCATCATGGGCCTGGACATTCACCGGCAAATGCGGGTGAAAAAAGCAATGACCGGCTTGTTGCCACTGAGCGCGAATACCCTCATCACCTTCCGTGCCACAACGACTGACGCTCGCTGGGTGCCGGTTGCACCGGAAGACGCCAGCTACGTGCTGCGCGCCTACAATGCCAACCGCCAGTTGCTGGCCGAGCACACGACTCCACGCCTACCATTCGCCGAGCAATCGCCGATCGCTCTCGCGCCGCTCGCCATCATCCGCACTAATGGAGTCGAGTACGAATGGCACCTGGCCCCACGCGACGACCACCTGCTGACCAAGTACCTGCGCTTGTCGAGCGGACCGAACACACCTCCTGCTGTTCCCTAATTCAGGCGAGGATCCCCTTCACTACGTGCCCATGCACATCGGTGAGTCGGAAGTCACGTCCGGCGGTGTGGTAGGTCAGGCGTTCGTGGTCGAATCCGAGCAGATGGAGAATGGTCGCCTGCAGGTCGTGCACATGCACCGGATCCTGCACCACCTGATACCCCAGGTCATCGGTCGCGCCGAAGGTGATGCCCGGTTTCACGCCGCCGCCGGCCATCCACATGGTGAAGGCGTGCGGATGGTGATCGCGGCCCATCGAACGGCCGAGGGCGGAATTGCTTTCGACCATTGGCGTGCGGCCGAATTCGCCGCCCCAGATGACCAGCGTGTCGTCGAGCAAACCCCGACGCTTGAGGTCTTTCACGAGTGCAGCCGCACCTTGATCGGTCTCGCCGCACTTGCCCTTGTGATTGCCGACCAGATCGCTGTGGGCGTCCCAGCCTTCATGGTAGATGTTAATGAAGCGCACGCCGCATTCGATCATGCGCCGTGCGAGCAGACACGCGCGGTTGAACGACGGTTTATCCGGATCGCAGCCGGAGAGTTCCAGGGTCTCCTTCGACTCGCCCTTAAGATCCATCAGGGCGGGCGCGCTGGTCTGCCACTTGAACGCCATTTCATGCTGCGCGATGCGGGTGGCGATCTCGGGATCACCCATCATACCAATCCGCGATCTATGACCCTCTCACGGGGGGAATTAACCGCCGAGGGCGCCGAGCACGCCGAGACGGACCGCACGGGATTTCTCGGCGTGCTCGGCGGCCCTCGGCGGTTAAATCGCCTTCCCGCATTCGTAGTCTTTTGATCACGGATTGGTATCAGACCAGTCCCCGCGACAGACCCTCATGCCGAAACGAAAAAGAGGGAAAAAAGGAATAAAGTCGAGACCAGAGTCAATTGATCATTTCAGGGCTCAGGGTGTCAATAATCGCACACTGAATCCGGAATACAGGTTGAAAGGAACAATGACGGCCGGCGTTCGTCGGGTGTTGGCCAGACGCCAACCGAGGAGCGCGGCGGCGGCGCGGCCCATCGCTTCGGACGGTACCAGCGCGACATCGAGGCGGATTCCGACGACCAGGGTTTCGTGGTGAGCCAGGATCAGTGACAGGTCTTCCGGGATGCGCAGACCCAGGCGTCCGGCCGCATGCAGCACGGTCAGCGCCTCGTAGCTGCCATAGCACGCGATTGCGGTTGGACGCTGTCGTTCCGGCAGAACTTGCAGGTGCGACAGCAGCCACTCGAACTGTCCATCCCGCCCAGGATCCTGCGCCGGCGACAGCGTCCGCGGCGCGAGCCCGGCGGCGGACATCGCGGCGAGGTAACCCGCATGCCGTTGGATGCGGCTGTAGTGCAGCTCCACTGCCGGACGGAAACCGAGCATCCCATCGAACCAGGCGATGCGCCGGTGTCCGGCGGCCACCAGCCGTTCGACCATCAGACGCCCACCGCCATGATCGTCGGGATAGGCGGCATCGTGCTCGAGTACGCGGTTCACCCACACCACTGGCAGGCCGCTTGATGCCAGCACCACTTCGATCTGTGCTGACGGGTCGAGGTTGCCGTGCACCAGCACGCCATCGACCATCATTTCCTGCAAGCCACGGGGAGCCGGCCCACCGGCGAGGAAATCCGGCACCACCAAGCGTTCGATCACCAATGAGCGGCCGATTTCCGCCAAGCCGTCGGAGATGCCGTCGATGATGCCGGAATCGATACGCTGATCGGCGGCTTCGACCAGTTGCAGGAACAGCACACGGTCGAAGCGACGGCTCTTGACGCTGCGCGCGCTTTGGTTGGGACGGTAGCCAAACTTCTTAGCCGCCGCGACGATGCGTGCTCGCAACTCGGGCGCGACGCGCGGCTCGCCCGCCAACGCACGCGAGACGGTCTTCTGCCCGACGCCCAGGCGCGTCGCGAGATCGTATTGGGTGATGAACGGTTTCTTCGCTGGCACGTTGGCGCTCCTACGCAGTCACATCGACTGACTAACAAAACCTGTCGCCGTTGACGCCGGTCCTGGTGGTCCATCACCGGCGCCTGACGAGCGACCACCGGCAACATCCCCAGCAACGGTGTCCATCACGGTCGCCTGTCGAAGGTGACTTCCGGCATTGGTCGGCCGGCCTGATAAAGGTACGAGGCGTCTTCGTTGTGACTCCGAAGTCACAACGCTCTTTTCAGGGCGTTGTAACTCGGAAATCGTGCTCCTCAGCAACCGTTGCGGAGCCGAAATGTAGGTCACATCGGGAACGCCCCGGTGTTTCTTCTGCAGAGATACGTAGCCCAGAACTCGGAGATCCTATGCGCACCCTCCTCCTCCCCCTGCTGCTCGTCCTCGCCCTGCCCCTGGGTGCGGCCGAACCAGCTACGGCCAACGAGCCCCACTATGAGGACCGCTCCCTGTGGCCGGCTGATGTTGGCAAGCGGCCCCATATGCGACAGGTCTGGCCAGCGACCCGGGTGCTGACCTGGGCCAAGCCTGGGGTGTCGGCTCTCAAGGATGACAAGCCCTTCGAGACACCCTCATTCTGGCTGGAAGATGGTAAACCCGCCACCAAGCCAATCGACGGCGACTGCGCCCTGGTCCTTCCTGCCATGCCGCCTGGAGGATCAAAAGGGCGATATTACATCGTCCAGGAGGCGAAGAAGAACCCCGTGCCCTCCATCCGCCATCTCACGGTGGGAGCAGGCGTCACCGTGGTCTGGTTGCACAGCAGCACCGGCAACACCTGGGTGAAGAAGGGCGGTGAGTTGAACCAGCAGTACCACTACAGCGGCGACAAAGACTCCTTCTTCCGCAACGACAACCCCGTTCCTCAACAGCCCCATCAGCAGCCCGTTGCCGGCGGCCCGCCGCTATACATCTACCCCGAAGGCGAACGCAACCAGCTCGCCCATCCCCTGCAGGTCAGCTCCCTCATTCCGGGCACGCTGTTCCGCTACGGTATGAACGACCCCGAGGCCTCCAGCGACCACGTCTATTTCGTCAAGGCCCCCAACGCCTCGCTTGAGGTCATCGGCCGCATGGGCTGCGCCGACAGCTTCCACTTCAAGTCCGGCACGGTCATCATCTCGGACGACAGCGCCCTGATCGCCGCTGCCCGGGGCACTCTCGGCGTCTCGCCGGGCGCCACCCTTGAGCTGCACTCCGGCGCCGCCTTCAGCAAGTTGGGCAACCAGCACGGCAACGTCGATCTCACGATAAAAGGTCGCTTCCTCGCCGGCACGGTGGATCGGCCGCTGGTCCGCGACTGCTTCCTGGGCGTGAGCTGGAAGGGTAAGCGCCGCTTCATGAGCAAGGATAACGAAAAGGCGCTCGATGGTCGAGCCGAGCGCTCCGATGACGCCAGCTTCATCGTCACCCCCGAGGGCACGTTGGAGGTGCACAGCGCAGATCCGGCCAAGGCCCGCCTGATCATCGACTGGAACGGCCGACCGATCATTGAGAAGGAGATCGTGAAGACCATCGGCCACGCCGAGAACTACGCCAAGCTCAAGGAGCAGCCGCCGCTGATCGACCTCCTCCTCGTGGGCACTCTGAAGATCGACGGCTTGGTCATCAACCACCTTGCCAAGGGCGGTCTAGTGCTGGCGGATCCCGCCCAGGTGAAGCAGTGGAAGCACGTCACCTGGGGCCCGGACTGCGCCGGCCCGCTGGTCGAGTTGGTCCGTAAGTGGGACGGCAAGCCCACCTTCGCCTTCACCAACGCGGGAGGCGATTACTGATGCGGGATCCACGCTCGTGGATCCCGCCTTCCGACTGTACTCCCCGCCAGGAACCATCCATGCGCCAGGTCATCCCGCTCCTGTTCGTGCTGCTCACCACCAGCGCAGCGCCGGCCCAGGAGGTCCTGTTCGCTCCGCTGCTGATGCAGACGGTGGCTCTGGTGGACCCCACCCTGCAGCCAAAAGACCTCTACGAGCGCCACCGGGTGGTGCTGCTGCTGCGCGTCGCCAGCGTCGACAAAGAGACGCACACGGCGGAGTTGGCGGTCGAGCAGGTGGTGAAAGGAGATTTCGTTCCGCGCTCGGTCCATCTGGTCCTGGCCGGCGAGCAGTTGGAAAGGGTCTTCTTTATGCTGATGGGCCAGGGCAAGCCGATGGTGGCGCTGCTGGGCAAGTCCCGCCGGCCTAACGACCTGATCTTCTACCTCGATGGCGGGGACGGTGGTCGCTGGCAGGCGGCAGAGATGGATGCCGCCAATCCCGCCCGCTGGACCTGGAGCACGGACCTCGAGCGCGAGTTGTTCGGGGTTTTCAACGGCAGCGCCGCCCGACTGGGCGAGTTGATGCAGGAGCGCGCCATCGGTCGCGACTGGTTCCCCGCCACGCCCTTCATCGCTTTCGGCGCCGACCGTCTGCTTGGTCGCCTCGACGGTCCGGCGCGCGGCGTGGCCCTGCGTGACCTCGACGGCGATGGCCGCCTGGATGCCTACGCCTGCAGCGAGGTCGGCGACCGCGCCTGGCTGCAGGCTGCGGATGGCACCTTCGCGCCCGCCGAAGAGCGGCTCGGATTTGCCGGCTGTCGCAGCCGCAGCGTGGCGGCGGCGGATGCCGATGCCGATGGCCGCGACGACCTCCTGCTCGATGACGCGCTCTGGCTGCGAGGTGCCGATGGCCGCTACCAGCGCAGCGCAGCACTGCCCGCCGCCGCGCCGGGATCGGGGCGGGTGATCTGCTCCTGCTTCATCGACGCGAATGGCGATGGCTGGCCCGACGTGGCGATCGCCCGTGAACGCGGTGGGGTCGAGCTCTGGCTCAATCCAGGGCCGGGCGGAGGTGTCTTCAGAGATGGCAGCGAGGCCGCCGGGCTGCGGCGCCCCGACGCCAGCGCTGGAGGCAGCGGCTGGCTGGCCTGCGGCGACTGGGATGGCGATGGGCGCAGCGACCTCTACTTCTCCGCCGATGGCGGTCGGCTGTTGCTCAACAGCGCGACGGCGGGCTTCTCCGTCCTGCCCCTGGGCTATGATTTTGCTTCGCCTGACGGTGGGCCTGCGGGCGGTGCCGCCTGCTTTGCGCCCGTCTGGAGGGCCGACCGCCAGACCCTGGTGATCACCCGCGATAACGCCCTCTGCGTGGTGTCCTGCGAAGAGGGCAAGGCCATCGACCAGAGCCTGTACGGTAACGAACTGCAGATCGCCGGCGACCATCAGCTGCCAGTGGTGGCGGCTGACATAGATTGCGACGGCACCATAGATCTCTACGTCGGCAGCCGCAGCGGCGGCGCCAACATGCCCTACATGAACCGCGGCTACGGCAGCTTCATGGTCAGCGACCGCTATACGCCCGGCGCCTTCCCTGGTCAGGCGCATCGCGCCGGCGCCCGGGGCCTGGCGGCGGGGGATGTGGATGGCGATGGCGCCCCCGAACTACTGTTGGGCGCCCCGGACGGTCGCGTGACGCTGATGCCCAACGCCAGCCTGACCCAGCGCGACCCGCCCGAGAACCCCAGCGCCCAGCAGAGCACGCTCGCCGGGATCCGCATGCTGAGCGTCGAGGTGAAGGGCCCGCGCGGAGTGATAGGCGCCGTGCTCAGCCTGCGCGCCGAGGACGGCCGCCTCCTCGGCCTGCAGCAGATCGGCAGCGCCAACGCCAGCGGCTGCTGCGGCCCCGACCGCGTCGGCTTCGCCTTGCGCGAAGCGGGCCGCCAGGTCCTGACTGTGCGCTGGTCGGACGGGGTCGAGGCGCGCTGGCCCATCAAAGCAGATGCGAAGAACCCCATCGCTATCATCGCCACGCGACCGCCGGCAGAACCCCATCAGGGTCCTTAAACACCGGTGAATGTCCCGATCGCGAGTTTGCCGTGGCGGGTTTCGCAGATGCCGACGCCGTACTGGGCAAAGAGTGCGCGCAGTACGTTGCAGGTGGTGATGGCGACGGCGGTGGCGGCCAGCGTGCAGCCGGACGCAGCCCACAACTCAACCCAGTCGAAAATCTGTGGGATGACCTCCGAGAGAAACACTTTACCAACCGCTGCTTCCCCTCACTCACTGCTGTCAGGTACACCCTCTGCATTGCACTGCGTGAACTCCATCACGACCACAAGCGAACCCAATCCATCACGGGGTTCCCATGGATCGCAGCGTTGTGAATGATGGAGGATTGGTATCAAGTCGTTGGCGACTGCACGCTGGAGCCGGAGAGGACGCGGAAGGGAACGATCACGCTCTGCGTTCGCCGAGTGTTGGCCAGACGCCGGCCAAGGAGTGCCGCCGCCGCGCGGCCCATCGCTTCGGACGGCACCTGCGCGACCTCAAGGCGGATGCCGGCGACCAAGCTTTCGTGGTGGGCCAGGATCAGTGACAGGTCATCTGGGATGCTCAGATTCAAGCGCCCCGCCGCGTGCAACACGGTCAGCGCCTCGTAGCTGCCATAACACGCGATTGCGGTTGGGCGCTTTCGTTCAGGCAGATTTCGCAGATGCGACAGCAGCCACTCGAACTGTCCGTCCCGCCCAGGATCCTTGACTGGCGACAACGTCCGCGGCGCGAGTTCGGCAGCGGACATCGCGGCCAAGTAACCCGCATGCCGTTGGATGCGGCTGTAGTGCCGCTCCACTGCCGGACGGAAACCGAGCATCCCATCGAACCAGGCGATGCGCCGGTGTCCGGCGGCCACCAGCCGTTCGACCATCAGACGCCCACCGCCATGATCGTCGGGATAGGCGGCATCGTGCTCGAGTACGCGGTTCACCCACACCACTGGCAGGCCGCTTGATGCCAGCACCACTTCGATCTGTGCTGACGGGTCGAGGTTGCCGTGCACCAGCACGCCATCGACCATCATTTCCTGCAAGCCACGGGGAGCCGGCCCACCGGCGAGGAAATCCGGCACCACCAAGCGTTCGATCACCAATGAGCGGCCGATTTCCGCCAAGCCGTCGGAGATGCCGTCGGTGATGCCGGAATCGATGCGGCTATCGGCGGTTTCGACCAGTTGCAGGAACAGCACGCGGTCGAAGCGCCGGCTCTTGACGCTGCGCGCGCTCTGATTGGGACGGTAGCCAAACTTCTTCGCCGCGGCGAGGATGCGCGCGCGCAGTTCGGGCGCGACCCGCGGTTCGCCCGCTAAGGCACGCGAGACGGTCTTCTGCCCGACGCCTAAGCGCGCGGCCAAGTCGTACTGTGTGATGAATGGTTTGCGGGTCGGCATGGTCGCGCCCTTACGTAATCAGCGCGCGGTGGGCGCAAGACCTGACGCCAGACGTCAGTCCCTGGCGCCACGCCTGCGGCGATGCCACCAGCTGAGATGCGCCAGCAGTGTCCATCACGGCTGGGGGCGGGACGACGGATCCGGGGCTGGCCGCTGGGACGGGATGATCTACGAGGTGCATGCGTCATGACTCCGAAGTCACAACGCTCTTTTCAGGACGTTGTGACGGTGCACCAGCGCCTTCGTCGTCCCTTGTCCCCACCCAGGCCACACACCGCATGCTACTGATTCCCATCACTGCTCTGCTTGACCTGCACCATGCCCAGACGGCAGTGGTGCCGGTGGTCGCACAGGCCGGGACCGCGCTGTTCCCGTTGATCGTGCTGGCGGTCACCAGCGTCATCGGGCTGCTGCTCAAGCCGCGCGAACTGCTGCGGGTGTTCCGTCAGAAGCCGTGGATCCCCGCCTTGTTGATTGCATTGAGTCTGGGAGGCTGGTGGGCGGTCGGCTGGATGATGAGCGCACCGGCGGCGCCGCTCAGCAGTTCGCGGACGCAGCCAACGTCAGCACCGGTCGGCGGGCCGCGCAGCGACTGGGCGAAAGTAGCGCTCGCCCTGATTGCTGAAGAAGCTGCCGCCAACGGGCGCAGCTCAGCGACCGCGCCGACACCGTCGGCGACGATCCCCGCCAAGCAGGCACCGGTCGTTCGCGACCAGCCGACGACGATTGCCGCTGGCGCGCGCTACTTTCGCGGCGATGCCCGTCGCTCCGGCCACCTGGGCGGCGTCGGCCCACGTGGTCTGACGCCGAGCTGGTCATACTACGCACAGGATGAACTGAACTCCCTGTACCTCAGCTCACCGCTGGTTGCTGGCGACGCGGTGTTCGGTGCCTCTTGTTACCTCGATCCTCCTGGCAGCTACGGCACGGTCTTCCGGCTCGATGCCGCCACTGGCAAACAACGCTGGGTGTGCGAGTTCAAGAACCCAACCAACAAGGCCGATTTCAAAGGTTTCTTCTCCTCACCGGCGCTTAGCGCTGATGGCAAGTATCTGGTCATCGGCCAAGGACTGCACACCGATTACGACAGCGAACTGGTCTGTCTGGATGCCGACACCGGCGCCGTGCGCTGGCTGCTACCCACGCCGCTGCACGTCGAAAGCAGTCCGTGCATCGAAGGCGATCTGGTGGTGGTGGGAGCAGGCGCGGTCGAACAGGGCAAGGATTATAAGCCGGCCGGCGACCCACTGGGGCATGGCCACCCAGGGTTCGTCCTGGGCGTGCGCATCTCTGATGGCCAGGAGATCTTCCGCGCGCAGGTCAACGATCCGGAAGGCTCACCACTGCTGCTGGACGGCATCTGCTACATCGGCAGCGGCGTGAATGGTTCCGCCGTGGTCGCGCTGCGCACGCAGAGCGATGCCGAGTTGAAGACGGCCGGGCTGACCCGCGAGCTGTGGCGAACGGTGACGCCATTTCCCGCCAGCGGCGCGGTGACGCTTGCGGGCGACGTGCTGCTGGTGGGTTGCGGCAAGGGCGACTTTGTCTTTGCGGCCAAGGATCCTGAAGGCCGCGTCATCGCTTTGGATAAAACCACCGGCGCGGTGCGTTGGCAGACCACCATGCCGGATGCGGTGCTCGGTCCGATCGCGGTGGTGGGAACGGTAGCAATCGTCCCGGTGCGCAATGGCGAAGTGATCGCCATTGATCTGGCCGCTCAGGGCAAGGTGCTGTGGCAGGCAAGCATCAACAAGAAGGCGCCGGTGCTCGCCGGCGTGGCCTTCACTGGAACGCTGGTCTATGCCGTGTCGAATGACGGTTACTTGGTGGTGCTGGATGCGACCAACGGCAAGGCGCTGGAGCGCATCTACCTCAACGCCAAGGGCCGGCCAGGCGAGCTGGGATTGTCCGTGTCATCGCCGCTGGTCGTCGATGGTCGGCTGTTTGTCGGCAGTGAAACCGGCGGTCTGCGCTGCTTCGTCGGAACCGCACCGTGATCTTGCCGCTGCGTGACGCTCACGATGCCCGCCTGGTCGGCGGCAAGGCGGTCAATCTGGCGCGCCTGCTGAACGCGGGCTTCGCGGTGCCGGACGGCTTCGTCATCACCACCCCTGCGTTCATCGCAGCCATCTCGGCGGATGGTCATCTGCCGACTGCCGTGCCGATTGAACTCGCTGCACACATTGCCGAACACTACCGCACGATGGGTTCCCCCACCGTGGCGGTGCGCTCTTCTGCGACGGCGGAGGATATGGCCGACGCATCGATGGCCGGACAATACGAAACGCTGCTCGACCTCCAGGGCGAGGACGCCGTCATTGCGGCGGTGGCGCACTGCTGGCGCAGCATCGACACGCCGCGTACCCGCAGTTACCTCGCCAGTAAGAATATTCCGCTGAGCGATGTGGCGATGGCCGTGGTGGTGCAACGCTTGGTGCCAGCCGATGTCGCCGGCGTGCTGTTCACCGTTAATCCGCGTAGCGGCAAAGCCGATGAGCTACTGATCGAAGCGTCCTGGGGTCTGGGCGAAGCGGTGGTGTCGGGCAAGGTCCAACCCGACACACTGGTGGTCGAGCGGGCGACCGGCGTGGTGCGCCACGCGGTGATCGCCGACAAGGCGACGTGGTTCGCTGCGGGCACCCACGGTGAACGCTCGGTGGCGGATGAGCGCCGGCGCCTGCCTTGCCTGGATGCACAGCAGGTTGACGCGCTCTGTCGCCTCGGCGAGCAGGTCGAACGCCACTTTGGTTCGCCGCAGGATCTCGAATGGGCGATCCACGCGGGGCAATTGTTCCTGCTGCAAAGCCGCGCGATCACCACCATGGGCGCCATCGCCGCCGGCCAGCAACGCTGCGCTGAAGAACGCGCGCGTTTGGCGGATGCGCTCGCCGCCGGACGTGGCCCGTGGGTCCGCCACAATCTCTCCGAAACCCTGTCGCAGCCGACGCCGCTGACGTGGTCGCTGATGAGCCGATTCATGTCGGGCGATGGCGGCTTCGGTGCGCTCTACCGCGAGATCGGATTCGCTCCCTCGCCGCAGGTCTGTCGCGATGGATTCCTGACACTCATCGGCGGACAGATTTACCTGGATGTGGCGCGTGCGCCGGAACTTTTCAGCACAGGATATCCGTTCGTCTACGATCTGGATTTGCTGCGCACCAATCCTGATGCGGCTCAAGAACCGCCGAGCGTAGCGCGCGGATCTGCAAGCGATCAGATCGCTGCGGCCAGACTTCAGGCCAAGGTCGATGCCCGCATCAATGCGCTAGTAATCACGCAAGTACGGACCTTGCAGGAACAGATTTTACCAGCATTCAATACCTGGATCACAGAAGAATCGCGCATCGATCTGCGCACCCTTAATAACACCGCCCTGATTGCCTGTTGGCGCACTCGTGTGCATCAGGTGATGGACGTGTTTGCGCCGCAGTCGCTAATGCCCTCTGTGATCGCCGCAACGCTGATGACTCGCTTGCGGGCGTTCACCGAACAGCATGTCTGGGATGAAGACCCGCTGGCATTGGCAGAGCTGTTAAGCAGCGGTGGCGAGGCGAATTGCACCGTGCGTTCCACCGCGCAATTGCGCGAGGTCGCTGCTGGCCGCCTGTCTATCGACCAGTGGTTGCACGATCACGGTCATCGTGCACCTGGGGAATTCGATCTCGCCACACCACGTTGGCGTGAGCGTCCTGACCAGGCGATCGCACTCGGCAAACACCTGACTGATGGCGCTGATCCCCTGCTGCTGCACCACGACCATGCTGCTGCCGCGTCGCGTGCCGCTGCCAGTCTACGGCAACGGTTATCCGCCCGCGACGCGCACGATCTCGACACGCTGCTGGTGCAACTCCACCACTACCTGCCGTGGCGTGAGAACGGCAAACACTGGTTGATGATGGGATATGAACTGATGCGCCACGTGGCCGTGGAAGCCGGTCGACGTCTCAACCTTGGGGACGACATTTTTCTCCTGAGTGATGATGAATTCGCGCAAGCTCTTACGAGTGGCTATGCGCCGCTGGCGCTGATCGCGACTCGCAAATCACAACGTGCTACCGAAACGAAATTGCACCTGCCGGCGCTGATCACGCACGACGATTTGCCAACCCTAGGCCAAGCGCCTGCACTGACGTCAGTTGGCGATCATCTGCCAGCATTCGTGATCTCGGCGGGTGTTGCTCGCGGGCCAGCGCGCATCGTGCTGACGCCGGAAAGCGCTGGCGAGCTTGGCCGCGGTTACCTGTTGGTCTGTCCGAGTACCGATCCCTCGTGGACACCGTTGTTCGTCAATGCCGCCGGGCTGATCTTGGAACGCGGTGGGGCATTGTCGCACGGCGCCGTGGTCGCGCGTGAATTGGGTATTCCCGCCGTGGTGTTTGATGGTGCTACCACCTGTTTCAGCGACGGTGAGATCTTGGGAATCGATGGGACTGCGGGCGCGATCCATCGCGGAGCAGATCTCTCTCCCGTTGCCGATTGCCCTGCCGATGCGCTGACCCGCGCTGACCTGCCGCCACCGGTCAGCCGGCGCGAACGCATCAGCGCCCGTTGGCGCAATGGGCTCTTCCTGCTGTGGGCGCTGGTATTCGCTGCGATTTTCCTGCTCCCGCCCGATCGGCTGTATGTGCCAATCATTCGTGGATTCGACACGCTGTTGTGGCCGTTGGTGCTTGGCGTTGGCATGCCCGGCGTGGTCGCACTGGTATCGGTGGTGATGGCAGTACTCGTGCTCGGTGTGCAACGCCTGACCACTGACAACGCTCGTTTGCTCGTGGCGAAGGAACGTGCCGCTCGTTTGCGCAGCGAAGCCATGGCACTGCCGTCAGATAGCGCTAGGCGCTTAACCCTGCTGGCGGCAGCTTCACCAGTGCAATGGCGCATCATGGGCGCGTCGTTCGTTCCGCTCGCGGTCCTGCTCGGCCCGATGATCATGTCGGTGTGCTGGTTGATGGATCGCTGCGATCATCCCAACGACCGCCCAGGCGTCACCGCCACGCTGCGCGTGCTGGTAGAGGGTGATGCCAACGAGCCGATCACGCTCCGTGCGACAAGCGATATGCCCCTGGATGAGCAAACACCAGCGAGTCAATCAATCCCACCGATTCGCACGACCTTGCAGAAACTGCGCGCACGGTGGACGCAGACCGCGTCGCCCACCATCGACCTGGGCTGGGATGTGCGTGCAGCAGCAGCCAGCGCGCGCGCCGACACGCTGGCGGATCTGGATGCGTATCTAGCTGGTCCGATGCCGGAACAGTTATTGATCTGGAAGGTCACGACGCCGACGACGCCAGGCCGGCATCTCCTGCAGTTAGTGAGCGGAACCCACACCATTGATGTGCCGCTGGCTCTGGGTTCGACGGTTCCTGGGGAACCGCTGACCTTCATTCCCGATGGTAAATTCCAGGGTTGGCGTCAGGTCATCACGCCAGCCACCGGCCCAATTCGCGACATCATAGTGATAACCAGTGATCCCACGGCGACAGCCAGCAGCGCCCAACCTGAACCCTTCTTCCAGCCATTCCGCGCGCTGGGCTGGGCATGGGATATGGGCTGGATTGTACTCTACCTAGTCACCTACCTACCGGCGATGTTCCTGACGCGCTGGCTGCTGCGCGTGGCCTGAAGTTCGACAATCGTTGACGCTCCTACCCCATACACGTCTCCAGGATTACCGAGCGTGTCAGCCCGTCTTGGGCGCGGTCGCCGGATCCTGCTATTGAGGTGTCACGACCACGTCACTGTAACGTTACAGTAGCGAGTTCCGCCACTGACGGTCCGTGCCCCACCAAAGCGCACGCCCATCGCTGCGCCGGACCAGCCAGGGAACCACCATGAATCCCCACTCCAGCCCCGTATCCAAACGCTTGTGGGAACGGAATGAACACCGTACCTGCTCAAGCCGATCCAGCGCCGTCATGAGTCAGTCGCTGCCGCCCGTTTGCCGGGAGCGACGCCGGAATTTGGTGTGCGGGCCGGGTTTCGCATCCGGTGGGCGAATCTGCTCACCAGTTCTTTGGCTGCTTCTCCCATTCGTCGCCATCGGTCTGCTCGCTCTGAACCTAGTGGCATACGCCGCCGAACCGTCGCCGGGATCGGTGACCAAAGACGGTGCGAGACCGGGCGGGATCTTGTGGCCAGCGGATGGCATGATCGTCAACGTCAAGGATCTCGGGGCCAAGGGCGATGGCGTCAGCGATGACACCGCGGCGCTGAATGCCGCGATCAAACAAGGCTGCGGCAAGATGTCCGTGCTCTACTTTCCCGCCGGCACCTACCTGGTGTCCGGGCGGCTGGGCGGCCACGGCAAGTCGTTCTTCTGGAGCTACCTGCAGGGCGCCGGCCGCGACCAGACCATCATCAAGCTGAAGGACAACTGCCCTGGGTATCAGGATGCGAAGAATCCGCTGTGGCTGATGAGCAACCTCGAAGACCAGCCGGCCTGCAAATGCTGGGTCAACAAGGCTAGTGGCTGCAACATGGCCTTCGACGTCCAACTCAACGATTTCACCCTCGACACCGGCAAAGGTAATCCCGGTGCCATCGGTCTGCACTACATCTGCAACAACACTGGCGGCATCAAGAACCTCACCATACGCTCCGGCGACGGCCAGGGCGTAGCCGGCATCGACATGCGCCATCCGTGGCCGGGCCCGTCGCTGATCAAGGGCGTCAGCATCTCGGGATTCGATTACGGCCTGTGGATTAAGCACCAGTCCTATCACGACACCTTTGAGGACATCACCCTCGAAAACCAAAACGTGGCGGGCATCCTCAACCAGCAGCACCCGATCTCGATACGCCGGTTGGTGAGCCGCAACCAGGTGCCGGCGATCATCAACGACAAGCCAGAAGGCCAGGTGGTGCTGATCGATGCCGAGCTGACCGGCGGCAAAGCCGGTACCTGCGCGATCATCAACCGGGGATCGCTCTACCTGCGCTCATGCACCACCACCGGCTATCAGGCGGTGGTCGAGCACCAGGGCACGGTGCTGCCAGAGACCACGGTGGACGAATGGTTCTCGCAGGAGTGGGGCAGCCTGAGCCCGACGGCGAAACGGTCGCTGAATCTTCCGATCAAGGACACGCCCGAGTTGCCCTACGATCCGCTCGACCAGTGGGAGAGCGTCGGCAAGCACGCGGACAAAAAATCAGGTGACGACTGGGGTCCGGCGATCCAGGCGGCGATCGATGCCGGCAAAAGCACGGTGTATTTTCCGCGCCTCGACCAGGGCGGCTACCTCATCAAAAGTCAGGTCATCGTGCGCGGCGCGGTGCGCGTCATCCAGGGTTGTGGCGCGGCCATCAAACCAGACGGCAAAGCCCTCGCCGGCAAGGCCGCCTTCCGCATCGACCAGGGCACGCCGGACACGGTGTTCTTCGAGAAGTTCACTTGGGAGAACGGCGAACAGAATCACATCGAACACGCGGCGCGCGTCCTGGTGATGCAGCAGTGCCGCTGGCAGCGCATCATCACCGCCGCCGGCTGCGGCGATCTGTTCGTCGACTGCTGGGGTGGTTCCGGCACGTTCACAGTGCCGCAGAAGGTCTATGCCCGCGCCCTCAACATGGAGGCCGGTGGCCCGCCCAAGCTGATCAATCAGGCTGCCGACTTATGGGTGCTGGGCCTCAAGACCGAAGGCGACGCCACCAACATCCGCAATCTCGCCGGTGGCAGGGTCGAAGTCCTGGGTGGCTTGATCTATCCCGCCGGCGGCAAGCTCGAACGGGTTCCCGGCTTCATCAATGAGGGCGGAGCGATGTCGGTGATCACCACTACGTTGTGGGCGAACAAGACCGCCTTCCAGGAAGTGGTCGGTGGACAGACCAGAGCGATTCCCGATTCCGGCCGGTTCTGGAGCTACGTCTTCATTCCCGACGGTGAAAAACCTTTTCAAAAATAACTCGTGCCGGTGCCCTTGCGAGACGACGAGGGACCGGGACGCCAAGCGAAGCCAACCTGAAGAGGAGAGCGACTATGGAAACCACGCACAGCAACACCAACCGTAGACCATCATTGATCACCGCCGGTGACGGTGCAGGGAAAGTCGACTCGCCGAACCCGGTGGCGGGAGTACCTGGCTGGTGCCGTAGGTCAGCACTCGGTCTGCTGTTCCTCTGCGCTTTCACCACAGTTAGTGCTGCCGCCGAACTGTCGCTGACCCCCACCGAAGTGATGCTGGTCGATGGTCGCAAGGTCCAGGGCCAGTTGGCTTGTGAGTTGGACAGCCATCTGGTGCTCTATTCGCCTGGGCTCGGCGCGCTGAAAAGTTTCCGCAAGGAGTTCGTCGCCAGCTACACCAGGGGCGGCAAGGCAGTAAAGGTGTCGGCGCCGCGGGCGCTCACTGCCGAGGAAACGAAAATCGATCTGGATTGGAACGGCTGGCCGGACGCCGTGCCCGAGAAGGGTCCGAAGCCGGCCTACACCACGCAGAAGTGGTCGCCGCCGAAACGCCTGCTGGTCTGGAAAACCCTCGATGGCAAGGCGCCGATGCATGACGAACTGGTCTCTGGACAGAACCGCGTGAAGGTCGCGCTTTTCCAGGGCCAGGATCCGGCCAACTGGCTGGTGCTGGGCGCTCCGCTCGGCAGCGGCAACAAGTGGGACCTCGACACCGACGTCATCCTGCCCAGTGCGGGCCTTGAGAAATTCTACTCGGTGATCATTCCCGGCGCCCAATTTCGCCATCTGATGGTGGAGAACCACGCCTGGATCGGCTTTGGCGATCCGAGCGGCATGAATGTGGCCGGCAACTTCTGGGTGCATGAGCGCGGCCGCGGCGGCGTCAGTAGCGTCAAGCCCGGCGATTTCATCGGTCCTTACCACACGTTCTGCCGCAACGATCGGGCGCCGATCTTCGACCAGCGAACCTTTAACGTCGACGACCCGACCTTCGTGGCCTTCACCTGGGATAATCGCGGCTACCGCCTGGCCCAGTACGTCAACGTTAAGAAGGATGCCGGCGCCTCGGTGGAGTTCCTCGGCTCGCACATCTCCGGCGACAAGTTCTGGATCTTCAGCGGCATCGGCATCATCGGTCCCGACAGTTCCGTCCACGCCGACACCCGCAATGGCGACTGGGTGCAGAAGAACGGCACGCTCCAGCTCATGTCCGGTGCGCACTGGGGAAAATGTCAGAACAAGATCTCTACCGACGAAAAGATCATCGAAGGGCTGCTGGAATTCGGGACCCGAGAACGCCCACTGACCAAGGATGCTGTCGTGGAATCGAGTTGGAAGGACTACACCGGAATCAGTTTCAAGATCACCGGCGAAGGCAAAAGTTTCACTGTCGAAAAGGTGGGGAAAGTGCGCATGTGCAGCGCCGATCCCAAGACCGCACGCGTGGTGTTCCGCTACCTCAATCGCGACCTGGGTCCGCAGTGGGTCGAGGAGATCAAGGGCACGCCCTATCGGGAATTACCGCGGCGCACCGACCTCGTCCTGCTCGGCGATGTTGAACTCGACGGCGTGGTCTTCGAGGATGTGCACCAGGGCGGCGTGCGCCTCGGCGACCCGGCCATGAAGGCCAAGATCAAGAACGTCACCATCGGCCAGAATTGCGGCGGCACCAAGCTTGAGGAGCTATTCGCTCTTTATGAGAAAGGAAAGCCGCCGGTGGGCTGGAGCGCGGATCCGGTTGTACTTAAGTTGTTACGCAAATGACCATGGTCGTGGAGCCAGGGACGCCTGGCGATGCCCACTGGCAGCGAGCGATTCCCAATCAGGAGCCATCATGACCAGATCCGTCGCCGTCTTCGCCCTGCTGTTCCTCGCCCCGTTCCTCGTCGCGGTGATCAACCCCTCGCTGCAGCCGGTCAATCTGGCCGACCGCTACGCGGTGGTGGTGATGGCCAAGATTACGTCCATCGATACCGGCAATCGCACCGTGGTCGCCACGGTCGAGCGGGTCTGCCAGGGACACTTCGCGCCGACCGAACTGCGCATCACCGCCAGCGATGGCGCGGTGCGCGGGCTGTTCTCGCTGAGCCAGGGCCAGCGCCTGGTGGCTTACATCGGCAAGAAGGTCAAGGGACGTGAAGGCGATCTGCTGTTCTACACCGGGACTTGGCAGACCGGTGTGGTGCCGGATGCCGCCAAGCCGGGTGCTTGGACCTGGGCCACGGTGCAGAACGACAACACCATGGCGGGGATCTTCAACGGTGATCCCGAACGCCTCGGCGAACTGATGACTGAGATCACCGAAGGCCGCGGCTACTTTCCCTGCAAACCGTACTGCCGGTTCCACGAGGACCGCGTCATCGGCAAGCTCGACGCGCCGGTGCGCGGCGTCGCGCTCGCGGATCTCGACCACGACGGTCGACTCGACATCGTCGCCACAGCGAACGCCGGCGTGAAGGTCTGGCTCCAGCGCGACGGCTTGCGCTTCGACGACGCCACCGCGGCTCTCGGCCTCGCCGGCGTGCCGGCCGCCTCCGTGGCGGTGGCGGACCTCGATGGCGACGGCAAGGCCGATCTGCTGCTCGACGGGGCGCTGTGGTCAGGGACGGGCAAGGGCTTCGTGCGCAGCGATCGCGTTCCGCTCATCCCTGGACTTATCAGCGCCACCCTTGCCGACCTGGACGGCGACGGCTGGGCGGACGTGCTGGCGGCCACTGCCACCGGAGTGCGGATCTATCTGAATCCCGGCAAGTCCAACGAAGCGTTCAGCGATGCCACCGCGCGCTTCGGCCTTGACCGGGCAGAGTGCGGCGCTGGCCAAGGTGGCTTGGTCGCCAACGGCGACTGGGATGGCGATGGACGTAGTGATCTCTTCGTCGCCGTCGGCAAGGGTTTGCTGCTGATCCGTGATCGTGACGGACGCTTCCAACCCCGCGTCCATGAACTCGATCTCGGTCTCACGCCGGCAGCCGACGGCGAGCGTTGCGGTGGCGCCGTCTTTGCGCCGATCTGGCGTCGCGACGCCATCAGCCTACTGGTGCCGCGCCATGCCGGCTTCGCCCTGGCCATCGACCGCGCCGGCGCGATCGAAGATGCCATCGGCTTCTGCAATGAAACCTCCGAGCCGTCGGACCGCCAGCTCTGGACCGTGGCTGAGGACCTCAACGCCGACGGCGAGATTGATCTCTACACCGCCTCCGGTTCCGCCGGCTCCTCGGATGTCTTCCATCTCAATCGCGGCGCCGGCTCGTTCATGCGTCCGATGAAATACATCGAAGGGGTTTTCCCCGGTCCAGCCCACAAGGCCGGTTCGTGGGGTGTGGCGGTTGGCGATGTCGACGGCGACGGCGCTAACGATCTGCTGCTGGGCGACAGCGACGGCAACGTGAACGTGCTGCTGAATGCGGCGCTGGAGGAACGCAAAGATCTTGATGAGAGCGCCGTGCCCGACCTGTCCAAACTGGCGCTGGCCCGCACCCTCGCCGTATCCGCGAAAAGTCTGCGGGGCGTCGTCGGCGCCACCGTCACGCTGACCGACGCCCAGGGACGGCAAGTGGCCCAGCGCCGGTTTGGTGCCAACACCGTCGCTGGCAGTTGGAGCGGCGGGCCGTTGCTGCTGACGATACGCGAGCCTGGAGCGTACGTGCTGTCACTGCGGCGCACCGATGGCAGCGACAGCGTCAAGCGGCTGACGGTGGATGCGCCGCTGGCGAAATTCACTGCGGTGGAGTTCGAGTAGCCATGCTCGGTCAAATCCGAAGTGCGAGGTGCGCGGTGCGAGGTGCGAGGTGCGAGGTTGGAAGACCAGTCGTTGCACCAACTCTCGCCTTCACCCGAAAGATGAACAGCCGCCACGTCATAACCGATTGGTGTCCAGCTTCGCACCGCGCACCTCGCACCTCGCACTGCCTGATCTAAGATGAACGCACAATTCCACTACCCGTGCCGACCAAGGCCTGTGACGTGACCACGCTCAAGGACATCGCGGCCAAGCTCGGCGTCGGCGTGTCGACCGTCTCCTACGTGATGCGTGGCAAGGGTGAGGAACACCACATCAGCAAGACGCTGGTGGAGCGCATCCGTGCCACCGCTGAGCTCATGCATTACCGGCCCAACGTCGCGGCGCAGAACATGCGCCTGGGGCGCTTCGGCAACGTCGCCTTGGTGCTGGGCGCACGCTGGGGCATCGGCCACCTTCCGGCCGACCTGCTCACTGCCATTGGCGATCAGGTCGAAGCCCACGATCTGCGTCTGCTCATCAACCGTTTCGAAGACCAGCAGCTCACTGATCAGGACTTTGTCCCGCGCATCCTGCGTGAGCTGTCGAGCGACGGTCTGCTGATCGCCTACAACGAGCAAGTGCCCACGCAGATGATCGCGCTGATCAAACGCTTTCAATTGCCGGCGATCTGGATCGATGCCGGATTGCCGCAGGATTGTGTCAACGTCGACGATCTTGGTGCCGGGCGGTTGGCAGCGGAGCATCTGCTGACGCTGGGCCATCGGCGCATCGCCTATTCCCATTTCGATTGGCCGGTCGCCGTCACGCGAGGCGGACATCACAGCGTCGCTGACCGCCGTCGCGGTTGCGAGGACACGGTGCGAGCGGCTGGTCTGGAACCCCTGGAAGGCGCACTAAGGACCGACGCCGCCGATCGCACTGCTCTCATCGCCGCCGCCCGACGCTGCTTGGCTGGACCCGATCGCCCAACCGCCGTGGTCTGCTACGGCGGCGAAGATGGCGAAGCGTTCTTTGCTGCTGCTCACCTGCTCGGTCTGCGCGTTCCACAGGACCTCTCGCTGGTGGTGGTCTCGGACCGGCAGCGGCCGATCCTCGACCGGCTGTGGACCACGGTGTGCATTCCGCTGAGGGAGCTGGGTACTCAGGCCGTGACGATGCTCAGCGAACGCATCGCAGCACCGCAGCATCCGCTCGCCGCACGTTCGTTTCCGCACCACGTCATGCCCGGCACCACCACGGCGCCGCCGACTTCCAATCCATTGCCATCGCCGCCCTCATCGACAACCAGGCGCTGACCCGACGGGTCTACGCCTCCTACCTGGAGCATCTCCCATGTCGACCCGACTGGCCTTCGCCCTGGCACTGCTGTTCGTCACCACGGCATCCCACGCCGCCGATCTCGCTCTCAAACCCACCGATCTGGTGCTGGTCGACGGACGCAAGGTCCCAGGCCAACTCGCCGGCGAACTCGATCGGTACCTGATCGTCTATTCGCCCGGCCTGCGTACCGTGGCCTCGTTCCGCAAGGACGTCGTCGCCAGCTACACCCGTGGCGGCAAGGTGGTGACGGTGTCGGCAGCGCATGCGCTTTCCGCCGCGGAACTGGCCACGCTCGACTGGCAAGGTTGGCCCGACAGCGCGCCTGAAAAGGGCACCAAGCCCGCCTACACCACCGAGACCTGGGACAAACCCAGCCGCTTGCTGGTGTGGGCCAAACCCGGAACCAGCGGCAAGCTGAGCGACGCCGCCAACTGGCTGGTGCTGGGTGCACCGCTGAGCGATACGCCAGCGTATTGGGACGCCGACACCGACGTGCTGCTGCCGGCTGCCGACACACCCTACGTCGTCACCGGTGGCAACGATGGCGCGCGCATCACCTTGGCGATGCGCCATGTGACGGTCGAGAACGGCGCCAGTCTGACCACGCAGGATTGCGGCGTGCATGGTAATGAATGGGTGCGCCAACGCGGCAAATGCGAAATGCGTTTCGGCCATCGCTGGGAAGGCAGCAAACACACTTTCTGCCGCACCGACTATCCCACCGTGCTGACGCTGGGCGTGACCTGGAACGATCTGCCAGAGAAGGACCGCATCGGCAGCAATCTCGGCCAGTACTTGGTCGTGCGCAAAGATGCCGGCTCGGTCGAACTGCTCGGAGTGATCGGCTCGAACGACAAATTCTATATTGAAAAAGGCGTGGCCATCGCCGGCCCTGGGAGCCAATGTATGTCCGCCAATCGCAATGGCGACTGGGTCCAGCGCGGCGCCACCCTGCACCTGCTTGACGGCGCGCTCTGGGGCAAACGCGTGAGCTTCATCGTCTCCGATTCATTCAAGGTCGAAGGCACGCTCACCGCGGGTATGCCTGGGAGGCCGCTGACCCAGAACGCCACCATCATCCTGTCGTTCAAGGACTACACTGGCCTGATGGGTCGCAACGATCAGAAGGACGCTGCCGGACTGCGCGTGACCAAGGACGGCACGCTACGGGTCTACTCCGCTGATCCTGCCAAGGCCCGGCTGGTGATCCGCAACAGCAAGTGCGAGCGCGGACCCGATCCGATCGAGGTCAACATCCCGCCGTGGGAATTGGGCAAGCGCATGGATCGTTACCGCGCCGCACCGCGCCGGGTGGATGTGGTGTTCAGCGGCCAGGTCGACCTCGACGGCGTGCTGTTCGAGGATGTGCACAAGGGCGGCATCCGGGTCGCCGACCTGGCATCGGCCGCGCGCTGGAAACACATCAGCTATGGTCCCAACTGCGGCAGCAAGAAACCTGAGGAGATGATCGTGGTCTATCAGCCCGGTGTGCCGCCGGTTGGGTGGAGCGAGGATCCGGCGGTGAAGAATCCTGCGCCGATCGCGGAGAAATGACCATGGCGCATCGTCCCCTGGCGGCATCTCGCGCTGTCCGCGTGTTGACGGTCATCCTGGCTTCCTGGTTGGCTGCCAACCCGGGCTTCGCGGTGATCAATCCCTTCCTGCAGCCGGTGAATGTCGCCGGCAACTACCGCGTGGTGCTGGTCGCCACAGTGACCGCCATCGACGAGGCGACCAAGACCCTGACCGCCACCGTCACGCGTGTCGCCAAGGGCAACTTCGCGCCGACCGAGCTGCGCATCACCGCGCTCGACGCGGGCGTGATGGAAGGATTCTTTGCGGTGGCCAAGGGCCAGACACTGGTGGCCTTCGTCGGCAAGACGCTGCGCAACCATGAGGACGAACTGCTGTTCTATGCCGGCGGCGGCAACTGGAACCTCGGTCGCATTGCCACCAAAGAGACACCAGGGGCTTGGCAATGGACCGCGCTCGGTCCGCGCGACATGTACGGTATTTACAACGGCGCCGCGGATCGCCTTGGCGAACTGATGGCCGACACCACGGACGGTCGCGCGTACTTTCCCGCGCAGGCGTACTGCCGCTTCGCCGACGACCGTGTGCTTGGCAACCTGACGCAGCCGGTGCGCGGCGTCGCGTTGGCCGATCTCGATGGCGATGGCCGACTGGATGTCATCGCCACCAGCGCCGCCGGCGTGCGCGCCTGGCGGCAAGGCGTCGGCGGGGATTTTTCCGACATCACCGCGGTGTGCGGCCTGGGCGCCTCTACCGCCGCCGCTTCGGTGGCGGTCGCCGATGTCGACGAAGATGGTCATGTCGATCTGCTATTGGATGGCCAGTTGTGGCAGGGCGACGGCACGCGCTTCATGTTGACCACACGCGTTCCCGCGATTCCTGAGGTGATCACCGCGACCTTCGTGGATCTCGATCACGATGGTCGTCCCGATGTGCTCGCCGCCACTGCCGGTGGCGTGCGGGTGTTCCTCAATCCGGGCGGAGCGGCGGCATGGGTCGATGGCACCGCGCGCTTCGGCCTGGATCAGCCCGCGTGCGGCGCGGGTCAGTCCGCACTGGTCAGTGCGGGTGACGTGGACGGCGACGGACGCATCGATCTGTTCGTCGGCACCGCCAAGGGCCTGCTGCTGGTGCGCGACGCGCAGGGGATCTTCCATCCACGCACGCTTGGCCAGGACCTTGCTCTGGTGCCGTCTGCTGGCGGAGAGCGCACGGGTGGCGCGGTCTTCGGCGCACTGTGGCGCAACGATGCCATCAGTCTGCTGATCCCACGGCACGCCGGTTTCGCTTTGCTCACCGAGAACCAAGGTCGCCTCAGCGACGTGATCGGTTCGTGCAACGAGACGTCAGAATCCAGCGACCGTCAGCTATGGACCCTGGCCGAGGATCTCAACGCCGACGGGGAGGTCGACCTCTACACCGCTTCCGGCGCCCGCGATTCATCCGACGTCTGCCATCTCAACCGCGGCTACGGCTCCTACATGCGCCCGATGAAACACGACAGCACGGTCATCCCTGGCGCTGGGTACGCGGGCGGATCATGGGGCGTGGCGACGGGCGACGTTGATGGCGATGGCACCAACGACCTGTTGCTGGGGAGCTGCGATGGCAGCGTACGACTGATCATCAACCAATCGCTAGCGCTGCGTAAGGATATCGACGACACCACGGGTCCGTACCTGAGGACACTTGCCGGTGCGCGCCTGCTGCGCATCGACGTGGCTGGCAGCCGTGGCCGCATCGGCGCCAGCCTGTCGCTGGCCGACAGCCAAGGACGGGTGACGACGGTGCGCCGACTCGACGGCAACGCCGCAGGTGGTAGCTGGAGCGCTGGAGCGCCGGTGCTGGCGGTGCGCCAACCGGGGGCCTATGTCCTCACCGTGCGGCGATCCGACGGCCGCATCAGCACCCACGCGCTGACGATCGCCAGCAGCCAGCCGCTGCTCACCACAGTGCGCATCGAGTGATGCCTGGAAAACGCAGTGCAAAGTGCAAAGTGCAAAGTGCGAAGTGCGAAGTGCGAAGTGCGAAGTTGAATACCACGCAGGTATGATTTAGCGGCTGTTCCTCATTCGGGTGAAGGCACCAGGCGGTGCCATGGTTTGCCTTCCAACTTCGCACCTCGCACTTCGCACTTCGCACCTCGCACTGCCGGCGAGGCCGCGCAGCCGGGCAGCCTCGAACTGTTCATCGAGCCCAACGACCCGTCGGCGGTCGAGAGCTGCGACAACTTGACGGTGGCGCCCTGGGGCGACCTCATCCTGTGCGAGGACGCCGGCGGCGGTGGCGTGGTGCCAGGCCACCGCCTGGTCGGTGTCACGCCGCAGGGACGCTGCTACCAGTTCGAACTCAACGCCCAGAACAAATCCGAATTCGCCGGCGCGTGCTTCTCGCCCGATGGCGCGACCTTGTTCGCCAACATCCGGGACGGACCCGCCCGCACCCTGGCGATCAGCGGACCGTGGACGAAGTGATGACGTGCGCGGCATCATGCCGCCCCGCACGTTCGCACTGATTCCGCCGCTGTTCCTCTCCATGTCTTTCACAGTCCATATATTTCACTTATATTTCATAAAAATCTTTGGCCGTGTCTTTCGTGCCATATCTTTCGCAGGTCTTTGCGCCGCTCGCGGCTGCGGCGACCGGCGACCGCGGTATGAAGGGGACATGAGGTTAAAGCGGGCGTCCGGTGAGCCAGCAGGGCGCGCCAATCCCTTGAACTCCGTGGCCGCACGCAATCATTCCGCCATGCCCCTCTCCCGCCGCCAGCTCCTCGCCCGTTCCGGCTCCGTCGCCCTGGCGTTCGCCGGGCTGCGCGCGTTTTCCGGCCGCGATGGCTTGTTCGCCGACGAGCCGGTCGCCGTCGGCTATGGCCCACTGGTGAACGATCCGAACGGCATCCTCGATCTGCCTGCCGGGTTCTCGTACCGGCTGATCTCGACCTCCGGCGATACCATGGACGATGGCCTCGTGGTGCCCGGCGCCTTCGACGGCATGGCGGCCTTCGCAGGTGCTGACGGGAGGGTGATCCTGGTACGCAACCACGAGCTTGATGTCATGCCCGAACGCGGCGCCTTCGCCAAGGATCCCGCCGCCGTGGCCAAGCTCGGCGACAAGGTCTACGATCCCGGCACCGCCGGCGTGCCGACCCAGGGCGGAACCACCAACCTGATCTGGAATCCGCTCACCGGCAAACGCGAGAAGGAGTTCCTCAGCTTGGCCGGCACGGCGCGCAACTGCGCCGGCGGACCGACGCCGTGGGGATCGTGGATCAGCTGCGAGGAGACCATGTGGTCGTCGCAGCGTCCGCTGCCGCAGCAGCCGCCCGGGATCGCACGCGTGCACGGCTGGTGCTTCGAGGTGCCCTCGACGGCGACCGGTCCGGTGGCGCCGGTGCCGTTGACCGGGCTCGGCCGTTTCAATCACGAGGCGATCGCCATCGATCCCAGGACCGGGGTGGTCTACCTGACCGAGGACCGTCCCAACGGCCTGATCTACCGCTTCATCCCCAAGACTCCCGGCCGGCTGCTTGATGGCGGGCGGCTGCAAGCCCTGGCCGCGATCGATCGGCAGACGTTGGACACCCGCAACTGGGCCAAGACCGGCGGCAAAGTGCCCACCGGTGAAGCGATGGCCGTGCGTTGGATCGACCTCGAACAAACCGACTCACCCGATGACAACCTGCGCGTCCAGGGCGCCAACCAAGGCGCGGCGCGCTTCGCCCGTGGCGAGGGCATGTGGTTTGATCGCGGCACGCTGTGGTTCACCTGCACCAGCGGGGGCGAGCTGCAGCACGGTCAAGTCTGGCGCTATCGCCCCAGCCCGGCCGAGGGCACTGCCGGCGAGGCCGCGCAGCCGGGCAGCCTCGAACTGTTCATCGAACCCAACGACCCGTCGGCGGTCGAGAGCTGCGACAACCTGACGGTGGCGCCCTGGGGCGACCTCATCCTGTGCGAGGACGCCGGCGGCGGTGGCGTGGTGCCAGGCCAGCGCCTGGTCGGCGTCACGCCGCAGGGACGCTGCTACCAGCTCGGGCTCAACGCCCAGAACAAATCCGAATTCGCCGGCGTGTGCTTCTCGCCCGATGGCGTGACCTTGTTCGCCAACATCCAGGACGGACCCGCCCGCACCCTGGCGATCAGCGGACCGTGGACGAAGTGATGACGCGCGCGGCATCATGCCGCCCCGCACGTTCGCACTGACGCCGCCGCTGTTCCTGCCAGCTCGCCACCGCCTAGCGTGGAGCGGGAGCCACTACTGACTGGTCACGGCACCGCCGCCGCAGTGCGCGGCCCAACTGCCCGGCAGTTCGTTAATTTTACGTAACTGCTCAGGCTTGGTGCTCCATCGCTTCGCGATGGGGCGGGTGCCCGAGTGGCGGTGGGCGGATAAAATGGGCGAAGCCCATCCGCCCACGGATGAGGAGGCGAAGCCGACGAACCCGAGCCACGACCAAGCGGGTGGGGGCAGGCCTGAAAGGCAGCTGCAGGCGCGCCTGCTTGTAGGCGACGCTCACTTCGTAGTTCCACTCCTTCGCGCCGTCGAAGACCACGTTCGGATACGCCGCATAGCGAGCGACCATCCACTGCCACCACAGGTTGTCGCCGGTGCTGTTGTTGGCAGGGAAAATAGTGATGTCGGGCTTGTTGTGGACGCGAATATAAATGTGGGCGATGATGCCGCGCTGGCGCAGCGCCTCCATCAACTGGTCGTAGTGGTTCCAGTAAGGCAAATTCATGCGCGTGAAGTCCTCGCTGCCCTTGGCGCCCAGCCACGGCAGCAGCGCCGGCGGACCCCAGTCTTCAGCTTCGGACTTCCCCGCCTTCCAGGAGGTGTCGTAGGCATAGGAGTTGATCAGCACGTGGTTGAAGCCGTTCGCCACCAATACCTGATCCAGGAAGGTGGTGACCTTCGCGGATAGGGGAAAGGTGGTCTGATCAACGGCCCAGAGCCAGCTGGCCTCGTACCCGAGCAGATAGTACGGAGACCCGTTCTCGCGAATGAAGTGGTGCCTTTTCTGCGGATCGACTCGCAGCCCGCCGTGCACGTCGGGGTCGGTGTTGGCAATGCAATTGAACGAGGCCGTCTTGCCGTTGAGCGCGCTGTTGCTGGAGATGGTGGTGACCGACCAAGTGCCGATGGCTGTTGGACCGACGCGGATCTTCCAGGTCCCCGAGCCGTCGAAGAAGCCGAGAGAAGTAAACGTGATGCCCCCCGGCCCGGTCACGGTGGCCTTGAAGTCCTGGGTGAACGGATTCGCCGGTTCAGCGGCGGTGAAGCTCGCGTCATATGGTCGCCAGCATTCTACGTCGACCGTCTGGGCACTGCCCGCAGCAATCAGCAGCAGGGCGGCAACCCACCAGGTCGCCCGCGCCAGACTGGTGGCCGAAGCAGGGATGCGAAGCGCGGGGAGCGGCGGCATGGAAGAGGTCCTCACCCCCCCCTGTGCCGGTCATCGGTGAAGATAACGGAGCAATCCGCAAACCCTGGGCGAAGGGCACCAGTGGGCTCGGCAGGGGCGGCTGACACCCCGTGGCATACAGCCGGCGCTTAGCAAAGCGCCATGACATGGTGTCACCTCATCAGTCATAATACGTTCAATATCCTGATGACTTCGAAGTCGCATCCAGATCCAAGGAGCCTCATGCTGCGTATCCCTCATGCTTGTCTGCTGTTGACCCTGGTGGTTGGCGGGTTCCTACCCGTGGCCGCCGCCGATTCCGCGCGACTGGCCGTTGAACCGACAACCAAAGACATCCGTACCGGCGAGGATCCCTGGTACATCCGCTCGACCAAGTTGCCGGGCTACGCGACGGCGACCGCCCATGATCCGCGTTTCGGCGAGAAGGATCTGTGGGGCAGCGATGTCAAAGCGTCGCTCTTTGCCAAGCAGGTGTGGCCGAAGAGCCGCGTCTTGGTGTGGGCCAAGCCCGGCACCGGCGCCAAGGATGGCTGGGACGCCAAGCACTGGCTGGAGGACGGCAAGCCGGCGACTAAAGGCATCGACGTCGATTCCGATCTGGTGCTGCCGGACACCGGGAACGGGTACGCGATCAGTCTGACCGATGGACGGAAATACCAGCCTGCGGCCTTCCGCCACCTGACTATTGGCGCAAATGCCCGGGTGATTGGCCATTTCAGCATTCGCGGCAACGTCTGGATCAAGGCCGGTGGTAGCGTGATGTACCTCGACAGCGTGGTCGGCGGAGGGCACACGTTTCTGCGCAATGACAACCTCAGCAATGGCTGGAACAACCGTGGTCTCAGTCTCGTCGACCATTTCCATTTCAAAAAACTCGCTGACGGCTCGACTGAATTCATCGGCATCTTCCACTCGGAGGACAATTGGCAGTTCCACAGCGGACTGTTCATCGTCGGCTCCGGCAGCGAGATCGGCATGGGAAACCGTACCGCTCCAAAGATCGAGAAGGATGCCGCCGTCGCGATCCTTAGCGGCAGTTACCTGAGCCGTCGCACCAACTGCGACTGGGACACCGATCTGACGGTCGAAGGCAAGCTGCTCGCCGGCCTGCCGGAACGGCCGCTGACCAGCGATGCACGCCTGGGACTGGGTTGGAAATCGAAGGGCGCGCTGATGGGCACGAACGGCGGCGGACGCATTCCCGGGCCCAAGGACATGGGCATGATCATTGCCGCCGGCGGCAGTCTGACCGTCAACACCAGCGATGCGGCCAAGGCGCGCTTGGTGATCAATTGCAGCCGTCGCGATAACGACTGGGGCCAGATCGAAATCATCTCACGCGGTCGCCCGCTAGGTGGAGATGCGCTCATCGCCAAGCTCAAGGAACTGCCACGTCGCACCGATATGACCATCCTCGGCACCATCACCTGGACCGGCATCCATCTGGACGACTTCCGCGCTGGCGGCATCCAGGTCGCCAGTGCGCCGGACCTCAGCGGCAAGGGCAAGGGCCCGACCTTCGGCGCTGACAACGAAGGCAAGCCGGCGGGATTATTCGTGCCAGTGAAATGACCCGACATTCCGCTCTCATGCCGCTGGCCACTCAGATTGGTGGCGGGCCGATGGTGCTCCCTGCGCAATAGGTCATGGGCAGCAAGCGTGTTGGCTGCGGGCTACCCGCGGCGATTTTTGCATCAAGCAAGTTAATCACCTTTTCGCCCACGGCCCGACTGGGAGTGATCATCAAATCGACCCGCTGTCGCCCCATCCAGTTGGTGGTGCCAAAGCTGATGAACGACAGTTCGCGGCCAAGGTTGTGACCGGAGAAGGCGAGCGACTGAGCGAGCGGATGCACCAACTCGGCGGAATAGGAGACCACTGCGGTCGGGCGATCATCTTTGCTCAACCACGCGCGCGTGAAGGCGATGACCTCGCTTTGGATGTCGCCGCCGATCCAGCGTGCGGGCAGGCCGGCAGCCGTCATCGCCTCTTGGTAGCCCTGCAGGCGCATCTGATTGCTGAAATGCCACGAGCCGGTCTGGGGATCACGGCTGTAGTCAAGGAAGGCGATGCGACGATGGCCGCGCGCCAGCAGAATGTCGGTGGCTTGGCGACTCGCGGCGATCTCGTCGCAGCGCACCACGTCAGTGGGTCGGTCGATGTTAAGCCACGCGCAGGGCACCGGGCTGCGCTCCATCATTTCGATGATGCTGGGTGGCGTGATGTAGGAATGATCGATGACGAAGGCGTCGACCATCCATTGGCGCAGCATCTTCGGTACATCGCCCGAGCTTGAGCGCTGTTCATCCGGCAAGTGGGCGACCACCAAGTGCCGATTGTCGGCGGCGAGCGCGGCCTCCATGCCGATGAGTAATTGTTCCTGAAGCCATCCCGCCTGATCCGCGCTGACCGGTGGCAACAGATAGGCAACCGCGCCGAAGCGTCCGGAGCGTAGCGTGCGCGCGTGGGTGTTGGGTTTGTAGCCCAGGCGTTCGGCCGCGGCAAAGACCTTGGCGATGCTCGTCGCCTTGTAGCGCGTGCTACCGTTGAGGATCTGGCTCACTGCCGGCTGGGACATGCCGGCGGCCTTGGCGACATCGGTGACGGTGACGGGCATGGGTGGGCGATCGGGCTTGGGACACAACGGGCGGAGGTGTTCTCGGAAGCTGTATGGAAATGCCCTGACGACACCGGCAGAAGAAGGACTGAACAGGAGGCGCGGAGACGCAGAGATCGGATGAGGGGATGACTCCGCCCATTTTCTCCATTTCTTTCCTTCGCCTCCTCCGATCTCTGCGTCTCCGCGACTCCTGTTGATGTCTGCTGGGGTTTCCAGGCAGCTTCCTAGGGTCTGGCGACGCTTCGTCAAAACGTATTGATGGATACGCAGTTATGGACGGACTTGGGTGTGGGTGATGGCGTACATCGCGGACTATCGCGGGACATTGTCTCGCCCATTCGCTGTCACAGCCACGGAAGGCACTCATTTATACGTATTGACTGAAAGCGGCACTCCTAGGCCGTGCATCGTCATCCAATCAACGGAGTCACCCCGCCATGCGCCGCCTTATCCTCTCTGCCTGCGTCTTGATCGGTTTCGGGCTGGCGGCAGCACACGCCGTTGAGCCGTCCGCTCATGAACCGCAATTCGCACAAGCAGAGCTGTGGCCAGCGGAGGTCCAACAGACGGCCTATTACAAAGAGACCTGGCCCGCAGCGCCGCTCTTCGTCTGGACGGCCACCGGCAAGGCGGGCAAAGAGACCGATCCGAAAAATCCCGCCAACTGGGCGGTGGACGGCAAGCCGGCCAGCACGGTGCCGGGCGAAGCTGACGACGTGCTCTTCCCCACCGGCACAGTCATCCGCCTGAAGGAGTTCGCGAGTCTCACCATCCGTCACGTCACCGTCGGCAAGTCGGTGGAGGTGGCCAAGCTGCTGCAGCTCAGGCCCAAGGGCAACATCTGGATCAAGGAAAGTGGAAGCGTGGCCGAGATGGGCAACTTCACCGGACCCAAGCACGTTTTTCTACGCAATGACAACCGGGACTTCCGCCGCATCCAGGCTTACATCGCCAACAAGGTGTCGTTCAACAAACCGCTCGGCAGTTCGCTTGAAATCGTCGGCACGATCGTGGCTCACGACGAGATGGGTTTCTTTTGCGGCACGGTGATCGTTGGCCCAGGTGCCCGTCTGGTGCCGGGCAACCGCTCCAGTCAGCCTGTCTATCCCGATGCCAAGCTAGTGCTGATGTCCGGCTCGTCGTTCCATAAACGCGGCAACCAACCGTACGAAACTGATCTGATCGTGTCGGGGCAATTATTGGCGGGCACCGCCGAACGGCCGTTGACCAAGGACTGCACGCTGGGTCTGAGCTTCAAGACCAAGGGTGAGAAAGGCATCCTCACGCCTGAGCCGAACGGCGCCAATGCGAACGATTTCGGCTTAGTAGTGAATCCCAGTGGAACGCTGTCCGTGCAGAGCGCAGACCCGGCGAAAGCGCGATTGGTCATCACCTGGAACGGACTCAGCAGCAGCCAGCACCACAAGTCGGATGAGGTGGATCCGATCGATCGCTGGGTGGATGTGGTGCTGCAGGGAAAAGTCTCACTGACGGGTGTCCACTTCGATCGCATCCGCACGGGTGGCATTCACCTCGCTGATCCGGCCATGCGGACGACCGGCACGCTGACCTTTGGGGAACATAATCACGGCAAGCCCGTTGACCTGTTCATGGTGCTCGCCAAGCCCATCGAAGCAAAACTGGTCTACAGCGCGGCGTCGCTGCCCAAGCCCGCCTCCCAAGGAGGAGGAAAGGTTGATAATCCGGACGAAAATCGCTGAGCAGAATCCCCCATCCCCTCCATTCCTCACCCCTCATCAGCAGGAGCCCGCATGCGTCATCTGCGATTCCTCATCGGTGCGGTCGTCACCATGCTGGTGGCCATGGGGCTGGTGAATCCGGCGCTCCAGCCGAGCGCGCTCTATGAGCGGTATCGGCTGGTGGTCAGCATGCGGGTCGTCGCCGTCGACATCGACACGAAGCTGGTGACGTTCGCGGTGGTGGACGTCTGCAAAGGCACGCTGGCAGCAACCGACGTTCGCGTCGCGCTCTCTGGCCCCGTCGCCGTCAAGGCGGCCAATGACTTGTTGGTGGAAGGGAATGCGGTGGTCGCCTTCGTCGGCAATCAGCGGCCCGGTCGTGAAGGCGATGTGCTGTTCTATCTCGGCAGTGGTCGCTGGATGGCCGGTCGTCTGGAAAACGCAGACGATCCAGCGCGTTGGATTTGGGATCAGGACCTTGGGCTTGGAATGTTCGGTACCTTCAATGGCGCGCCGGATCGCCTGGCAGAGATGATGGCCGACGCGCGTGATGGCCGATACTTCTTTCCGGCCACGCCCTATGCCGGGTTCAAGCAGGTCGTGACGATCGGGACGGTGGCTGGACCAGCGCGCGGGGTTGCGCTGTATGATCTCGATGGCGACGGACGCTTGGATGTGGTGGCTTGCAGCGAGCAAGGGGATCGGGTCTGGATGCAGACCGCACCGCTGGTGTTCAGTGAACGCACCAAGGCCCTGGGGCTGGACGGAAGCGCCAGCCCCAGCGTTGCCATCGGCGATCTGAATGGCGATGGCATTCCGGATCTGCTGTTGGGCTCGCGGATCTACCTGGGCTCTGGCGTTGGCCCTCTGCGCACGTTCGTGCGCGCGGATCTGCTGCCTGCTGGTGCCAGCGATCACTTCAAATGCGCTACGCTGGTGGAGATCGATGGCGACGGATGGCCTGATGTGGTGGTATCACTCCGCGGAAAAGGACTGGCGGTCTATCTCAATTCCGGTGCAAAAGGCGGCAAGTTTGCGGATGCTACCACTGCGCTGGGGCTTGCTGCGCCCGAATGCGGAAGCGACGGCGACGGATTTTTCGCTGCCGGAGATTGGGATGGCGATGGCCGAAGCGATATTTTCTACGTCATACGCAGTGGCTTGCTGCTGGTCCGGGGCGGTGACGGGCGCTTCGCGCCGGTGGACCACGGTCTGGATCCAGGACTGGATGATGGGGAAGGACTGGGAGGAACCGCGGCATTCGCGCCGTTGTGGCGTCGTGATGGCCGCGACCTGATTTTTTCCACCGGCACCGATGTGCACCTGCTGGTCAATGTGGCTGGACGGACGCGAGAACGCACGGCCGCAGCCAACGAGCTCACAGAAACCAGCCTCAAGCAGCTAGCGATGATTGCTGAAGACCTGGATGCCGACGGCAGCGTCGACGTCTTCGTCGCCAGTCGCGAGCAGTTGCCGTGCAAACTGTTCACCAATCGCGGATACGGTTCCTTCACCGTTCCGCTCAAATACAAGGCCGCCGTCATGCCGGAGTCGGTCCAGCAATTCGGAACCTGGGGTTTGGCGGCGGGCGATGCGACCGGCGACGGAGCCAACGACCTGCTGATGGGTGGCGTCGACGGCCGCATCCTGCTGCTGGTTAATGGCACGTTGGATGATCGTCCGTTGGTGGCCAGTGACGAGGCCACGGCCATGAACCAGGTCCTTGCCCGCACCCGCATTGTGAGTGTGACGGTGAGCGGCCGCGGAACGGTGGGGGCAGAGGTGGTGCTGTCCGACGCCGCGGGCCGCGTGGTCTGCCGCCGGCAGGTCGGCGGTAACACCGCCACCGGTTGTCGCGGACCTGACACGCTCAATATGGCCGTGCGTGAACCGGGGCCGATGACGCTCACGGTGCGCTATGGCGATGGCGTGAAGAAATCCTGGCCGGTGTCGCTGATGATACCTGAACGTCGCACCGTCATGCGCGCACACCGGGATTGAACATGACGCATCCGCCGTCAGCAATCGACGTCCTGGCCGACAGCACGAATCAACTCGCCATCGTATCCTTTTTTTGAGAGGTCCTATGAAGCTCATCGCCCTCTGTGCTGCCGCCCTGCTGGTCACCGGTATCGTCGTTGCACCCGCGGTCGAATACGTCTTCCCGACCGACGCCGCCATCATTGATGTAAAACGCGACTTCGGCGCCAAGGGCGCAACAACGCCTTCGTCAGCGTGGAGCTGCTGAGCTGCTGAGCTGCTGGCGTTGCGGAACTTCCGTAGTGCGTGCCATACAGAGCCCACCTTCCCTGGTTTACAAGCATGGCGTCACGTATGTGGTTTAAGTACGTTAAATAAGGCCATGACTTCGAAGTCTCATGCTCCGACCGTCCGGCCGGCATTGGCCGGCCGGACTCTTGTTGGTGTTGCTGTACACGCGGCCTGGTACCGATATCTCAGCGCACTCTCGTCCAAGGAACCACCATGAAGCTGCTCCTGTTCGTGCTGCTGCTCACGTCGCCAACCGCAATCAACCTCGCTGCCGCAGAGAACATGGTCTTCCCCGCCGATGCGGGGATGGCGAACGTGAAGACTGACTTCGGCGCAAAAGGCGATGGCGTCACCGATGACACCGCCGCCATCCAGAAGGCCATCGATACGGTGAAGGGCATTCCCGACACGCTGTATTTTCCCAACGGCACCTACTTGGTCAGCGACAGCGTCGGCATCTTCAACGGCAAGGCCCACAGCCGTGATCGCTTCCTAACCTATCAGGGGCAGAGCGAAGCGGGCACCGTCATCAGGCTGAAGGACGGCAGCGCCGGCTTCGGCGATCCCGCCAAACCCAAGACGGTGTTCTCGGTCTATCAGGGTCAGGGCACCGGCGACGTGATGCACAGCTATGTGCGCAACCTGAGCGTCGATGTCGGCGCGGGAAACCCAGGCGCCATCGGCCTGCGCTTCATGACCAACAATAGCGGCGCGATGTACCACGTCACCATCCGCAGCAGCGATCCGAAGAAGGCCGGCAAGATCGGCTTGGACATGTCGCAAGGCCAGAACGGTCCGTGCCTGATCAAATACGTGACGGTGGACGGCTTCGACACCGGCATCGAGACCGGCAGCGCGTTCTCGTTAGTGTTCGAACATATCACGCTGAAAAACCAGAACGTCCTGGGGTTTCTCAATAAATCCGCCACCACCATCCGCCGACTCACCAGTACCAACCGCGTACCAGCGCTTACCAACGATCACCCGCTCACGTTAATCGAAGCCAGTTTCACCGGCGGCGATGCCGCCAACACCGCCATCAGCAACAGCAGCAAGCGGTTCTTTGTCCGCGACCTGAAGCAGAGCGGCTACGGCCATCTGCTGAAGGATTCCTCTGAGCAGAACCATGACGGGGCGACGCTCGACGAATGGTATGAAGGCAAGGTGCAGTCGCTGTTCCCAGGTGCCCCAGATAGCGAGCCGAAATCCCTGCGCCTGCCGATCATGGAGACGCCCGAGGTGCCGTGGGAAACCGATCTGAGCAAATGGGTGAAGGCCGATTGGATGAAGAACGGCGACGACATGAGCGACATCCTGCAGGCCGCCATCGATCAGGCGGCGAAAACCGGCAAGACCACCATCTACATCCCGCGCCGCCGCGGCACCTATGAATATCCCAAGCTCGGCAAACCGATCCGCGTCCATGGCAGCGTCAACCGCATCATCGGCATGTGCAACATCGTCGGCCTGGGCGAGGACACCACCGGTGAGCTGAAGGCCGGCAAGGCGCTGTTCACCATCGAGAACCTCACCAACGATGCGGTAGTGTTTGAGCGCTTCTTCTCGCTCGCCCAGCGCAAGAAGCTCGACGCGGTGTTCATGTTCGAAAACAAGTCCGGTAAGGCGGTCGTCATCCAGAACATGAGCCTGGACGGCATGATGAAGAAACCCGGCACCAGCGGCGAATGGTTCATCGAGGACGTCGCCCCCGATCGCAACAACACGCTGTTCATCGGCAAAGGTGAAACGTGCTGGGCGCGACAGTTCAATCCGGAGTCGTATAAGGCCAACATCCTGGAGGTCGATGGCGGCCGGTTCTGGGTGCTGGGCCTGAAAACCGAAGGCCGCGCCACCCACATCATCGCCCGCAACAACGCGCAGGTGGAACTGCTGGGCGGCATCAGCTACCAGTCGTGGGGCAAACAGGAACTCGACCCGCCGATGTTCACCGTGATCGACTCCGACGCATCCTTCACCTTCGGCTTCCACCACCACAAGGATCCGTTCACCACCATCGTGTCAGAAACGCGCGGAGCGGAGACCAAGACCTTGCCGCGCGCGGATCTGCTGAACTACCACCTGCCATTGTTCCGGGCCTACAGCGGAAAACCGGCGGCGCGCTGACGCACTAGCCCAACAGAAAAAGGATTGGACAGGAGCCGCGGAGACGCGGAGATCAGATGAGGGAGAAATTCCACCTTTTCTGCTTCTTTCTCCTCCTTCTTTCTCCTCCTTCTTTCTCCTCCCTTTCTTTCTCCTCCCTTTCTTTCTCCTCCTTCTTTCTCCTCCTTCTTTCTCCTCCTCCGATCTCCGCGCCTCCGCGCCTCCTGTGGATGTCTGCCAGTGTGTGGATGTCTGCCTGGGATTTTCAGACCGCTTCCCAGCGCCGGACTGACGAGCCATTACTTCAAGGACCATCAAGGACCACTCCATGCGAATCTCCCCGCTCATCCTGCTCAGCGCCTGCATCGGTCTGACGCCAGCCG
>JACDEI010000030.1 GCA_013816485.1 Planctomycetota bacterium
GCCCGTGGTCGAGCGATCAACCACGGGCGAGACGCCCGTGCCACGGGACAGGCCTACTTCTTCCCAACGATCTCCACGCACAACAACTGCTTGGCATCACGCACAACCAGCTTGCCGTCGACGTAGGCCGGATGGCACCAGGACTTGCCGCACACCTGCACGCGACCGAGTTCCTTGTACTCCGCGGGATTGGCGGCGAAGAGCAGCAGTTCACCGCCATCGTTGAACATCAGCACGTTGTCGCCCGCGGCGATGAAGGCGGCGAAGGCCTTGTCGGGGCTGGTACTGATGTTGCCGTCCTGACGCCACGTCGCGGAACCATCCTTCAGTGCGACGCAGACCACCTGCTTCCCGACCAAGCCGTAGAGGTGTTCACCGATGCATACCGGGCTGGAGAAATTCGGTCCGAGTGCCTTGATCGACCACGCCTGCTGCGCAGTCACCTTGCCACCGGCAGCACTCAGACGTGTCGCGACCATGCCGACCTCATGCGAACCGACGATCACCAGATCGCCGTGCACGATCGGCGCCATGACGTGACGACCATAGTTGGTCGTCAGCGGCACGCGCCACAGCAGCGCGCCATCGGCGACGGCAAGTCCCACCGCGCCCGACACGGTGAACGCCACCACCTGCTTCACTCCGGCGATGGTTGCCACGATCGGCGGCGCGTAGGCAGCCTGATCATCCTGCGATTTCCACACCACCTTGCCGCTGGTCTTGTCGAAACAGACGATGCCTGCACCCGGCCCGCTGACGAGCGCGTAGAGCCGATCACCATCCAACACCGGGAAGGCGGTATACCCATGCCGGCTGCCGCCCTTGGAGTCACCTTTCTCGCCGGTGTAGACCGCATTGAAATCCTTCACGTAGTTGGTGCTCCACACCACCTTGCCGCTCGCGAGGTCGAAGCAGGTGAGCTGCCCTTTGCACGACTGGGCGAACACCAACTTGCCGTCGCTCACCGGCGCACAGCGCGGCCCGGTGCCGAAGCCGTCCTTGTGCGCACTGTCGAGCGGCGCACTCCACAGCGGCTTGGCCTTGTCGAGCGTGATGGCATGGACGGTCTCCTGACCGTTCTGCAGGTCCAGGTAGACCACCTTGCCACTCACCACGATCGGCGCGGCGAAGCCCTCACCGAGCGGGCCCTTCCATATCACCTTGGGTGCATCGGGAAGCGAGGTCGGCATCGGCGATCCCGCCGGCACCGCGCCATCGACCGCCGGGCCGCGTTGGGTTGGCCAGTCGGCGGCGGCAGCAGCAGCAGCAGTGGCGAGTAGGGCGGACAACAGGACAACGCGGGGGAGAGTGATCATGGTGGATGATGCTGGTACCCGAACCCACATGTCCACGTTGCCTATCACCCCCCTGCAATCTATGAAGCCGCATGAAATTGCTGACTGCGCTCGCTCTGCTGGCGTGTTTTGTACTCCGCCCGCCTGCCGCGGATGTGAAAGCCGACGTCCTCTTGGCTCTTTATGCCAAAATCCAGGAGTCTGATGACCAAGCCGTCCTTCCGCTGCTGCAAATCGCTCCTGAAGCTCCTCCCGAGTATGTGGCGAGAAAACTCCCGGGTTTGCGGTCCTTCTCTTTCATCACTGCCACCAATTTGCGTGGCATCCTGCATGGAAAAAAGCTGGTCGCCCTGGCCATCGAGGAGAAACCCGGCGACCTTGATCCGGTGATCTTCGTACGTGATGGCGATCACTTCCGCCTCCTCATCAACCTCACTCGCTTGCGTGACTCCGGATTGGAGAAGGACCCCGCCTGCGTCCAAGAGATGGCTGAAATCGACGTTTGGCTCACCAAGCTCAAAGGTCGGTGATTTCTACTCTGCCCCCACCTCCACCCACTCGAACAAGCGCTCCAGGCTGCCGGCGTACGCGAGACCTACCGCGGCACCCCGTGGTCGCAGAACTGCCGCGAGTGGATCAACGTCGACGTGCGGTTGGATGTCGATGCCTTGCAACGACGTTTCACCTTCACGCCCTGCGTGGTGGTGCATGAGAACACCGACGAACGCTCAGGTCTGGAAAAAGGCTTCGTCTGCGAGGAATGCCACGATGCGGTGATGGGAGTGGTGCGCGGGGGCGCATCGTTCCCGTGAACCGGAACGATGCGACGATCTTTTCAGGCCCTAACTGGGATCAGAAACAGTCGGTAACCGCGCCTTCGCTCGCCGACGTCACCAGCGCCGCGTACTTCGCCAGCACGCCGCGGGTGTAGCGGGCCTTGGGGGCCTTCCACGCCTTCTTGCGCTTGGCCATTTCCTTGGCGCTGACGTCCACCGAGATGGTGTGTTTCACCGCGTCGATGGTGATCAGGTCGCCGTTCTTCACCAAGGCGATGGGACCACCCACCGCTGCTTCCGGGGTGACGTGACCGACGACCAAGCCGTGGGTGCCGCCGCTGAAACGACCGTCGGTGATCAGCGCGACCTCTTTGCCCAGGCCGCGGCCCATGATGGCCGACGTGGGCGCGAGCATCTCGCGCATGCCGGGACCGCCTTTGGGGCCTTCGTAGCGGATGACCAGCACTTCGCCGGCCTTGACCGTCTTATCGAGGATGCGCTTGAGGCATTCTTCTTCGCTGGCGAAGACGCGTGCCTTGCCGGTGAAGCCGAGACCTTCCTTGCCGCTGATCTTGGCCACCGCGCCCTCAGGGGCGAGGTTGCCGTACATGATCACCAGGTGGCTGTCTTTTTTGATCGGCGTCGCCAACGGTTTGATGATCTGCTGATCCACCGGGTAGGGCTTCACGTTCTTCAGATTTTCAGCGACGGTCTTGCCAGTGACGGTCATGCAGTCGCCGTGCAGCAGGCCAGCTTCCAACAGCGTCTTCATCAGCGGTTCAATGCCGCCGATCTTGGCCAGATCAGCCATGTGGTACTTGCCCGATGGTCGCAGATCGGCGAGCACCGGGACCTTCTTGCCGATGCGGGTGAAGTCCTTGAGCGTGAGCTTCACGCCGGCTTCGTGCGCCATCGCCGGCAGGTGCAACACGGCATTGGTGGAACCGCCCAGGGTGATGATGATGGTGATGGCGTTCTCGAACGCTTTTTTCGTCATGATGTCGCGCGGCTTGATGTCGCGCTTCAGCAACTCGACCACTTGCTGGCCGGCGCGGGTGCAGTCCTCGACCTTTTCCATCGACACCGCGATCTGCGACGACGAGCCGGGCAGACTCATGCCCAGGGCTTCGATCGCCGAGGCCATGGTGTTCGCCGTGTACATGCCGCCGCACGAGCCGGGGCCGGGGATGGCGGTGGATTCGACGGCGTGAAATTGCTTCGCGGTCATCTTGCCCTGCGCGTGCGCGCCGACCGCTTCGAAGACCGAGACCACGTCGGTGTTCTTGTCCTCGCAGCCGTCCTCCTGCGGCGTCTTGCCCGGCAGGATTGAGCCGCCGTAAACGAAGATCGACGGCCGGTTGAGGCGCGCCATGGCCATGACACAAGCGGGCATGTTCTTGTCGCAGCCGCCGAGGGTGACGAAAGCATCGTAGCCCTGACAGCCGATCACGGTCTCGATCGAGTCGGCGATGACTTCGCGCGACACCAGCGAGTACTTCATACCCTCGGTACCCATCGAGATGCCGTCGCTGATGGTGATGGTGTTGAAGATCACCGCCTTGCCACCCGCGCTGTCAGCGCCGACCGCCGCAGCCCTGGCCAGCCCATCGATGTGCATGTTGCACGGCGTCACCATCGCCCAGGTGCTGGCGATGCCGATCTGCGGTTTCTTGAAATCCCCCTCGGTGAAGCCCACCGGGTACAACATCGCCCGGCTCGCCGCACGCGCGGGTCCGTCAACGACAATGGAGGAATGGGGACGGGGGATCGGGGTGGCCATGATGCTTCCTGGGTCGGCGCATGATGGGTGGGATGGCGGGGCGGCAAGGGTGGCTGGCCTTCACCTGGGGGCGTGGGCGGCCCACCCTCACCCAATGGCGTTTAGCTAACAGCCAGAGCGATAGAACACAGAAGACCAGTGCACCAGAGAAGTCCAGAGAAGACCAGGGAGCATTCAGGATTTCCCACTCTGGTCCTCTGGTCCTCTGTGTTCTATCCAGTGTTCGCCGTGCTTGGCTTTCCAGCATTGGCGGGCCGCGCGCGCAGACCATCACTGCGCAGCCCGGGCCGTCCCGCTTTGCGCACCGTGTTCGCAGGGGTGACGTGCTTGCTGTCTTTGACTTGTCGTCTTTTCCTCTGTGCACTCTGTGGGCTCTGTGGGCTCTGTGGCTAGTTTTCTGCCTTTGGTCGAGTCATCGCCTTAGCTTTCCAGCATTGGCGGGCCGCCCACGCCCCCAAGAGAATGCCGCTACGCACCATCCCACTGCTGCCGCATGCATCGCACTCATGTTTCCTGATCCATCAGCGCGAGTACCGGATTTGCCTTTGACCCCGCCGCCTCTCTGCCTTAGCTGCCTGCCCCAACCCCAAGATACCCGGTCCAACTATGTCCACCACGCCCACGATCATCTACACCCAGACCGACGAGGCTCCGGCGCTCGCCACGTATTCGTTCCTGCCGATCGTGCAGGCGTTTACCCGGCAGGCCGGCGTGAATGTGGAGACGCGCGACATCTCGCTCTCGGGGCGCATCCTTGCTGCATTTTCCGACCAACTGCCGGCGCACCAGCAGGTCGCTGACGCGCTTGCCGAACTTGGTGCGATGACGCTGAAGCCGGACGCCAACATCATCAAGTTGCCGAACATCAGCGCGTCGATCCCGCAGCTCAAGGCCGCCATCGCGGAACTGAAGGCCAAGGGGTACGCCCTGCCGGAGTATCCCGAGACGCCCGCCACCGACGCCGAGAAGGATGCCCGTGCGCGCTACGCCAAGGTGCTTGGCTCGGCGGTGAATCCGGTGCTGCGTGAAGGCAACTCCGATCGTCGCGCGCCCAAAGCCGTGAAGGCTTACGCCAAAGCGCACCCGCACGTCAATTCGCCGTGGACGAAGGATTCCAAAACCCGCGTGGTGTCGATGAGCGACGGCGACTTCTTCGGCAATGAGAAGTCCACCACCGTAAGCACGGCGACCTCGGTGCGTATCGAACTGGTGAAGGCCGACGGCGCGGTCCAGGTGCTCAAAGACAAGACCACCCTCAAGGCCGGCGAGATCCTTGACGCCACGGTACTGCGCAAGGCCGCGCTGGTGAAATTCTATGAGGAACAATTTGCCCAGGCCAAGGCCGACGGCGTGCTGCTGTCGCTGCACCTCAAGGCCACGATGATGAAGGTCAGCGACCCGATCATGTTCGGACACGCGGTGCGGGTGTTCTTCAAAGACCTGTTCGCCAAACACGGCGCCACGTTCACCAAGCTCGGCGTCGATCTGAACAACGGCTTTGGTGATCTGGTCGCCAAGATCCAGACGCTGCCCGCTGAGCAGAAGGCCGCGATCGAAGCCGACATCAAGGCGGCTTACGCCAACGGTCCCGCGCTGTCGTATGTGAACTCCGACAAGGGCATCACCAACCTGCACGTGCCGAGCGATGTGATCATCGACGCCTCGATGCCGGCGATGTTCCGCGCGGGCGGCAAGATGTACGACGCGCAGGGCAAGACCGGCGACACCCTCGCGCTTGTTCCGGACCGCAGCTACGCCGGGATCTATCAGGCGACCAACGATTACTTCAAGGCCACCGGCGCGCTCGATCCCAAGACCATCGGCAGCGTGCCCAACGTCGGGTTGATGGCGCAGGCGGCTGAGGAATACGGCTCGCACAACAAGACCTTCGAGATCGTCACCGCCGGCACCGTGCGCGTAGTGGATGAGAGCGGCAAGACACTGTTCGAGCATACGGTCGAGGCCGGCGACATCTGGCGCGCCTGTCAGACCAAGGACGCGGCGATGCAGGATTGGGTCAAGCTCGCGGTCAACCGCGCGCGCCTGAGCAGCACGCCCGCGGTGTTCTGGCTCGACGAGAAACGTGCCCACGACGCACAGGTCATCATCAAGGTCAACCAGTACCTGAAACATCACGACACCACCGGCCTGGACCTCCGCATCATGGAACCGGCCGCGGCCTGCCGTCACACGCTGGAACGCCTGCGTGCCGGCCACGACACCATCAGCGTCACCGGCAACGTGTTGCGCGATTACCTGACCGACCTGTTCCCCATCCTCGAAGTCGGCACCTCGGCGAAGATGCTGTCGATCGTGCCACTGCTCAACGGCGGCGGTCTGTTCGAAACTGGCGCCGGCGGTTCAGCGCCGAAACATGTGCAGCAGTTCACGGAAGAAAACTTCCTGCGCTGGGACAGCCTCGGCGAGTTCTTCGCACTCGCCGCGTCGTTCGAACACCTGGGACAGACCATGAAACACGCCGGCGCGCAGGTGCTGGCCGAGACCATGGACGAAGCCAACGGCAAGTTCCTGGAGTACGACAAGTCACCCGCGCGCAAAGTCGGCGCCGGCATCGACAACCGCGGCTCGCACTTCTACCTCGCGCTGTACTGGGCGCAGGCGCTCGCGGCGCAGTCGAAGGACGCCAAGCTGAAGGCGATCTTCGCGCCGATCGCGGCGGAACTGGCCGCGAACGAAGCCAAGATCGTTGCTGAGATGGTGGCGGTGCAGGGCAAACCCTCGGACATCGGCGGTTACTTCCGTCCGGATGATGCGAAGGCTTCTGCCGCACTTCGTCCGAGCGCGACGCTGAACGGGATCCTGGCGAAGCTGAAGTAATTCCGCAGACGGCGTCACGACTGAACGCCCCTGCGCTTCCGGCGCAGGGGCGTTTCGTTTCCACGTGGCACGGGCGTCCCGCCCGTGGGTGAGCACGTCATTCCGCAACACTCACGCTCAAACCACCCGGATCGTTTCCTGGATAGGGGTAGGAACGGCCCTTTCGGGCCGCCCCTCCCTCCGAACCGTACGGGCGGTTTTCCCGCATACGGCTCTCCAGTCATCGGTTCCTGGTGAGGAAACGAAGATGTCCGCGATGTCGTTGCTCCAGTGAGAGCGACTTCGTCCCGGCAGGAGGTGGACCATACGCCATCTCCAAAACCTCGCATGAGGCTCTTCGTCAATGAGTTGGTCTTGACGCTCTCTTCAGCAGATCCCGAAGGATCGGCGTCTTCCGTCGGCGTAGCCAGCATGGGCACTTGCAACGGGGTATCTTGAGTTCGTCCAGATTCTTTCATTCCGATTCCCTGGCGTCCTTCCCTCCATCGGCTTTCACCGGCTTCAACGGTACTATGACGCCTCTGTCTTCTGACTGCCCGAGGTGACTCGGCACTGATGCAGTCAGGTATCCCCAGTCCACGCACACCAACTTCACAGCGTCCCGTCGTCAACCGCCCTATGACCAGCGTGTGCACCTTGGCAGGCTCCCCTTCGACGCACACGACAACACCATGTCCGGTGTTGGACTTCGCCTTCGCTCGTCGGCTCGTCTGTTCATCTGACCGAATCACGTTCGTACTCCTACGGGCCACCGATTCTCGTCCCCCTGCTCTCCACCCCGCCTCACGGCGACGCAGTTGGGTTCCGATACGGGGGCGGATGCCTTTCCCCCGGCAAGGACTTGCACCTCGCTGTTGATGTGCGCTGTTGGGCGCACGAGCGCCGAGTTGCACTCGGCAGAGTGGGGCCACGGCGATCAACAACCACCAGACAGCCAATTGCCCCTGGCCGAGTACAACTCGGCGCTCCCAGGAAACGACACATCTATGATCTGGTTATTCGTCGCGGCATGCGGCCTTGGACTGAATGACGACCCACCATGGGCGGGACGCCCGTGCCACGCGTCTGATGCGCCTGTCGCAAAAACGGCCACAGTCGACGCAAACAGGCGTTGAGGCCCCCTCCGCTCGGCCATCATGTCCGGGTCCGTCTGCACCGGCGTCTGGTGAACAGACTAGGCCTGCGACCGTAGGGAAGCATACGCGCTATGACTATGACTGTCCTTCGCCCGCTGCTGCTCTGCGTCGCCGCCATCGTCAGCATGACGGCGGCTGACGCGACCTTCGTGCGCGCGGTGAACCTCAACGGCCCGGCGCTGACCATCGACGAACGCTCGTGGGAGGGCAAGGACGCCGCCAACGTGAAAGTGGAAGGCAAGGCCTTCGCCAATCAGAGCGTCGCACTGAAGCCAGCGACCGACACCGCGCGGGCGCAGATGATCCGCAGCAGCCGGTGGGGGTCGAAGGTCGACGTCGAACTCGGTGGCCTGCCAGCCGGTCAGTTTCAAATCTTCCTCTACGTGTGGGAGGACAACCACAGCGAGCGCTTCGACCTGCTGGTCAACGGCGCGGTGGTGCAGGAGGGTTTCGTCAGCGGCGCCACCGGCGCGTGGAAACGCCTGGGGCCGTGGTCGACGGTGACGAAGGACGGCAAGGTGACGGTGTCGGCACGCGCTCCTGACCATGGCGCGGCGAATCTCTCGGGCATCGAGGTGTGGACCGCGGGCACGGTACCCGCCGCACCGCTGGCGGCATTCGCCGACACGCCAACCTCGGACCAGGTGGAGTTCTTCGAAAAACGAATCCGTCCGGTACTGGTCGAACACTGCTACGACTGCCACAGCGCCGGGGCGAAGAAGATCAATGGCGGGCTGGTGCTCGATTCGCGCGCCGGTGTGCGCACGGGCGGTGACACCGGCGCAATCATCACCGCAGGCGATCCTGACGCGAGCATGCTGATCCAGGCCATCCGTCACCTGGATGAAGACACCGCGATGCCGCCGAAAGAAAAATTGTCGCCAGCGATCATCGCCGACCTGGAACAATGGGTGCGCATGGGCGCGCCGGATCCGCGTAGCGACGACACCCTGGCGGCAGTGCAAGAAAAAGAGGCGATCGATTGGAACGCCGCACGTCAGTGGTGGTCGTTTCGTCCGCTGACGGCGCCCATGGTTCCGTCGGTGCAGGATGTCACCTGGGCGAGCAGTGATCTCGATCATTTTGTCCTGGCCAAGGTTGAGCAATCTGGTTTGAAACCAGCGGCGGATTCCGACAAACGTGCGCTCATCCGCCGCGCGACCTACGACCTCACCGGCCTGCCGCCGACACCGGCAGAGGTTGACGCCTTCCTGGCCGACACCCGCGCAGAGGCCTTTGCCGACATTATCGACCGTCTGCTCGCCTCGCCGCGGTATGGCGAACGCTGGGGCCGACACTGGCTCGACGTGGTGCGCTACGCCGACAGCGCCGGTGACAACTCCGACTTCCCGATTCCGCAGATGCGCCGCTACCGCGACTGGGTGATCGACGCGTTCAACCGCGATATGCCGTATGACCGTTTCGTGCGCGAGCAGCTCGCTGGTGATCTGCTGGGTGGCGAGGGCGATGAACGTTTCGCGCGTGTCACCGCCACCGGTTACCTCGCCAACGCGCGGCGCTTCGGCTCACGCGTCGGCGACTACCCGTGGCACCTGACCATCGAGGACACCATCGACAACCTCGGCCGGGCGTTCCTGGGACTGTCGGTGAGTTGCGCCCGTTGCCACGACCACAAGTTCGATCCCATCACCCAGCGGGACTACTACGCGCTCTACGGCATCTTCAACTCGACGCGGTATCCCTGGCCGGGGATCGAACTGGACCAGAACCAGCGCGACATGTTTCCGTTGGTGCCCAACGACCAGATGGCGTCAGCATTCGCGGCGATCACGGAACGTGGCGCGGCGCAAAAGAAACTCGATCAGGCGGTGAAGGACCTGAAAGCGGAGCAGAAGAAGGTCGAGGAGGAGGCGAGAAAGGCGGTGAAGGAACGATTGACCGAAGCGCTGAAAACCGCGGCGGAAGCCGGGCGCAAAGAAATCGAGGAACGTTTCAAGGCTGAGGAGAAACAAGCGGGCGACGAAGCGAAGAAGTCCTTCGACGAACGTCTCAAGACCGCCGAAAAATCCGCTGCCGACCACCAATCCATGCCGTTGCCATTCGCCCTGGCCTACGCGGTGACCGATGCGGCCAAACGCGAGGACGCAGTGGTGCAGCACAAAGGCGACCCGGCCAAACCTGGGGAACGGGTGCGGCGGCACTTTCTCTCGGTGTTCGGCGGTGCCGAACTGCCGAGCACTGACCGCAGCAGCGGACGCCAGGCCTTGGCCGAGTGGATCTTCACTGACGGCGGCGCTTTATCCGCGCGAGTGATCGCCAATCGGGTCTGGCACTACCATTTCGGTCGCGGCTTGGTGCCGACGCCCAACGACTTCGGCAAACAGGGGAAACCGCCGACCCATCCCGAACTGCTCGATCATCTGGCGCTCCGCCTGAAGAACCTCGGCTGGTCGCTCAAGGCGCTGCACCGCGAGATCATATTGTCGCGCACCTACCAGCAGTCGTCAGCGCTCAGCGATGAGGCTTTGGCCAAGGATCCAACCAACGAACTGCTCTCAGCCTTTCCCCGTCGACGCCTCGATGCCGAAAGTCTGCGCGACACTTTGTTGGCGATCGGCGGCAACCTCGACCTGACGCCCGCAGGCGACCATCCGTTTCCGCCGGCCAGCGAGAGGAAGTTCACCCAACACAATCCCTTCAAGGCGGAGTACGAAACCGAACGTCGCAGCGTCTACCTGATGACCCAGCGCATCCAGCGGCACTCCTACCTCGCGGTGTTCGATGGTGCCGATCCCAGCACCAGCACACCAGTGCGTCCGACCAGTACCACGCCACTCCAGGCCTTGTTCCTGCTCAATGATCGGTTGGTGCATGCGCAGGCGCAGCGCGTGGCCGAACGTATCAGCGGTGCCGATCCGACGGCCAGAGTGGATGCGCTCTACCGGACCTTGTTCGCCCGTCCGGCGAATAAGACCGAGACCACCGCGGCGCTGAACTTCCTCGACGGCACGCGCACGCGGCTGAAGGCCGCTGGCGCCAGCAACGACCGTCTGGAAAGCGACACCTGGTCATCGCTGGTGCGCGTGCTGTTCCGGCTCAACGAATTCGTGTATTTGGACTGAAGCATCATGCGACCAATCACCCCATTCCACTTTCGCAGCGTCAACACACCGCGCCCCTCTCGGACGTCCCGCAGGGACACCAAGCAAATAGCCCGGCACTTCAGTGCCGGGGAAAAGATAGTGGAAACGACCAGTACCGGAGGGACGACTGAACCTCGCGATGCTCAGCCGTCCCTCCGGGACTACCATGATTTACCGGCCACTTCCCCGGCACTGAAGTGCCGGGCTATTTCCATGCTGCCCCTCACGGGGCAGCAACATCAAATACACCTGCACTCGGATCAGACCATTGATGATATCCGACATGCACTGTCCTGGGAACCCCATGCTGACGCGGCGTGAAATAATCCGTTCGTTCGCCGCCGGCTCTCTGCTGATGCCTGGCCTGCTGTCGTCGCTGCTCAACGCCGAGGGTGCCGACCCCCTCGCGCCACGTGCCGGTCATTTCCCGGCCAAGGCCAAGCGCGTGATCTTCATCTTCTCCAACGGTGGGGCGTCCCACATGGACACCTTCGACTACAAGCCGGCGCTGTTCAAAGCCGATGGCAAAATGACCGGCGTTGGTGGTGGCTTGTCCAACCAGCAGAAGGTGCTGCTCAGACCCGGCTGGGATTTCAAGCCGGGGGGGAAATGCGGCACCATGGTGAGCGACCTGTTCCCGCACCTGCGCGAGTGCATGGACGACATTTGCGTCATCCGTTCACTCAAAGGCGACGACAACGAGCACTACAACGCCACGCTCGGTATGCACACCGGCTCGTTCTTCTTTGCGCGCCCGAGCATCGGTTCATGGATCAGCTACGGCCTCGGCACGGTGAACAGCAACCTGCCGTCGTTCATGGTGCTCGCACCGCAGATGCCGTACGCCGGACTGCAGATCTTCAACAATGACTTCCTGCCTGCCTACCATCAGGGTGTGCGCGTGGTCGGGGGCAAGGAGCCGATCGCCAACCTCGACCGTCGCACGCTGCAGGCCGGCGTGCAGGAAGACGAACTCGCGCTCGCCGACGTGCTCAACAACCGCCACCTGTCGGCGCGTGTTGGCGATGGCGATCTGTCGGCGCGCATCCGCTCGTTTGAAACCGCCTTCCACATGCAGAGCGAGGCCGGCGCGATCTTCGACCTGAAGGAAGAAACCGACGAGACCCACACGCTCTATGGCCTGGAACGCGGCAAGACCGAGGGCTTCGGCTGGCAATGTTTGGTCGCGCGGCGTCTGGCCGAACGCGGCGTGCGTTTCATCGAGCTGGTCGACGGCAGTTCCTCGCACAACTGGGATCAGCACGGCGACATGGCCGAACACGCCAAACACGCGAAGAACATCGATCAGCCGATTACCGGGTTGCTCAAAGACCTCAAACGTCGCGGGATGCTCGACGATACGTTGGTGGTGTGGACCACCGAATTCGGCCGCACGCCAGGCGTCGATGGCACCAAGGGCCGCGGCCATCACAGCGCGTGTTTCTCGTCGTGGATGGCGGGCGGCGGCGTGAAGGGCGGCATCGCCTACGGCGAGACCGATGAACTCGGCGCGACGGTAGCGAAGGACAAGGTCCACGTGCACGACTTCCACGCCACCATCCTGTACCTGATGGGGCTCGACCATGAACGGCTGACGTATCGTTTTGGCGGACGTGATTACCGGCTGACTGATGTGTTTGGGAATGTGGTGAAGGGCGTGTTGGCGTAGCGCGGAGAAATTGCCCCTGGCCGGCTGGCAGCCGGCGCTCCCAGGGGAAGGCATTCTCTACGTGAGCAGTCGCAGTCGGCTGTCGCCTGGGAGCGCCGGCTTAAATGCTGTTAAGCTAAGGCCCCGCCCTCATCAAATCCGATTGAACCGCCACGACGCTACGACGCCACGGAGCGAAGCCGCAACCAGGACTGGACAATAACTCAGTGTTCTGCCTTCCCGTGGCGTCGTGGCGTCGTGGCGGTTCAATTCATTCGCCTTAGCTTAACCGCGTTGAGCGCCGGCCGCCAGCCGGCCAGGGGCAATCTGTTTTTGCTAGCGACGTTGCCGGAACATCCGCGGCGTGAGGCCGGTGAGACCTCGAAACGCGGCGGCAAACTGCTTGCCCGAGCCGAACCCTGCGCGCTCAGCAACAACCGCCAGCGACAGGTGGGGATCCGCCAACAGTTCCTTCGCGCGCTCAACGTGGCAACGGCGGATCTCTTCGGCAAGGCCACGTCCGAGCACCGCACGGAAACGCCGCTCCAGCGTCCGACGACCAACCCCGACCTGATTGGCGACATCGGAAACCGACAGTCGACGGTGAGACTGCATCTGGATGACACCGCACGCACGGGCGACCTCGACATCGGGAATGGCGCTGAGGTCGGTGGACTGCCGCGCCACCACCTGGAGCGGTGCCAGTAGCAGTGGCTTGGCCAGGATCCTCCGTTCGCCGCGCAGCAGGCGATCGAGGTGGATCGCCGCCTGTAAGCCGACCTCCTGCTCTGGCAGCGCGATGCTCGACAACGGCGGACGGGCGAGACCGCAGAGCAGGTCGTCGTTGTCGACCCCCAGGATGGCCACGTGCTCCGGCACCGCGACGCCGTGCTGACGGCAAGCCTCCACCACTTGCGAAGCGAGGATGTCGTTGGCGCAGAAGATTCCGGTGGGTCGCGGCAGGGCTTTGAGCCATGTGCCGATGTCCTTGCCCAGCAACGGCGTGGTGCAGGTCGGATCGAAAGGATGTGCCGGATTGACGTGGTAGCGATCGCTACCGCAGCCGTGTTTGAGCAACGTGGTGCGGAAGCTCAGTTCGCGCGCAATCGACGCGCCGTGCGCGGGATGACCGATGCAGGCGAAGGATCGCAGGCCGCGATCAAGAAAATGCCGTGCCGCCAGTTCGCCAACCTGCTGATCATCGATGCCGATACGCGGAAAGGACAGTTGCGGCATGATGCCGCACACGTTGATGAGTGGCTTGTTCAGCGTCGACAGAAGCCTTGCCAGTTTCCGCTCGTAGATGTGCGCGATGATCCCGCGTGGTTTCACCGCCGCGAGGCTCGCTGCGAGGTCCGGCCCTGGAGTCAGCGGCGTGAGCGTCCAGTCCGGACGATCAGCGGCGTAGCGGCTGATACCCCGCAACACACCACGGCAGTACGACAGGCTGAAGCTGAAGACCAAAGCGATGGGGAGCACGGGGGACAGATTGCCACGGTCCGGAAGTCCGGAAGTCCGGAAGTCCGGAAGTCTCGTGACCTGGGGCCGTCCGTGGATCAGCCACGCCAGCGGATAACTACACCACCTCCGCCCACAAGACTTCCGGACCTCCGGACCTCTTCAAACACCGCACCCCGCCGGAATTCCGACGGGGTGCGTGCGATCGCGAGAAAACCGTGATCGATGCTTACTTGATATCAGATGCTAAGTACGCCGCGATGTCCGCCAGCGCCTGATGGTCGAGACCCATCATCTCCGGACCGAACATCAGCGAGCGGCCGAGCTTTTTGATCTCCTTGACCTTGCTCTTGGGGATGGTCTGGACCAAGCCGCCCATCGATTTGACGATCACCGGGTCGGCGCTCGACAGCACGATGCCGTCGATGTTGCCGGCTTCGGTGACCACCGTCGAAGCGTCGTAGCCGTGCGAGATGTCCTTCGACGGATTGATGATCGCATCGATCACCACGTCCTTGGGCTGGGTCTTGCCGAACATCGTCAGGTCTGGGCCGAAGTCGGCACCAGTTTTGCCGATGACGTGGCAGGTGTAACAGACCGCGATGCGCGTCTGACCAGCGGCAGCATTGCCGGTGAGCTTGAGTGCTTCAGAGGCCAGCAGCTTGCTCGGCTCGGTCGGAGCGGGCGGCGCCGGCATCGGCTGGATCACCACCTTCTCCGGATCGTAGACGCCGCTGGCCTTGAGCGCTTCACGCACGCCGAAGTCCTTCCACTCGTTGTTCAAGCGGTTGATCAGCCACCAGGTCGCCATCGATTTGTGTGGGAAGCCCTGCGCTCCGGCGATGTCGATCATCGCGTCGGCCGCTGACTTGTCCTGGATGAACGCGAGTGCGTCCATCGCCAGCTTGCGCTGCGGACCCGTGAGCGCCGCGGACAACGCACGGGCCTTCAGGCCAGGCACTGCCTCCGGCGAGCCAAGACGCCACGCGATCCACGCAAAGGCATCGCTCCACGCTTCCGGTGCGCCAGCATCCTTAGCCAGCACGGCATAAAGTTCCTTGGTCTTGTTCGTCGCGCCGATGCCCAGTGCATCGAGGTACGCGCGATCCTTGCCGTCGAAGCCCTTGGCGACCTGCGCCAAAATCGCGACGGTATCGCTACCCACCGGCAGATCGCGCATGGTCAGCGCGACTTCGCGACGCACGCCGGCGGAAGCATCCGCCGCCATGGCCGTGGCCATTTTCAGCACGTCGACGTTGGCACGACGCAGCGCGCGGTAGGCAACCAAGCGTTTGCCGTCGTCCTTGTCCTTCAGCTGCGGCGCAACCTTGGCGACACCAGCGGGACCGAGCTGCGCGAGCAGCCAGGTCGCACGCGCGGCGAGGTAGGCGTTGGCATCACCCTGCAGCGCGACGAGCGCCGGGATGGCCTTGTCGCCCTGGGCCTTCAGGCCGTTGAAGCCGATCGCACGCACATTGATTGCCGGGCTCTTTAGCGCAGTGATCAGGCCGTCGATGGTTTTCTCATCGAACTTGGGATTGGTCGGCTTGAAGCCCTTGGGCGCGATGCGGTAGATCGTGCCGGTGATGCCGTCGTCGAGGGTCTGGTGACCACCGACGCGACCATCGAACCAGTCGGCGATGTAGATCGCGCCGTCAGCGCCGACCGACACGTCGGAGGGACGGAACTGCGTGTGCAGTTGGCCGTCCCACTTGCCGCCGGTGAAGTCGGAGCCGGTGAACTTGCGCTCGCTGTTGGTGTTCACCCAGTCGGTGCGATCGAGCTTGAAGCCCGCGCCGTCCGGCTTCGGCAGGTAACCGAACACCACGTTGCGACCGGGTTCGCAGCTCAGCAGCAGACCACTCCACTTATCACCCAGCGCACCATTTTCGTAGTACACGATGCCGGTGGGCGAACCGCCGCCGTACACATCGCCTGGAGGCATGGTGCCGGGATCTTCCGAACGCCAGTGGGCGATGGGCTTGCTCTGGCCAGGACGCAGATCGGCCTGCCACGAACGTTTGCCGTCGCGTGAGGCGAAGCCGGCGTTGCCGTATTCCAGGATGTTGGCGACGCGGCAGCAGGGCGGATCGTCGTTGTCATTCTGAAAGACGTCGCCGACCGAGGTCACGGTCTGCTCGTAGCTGTTGCGGTAGTTGTGGCCGATGATCTGGACGTTGGTGCCATCCGCGTTCATGCGCGCGGTGAAACCGCCGAGGTAGACGTGGCCGTCGTCGCTCTTCTCGCCGCCGATGTCGGAGGATTTGAACAGCAGTTCGCCACCGGGCATCTTTTGTGGGTTGTACGGGCTGCCGACCCGGAAGGTCTTGCCCGACTTGTCGGTGAAGACACTGCCGCAGTTGCCGGCATTGAAGTACCACAGGCCATCGGGGCCGACGGTGGTGGAGTGCAGGCTGTGGTCATGGTTACGGCCGTTGAAGCCGGTCAGCAGCACTTCACGGGTGTCGCCCTGGTCGAACACCTTGTTCCGGTTGACGTCGGTATAGACGATCATGTCCGGCGTCATCGCCACGATGATCTTGTTGTCGATCACGCTGACGCCGAGCGGTGCGATGAGGAACTCCTCTTGCACGAAGACGTGGCTCTTGTCGGCCTTGCCATCGCCGTCGCTGTCGGACAGCACCATGATGCGGTCGCCTTCCTTGCGCCGCCCGAACTTGCCCCGGTAGTTCACGCCTTCCGCGACCCAGATGTCGCCATCACGATCGACATCGATGTTGGTCGGATTGCTGAACAGCGGACTGGTCGCCCACACGGTGATCTCCATGCCCTCGGGAATGGAGAACATATCGGTCGGGACCATGGTCGGCTTGGCGTCTGCCGCCGGAGCCGGCTTCGCATCCTCGGCGATGGCGAACGGTGCGATCACCGTCGCAAGCGTAGCGACGAGTCCGGCGCGACGCAGACGGGACGAGGAGGGAAGATGCTGCATGGGTAGGGTTCCTGGAATGGGGCAGGCGGAAGGGCAGGTCACGTTCTGACCACCCGGCCGGTGGGGAACATGCTTCTACACGGGTTTCACGCAGGTGTTGAGACACTTGCCCGCCCGAACGCTTGGCGCGGTGTCAAACGCGAAGTTTGGCGCCCGCTCGGTCACTCCAGGCGGGCGGATGCGGACATTTTGCGGGGAATCCCGGCACCGCGACACGTACCGAGGAGCACCGGTGGGGTTCCAGCATTTTTTTGCGCCGTCATCTTCACGCACCAATCCGTGATGGTGATTGCCAAGGCGATATCACAGCACGTGTCAGGCTGTGCGACGTGCGACGTGCGACGTGCGACGTGGGGAACCAAGCACTCGACGCATCGTCGGTTCATCACTGGGCGAAGATCCACATCCGCGCAGCGTCTCGTCTGCCAACCGCGCACCTCGCACGTCGCACGTCGCACCGCTGTAAACAAATGCGAGCGACACGCCGAAGCATGCCGCCCACCCAGAGCAACCACGCTGCGATCGCCCGTTACGTTACTGCGATTTCACGGCCACGGCCTTGACACCGTCCTTGGCTTTGCCGGCATCGGCGTAACCGATCGCTCCGGGGGTCTTGGCGATGAAGGTGACCAGCTCGTCCTCGTTGTCCACCTGTTCGGGCATCGCGCCCTTGCCGGTGAACACCAGTTTCTTCCACCCGGTGGTGAACTGTGAGCTGCTCTTGCCGAGCCGTTTCATCAAGTTGTCGTGACTGGTGCCATCTTTGAGCACGACGACCACCACCTTGGAGCCATCCGGCCAACTGGCCTTCCGACCGAGGTAGTAATCCTTGAGGTCGTCTTTACTCAGCGCGGCAACCTCAGAGGTGCTGTTGAGGATGATCGCGTCTTCCGCGGTGACGTTGGTCAGCGGAAGAGCGGCCAGGGCAACCAAGGCGAACAGCAGAGGATTACGCATGAAGTGTTCCTTTCTGTGCCTGGGTTAGAAGTCGAAGGTGGTTTTGAGGGAGAACACATTGCCGTAGTCGTGCCCATTGCCTGGATCGCCACGCTGGACGCGCTCGAACTGTCCTTTGATCAGGAAGTGATCGGTGATGTCGTAACGCAGCGCCACAGAAGCAGACCGCGTGTAGATGCTCGGACTCCCGCCAGAGCTGGAGCGGATCCAGTTGTAGGCACTGTATACCGACAGCCGACTGAGCGGTCCGGAGAGGTCGGCGAACTGGTACCCAACTGATCCATAGGCCCCGAGTGTGCGATTGGTGAAGGTCTGGGTGACGGCCGCAACCGGGAAGACCACGCTGCCGTCAGCCGATTCGAACTGGGTCGCCTCACTGTTCAGGATCGCCTTGTAATACTGGCTGCTGCCCTCTGCCGCGAAAACGAAGTTGTCGACCACGTATTCGCCGCCAAACATCACATCAAACCAATGGAGTCCATCGATCACGACCTGTGAGGTCGCGGTGCGACCGTCCAGGGAATCATCTCCTGGTTGAGGACCATCGGTGTAGGTCGATTCTATGGTGCCGGTCAGTCTTAGATGCTGGGCGTAAAGCGAAGACACTTTCAGGCGAAGACCTTGCAGTGGCGTATTCCAGGTGAAATACCCGCCATTCATCTGGTCGACGGTCAAGTTGTCCACTTCCGACAGTTCATTCGAAATCGTGGCGCCGCCGACATTGGGGAAAAAAATCGGCAGCGTCACGCTGGTGGTCTGCACGCCGCCCCTGAACAAGTCCGCAATCGGCCCGTCGGCATCGTTGACGTTCTGCGTGCCGATGAAACCCGAGACATCGAAACTTCCGAGGGCCGCAGCATCGATGGTCGCATTGATCTGCCCGCCATTAGCCGCCAAGAAGAAGTCACGGAAGGAGGTAGTGTAGGCAGCACGTGGCAAAAAGACCTCGGTACGCGTCATGTCGAGGTCGCGATAATCATTGTAGAATCCATGACCCGTCTTGAAGCGCCCAGCAACCAGCGAGAACTGGAACCAGTCGGTCACCGGCACTTGGTATTCACCGAAGGCCCAATCAAGTCCGACCTCGTCGTCGCCATACTTCCCGAGATCATAGGCGATCAACTGCACACCAATGCGGAGACGATCAATGGGGGTCGCCGTAACGTTCAAGGCGAACTCGTTGAACTCGAAGGTGCCCGAATTGGTGTCCCGTCCGTAGGACCCAGCTTCGTACAACTCACCCTGGGTCCGGATATATCCTTGGCTCGCGAACCCGTGGATCTGAAACCCCAGATCATCAGCCGCCCGAACGGCACCAGGCACTGCCAGCAGTGCCAACGATGGGATCAGGAGGGCACGTAGCGGCATAGGGTCCTCAGACGATGCGGTGAGCGGTTGCCGTTCTAGGTACACTACGCAGCACTCACTTGTCAAACCCGGCGGCGCGGATCGCACAAGGTTGGTCCAATGTTGCGCCTTGCGACCAGCCGCCGCGGACGGTGTTTCCTCAGTAACCAACAGCGCGCGCAATACTGTTTACCGTCGTTCCAGAATGTTTTGGCATGCCCCTGGCTTTACGTGTCCCCGGTCTGGTGACGCAGCACTTCCGCCGCCCTAATCACTGTTTCTGCAATCGCTTGTGCCATCGTCGCGGAGCCATCTCCAAAGCTGCTCGGGCGCACTCGTTTGCGCTGAGGCACAACAGTTTCCGGCGATTGCGCAGGTCCGGTGCACACGCCTAGACTTAGGCCCGTTCGCGCCCCCGACGCACGGAGCCAGTAATGTCCAGCCTTTCGCCCACACCCATCCCCAGCGCCACGGAAGCCGCCGACACCGCGGGTGCCCTGCGCGTGCTGACGCTCTCCACCACCGCCTTCACTCTGCTGTTCGCGGTATGGTTGATGTTCGCGGTGATCGGCATCCCGATTCAGCAGGAGCTCGGCCTCACCGACGTGCAGTTCTTCTGGCTCGGTGCTATCGCCATCCTCAGCGGATCGATCTGGCGGCTGGCCTTCGGCATCCTGACCGACCGCGTCGGCGGCAAGGTGATGTTCACCGGCCTGCTGCTCTTCACCGCCATCCCGACCTATTTCGTCAGCCAGGCGACCTCCTTCAGCGAGCTGATGGTGCTGGCGGTGCTGGTCGGCCTGGCCGGCAACTCCTTCAACGTCGGCATCTCGTGGAACTCGGCGTGGTTCCCCAAACATCGCCAGGGTGTGGCGCTCGGCACCTTCGGAGCCGGCAACGTCGGCGCCTCGGTAACCAAAATGTTCGGACCGCTGTTGATCGCCGTGGTGCCGGCCGCAGGTGTCGCCGGCGGGCTCATTCCCGGCGGCTGGCGTTTCGTGCCGGTGCTCTACGCCGTGTTGCTGATCGCCATGGCTGCCGCGGTGTGGTTCCTTGCGCCGAAGTTCGATCGTAAACCGGGCAAGGGCCGGCCGGTGATCGAGATGCTGCGCCCGCTGCGTGACGTGCGCGTGTGGCGCTTCAGCCTCTATTACGTGGTGGTGTTCGGTGCCTACGTGGCGTTGTCGCTGGCACTGCCGAAATACTTCATGGCGGTCTATCAGCTCGACCTCGGCATCGCCGCGCTGCTCGCTGCGTTGTTCATCTTCCCCGCCAGCCTGCTGCGCCCGCTCGGCGGCTGGATGTCGGACAAGTATGGCGCACGCGTAGTGATGTACGCGGTGTTCGCCTTGATGACCTTCGCCGCCGGGCTGCTGGCGCTGCCCGCGGGTGCGCTCGGATTCACCCTCGACGTATGGAGCTTCACCGCGCTGGTGTTCCTCATCGGCGTCGGCATGGGCGTGGGCAAGGCCGCGGTGTTCAAGTACATCCCCGACTATTTTCCCAAGGACGTGGCCGCGGTCGGTGGTCTGGTCGGCCTGCTCGGCGCCCTCGGCGGTTTCGTCCTGCCGCTGATGTTCGGCTACCTCAAAGTTTGGACCGGCATGGTGCAGACCCCCTTCGTGGTGTTGTTCGCCCTGGTGACAGTGAGCTTCCTGTGGCTGCACGTGGTGGTGCTCGGCATTAAGCGCAAGGAAGCCCGCAACGAAATGCCTGCTGATGCCGTGACGGCCTGAACCTCACCGCTCTGTCGGCCACGCCTGTCCCAGCAGGCGTGGGCCAGACGTGCCGCGGCGCATCGCCGCCAACGCGATGAGGGCGACGATGAACGGTAGCGCTTGGAATACCTGGTAGGGAATCACGGCATTCAACCCACGACTCTGCAGGTGGCTCTGGAGTGCATCGATCACGCCGAAACCCAGGCAAGCGGCGACCAAGCCGCCGACATGCCAGCGCCCGAAGATCACCAACGCCAGGACCACGAACCCCATGCCACCGGTCATCAGCGGGCTGAATCCATGGGTGCGCATGATGCTGAGGTACGCACCGGCCGCGCCCGCCAGGGCACCCGCCAGGATCACCAGTCCCACGCGCCAACGCCGCACCGCGATGCCGTTGGCGGCGCAGGCATCGGGCGCATCACCGAGCGCGTGGATGATCACGCCGATACGTGTACGCACGAGCAGCCACCACGCGGTTGCCGCGATCAATGCCATCGCCAACGCCAAACCATACTGATCGAACACCAGCGGGCCGATGAACGGCAGATCACGCAACCACGCCTGGGTCGCATCGCTGAGGCCCGGCACGATACCCCGCGAAAAGCCGGCATTCGCCGGTAATTCCGCGTAGCCCTGCCCCTGCGCCACCAGCCACGCCGTACCGCTGCCACCCACCGCCAACAGGTTGATGGCCATGCCAGTGACGATCTGGTCGCAGCGCATCACCACGGTCGCCCAGGCGAACAAGGCCGCGAGCAACGCTGCGGCGATGATGGCTGCCGCTAGGCCTATCCAGGCACAGCCACCCAGTGCCGCACCGGTGAAGCCGGCGATACAGCCGGTCAGCAGCAGGCCCTCGATGCCGACATTGAGCATGCCGGCACGCTGCGCGAGGAGCTCACCGGTCCCGGCCAACACCAACGGCACCGCTGCGGTCACCGCCTGTGCTGCGATCACTACCATCAGCGCATCGTTCATGTGCTCTCCGCCTGCGGACGCAGTGCACGTCGTGCCGTGATGCCGCCACCCACCAGCACCGCCAAGACCAGCAGGCCCTGCACCACATCGCCCAGGTCATGCGGAATGCCGAGACGCCGTTCCAGACCGCTCGCACCGGTGGACAACATGCCCAGGAACAACGCTGCCACGAGGATGCCGAGCGGGTGCAAACGTCCGAGCATCGCCACCGCGATCCCCGCGTATCCATAGCTCACCGGCGAACCGCTGAGCATGCCGGTGACACCCGCCACGTGTGCCGCACCGGCGAATCCCGCGAGTCCGCCACTGACCGCCATCACCAACACCTGTCGCGCACCGACCGGCATGCCCATCAGGCGGGCCGCGTCGGGATTGAGGCCGACTACCTGGACCTCGAACCCGATGGTGGTGCGTTTGAGCACCAGCCACAGCGCGACCGCGATGATGGCAGCGAGCAGCACGCCCAGGTGCAGTCTGGTGCCCTCGACCAGCACCGGCAGACGCATCTGCTCTGCCATCAGCGCCGTCTGCGGGGCGGTGGTGGTGGGATCGTGCAACGGACCCTGCACCAGCATGCCCACCACCGCGACAGCGATGAAGTTGAGCAGGATGGTCGACAACACGACGGGCACACCACGCCATCGCTCCAGTCCGGTGGCCAGCAGCGCCCACGCGGCGCCGGAAAACGCCGATAGGATGAGCACGATGGACAGGATGAGCCAACCCGGCCCTGGGATCAGCAGCACGGTGCCGAACGCGACCATGGTCACCGCACCGATGAGGAACTGGCCCTCGGCGCCGATGTTCCAGACCCCACAGCGGAAGGCGACCGCGGCCGCGAGTCCGGTCAGCAACAACGGCCCGGCTTCCTGCACGCTCAGCGCCAAACGCGTCCACGATCCGGCGGCGCCGTGGAACCAGGTGGTGAGGACGGTCGTCGGTGCGTGGCCGAGCAACGCCAGACCAATCAGAACGACGAGGATCACCGCACTGATGGCGCCAACGGCGATCAGAATGCCACTGGAGGCTGCGAGCCACCGACTCATGACGTTGCTCCCGGGATCGAAGGCGACTGGAGCCCATCGACGTCAGGCGGGTCAGCGGCCCGCGGTCCCAGGGGCAGACCGCCCAGCATCAACCGACCGATGGCAGCGCGATCGCACGTCGGCCAACCGCTGTCGGCCAAGCTGCCACGGTGCAGCACCAGCACGCGATCGCTGACCGCCAACAGTTCATCGAGATCACTGTGGATCAGCAGCACCGCCGCGCCGCGATCACGGGCGGCGACCAGTCGTTCGAGCACCGCCGACGCAGCGCCGACATCAAGTCCGCGGGTCGGATTCACCGCGATGATCACCGGCGGATCCCCATCCAGTTCACGCGCCACCACCGCCTTCTGCTGATTTCCACCCGACAAGGTCGCCATGGCGGCGCCGGGGGACGGCGCACGCACATCACTCGCTGACATCAGTGCGCGTGCGTGGGTGCTCCACGCCGCTGGCGACAACCAACCGTGATGACTGAACGGTGATCCACGGTAACGCCGCAGCGCCAGATTCTGCGCCACGCTGAGCGGCATCACCAACGCCTCGCGCTGCCGATCATCGGGAATCACCGCGATCGGCGATGGCGCGGTGAGTGTACCGCTCGTCGGTGGCAGGAGCCCAAGCAAGGCCTGCACCAGCGGCACCTGGCCATTCCCTTCCACGCCAGCGATACCGACGATCTCACCGGCGCGCACCTCCAGCGTCACGTCCTGCAGCACGGTGCGGCCATCGATGCGGATGGCGATATCACGCGCCGCGATCCGTACCGCTGCGGTCAACGGTGCCGGACACGCAGGACGTGCGGGATGGCTGACTGGCGACCCGACCATCAGCTCCGCGAGCCGTTCCTGGGTCTCGCTCGCCGGACCGTGATGCACCATGCGGCCACGACGCAGCACGCTGACCTCGTCGCAGACGCGGGCGATTTCAGCCAGCTTGTGACTGATGTAGACCACCGCGACGCCATCCGCCGCCAGGGCGCGTACCGACGGCAGCAATTCATCGACCTCCGGTGGGGTCAGCACCGCGGTCGGTTCATCGAGGATGAGCGTGCGTTGCGCACTGCCGGCCTGGTCGATCGCCAGCAACGCCTTGAGAATTTCCACCCGTTGCTGCTGGCCGGTGGCGAGCGATCCGACCAGCGCCGCCGGATCAATGTCCCAACGCAGCGCATCCGCGCGTTGCCGCAGTCGTGCGCTCCACGCTGCACGGTCGACCCGACCGAGCGATGACTGGAGCGCCAGCACCACGTTGTCGACCACGCTGAGCGTCGGAACCAGGGCGAAGTGCTGATGCACCATGCCCAACCCATGGCGCAACGCCTCGGCCGGCGAACGCAGGCGCAGCGCGGTTCCTCCGCTGGTGATGCTGCCAGCATCTGGCTGCAGCAGGCCGAACAGGATATTCATCAGCGTCGATTTGCCGGCACCATTTTCGCCGAGCAGCCCATGCACTCGACCTGTGGTGATGGTGAGTGACACCTCAGCCAACGCGGTCACAGCGCCGAACCGTTTGCTGATGCCGCTGAGGGAGAACATCCGCGCCGACCGTCAGCGTTCCCGGTAGGTGTGCATCCACACGCCGAACTCGCCATGGGATTCCGCTCCGCTCATCTGGTAACCAGCGCACCACAACAGCCCGGAGTTGATGCCCATGGTCACGCGGTTGAAGTCGCCCCAGGTGTCGCGGTAGTGGATGACGCCGATCCGCCCGATCAGCGGGACGGTGCTGGCCGACCATTCGCTGATCGACACGGCTTCCACCAGCAGGAACAGCCCCACCAAGCAACTGCCGCTGATCAGTGCGATCTTCCCTTTGCTGCCTGCCATGGTCATCCTCATTCGCCAGGAATGATGAGCGAACCAGCGACGAGCTGTTTGCCCGCCCGCTCGACCCCGGCCAGGATCTCCGGCGTCAGGATGGTGCCGATGAGCCTGGGGTTCAGCACCGCCACACAGGTTCCGCGTTGAAGGTTCTCACGCACCACGCCTGCGGCAAAGGTCTTCGCCACCACCGATTCCGCCACCGCACGGAAGGTCGCATCCAAGCGGATCACCGCGCTGGCGAGGATATGGTCGGGGCAGATGGGATTGGCGTTCTGGTCAGCGACGCAGCCGAAGACGTAGACCGGTTTCGCCGGATTCCTGGCGTTACGTTCCTTCACCGCTTCGAACACCCCGCGGCTGGCGGCGTCGACATCGTGGTAGACCAGATCGATGCCCTGGGCGAAAAACGCCTCGGTCTGCTGCTTGGACTTCACCGGCTCATCCCACGAGGTGTAGGCTTCGGCCACGCTCACGTCCGGGCGCACGGCTCTGGCCCCGGCTAGGAAACCGCGGTAACAGGCTTTCACCGACGGGATCGGCGCACCTCCGACGAATCCGAGTTTGCCACTCTTGGTCAACGTTCCTGCGATGACACCGAGTTGGTAAGACGCCTGCGAGACATCGAAATCGAGCGTGACGATCCCAGGACGCGCGACATCGGCACCACTCACGGCGATCTTCATCGTGGTTCCAGCAGCGACCTCCGCCGCGGGCGTCAGGAATTCGTAGCCGTGCGCGATCACCAGATCATAGCCATCGGCGGCATACGCGCGCAACTCATCGCCGGCCTTGTCCTGCGTGACTTTCTGCAGGATCGAGACCTCGGCCTTGAGTTCCTTCTTCACCTGCTCGATCGCTTCCTTGGCGAGTTGGTTCCAACCACCATCAGTGACCGAGCCGGAGCAGATCAGACCGATCTTAAGTGGTTCAGCGGTATAGGCGCAACAGAACAGCGTAAGTAACAGGAACGTGCGCAGCATGGATGACTCCCAGAGTGAGGGTCTTCTAGGGCGCTCACGTCGATTCGCCACGCCCGGTCCGCATCGCTGCCACCCGCGTGGACTTCACCTGACGAGGCGATCGAACCACCGGCGACCGGTTTCGCGCGCCAAGTGCAACGCCAGGTCGAACGCCGCGAGATCGGGATAATTGCAGCGTTTCGCCAAGTGCATGCGGGCTTCGCGATCGGTCGGCAGGCTGCTGATGGCCTTGCCGGCGGCCAAGCGCATGCGCGCCTCGGCGAAGCGCAGGGTGCGCAGGCTCGCCGTCAGTTCCGGCACCGCTTCGGCCGGCATGCGACCGAGTTCGGCGAGGCGCACGAACATGTCTTCGGTGGCGCAACCGATCGGCATGGCGGCGGGATCCAGGCCAAGGGACAGGTACTGCGCGGTGAACTCGTGGTCGACGTAGCCACCCCAACCGCGTTTGACGTGGTCGCGTCCGACGACGCTCTCTTCGAGCCGGCGGCGCATGTCGCGCACCTCGTTCGCCGCACCGCCGTCCAGCGGCTGGGTAAACGCCGCGGTGCGGATGAGCGTCAACGCCTCGTTCCCCAGTTGCGGATCACCGGCAAGGTGCGCGATGCGCAGCATCGCCATGCGTTCCCACAGTTCGCGGCGTTGGTTCCAATAGACCGATAACGCCTCGGTGTTGGCCACCATCGGTCCGCCATCGCCCCACGGACGCAGACGCGGATCGATCTCGTAGAGCCGGCCTTCGTGCATGGTGCGCATCAACGTCTGGCTGACGCGGGTCCAGAACTCGTCGCCATCGTGATCCACCCGCGGGCATTTGCCGCCGGGGTCGGAGACGAACAACACGTCCATGTCGCTGGCGTAGGTCTGCTCCCGACTGCCAAGTTTGCCCAGGCCGAGCACGGCGAAACGCGTCGGACGCCGGCCTTCGAGCGGCACGCCCCAGTCGTGGGCGCGTTCGGCGATGGTCTTCGGCAGCAGGGCGGCGAAGACCGCCTGCGCCACCGTGCTGAGTTGGCGACCGACCTCGGCCTGCGACAGGCCTTCCAGATCACGCAGCGCCACCGCCGCGGTCTCGCGCGCGACCATGAACGCCAGCGGCTCAGCGGGATTGCTCAAGCCGGCGATGAGCGAACGCGCTTCGCTCGCCAGCACCGCGGAACCACGCGGACGCTGATTGAGCGTATCGATCAGTTCGTCGGGCAGGCCCTGGAAATCGTGCAGCAGGGTGACGAGGAACTCCGACCACGCCGCCAGATCGACGAACATGGTCAGGATCTCGACCTGCTGGCTCAAGAGATCGTAGAACGTCGCGCGGCCGCCGACCGCCTGGACGATGCGGGTGAAATTGGTCAGCGCCTGATCCGGCGACGGGCTCTGGCTGATCAGATGCAGCAGCAGCGGCAGAATCTTAACCAGGCTGCGCTCGGTGCGGCCGCGACTGAGCACAAAGAACGGTTCCGCCGCCAGTGCGCGCAGATTCGCACAGGCCTTGGCATGATCCTTCAGTCCGGCTTTCGCCAGGTAGGTGCCGGCCAAGCGTTCGTCCGCCTCGCCCTGGATCACCAGAGCCAGCATCGCGTCCTCTTCCTGCGTAGTGGCGAGGAAGTGCCGCGCGACGATCTCGCGCACCTTCGCCCGCACCTGGGCGTGGCGACGGTCGAAGCGTTCGAGCGCATCGGGACCGCTGAGGTCGCAGCGCCATGCCAAGGCCTCGCGTTGCGCGGGCGCCGCCGGCAGTTCGTGCTCCTGGCGATCCTCCCACATCTGCAGGCGGTGTTCGACCACGCGTAGCCAGATGTAGAACTCCTCCAGACGCCGGGCGTCGTTCCTGGGGATGGTGCCACGATCCGCGAGCAGGCGCAGCGTCGGCAGGGTCGCGCGGTTGCGCAGTTCGGCGTCACGCCCGCCGTAGACCAGTTGGAAATACTGCACCAGGAATTCGATGTCGCGGATGCCGCCGGCACCGGTCTTGACGTTGGCCTCCTGCGCACGTTCTTCGATGCGGCGACGCATCGAACGCGATTCGTCGAGGGTCTCCCACTCGGGTTCCTGCGGATAGACCCACGGCCGCAGTTCATCGATCAACTGCTGGCCGAGCGCCAAGTCACCGGCAATGGCGCGCGCCTTGATCATCGCCTGACGTTCCCATGGCCGACCGACACTGTAATAGTAGTCGATGGTCTCACGCACCGAGAGCACCAGTTCCCCGCGATCACCTTCTGGGCGTAGGCGCATATCGATTCGGAAGATCTGCCCGTCGTCAGCGGGGTTCTCCAAAATGCGGATCAAGTCCTGGCCCAGGCGCTGATGGTAGTCGTGCAGGTCGGAGGGCGCGGCATCGTTCCCGCGATAGAGGAAGATCAGATCGATGTCGCTGCTGTAGTTCAGTTCGCGCGCACCGTGTTTGCCCATCGCCAGCACCGAGAACGCCCGTTGTTCCGCCGGCAATGCGGCGATGTCGGGGAACCGCGCGAGCGCTTGGCGCTCAGCCATGGCATAACCTGCTTGCACCAGCACATCGACCACGTCGGAGAGTTCACGCACCAACGCCGGGAAACCAAGTGCGCCGGCAAGGTCGCCCAGGATCAGGCGCAGAAAGTGCCGGTGCTTGAAGCGGACGAGCACCCGACGTTCCTGCTCGCGATCGGGCGCCGCCTTCAGTTCGGCGAGCAGCGCGGTGAACAGCAGACGGTTGCCCCACACCTGCCGCTGCTGCGCTTCGCGCACGATCAAGGTGAAGTCGCCAGGATGGCGACACGCCACGTGCAGACCGTAGCGGCTGATCCCGCCGAGGCGCAGCAGCAGGTCGAGGCCGGTGGTGTCCTGCGCCCACAGCCCCAGCAGGTGCGCCGGATCGATACACACCGACAGGAAGGCGCGCAGGTCCGCCGCGACCCGCGCGATCACCCCTGGTTCACCCGTGCGGCGTTGGAGGAAATGCTCGACGAAGGCGAGTGTCGGCGCCGCGAGCGCACCGTGCTGCGCCGCGAGTTGTTCCTGCCAGGAGGCGTCCTGCATGGCGGGGATCATTGCCACGGTCCGGAGGTCCGGAAGTCCGGAAGTCCGGAAGTCCGAAAACCCTTGCAGACAACGATCACCTTGGCCACCGGCAGCCTCCGGGTCACGAGACTTCCGGACTTCCGGACCTCCGGACCTCCGGACTTCCGGACTTCCGATCAACTTCCGGACTTGCCATCACCCTCGTCTGCGACTTACATGCGATCCATGTTCACCGGCATCATCGAACACGTCGGCACCCTCACCGCAGTCGACCACACCCATCAGGGCAGTGTGCTCGCTGTCGCGCTCGGCCCGTTGCTCACGGGGACTCGCCTGGGCGACAGCATCGCCGTCGACGGCGTGTGCCTGACGGTGACGCGCCTGGATGGCGACGTCGCACGCTTCGACGTCAGCGCCGAGACCAGACGTAAGACCACTCTGCCCGGCTGGAACGTCGGCCGGAAGGTCAACCTCGAACGCGCCCTCGCATTCGGTCAACGCCTGGGCGGTCATCTGGTCAGCGGTCACGTCGATGGCGTCGGCCGCCTGCTCGACCGCCACAAAGAAGGCGACAGTGAGCAGTTCACCTTCGTCCTGCCTGACGACAAATCGGTACGCGTGGTGGAGAAGGGTTCGCTCACCATCGACGGCGTCAGCCTGACGACCTGGGATTGCCGCGGCGCACGGTGTTCCATCGCAGTGGTGCCGCACACCTTGACCAACACGACCTTGTCCGGCCTGCGTCCAGGAATGCCGGTGAATCTGGAGATGGATCTGATCGGGCGGTGGGTCGAGACGATGATGCCGGCTACCAACGGAGTGCACCGATGAGCCGGAGGTTGTCGGCAACCACCGTCCGGAGTCCGGGGTCCGGGGTCCGGACTCGTCCTGCCTCCACACTAACGGTGATCCGGCAGGACGCCGGACCCCGGACGCCGGACCCCGGACCCTGACATGCCCACCTGGTCCATCGCCCGCCGTGATGTCATCGCCGCCTTCACCACGCCGTTGGCATGGCTGGTGTTGGCGTGTTGGACCCTGCTGACCAACGGCTTGTTCGCACGCACGCTCGATGGCGTGCATGGCACCAGCGGGTCGCACCTGCCGCTCTACGTCGAATCGCTCGATCTCGGCGTCCTGTTCCTCGCGCTGTTGGCGCCGGCCATCACCATGACCAGCTTCGCGCAGGAGCGGACCCAGGGCACCATGCAGTTGCTGCTGACGGCGCCGATCCGCGAACACCACCTGGTGCTCGGCAAGTTCTGCGCCGCGCTCGCGGTGTTGTTGGTGCTGCTGGCGGCAACGTTGGTCCAGCCGCTGATCCTGATGTTCATCAGTGCGGTGGATCTGCCACATTTGCTGGCGGGTTACCTGGGGTTGGCACTCGAATGTGCTTTCTTCGCCGCGCTCGGCGTGTGGATCAGCCTGCTGGTCGATAGTCCGATCGCGGCCTATGTGCTGACCTTCGGTGCCATCGCGGTGCTGTTCCTAGTCGGCATTCCTGAGCGCGACGCGTGGATGTATCCCCTTGGCCAAGCGATCGGCCTTGGGCCACGCCTGGAACCGTTCCTGCGTGGTGAGGTGCGCCTTGGCAATGTCGCGTACCTGCTGGCGATGACCTCCGCATTTTTGGTTATGGCGCACAGCGCCATCCTGGCGCGGAGGATCCATGGATAAGGCTACGGGTCCGATGTCCGATGTCCGATGTCCGATGTCGGGTGCGACTCGCTACGCTCGCTTCGGCGCGGCGCTCCCGTCGCGTAGCATCGGACATCGGACATCGGACATCGGACATCGGACATCCCCCCGGTGTTTCCCATGAGTTGGAAGAATCGCATCGGCAAGCTCGGCGGACGCACACTGCTGGTGTTAGCGGTGCTCGCGATCGTCGTGGCCGCTGCTGATCGCAGCAAACTGTTCGTCGACTGGAGCGCTGACCATCGTTTCTCGTTGTCGCCGGCGCTGGTGACCTTGCTGGAACAGCAGCAGGAAGCGGTCGAACTGGTGAGCATCTGGCCGCTGGAGGTCGACAGCGTCGCGCAACCGATCGCAGATGGCCTGCGCTTGATGGCGGAGCGCTCAGCGAAGATCGTCTATCGCCACATCGACCCGGTGCTGCACAAGCCGACCCTCGCCGAGTTCGAAAAACGCTACCGCGAGGCCAGCGTCGGCGTGTACGTGGTGCGGCCGGCGACCGGTCGCGCCTTCCGCATTCCGCTCAACAACAGCACCCGCCAAGTGCTGCAACGCGACGTCGGTGGTGCCTTGGTGGCGCTGGCCGATCCCCATCCGCCGACCATCAGTTTGTTGCAAGGACATGGCGAGCTGCGTCCCGGCGGCGGTGATGAGGATGGCGGCGACCAGCTCATCCGCGCACTGGAGCTTGCCGGCTTCGTGGTCACGCCGGTCGAACTGGCTCGCGGCGGTCGCATCGCCGCAGAGTCGCTGTTGCTCATCCCAGGACCGGTGGCTCCGCTCGGCCCGGATCTGGAGCTGGTCCGCGCGCACTTGGCGGATGGCGGCGCAACGTTGGCCCTGGTTGATGACCGTGCGCCACTCGATCTGAGTCTGGTGCTGCGTGCGCGCGGCGTGCTCTGTAGTGCGGCGTTGCCCGCTGATCTACGCCAGGCGATGACGCCGAGCGGCGATCTGGTCGCTGCGCTCGGTCCACAGGGCGCGAACCTGCCGCCACGCGTGGTCGTCAGTCTGCGCCATCATGCCGTCGGTCAGGAAGCCGCCTTCCCGCACCACAACCTGCTGCTCGACGGCGATCTGCTGAATCCCGACCATCCGGTGACCGCCCGTGCCGCCAGTTCAGGTCAGAGCGTGGTCAGTCCGTGGACCTCGCCGGTCCAACTGCTGCAACCCGGCACTCTGCCGGAGGAGGTCGGCAAACGCCTGCAGGCCGCTTACACCAGCCTTGGTACCGTACCGTTCGTGGCGCTGCCGTTGCTCCAGAGCGCACCCGCTGATGCCTGGACCAAGGCCCGCGGCGAACCATTCCAAGTGCCGGACACCTTGGCCAAACAATCGACGCTGCCGCTCGCCTGGGCGATCGAATCCATGCAGACCGATGCCAGCGTGCGCGATGACCGCGGCGCTCGACTGGTGGTGTGGGGCAGTCGTCAGGCGGCCAGCGATGGGGTGCTCGGCCAAGGCCGTTTCGCCAATGCCGATCTGCTGGTGGATGCCGCGCGCTGGCTGCTGCGCCGTGAACGCGCCACTGCCATCCCCGAAGCCGAGAGCTCCGCCTTCCGCGTCGATGCGAGTGACGGACTGCTGTTCTGGTTGTCGGCCCTGCTGGTAGCGGCCATCCCCTGCGCCTGCATTGGCGTAGCGATCCTGACGTGGTGGGACCGCCGCTGACCGCGACTTTGCCGGTGGACAGGTGACAAGCCATTGGTGCGGCGCATGGTGCGCCACGTCATGTCCGACCGACCCGCAATCGATCTTGATGACCCGATCGCCCTGCACATGCGGCGTTCGGTCATCGCCCTGCCGGAACGCATGACGGTCGGTGAAGCCCTGGAACACCTGCGACTTGAGCAACTGCCCGAACAGATCGTCTACTTCTACGTCATCGATTCGCAGGAACGTCTCATCGGCGTGATGCCGACCAGACGGCTGCTGATGAGCCAGCCCGACTCCGCCATCGCCGATCTGGCAGTGCGCAAGGTCATCGCCGTACCGGACACCGCCAGCGTGCTCGATGCCTGTGAATTCTTCATCGCCCACAAGTTCCTGGCCTTCCCGGTGATTGACGCCGACCGCCGCCTGCTCGGTATTGTCGATGTCGGGCTGTTCACCAACGAGTTACAGGCCCTGAGCGAACGCGCCGCCGCCGACGAGTTGTTCCAGCTCATCGGTGTGCACGCCGCGAGCAGACACAAACCATCGGTGTGGTTGGGATTCCGCAGCCGCTTCCCCTGGCTGTTGTCGAACATCGCCGGCGGCATCCTGTGTGCGGTGATCTCTGGTTTCTTCGATCACCTGCTGCAGACCGTCATCGTGCTGGCGCTGTTCATCCCGGTGGTGCTGGCGCTTTCGGAAAGTGTCAGCATCCAGGCCATGAGCCTGACGCTGCAAGAACTGCATGGCACCAAGGTGACCCTTGCCAATCTCTGGCGCGCCACCCGGCGGGAGTTCGGCGTCGCGCTGCTGCTCGGTCTGAGTTGCGGGACGATCGTCGGTAGTGTGGCGTGGATGTGGAAGGGCGACGTGCGGGTGGCCGGCGTCATCACCGGCAGCATCACCCTCGCGATGCTGACCGCCTGCCTGCTCGGCGTGCTGCTGCCCTCGGCCGTACGTATCTTCGGCCGCGATCCACGCATCGCCTCGGGACCCATCGTGCTGGCCTGTGGCGACGTCGCGACGCTGCTATTCTACTTCACGCTCGGTTCGTGGTGGTTGACGGCGCGATGACGCGTCAGAAATCCCTCACCACGACCAATACATTCGCGACTGTCCACGTTTCACCAACCACGTTTCACCAGCCACTGCACCACGGGTGCTGCTACCTCACTTGGAGACCTCGCCATGATCCGTCCGTTGCTCTGCCTCTTCTCTGCCGCGTGCCTGCTGACACTCGCCGCCGAGGAACCAGTCAAGCCGACCAAGTACGACTTCGGTCCCGATTCCCAGCGCGTCGACGGCGTGCCGCAGGGCAAGGTCACCGAAGGCGTATGGAAGAGCACCGTGCTGGCCGGCACCATCCGCCAATACTGGGTCTACATCCCGGCACAGTACGACGGCATGACGCCCTGCGCGGTGATGGTGTTCCAGGACGGCCACGCCTATGTCGGCGAGAAGGGCGAGCACCGCGTGCCGACGGTGTTCGACAACCTCATTCACAAAGGCGAGATGCCGCGGACCGTCGGCATCTTCCTGAATCCCGGCCACAAGTCCGAGACCCTGCCAGAGAAAAAGGGCTGGGATGGCAAACCGAACAACCGCAGCGTTGAGTACGATTCGCTCAGCGGCGACTACGCGAAGTTCCTGATCGACGAGATCCTGCCCGAGGTCGCCAAGACCGTGAAGCTGACGAGTGATCCGCGCAACCGCGCCGTGTGCGGCATCAGTTCCGGCGGCATCTGTGCCTGGACCGTCGCGTGGGAACGTCCCGACATGTTCCAGAAAGTTGTCAGCCACATCGGCAGCTTCACCAACATCCGCGGTGGCCACGTCTGCCACGCGCTGATCCGCAAGAGCGAGAACAAACCGATCCGGGTGTTCCTGCAAGACGGCCGCAACGACCTCGACAACCAGCACGGCAACTGGCCGCTCGCCAACCTGGAAATGGAAGCCGCACTCAAGTTCAAGAAGTACGACCACCAGTTCGTCATGGGCGACGGCGCCCACAACGGCAACCACGGCGGTGCGATCCTGCCGGACAGCCTGCGCTGGTTGTGGCGGGATTGGAAAGATTACGCGGGGAAGTGATGAGACCGACCGGCAGTTTCAACGCACGAAGCGCACGGGTTGCCGTGCGCTTCGTGCGTTGAAAAAGGAGCTGAAAAAGGCACTGAAAAAGGCGGCGCTGCTCTCCTCCCCATCGTCCATCAGCCATCTCTTCGTGAAGATGGACGAATGGTTTGAGAGCGAGACCGGAAGCTCCCGCGCTCGGGCCCGTGATCAGATCGGAAACACCGCGTGGAACAGCTCCGTGCGGCTCTGCACCCCGAGCTTGGCGTAGATCGCTGACAAGGCGTTTTTGACCGACTGTTCGCCGATGCCCAGATTGGCGGCGAGTTCTTTGTTCGACTGGCCCTTCAACAACCCGGCGACCAAATCGCGTTCGCGCACGGTGAGTGGCAAGCCCAGCAACCGGCGTTGGAAGAACTGCACCATGGAATCCGTGCTCCCGCTGCGATCGGCCAGCAGGCGATCGAGGATACCGGCCAAGCGATCGACCCCGAAGGGTTTCTCCAATAGATAATCAGCGCCGAGGTTGAGCACCGCCACCACTTTGTCCTTGTCGGCGAAGCTGGTGATGACCACCCGCAGCGCGCGCGGACAGAGGCGATTGACCTCATCAAGCAGGCGCAGGCCGTCGAGGCGTGGCATCTGCAGATCGGTGACCACCACATCCCACGGACGGTGCAACAACGGTACCGCGTCCGCACCGTCGCCGACCCCGGTGACGCGGAACCCCAGACGCGACAGGCCACGGGCCAGCAGTTCGCGCGCCGCGGCTTCGTCTTCGACCAACAGGATGGAGGCATTGCTCATGGGGAATCTTTCCAAGCCGGCAGAAGCAGGTCCGCCGTGACGACGCCACCCGATGAAGTCAACGTCACCTGCCCGCCAACACCCGCGGCCAAGTGACGAGTGATTGCTAGGCCAAGTCCCAGGCCGTCGAGCTTCGGACTCTCAAGCGTCCCTTCGCTGGCGGCTTCGGCGTGATCACTGGGCAGGTGCCCAGGGTTGGTGATCCGCAAACGCCAACGACCATTGTCCGCCATGATCGTTACCGTGACCACACCATCGGCAGCGCTCGCCTCCGCCGCATTGCGCAGAAGGTTGTCGATCATGATGCGCACGCCGGAGGCGGAGCAGCGCACCGGCGCTTTGGCCGGCAGATCCTGGAGGGTGATCGTGCGCCCAGGCAGACGTATCAACAACGCCGCCTGCGCCTCGCGCGCGGTCGCCACCAGATCACCCGCACCATCGTCCTCCGCCTCCGGTCGTGCCAGGCGATAAACCAGATCGACCGCGCGATCGATGCGTTCCAAGCTGTCATCGATGTGGACGCGCAGGGCATGGTCACGCAGGGCGGGTTGTTCGACGCGCATTTCATCCATCACCAGCCGCAGGGTGTGCAACGGATTGCGCACCTCATGCGCCACTGCCGCGGCCATCCGGCCCAAGACCAAGAAACGCCGTTCGCGTTCCGCATGCGCCTGCGTCCGCACCGCTTGGCGGGCGATCCGCAGGCGTTCCGCCAACAGCAGGCAGATCAGACCAAGCCCAGGACCGACCAACCCGAACTCCGCACATTCGATCCAGAAATGCAGATCCGGCGGTCCGACGTGGAGCAGTTCGACCGCCGTGTCGACCGCGAACAGCACACATCCGGCAAGCATGCCGCCTATACCGATAAGCCAGGAACGAACGGGGACGGCCACGGGCAGCTCCAGGTGCCTGGAAGTCGGCACGCGCAGCGGCTGCGGCAGCAGACCAACGCGGGCGAACAGCGCGGCGAATCCTACCGCCACGGTCCAGGCGATCGCCAGCGTCCAGAGGTTGTGCGAGGCGAAGTGTGCACCGCGCACATGCTGCGTCCATGCACACAGCAAACCCCCAGCCAATCCTGGAAACAACCACAGCTGGAGCCGTGGAGAACACCACGCCCGCCCGACGAACCACAACGATACCCACGCAAAGGCACCCGACGCATGACCCGCAGGAAATCCGTGGCCGTCATGGAAGGGCGCTGGGGTCCCCGCGAACAACGGCGTCATCGGCACCTCGCCGCCGAAGAGGTCGATCGACCACGGCGGAAAACGGTTGGTCACCGCCTTCAAGATGCTCACGACGCCACTGGTAACCCCAGCGCAGAGGGCCAGGTAGAGGCCCGGCCAACGCCACTGGCGCAACCGGTCGAAGCGCCAACTCGCGACGAACGCGAGGAACGCGACGATCGCCGACGCCACCATCAGCCACTTGGCACCGACGTGCAGGACGGTGGAGAAGTACCACTGTCTGCGCAGCGGAAAAACTTCCGCTATGGGATCGTAGAACGGTTGCAGCAACAGCACGTCAAGCGGACTGTACTCCAGCACCAACGCCGCGGCGATCAGCGTCACCGTTGGGATCGACCACCACCACAGCCACCACCCTCGACCGGGGCCAACCGTCACAGAGGTCGCCTCGCTCACCATCAGCGCACGTCCGGAAGGCGATACGCACGCTCTTCGTACAGACGTGAGGCTTCCTGGAAGGCCGCACTGGCACGATCCGCGAGTGCACTTTGTTCGTCGGTCACGGCGGCAGCCGGCACCACGGTGAAAACATCGCTGGAGCGCCCTTCCCGACGATACCAGGTCACCGTTTTGCGCAGGCCGAGCACCACCAGATCCTGGTCAGTCAGCAGGCCGATGTCGCGGTTGTGGATCAGCCATGCCCGTCCAGGTGCGGCCAACGGATCCAACAGATCACGTCCCAGGAACGGCGCGCGATAATCGACGCCAGCAAGCGACAGCAAGGTCGGCACAAGGTCGATCTGCGAGGCCAAGCCATCGATGGTGGCACCCTGGTAACGCGCTTCCGGCGCCAGCAGCAGGCCTGGGATGCGATAGCTGGCCGCGGGGATCTCGGCCGAGCCATAGACCCGCGCACCGTGATCACCCACCACCAGCAGCACGGTGTGGTCGAGGAAACCTTCCGCCGCCGCGCGGTCGAGGTAGGCGGTCAGCGCCTGATCGGCGTATTGCACGGCATTCTGGCGGGTATCCCACGGCTGAAGCTTCACACTCATCCAGATGCCATAGGCGGCCAGCACCACCGCACCAACCATGATGATGCGGGTGCGTCCGATGCGCCGTCCAAGGAACACCAACACCAGTACGAACAGCAGTACGATGCCAGCGGCGATCCCGCCCATGCGCCAGGCCTTGCCCGAGGATATCGTCAGGCCCTTAGTGTTGGGCGTCAGGAACGGCTTATGGTTGCTGGTGGTCAGCAACGTGCCGAAGAACGGTACACTGGCAGCGCGCGCGTTACGCTGATGTTCCAGCAGACGATCGAATACGTAGCCATCTGCGGCACCCCAGGCCGTACGGAAGGCATCGGGCGGGAAATCCGATTTCACCACCCCATCCTCAATGAAGCGCTCCCAGCCATTGGCCAAGGCGAACGGCTTCATGCCATCGAACACCCCGGCGCCACCATAGAAGAATTCGCTGCGGTAGCCCTTGGCCCGCAGCACCTGTGCGATGGTCGCGACATTTTCCGACTTGTCGCGTTTCCACACCGAATCCCCAGGCAGTGGCATGAACGAACACAACACGCCTTCCAGTCCACGGACCGTGCGATTGCCATTCGCGACCAAATTGGTCAGTAAGAGGCCACGCTCCGACCAACGGTCGAATCCCGGCGTGCAGGGTTTCTTCCCGCCCAGCCGTCCGACGAACTCCGAGCCCAGGCTTTCTTCGAGCACCACCACCACATCAAGTGGCCGTTCCCGCCGGACCGCGGCGGTGAACGTCCGTTGCGGATCGCCAGATGTTGTGCGGCCGAACTCCGTATTGATCAGCGGCGTCGCCTGCGCCGCGGGCAGGGTGCGGTAGAACTGTTCGAACGACAGGTGGGCAGTGGCGAAGGCGCGCACCAGCTGCACCTGACTGTTGGCCGCGACTTCGTTCAGCGCCCGTTCACTGATGGGTTGCACCGGCAGCAACCACAATCCAAAGCCTGTGACGCTGGCGGTCCCCAGTGCGACTGCCACGCCCACCAAGCGCTGCGACCACGGCAACGGCGCGAACTGCGCACCGCGCAGCACGCGGTGCACCGGCCAGGCGATCAGCGCACCAAGCAGCAACGCCGCGGCGACGAAGGCCGGGACATTGTAGCTCTGCCAGATATTGATCGCGACCTCCCCAGGAAAGAGCAGGTAGTCGATAGCGATATGGTTGAACCGCGAGGTGAACTCGCTGAAGAAGGCGTGTTCCACCGCGACCCCGAACAACAGCCCACCGCACACCGCCGTCAGCAGCGAAAAACGCCAGACACCATGCCGCAAGCTCGCGCCGCCGGACACCGCCAGGAACAACGCCACCGGCACCAGCAGAATGGGAATCGTCAGCAGGTCGTTGAGCAATCCGAGGCCCAGCGCAAGCACGCCCTGCGTCAGCGGTACCGGCTGATCGAGGGTGACCAGCAACACGATCCGCAGCAGCGTATCGAGCCCGACCATGATCAGGCCGAGCCCGAGCAGCAGCCGTCGGCGTGGCGCCGCCACGGAAGCGGGAACGGGAACGGGAACGGAAACGAGGGCGGGAACTGGAGTGGGAGCGGGAGTGGGAGCGGGAGTGGGAGCGGGAGTGGGAGTGGGAGCGGGAGCGGGAGCGGGAGCGAGAACAGTTGGATCGACAACGGGAACAATGACTGGCATGCGTACTCCTGACGGAGCGCCATGTTCAGCGCTCTGCGGCGACCAGCGGGAGTACCTTCGTACGGTGTACAGTACCTTCGTTCTGTCCCGGCGCTCTTCCGCCCAGGTAAGTTGTGGTCATGAAATACGCCCGTTGTCTTCTGCTGGGTGTGTTGCCCTCCATGCTGCTGGCGGTGGAAGCCGATCCCCTGACCGACCCGTTTGGCCTGGGTGGACGGCTGGCACCCCTGCCTGTGATAGAACGTCCCGCTGACGCCGACACCGACACCGACGACACCGACGACCGCGTCAGCACTGGCCAGTTCTGGTTCGGCAAACGCGTCGTGGTCGACACCTGGGACATCGTGTCCTCACCATTCGATTGGAGCGGCAAGGAGTGGGCGATCGCCGGTGCTGCCGTCGGAGCCACGGTCGCCACCGGATTGTTCGTCGACCGCCACTTCCAGGACGAAAGCCAGGAAAGCCGCAGTCCCGACAAGGACCGTTGGTCAGGTGCCTGGGGCCAGCTCGGCACCCTCTACTCCATTGGCGTGCTCGGCGCGGCCGGCACCTACGGTTGGCTCGCGGATGACGAACGCGGCGTGAATGTGCTGGTCGATGGCCTGGAGGCATCGGTGATCAACTCAGTCATCCTCACCCCTGTCCTCAAGTACACCGTCGGGCGATCACGACCGAACAAGACTGGTCAGGATTCCGATGTCTTCGCACCATTCGGAGGTGAGACGTCCTTTCCCTCCGGCCATACGTCGCAGGCGTTCACCGTCGCCTCGGTGCTGGCGTTCTCCTTCGACGATCAGCCGGTGGTCGGCGGACTGGCGTTCGCCCTGGCCACCGGCGTGGGAATGAGCCGCATCAACGACGACATGCACTACGCCTCCGACGTGGTGGCGGGCGCGATCCTCGGCACCTGGATCGGTTACGAAGTCGTGCACTACAACCGCCGACGCCGTGGTGAGGAGGTGGAACGCTCCCGTCGCATCACCGATGCCAAGGTCGATTTGATCTTCGATGGCGACCGCAAAGGGCTGTCGTTCACCTGGCATTGGTGAACCGTCCTCGACAGCGCCGCGTGACGGTCGACGACGAGCACACCGTGATCAGCGCCACGTCAGCACATTGTGTCCAAGCCCGGTCGTCGTTACGGTCCCGTCGTGTCACCCCTGCGCTGGATCGTGATTGGATGCTTGGCGGTGGTCATCGGCGTGGTGGTGCTGTGGCGTCTGACCACCGAGGAACCTGCCGCAGCGCATAGATTGGCCCGCGTGGCTGACGATGATCTGCTGCCGGAACTGGCGTTGGAGCACCCTGAAACACAGCGACACGCGTTCCGCGCACCAACACCGGTCGCGGTCAGCAGCGTATCGACATCAACAACGCCGACGGCCCCGGCACCACCGATGGTCAGCATCGCCGACTTAACGAGCGAAAATGAGGTGCGTCGCTGGCTGGAAAACCAGGCCGCGCACATGGCCGGCGAGACCGGATGGTCGCGCAAGGATCCGCTGGTGGATGAATTCGCCCGCGTGCCATCGGCATATTGGGGCGTAATGCTCGATGCCGCCAAACACTTCACCAGCAAGGCCCGTGGCCTGACTGAAGAGGCGCTGATCCGTTCGGCCGGAGTGGAGCACCGCGAGCTGGTGCTGAAGGCATTCTCAGAGCAGCTCTTCCTGGTCGATGTGGTCACGCGCTATGGTTGGGTGGAGGACTGCGCCGACACCATGCGCAAGCGACTGAAGGATCCCAAGTTCACCAGCAATCGCATGGGCGATACCACCCAGCTGCTCGTCGCGCTGGCGAGCCTGCATGACGAGCGTGATTTCACGTTGTTCGCTGACGTCCTGCGCAGCACGCGCTACGGCTACTGGCAGGCACGGATGGCACGCGCGCTGACGACGGTGCCGGGCTTCGATCTCGATGCCGCGGCGACATCGGCCTGGCGCTACTACGAACAGGGACAATACCCGGATCACCAGGATGGTTTCGCCGTCGCCGCGGCACGGGCCGGAATCGCCGCCGCGTTGCCCATCTCCGTGCTGCATGCCGCTGGCGGCAAAGGCACGAAGTGGTCAAGCGGCGAGTTGCAGGATGAAGCCCGCGCGCTGCTGCGCGACCACCTCGGACTTCACATCGATGCCGACGATGGCACTGCCGCGCTGGCTTGGTGGGAATCGGCCAAGGACCAGGTGCGCTGGGACGCGGACACCCGCCGGTGGACCGGCCCGAAACCGCCCGTGTTCCCGCTGAAGCAGGAGCAGCCGGCGATCACACCTGGGGCGAACGATTTCTGACACGTATCCATGCCGGTCGGCAGGACCGGCGGGAATGGGGTGTTCCGGACTTGCTGATGAACCCCAAGGAACCACCCACGTTGATGCTGGGCTATGCCCGACCTTCCCATCAGCCGACGCCTCCACGATGGCATCCCGGTGTTGTGGTGCCTGCTGTTGGTCATGACGATCCTGCCCGCGGCTTGGGCTGAAACGGTTCTGGATCCGACCCGGATTGGTCCGCAACGCACCGCCGTCCTGACCCAGGTGCTCGAACGCATGCGTCTGCGGTTGTGGAGCGCCGAGGTCATCGCCGATAACGGGATCCCCAGCGGGTGGCGATCGTTCAGCGGCGGCCTCCATCTGCGCTCGATGTCGATCATCCCTCCGGCTGTCGATTGGTGGGTGCTGCCACCGGACTGGATCGGCATCCGCCAGCCGGGGTCGGACAGCGACGATTACACGCTGATCCGGCGCAACGATCTGCTGATCGTGATCGGCGCGCCAATCGATCAGCAACGACTGCATGGCCTGCTCAGCGAACTCCTGCCTGGGTCGCCGTCGGATGAGCATGCAGCACAGGTCGACGCTCATCGCACTCCGGAACAGTCCGCAGCAAGCGACCACATGGCGCAGGACTTGGTCGCCCGCTTCTGTCCCGACCCCGCCAACATCCGCGCCGCGATCGACTCGCTGAACGACCTGCGCATTCCGGCACACACGGTCTTCGCCGACGGCGTACGCTCGGATGACCCCGCTGTCGTGCAGTCGGCGATCGCTGCGCTGGGCGACCTCGGCGGAACACCAGCCGTCAACCTGCTGCTGCCCGAATTACTGCGCGCGGAGGACGCGCCCCGCGACGTTAACCGCAAGCGCAGCACAGCGCGTGCACTCCTGCAGATCGCCGATCCCACCAGCGGTCCCGCGCTGCTGGCCAACCTCGCGCAGGTGCATGACGAGGAGGCACGGATGGATGTCGCCGAGACCCTCGAACGCATTGAATACCGCCCAGCGGGCGACGCCCTGCTCGCGCTGTGCTCACAGGCATCGCGACCGTACCCGCGTGGACGCTACGCTAAAATTTTGGCGAGTCTGCGCCATGAAGCAGCGATACCGCTCCTGCGCCAACTGTGTGGCGATGCCGGGATCACCGGTGCGACTCTGACCGGTTTGATCCGGCCCAGCGTCCTGGGCGACAACCTGGATCACCGGCCGGAGATCGCCCTGCTACGACTGACGGCACCCTGGGGGCCGGCCGCTGATGGCGTCCGCCTGCTGCTGGTGCCGTTCCCACACACCACGATCCGCCGTGATTGCCGCATCGCCCTGCTGATCGAGAACCAGAGCACCGAGGATCGCAGCGCGACCGGTTTCCTCTCCGGCGGAATGATCACCATCGACGGTGTCCCCCATGTCGCCGCGCCAAGCAACGTCGAAGGCTGCTTCACTTTTTCCCACCACGGAACCTGGCTGGAGGTGATCGACCTCAGCCGCTTCATCACCACGCCCGGAACCTACCGCATCAGTTACCGCACCGGCCGTGCGGTTTCCAATGCGGTGCAACTCGACATCGCAGCCCCACCTGGGCCTCGGCCACGGCGCTGATCCCAGCCGCGCAGCTGTCTCCGCATGGCGACGTTCCGCATGGTGACGTGCTCCGCGTGGCGACGTGACGCGCGGAGCCGGACGAACGGAAGATTGGTAAATTGGGTTCTTCGGCGAGATGAGTGGGTGAACCAAATGCAAGTCGGCCCGACAGTCCTCTAAAGGGAAGGCCTGACGGCTTGCCACAGAGGCCACTGATGCCACAGATGCCACAGAGATGGGAAAACCAGTTCTTCTCGGTGGCCTCTGTGGCCTCTGTGGCCTCTGTGGCCTCTGTGGCCTCTGTGGCAGGTTGTCTTGCCTTTGTTCTGGCCCTTGCCCAAGTATCACCCACTCGCCTCGCCGAAGAACCGTAAATTGCTCAGCGCCACAGGCTGATTGCGGGTACAATCACCCACAGCCATGGACCACTCCGCCACCTCCTTGCTTCCTGGCCATCCAGGCCAGCCGCACCCCCTCGGCACCGACCTCCGGCTGTGCCATGGGACGCGCCAGATCCGCGTGTTGTCATTACCACGCAACTGCCGCCGGAAGATCCTGTTGTACCGCTGGGAGGACAGCTTCGGTGATTGCGGCTTGGTGGTTTGGCCGCCGCCCGCGGGAGTCCTGATATCCCACCACGTCAAACCGTCGGCGAACTGAGCGATCGCAGATCGTCTTACAGCAGACTCAGGCGTCATCGACGCTGGCCACGTACCAGCGTCAATCCCGGCTGATGCTCACGCGGGCGCGGACGGCGGCGCGACGGAGGTCCCCAGTTCCCACCACGCATACGGCAACGCCACCGACGGCTGACGGCGGCGCGGTTGGGCCAGCTTGCGCACCATCATCTCGGCGCTGGCCATACCCAATCGGTGGGACTCGCAGTACATCCGGCTGAGAGTCAGGCCGGCGGGGCGCGCTTCGTCCTGGGCGCAATAGACGATGCTGAGTTGTTCCGGCACGGCGATGCCAAGCCGGCCGGCGGCGAGCTGGATCGCCAAGGCTTGCTCACCGCTGTAGCACAGGACCGCTGTCGGCCGCGTCTTGGCCGAGCGGGCGACGGCGGCGCGCAGCCACGCTTCGACCCGCTCATGGAGCGACTGCCCAGCGGTTTCGGCGAGCTCAACGACGTTGTCCGCCAAGCCCGAAGCTGCCATCGCGGCGCGGTAGCCCGCTTCGCGCTCGCGACTGGAATAGTGATCCGCGCTGCCACCACCAAGGTAGGCGATACGGCGATGCCGAAGCGCGTGCAGACGTGTGATGGCATCGACCGCCGCTTGGTGGTCGTCATAACACACACTGTCGTGCGCACGCCGATCGTTCAGCCAGACCAACGGCAGGCCGCAGCGATTCAGGGCGCGGCGCATCGCTGCGGTTTCGGGTTTGTGGTGCAGCAGCATCAGTCCATCGACCGACAGGCTGGCGAGGATGGCGGGCAGGCGATCGCTGCTGGCGAGCAGCTCATCGCTCATCCGCGTGGCGACCAGGGCGATCTCGGCGGTAGAGAGTCCATCGTGCAGGCCCTTGAGGAAGACGTGCGAAAAGCTGCTCGCGGAATCGCCCATGCCCATGACGAAGCCGACTTGGCCGAAACGTCCGGTGCGGGTGCTGCGCGCGGCGAGGTTCGGCTTATACCCGAGCGTGTGGGCGAGGGCGCGGATGCGTTCGCCGCGTTTCGAGGCGGAACTCCATACCTCTCCCTCGCGTTCGTTGAGCACGCGGTAGACGGTGCGCGTCGACACCCCGACCTCGGCGGCGATGGTGGCGAGGATCGTGCGGGCGGCGCTCAGGCTGGGTGGCAGGGCCATGGGCAGGTTTCCGCGACTAGCCGGCGGCTGTCGCTGCGTGTGCGTCGGGCATCAGGCCGTGGTCTGAGGTACTTGTGCAGGGTGCGAACGTCCTGGCCGGTCACAAGACGTATTGTCAACGTTGACAGTATGTACCGCGGGCCTCGGATGACCGTCGCCGGCAAGAGCCGGCAAGAGCCGCCAGGAGCCAACCAATGCGCCATGCCTCATTTTTCTTCGACGCATCCAGAAGCGGGCGACTGTGCGCTCTGGTATCGGAGCTGCTGGCGCTGCTGGCGCTGCTGACGCTGCTGGCCTGGTCACCAGCACTCGAAGCGGTTGAACCCTCCCCCACGGTCGGCTGGGAAGCCGCCCTTCTGCCGGAATGGGCCTCGCCAGTTCCACCCGAGGCGCTGGTCGTCGATGGCCCGGCCGAGATCCGCTGGATGCCGAAGCCGTTCGCCTTCACCCCAGGGCGGTCGGTACGCTTCATCGACTTCGCTGCGGGCGACGATGGGAAAGACGGCCTGACGCAGGCGACGGCATGGCGCCATCATCCGTGGGATCCCGCGGCCGGCGGCAGCGCGGCGGCGGGCAATGGTGTCCACACCTACGTCTTCAAGCGCGGCGTGATCTACCGTGGCCAGTTGATCGGCACGCAGTCCGGCACGGCGGATGAGCCGGTGCAGTTGACCAGCGATCCGGCCTGGGGCACGGGCGAGGCCGTGATCGCCGGCTCACTCGGAATCACCAGTGGTTGGACGCAGGCCACCGCCGCAGCCTCTAAGACCACGGGCATGCCCACGGTCGCAGCGGGACGACTGTGGTCGGTGACCTTGCCCGGCGCGCAGGTGCCGCGGGCGCTGTGGCGGCTGATGGCCGACGGCACCCGCCAGCGCTTGCCGCTGGCGCGCTGGCCGGATTGGAACATCGAACATCCCTACAACCACTTCACCCAGTGGTTGCGCGTCCAACGCGTCGAGAAGGGCTGGCCGAGCACCACCATATTTGCGCCGAAGGTGCTCACCGCGCCAGAGAAGGATGCCTACCGCGGCGCCACCGTGTGGATGGATCACGCCAATACCTCGGGCGAGTTCTCGATCATGGGGCCGCTGCCCGCGGCCGCGGCCAGCTACAATCCAGAGAAGGGCAGCCTGCGTATCCTCATCGATCACCCGCGCCGCCACCCCAACGCCAACGCGCCGTTCTTCCTGGAAAACCTGCCGCGCTTCCTCGATCAGCCCGATGAGTGGTGGTTCGATGCCAAGGAATCCCGCTTGTGGCTGCGGCTGGCGGACGGCAACGATCCCAACGCCAGCGTGCTCGAGGCGGCACAGCACCAAGTCATCATCGATCTGCGCGACGTGAGTCGGGTGGTGATCAGCGGCCTCACCCTTACCGGCGGCAACTGCCCGGAGCTCACCAAGGCTCCGGGTGGCGGCGACTGGGAGCGGGTGATGCCGATCAGGCAGATGGCGGCGGTGCGCTTCTCCGGCGCGTGCCACGACCTGACCCTGGCTAACCTCGCCATCATGCACAGCGCCGGCGCCGGCATCGTCAACTTGGTCACCGTTCAGGACCAGGTGCTTGAGCGCATCGACATCCGCGACAGCCGTTTTGCTGACCTCGACAACGGTGGCATCGACCTCAACCGGCGCAGCACCGCCATCAAGGGTCCGAGTGCCGTGCTGACCGACCTGCGCCTGTGGCGCAATCATTTCAGCGACATGGGACTGCGCTGCAGCCAGCCACAGGCCGGCCAAGGGATCAACCTGCAGGGCGTGTGGGTTGCCGACATCGCCGGCAACGTGGTCAAGCGTTCCGCCGCGCAGGGCATCAACGTGGTCGGCGGTGGCGGCGCTGCGCCGCTCGTGCGCATCCAGATTCGCCACAATCAAGTGGTCGATACGCTGCTCCACAAAACCGACTTCGGCGGCATCGAGTTCTGGGGCAGCGGCCCGTGTTACGTCTATGGCAATATCTCGGCCAATCCGGTCGGTTTCGTCGCGCACCGCAACATCTATCACAAGAACGAGGCCTTCTACTTCGACCACGGGCTCAAGGGCTACTTGTTCAACAACCTCGGCTGGTCCGAGCGCCGCGCGGACGCCTACCGCGGCGTCATGGGGTCAACCTTCTTCAAGGAAGTGCGCAACCGCTGGAACCAGGCCTTCCACAATACCGCCTGCGATTTCCGTGGCATGCAGGCACATGAAGGTGCGCACGGCGATCAGCAACACTACCTCGGCAACCTCTTCCTCAATGGGGCGAACCACCTCTCGTTCTGGCGCCTCGATCAGGCGCAGGAGATCGCCTATGCCAACAACCTCGTCGCTGGTCCCTACCTGCAGATCTACAATCGCTGGCAGGGCGACAAGTTTTCGACCGCTGAGCAACTCAACGCGCGCCTTGCCGCTCAGTCAAACCATCTGAGCGACGCGGTCGGCTGGATCAGTGATGACCCGACGGTGCGGGATTCCGCCAAGCGCGACTTCCGGCCGAGTGACACCTCGGCGGCGATTGATCGCGGAGTGAAGGTTTTCGTGCCGTGGAGTCTCGCCGCTACGGTGGGCGAATGGCATTTCCGCCTGCACCGCCGCGATCCCGCCACGGTCCTTGGCTACGACCTCTACGTCCAGGGATTCGCCGAGGGTAAGACCAGCCTGTACCAACTGCCGATGCCGGAGGAGGCCGAGCAGGACGACGATCGCATTCCCGGCAACGACCTCAGCGGTGCTGGTTTCACCGCCGACGACTACGTCGTTGGACCGCTTGAGGATTGGGTGCGTGGAGCGCTGCGTTTCGACGGCAAGCGTACCCTGGCCATGCCGCACGCGGGGCTGGTACGCGATTTCACCCTGACGCGCGACAAACAGCCGGTGGTCATTCCCGGCGGCGACCGCGCCACGGTGGAGATGCAGGACAACGCCTTCCTTATCGAGGCGGTGCTGCGCGTCGAACCGGGCCATCGCGGCGGCACCATCGCCGGCAAGATGGACGCGAAGGCGGGATATGCGCTCGGCCTGGATGATGCCGGCCGACTGCAACTCGCCCTACGCCACGATGGCCAGCAGGTGCTGACCGTAGCGCGCGTGTCGCTCGATGATGGCCGCTGGCACCAGGTCCTGGCGGAGGTCGATCGGACTGCGCACGTCGTCCGCCTGTACATCGACGGCGTCGCTGTCGCTACCGGGCGCACCCCGGTCAGCGGAGTCTCGCTCGCCAATACCGCCGACTTCGTGGTCGGCGCCGGTTTCGCCGGTGCCATCGACTACCTGCGCGTGGCGCGCGGCACGCTCGCCGACAGTCGCACCAGCATCAGCGAACTGATGTCCTGGCAGTTCAACGGCCCGGCGCTGCGCGATTTCACCGGTCGCGCCCCAACCGGTGGCCGCCGCGACATCGGCGCCATTGAGCATCCCACCGTCTCCGGCCAACAGGCCATCCGCTACACGCCGCCGGTGATCGCCGACGATCAGGTGGTGGACGACGCTCGCCAGATCATCGCCCAGCCGTGGGGCTCGGTATCACTGCCCCGCGTGATCGTTCCCGGCAGCGCCTTCGACGTGGTGGTGTCGTTCGGTACCGAATCGATCGCCGGCCAAGCATTGCTCGGCGTCGATCTCGTCGTTGTTGGTGCCGAGCGCAAACCAACCGTCGTGGCTGCGGGTCCGCGGATCGCCGTGACCGCGGGCGTGACCACACCCTACACCGTGCGCCTGCAGCCCCCCGCCGGCGTCGACCTGACAAAGGCGGTGGTGCGCATCGTCGCCTCGCGTGACGGTACGACCGCGGGCGCCGAGCAGTCGGCAGAGATCGCGGTGAAGCGACCCTGATCGACACCGCCACACGTTATCACCGTGCCGAAATTCACTGCGGAAGATGACGATCGTAGCCGCAGGCGATCAAGGTGCGCACCGCTGCGGCGACATCCGCTGGGATCGACACCGGCGCATGCCAGCCGCGCTCGGGATAGAGACGTAGGCGTTCCGCGTCGCCCACCAGTTCATGAATGAGGTCGGCCACCGTCCGCCCAGGCGCCAAGTCGGCGGCGAACGGCACGCGTGCCCCGGCGCGCAGGGTGCGGACCTCCGGCCACTGCGCCGCCGCGGTGACCTGACCACGCAACAGCATGTTCGGCTTGGCCACCAGGATCAGCGAGCGTACGCCGTGCGATTCCAGCAACGGCCGTGAACGCGTGAGGTTCTCCGCGGTGTTGGTGGCAGTCGGCTCGATGATGAGCGCGGATTCCGGCAGGCCGAGCATCACTGCACGTTCAGCGAACGCCTGCGCCTCGCCGCGCGGAAAACGTCCTGCGGTGAAGTTGCCGCTGCCACCACTGAAGCACACCAGCTTCACCAGACCGGCGTTGAACAATTCGACGCAGCGGTCAGCCACACGCACATCGTAGCTCCCGAGCCCGAGCGCCGCGTCGGCCGGAGTCAGCACATCCTCCGCCGCCTGCCAGTCCCACAGGCGGCGGGCAAGGCGCAGGTCGTCGTCGGTGACCGGGGAATGATGGGATGACAGAGGCGCATCGGTCATGCTCGTGGTATCGCCGACGGGACGTCACCGCACAAGCTGCACACCCAGGCGCACTAGAACCACGGTCACTTCTTGAACCCCGCCTCGGTGCCGGAGCGCTTGATCGCCGCGTCGACGATGGTGCCGGGCTTCCAGGCGTGGGCGATGGCGATGTCCCGCGCCACGTCCTTCACTTGGCCATGCAGATCGACCCAGCCGGTGCGGTTGAACAGCACCGGCTGGACATACTGCTGCACGTAGGTGTCAGCGTAGGACTGCCAGTGACGCGCTGCCGCCTCCAGGTGCGCGACCGCGCCAGCCTGTTGCTTGGTGTCGCCGGTACGGTCGAACAGGGCGAGGTCGCACGCGCCGCGGATCTTGGCCGCGTAGTAGCGACCCAGGTGCGCCATCGCTGCGATGTCGGTGAGTGTCGCGCGGTATTCCCCTGGGTTGCCGACCTCGCGTGCGGACAGGCGCGGCAACGCAGCGAGGGCCGCGCCGGCGTTGGCGTCGAGCGTCGCGGCGATGTCGAGCGGTGAAGTCCCTTTCAGCGGCGTTCCGGACAGCAGCGCGGTGCGCCATTCGATGATGTTGCGTACGTCGGCACCGGGCATGGTGCCGCCCTCGATGAAGTGGCGCACGGTATAGAATCCACTCTTGCGCCGGCAGGCTTCGGGGAACCACTTGATGTCGATATCGCCCCAGAAGAACCGCGTGATCAACGGGAAGGTGCGCGAGGCTTCGGCCCATGCGACACTCAGCTTCGCCACGTCCGCGCCTGGGAATCGTGCGGCGATCAAGCGATGGAAGGTCGCCTCTGGCAATGTCGGGTCGAAGGCCAGTCGTCCCCACATGGCGAATGACAGCCACTGCTTCTGCATCACCGTCGGACGCGTCGCGCCGACGTCCTTGCTCAGGAAGTCGCGCCCCCAGGTGTAGCCGTCGGGACCCATGTAGAAGCCGGCGATCTTCTCCGGGCCTGGAATCGCCGTGATGAACGCACGCGCGTAGTCGAGGTCGGCCCAACGGAAGCTGTAGACATCGTCGTTGCGCACCGTCAGCCAGCAGCGCAGGTCGGGCGACAACAACGGCAGCACCGGATCGATGAAGCGCGGACGCGGGATCGAATACATGTGCGCGATAGCGTACTTGTAGCTGAGATCCAGCGTACACGGCAGCTCGGCGAATTCGCGGCGGATGTCGCTAAGGCCGGTCTGATGGAAACGATGGATCAGACGGAACGGCCGCTGAGGCGTGTCCTGCAAACCATCGCGGATGCCTTCGCCGTAGGTCTGCCACAACCACTGTTCCGCGCTGCGCCCACCAAGGTTATGCATCGCTTCACCCGCGGTGATGCCCAGGCCGGCGAGCAGCGGATAGGTGGTGATGGCTTCGCGTACACTAGCGCGAAAATACGCGATGGTCTTCGCGTCACCCTTGTCCTCGGTCAGGCCGTCCTTGCCCGCCGCGCCGTGCATGAAGACGTTCCAGGTGAACCAGTACACCGATACGCCGCGGTCGTGAGCGAGCTGCATGACCTCGCGCCAGAAGGTGATCTTCTCGTCGATGGTCAGGTGTTTCACCACCTCGTGGCGGGCAAGCATTTCCGGCCTGACGAAGTTGTTGCCGTTATTGTCGAACTGCTCATCGAGCTTCGCTGTGGTGCGCCAGACATCATTAAGCGCCACACCTGGGAACTCCGGCACTTTCACGATGCTGGGGAAGGGATGCAGGCTCCACAATGAGATCACGTTGTAACGGTGGCGCGCCATGTCGTCGAAGAACTCGCGCCAGAAGGGCATGCTCCACACCTCGGGGATGTTGGCCTGCGCCGCATCGGCGGGGTCGGAGTAACTCGGCGTGCGCAGGTCGAGCGGGATGTTGAACTTGATACCGCGGTTCGCGATGTGCGGCGCGTGGTCGCTGTCGACGAGCGCGGTGATGGTGCCGGTGCGGATGGCCTCGGCGAGGTCAAGGCCGCCGTACATCGCGCCCGCCGGATCGGCGCCATGCACGGTGATGCGGCGCACACCGTCACTGGTCGACACGCGGATGGCATACGTCTGCGGCGTGACGGCGACACCTGCCGGCAGGCCGAGGGTGAGCGCCAGGTGCAACGTCGCGCCGTCTGCGGCCGGGCTCAGCCCACGCGCAGCGGCTTCGCGGGTGATCTCCTCCACCGCGAAGCGGCCGAGCGCGGCGGTTTCCGGTGTGGCGCTGATGGCGATGCGCTCCGCGGCGATGGCAGACAGGACCAGGGTGGCGAGGACGAGGATGCGCAAAACGAACATGGGAACTCCTGGGCTTATTGGGCCTGATGCGACGACCAGGCGTGATTGGGCGCGCAACTTTCGCCAGGCTTCGGATGGTGTGTGACGCCGGAAACGCCACGTCAGTACCGCCGTATCGCACTGCGAGGTCTCCCATGTCCCTGCTGCGTCCCATCCTGCTCGCCTGCTTCGCCCTCAGCTTGGTCGCTGGCGACCCGCCACCACGACAGACCACCGTGACCATCGTCGGCGAGGACTTCCATCTGAACGGCCAACCGACGTATCCTGGGCGCACCTGGAACGGCCACCGGATCGAAGGCCTGCTGATGAACTCACGCATGGTCCAGGGTGTGTTCGACGACCTCAATCCCGAGACCGCCAAACGCTGGGCCTATGCCGACAGCGGAACGTGGGATGCCGAGCGCAACGTGCGCGAGTTCATTGCCGCGATGCCGGCGTGGAAGGCGCACGGGCTGCTGGCGTTCACCATCAACTTCCAGGGCGGTTCCCCCGAGGGCTATTCGCAGACCCAGCCGTGGATCACCGGCGCATTCGCCGAAGACGGTAGTCTGCGGCCGGCGTTCGCCGCGCGCATGGCACGCATCCTCGATGCCGCGGACCAGCTCGGCATGGTGGTTATACTCGGTTACTTCTATTTCGGTCAGGACGAGCGCCTGCGCGACGAGGCAGCGGTCATCCGTGCTACCGACGAGGCCACCGCGTGGGTACTGGCCGGCGGCTGGCGCAACGTGCTGGTGGAGGTCAATAACGAGTGTGATGTGAAAAAGTACGACCACGCGATCCTGATGCCGGAGCGCGTCCATGAACTGATCGACCGAGTGCGCGGCATGCAGCGCGACGGTCGCCGCCTGCTGGTCGGCACCAGTTACGGCGGAGGCGCGATCCCGAAGGAGAACGTGGTACGCAGCAGTGACTTCCTGCTCATCCATGGCAACGGCGTCAAGGATCCCAAACGTATCACCGACATGGTGGCGAAAACCCGCGCGGTTCCCGGTTACCGGACCATGCCGATCCTGTTCAACGAGGACGATCACGAAAACTTCGACCAGCCGGAAAACAACTTCGCCAACGCCGTCGCTGCGCGTGCGTCGTGGGGCTGGTTCGATTACCGCCGCAAAAGCGAGGCACAGGTGGACGGTTACCAGAACCCGCCCGTGGATTGGGGCGTCTCCTCCGCGCGGAAGAAGGCGTTCTTCGCTTACGTGGCGGAAATCACCGGCAGCACACCATAGACCGGCCGTCCCCTGGGAGCGCGGACTTCAGTCTGCGCAGCCTTTGCAATGGGCGTCACCGGACCATGAAAGCGTGGTTTGCGGCGCAGACTGAAGTCCGCGCTCCCAGGGGACAGCCTCACTGAACAACGACGGTTGTCATCATGCCGGTGAGTGCGTCGCGCAGGTGCACGGTGAGTCCCGTGCCGTCCTCGGGAGCCAGCGGGAACATCACCGTGCCCGCACCGTCGGTGCCGGTGGTGACGTTGCGCACCAAGTGGCGCAGTGGCTTGCCATCGTTGCCACGCACCTCGACGTTGACGACGTGGCCGCTGATGGCCTTGGCGTCGCTCGCGATCTGCCAGGTCACCGTGAGATCATCGTTGGCGGCCGCAGCTTTTGCCGTCAGGCCAGTGGTGCGGTAAGGCAGCACCGCGAGCGGATGACCGTCGCCGGCCTGCACGTTCACCGTGATCGTCCCGTTCGTCACTGGCAGGAGCTTGCCGCTGCGGCAGTCGACGATGGTGAGTTTGGCGGGATCGCCGAGAGCGGCGACGCCCACCTGCACCGCCTGGACTTCGGGACCAGCCTTGTCGTCGCGTTCGACGTAGGGAACGCCGTCAGCACCGACCACCTCGCGTGTACCAACCGGATCGCGCAGCAGGGTCAGGATGCGTGCACCACCACCATTGTCGACGGCGTGCAGCACCGGCGTGGTGCCGGCCGATGGCGACAGCGTCACCCATGGTTTGGCACCGCTTTGGTCAAGCGCGACAGCGAGCGCCGCCCCATCAGTAAAACGCGTCAGACGTTTGGTGATGCTGTCGGACAACGCCGCGGGACGCAGGAATTCGTCGAGTTCCGGAGAGTCGGTGGCGATGACCGCACCGCCCGCATCAAGCAGGTTGGTGACCGCTGACAACACCGGCAGATCGCCTTTTTTCTCACCACGGCCAAGAGCGATGGTCATGGGCAGGACCAACGCGCGCACCTTGCGTTTGGCCAGTTCCCCCGCAGCGACCTGCTGTTCCGACACCAGCATCGGATCATATCCCGCCGCATAGAGCGCGTTCATCACCGTCGCCTCGGAGGACTTGAAGGCGTCGAACTTGCCACGCAGCCACGCGGCGCGTTGGCTGGTAGCACTCCACAACACAGCGACCGGCGAGAACCGACGCGTCGACTGCATGACCTGTTTGCCGATACCGCCGCGCATCTCGACGATGACGCGCTGGTAGTCCTTGCCGGAATTGCAGAATGTCAGGTCGTGGTTGCGCAGGCTGAACCACCAGAACATCGCCATGCCGTCGCCGCCAGCGAGCAGGTTCGACCACACTTGATGATCGACCGCGCGACCGCTGCGACCATAGGCACACCACGGCGTGGCGCGCAGCTCCGGGCCCTGAAAACACAGGCGTTGCAGTTCCTGCCAGCGTCCGCCGTAGCCGCTCACCGCGCCGAGTTCCGGCGTCAGCCTGGCCCAGTCGATGCCGTTGAAGACCGCTTGTTCTTGCGTCCCCGACACGCTCAGACGCGCGGCGGGATCCTTGGTTTTGAGCGCGTCGCCGTAGAGGCGGAACACGCCGGCCCAGGCGTCGTCGTTGTGGGCGCGCCAGGCGTTCCACACGGCTCCGTTTCCTGATTCCTTCGCCTCCGCACCGGTCACCGGGGTGATGGCATCAAACGAGGTGATGCTGGTAGCGAAGGCGAGGTTGAGCGTCGCGATGTCGCCAAACTGCTTCCGCAGTTTGCCGCGGAACGCCGTGACGTTCGCCGCATGTTCGTCGAGGTCGAACTCGGCGGTGTAGCTGGTCAGCGAGGTCTCGTCGGAGGTGATGTACGATAACGGGCCGTACGGACGGATCTTTTCCGCCATCGCTGCGGTCTTGCTCCGCTGCTCGTTGGCGAACTGCTGGTCGGCGAACGACGGTCGGCGCACCAGTGCCGCACGGTCCTTGGTTTCACGCCACTGCCGCATCTGCCCTTCCAGATCCTTTGCGTGCAGACCATCGGCAAAACCAACCGGATGCAGGCGCATGCTGCCACGCAGCAGGCGACGCCACTCCGTGGGATTCCCTGGGCTGACGGTGTTGCCCGACAGACCGAAGTCGCGCATGCGCGCCATCTCCACCTCGCTCAGGAAGGGCAGACCCTGCTCGTACCAGGTGAGCGTCTCGTAGTCGTCCCACACCGGCTTTGGCGAGACCACCACCTCGGCGCGGCCTTCGGCTACCAGTTTATCGCCGCGCTTGGCGAGCACGCGCACCAGCGCGATGGGCTGACGTACACGCGTGCTGGGGAACGACAGCGCGCCATCCTGCACCGCTGCGCTTGCCAAGGTGCGCCAACGACCGTCGCCGAGTTCGCCGAGCATCGCCGTCCACGTTGCGTCCTTCAGCCCATCAGGGATCACGATCTTTACGGTGATGGACGCGCCGGGATCGACGATCTGCGGAGCCTCCAGGGCAACGCGTTGGAACTGCGGATCGGGATTGGCGAAGGCCAGTTCCCAGTCCGTCACCGCCCCCTGCGCATCCTTCCACTGGCGCACGGTGTACCACGGATCGGCGTGTTCACCGCCGACCGGCAGCACTGACGGTTGACCGCTGCGCGCCAGCGGACGGTTGGCCGCCCACAACGCCGCGCGGGACAACAGGGCGTACCAAGTCTCCCAGGAGCGATGCGCCGGACGGTCAGCCCAACCCTCCGCTGCGTCCATCAGCGGCGTCAGCGACCAACCGCGCGTGGCGAAGGTCACCACCCGGCCTTTGCCGACCTGACGCACAGCGATGACCGGCACGTTGCGCGGAGCGAGGGTGACCAGGGCCTGCGCGCCTGGGGCCAGCTTGTACTGCTGGATTTGCATGCCCTTCTGCGGCAACGCGTCGAGCGGCACACCGGCGGTGATCGGATGCGGCTCCGCCAGTTGCCAGCGTTCGCCGTACTCGCGGCCGTCCTTCGGCTGACGGACGTTCCCACCGTCATCGACCCAGTCGGCATCGGCATCGATCAGCGCACTCAGTGAACGCAAATCCTCCGGCCACGGCTGGCCACGTTCGCCGGTGAACGGCATCACCAGCACCAAGCCCTCACCACGATCGCGCACGCGTTCCAGGATCGCCTGACGTGCGGCAGGGCCGAAGCGGTTCCAGCCCATCGGCGTGGAGAGCACCAGGACCTCGAACTTTTCTGGCCCCTGCATCGAACTGGCGAGGTAGCGCTGCATCAGCGCGCAATCGAGGCCGCTGCCGCGCTGTCCGTAGGCGTCGCCGAAGCCCCAGGTGTTGGCCTGCCATTCACGGTCCCACGACAAGACCTTCGGGCTCAGGTCGATGCGCTGCATCAACTCCACCACCTCGCGGCCCTGCTTCACACCAGCGATGAGGAATGCGTTCAGCGGCCCACCCGCCAATGGTTTCGCCAGCGGCAAATGTGGCGAGACCACGTCCATGCGCGGCTGATGATCAAGGCGTTCCGCGTACGGGATGAAGGGCGTGCGTTCGGCTTCCAGTTTTCCCAGCTTCACGTCGTCGATCCACACCGTCAGCCCAACCGGTGGATGGTCGAGGAAGAGATTGAGCAGCTTGATGTTCGCCACGTCGATGACCTTGGCGATGGTCGCCAGCGGCATCTGCACCAGATTGCGCCCTTTGAGCAGACGCACGCCACCGTTGAAACGCGAGTTGTAGCCGACGCTCTTGTGATCGTCGACCCGGATCGCCAAGTCTCGCTCGTCGTTCGACCACACCACGAACGACAACGCCTCGTGCGCCGACCAATCGCGCGGCACTTTCGGCGCATAGAACGCCACACCATTGTACCCACTCTGCTTCACCACCAGCTTGAGCACGCTGCCACGCTCGGTCACCAGCCGGGGCCCGAACGTCACATCGACGCTCTCCGCGCTCCAGTCGATGCCGCGCCGGTCGTTGGCGTCGGCAAAGTCGGCAATGAGCTGATCGGCGGCGCTGAGGTGAGCGGCGACCAGCGGCACGGCAACCAGCAACGACAGGAGCGACATGAAAATGCGGATGGACATGATAACCTCCACGGGCTGCTAATCTAACCTGGCATCGCACGTCGTGTTGCCACACGCCGCCACCGGATGGGCGTCATTCTGTCTGGTCAAACAAGGACGTCAGGCATACCCAAGCAGGGATTCCCATGTCACCGTGCATCACGCCTGGATGCGTCCCCCTCCTGGGAGCGCGGACTTCCGTCTGCGCCGCAAAGCGAATTCCCATCTGCCGGTGACCTCGTGGAGATAAAGGATGCGCAGACTGAAGTTCGCGCCCCAAGGGGACAACCACCTCATTGCTCCGATTCGCGCTGCGTGTCCTTGATGTGCTGCTGGATCCGCTGCTCAATATGGCCGGCCTTGTCTTTGACGTGCATCAGCGACCACAGCGAGAATCCGCCGTATCCGAGCAACGCCAGCACGCCCAGACAGAGCAATATCTTCAGGCTTACCTCAGCAAAGAACCTGACCCGCAACGGGAAGGTCTTGTCCTTGAGGTGTCGCTGATACGCGGCCTTCTGCGCGTCGGTCAATGGTGTTGGCGGCTTCTTCTGCATCGTCTGTCTGGCGGCAGTGTGCGCCTTCGCCGCTGGTGAATCCACCAACAATCTACTCAGGTGCTGCTTGATCCCTTGACTGCTCTGCCGCCGACGATGCGACAGAGGTCATGACAGTTGGTTGGACCATGACCTTGTGCACTACTCCCACGCCAACCGTTGTTTGTCTGCCAGCAAACGCTCTTTGAGCTTGGCGTAGTCGACCTTCTGCACCGTCGTATTCCCATCGATCGCGAGTGAAGCGGCGGTCGCTGCGGACTGTCCAAGCAGCATGAACACCGGTTCCATGCGGATGCTGCCGAAGGCCATGTGTGAACTGCTGACGGCGACCGGGACCAGCAGGTTCGCGCACTCGGTTTCCTTGGGGACGAGCGCGCGGTAGCTGACTGGGTACGGCTTGGGCACGCTGACCTCGACGTTGCCTTCGGCGACCACTTTGCCGTCGACCACCACGCGCGAGGTGTGGTGCGAGTCCATGGTGTAGCTCGCCAGGCCGACGCTGTCCTCGGGCACACGTTTACTGGTGCAGTCCGCCTGGGTCATCACGTAGTCGCTCACCATGCGGCGGCCTTCGCGCACGTAGAGATCATGCGCCCAGCCGCCCGTTTCCTGGAATTGATCCTTGGGCAGGCCGAACGCTGAGACCTTGGCGCGGATCTCCGGCGCGACCGCTTCATCGTTGGCGAGGAACCACATCATGCCCTGCTGGTAGGTGACATGATTCTGGAAGATCTGTTCGCGTTTGGCGTAGTCCGCTTCCGGCCACTCTTTGCTCGCGCCGATGTAGTCGAGGCTCACCGGGCCGGCGTTATTGCAGTCGCCGACGTTGAGCTTCACCGGGCCGCTGGCATAGGTCCACGACCACGGAAAATCCGGCTTGGTCGTGAGGTAGCGCAGCAGCAGCGCGTAGTCGTCGCGGTTGTAGTTGGCCGGCTTGGGGAACGGCGTGCCGTTCTCCGCCTTCACCAGCCACATGCGGAAGCAGTAGGCCTGAAGCTCCTTGTCGCCGGATCCACGCGGACGCGGGGGTTCGGCGCTGATGCCGGGCAACAGTCCGCTCGATGGATCGCCGATCGTGCGGTAGGGATCGACCGGGAACTTGAACTGATGTTTGTCGGCCAGGAAGTAGCCGTTGATCGTTTCACCATAGACCGAGTTGTCTTCGCGACCGACATGGAACGACACGCCGGCCATCGCCAGCAAGTCGCCTTCATAGGTCGCGTCGATGAAGGTCTTGGCGACGATGCGATTGCCGTTTTCAAACACCAGGGCGGTGATGCGGTTGCCGTCCTTTTCCACGGACTTCAAGCGGTGCTCGAAGTACACCGGCACCTTCGCCTCATCGAGCATGGCGCGGAAGTTCTTCTCGGCGTCGGCGGAACGGAAGCCGCTCCATTTGCCCATGCGGTCGAGGAACTCCGCGGCCATGCCGCCGATGGATTCCTTTTTGCCGAGGTCCACCGCCGTCAGGCCCGAGGAGGTCAAGCCGCCGACGTGGCGACGGAAGACCGCGAGCGCGGCGCTCTTACCCAGGCGGTGGGTCTGCACCGCCGCGCCGACACCACCCGGCGTTCCGCCATACACACACACGTCGACCTCGATGGTCTGCGGCGTGGGATTTGCCGGAAGTTCGTACCAGTAGTGCAGGCCGGGATTCGCCGTCGATGGTCCGCTGGCGGCGTCTCCCGCGACGAGCGCGGAGCAGGCGATGAGCAAGGTGGCGGAAGCGATGAACTGGCGCATGGGGACCTCGTGGGTGATCCCAGGTGTTGTACCACAAAATGAAGTCGCTGCGTGGGTCCTGCCGCTATGGACATGGCCGTATCCGCTGCCTACCGGTTCAACGCCACGTCCGGAACGGCCGTCCCACGGGACATCAGGCGCGGCATATCCCGTCGGTACAATCCGCTCCACCATCAACGGCATTGGCTACCGCTTCGTTGAGTGCCGCGGTGAACACGGCTACTGGCTGGGCACCACTCAGGCGCTGGCCAGCGATGATGAAGAACGGCACGCCTTCGACCCCCTGGCGACGGATGCCGTCGTCCTCTGCCCGTACGGCAGCGGCGTCCTCGTCGCTGGCGATAAACTGCGCGACCGCGTCACCATCCAAGCCCTGCGCGAGGGCGAGCCGCACCAGCACCGCTGGATCCCCGACATCCATGCCGGCGCTGAAATACGCGCTGAACAACGCCTCTACCATCGCGTCCTGCGCACCGAGGCGACCAGCCATGCGGATCAGGCGATGGGCGTGCAGGGTGTTGGGCGTACGCGCTTGCCCGGCGAGATCGAATGCCAGGCCGACCTCCGCCGCCACGCCGGTCACGCGCGCATCGAGTGCCTGCGCATACTCGGCGCTGCCGAACTTTCTCTGGCGGTACTCAACGCGCGGCATGCCCGCGACCGGCATGCCGGGATTCAGCTGGAACGGGTGCCAAGTGATCGTCGCCGTTCCGGACGGGAATGCGGCGAGCGCCTGCTCCAACCGGCGTTTGCCGATCCAGCACCACGGACAGATGACGTCCGAGTGAATGGCGATGGCGATGGCGATGGGGATCGGCATGGCCTTGTCATGACGACGAGGGCGGTCGGCTCAATCACCGGACGGGTATGCCTTCCGCGTGATCGGCATGCACTCCGCCACCCCGCTCACCACCGCCGCAGTTGCAGATCGCGGTATTGCACCTTCATCACCGACGGGATCACCGGCATGGCAAGGACGCCGGAGCGTGCGGCCTTGCCGGTCTCGTGGTCCTCCAGCACGGTGGCGAGGACGCCGTTGATGCGCAGTTCGATGCGTGGGCCGACGGCGCTGAGGTGGTACCGTGTCCACTGGTCGAGTTTCACTCCGGCCAAGGCCGTGGCCTCGGCGATCGGCGTGACGGTGCGCGTGCCATCGGCAGCGATAACGGTGTGTTGACCGCGCGCCGAAAGCGATTTGCGCGTACCGTATTCATCCCAGATGCCGCCGAAAAACTTTGCCCGGCCATCGATGTCGGCTTGGTAGCCGTGCACCAGGCCGTGCTCTTTCACCGTGCTGCGGAACTGCATGCCGGAGTTGGACGATTGGCCGAAGATGCGGAACTCGAAGGCCACCTCGAAGTCAGCGACCTCGCCACCCTGCCAGACGATGAACTGGTTGCGTGGTGGTTTGTTCGCCTCGGTGACCTCGCCGGTGATGGCGCCGTCCTCGACGCGGAAATAACTCATATCCGGTGCCGACCAGCCGGTGAGGGTTTTGCCATCGAAGAGCGGCTGCCAGCCACTGTCCTGACGGTCGCCTGAGCAGGCGGTGAGGACGAGCGCGACGGCGACGGCGAGCATGGGGTGGGTGCGCATACAGCGATGCTAACGCCGGATCAGGTGCCCTGGGTTTACGCGATCACGGAACTCTTCCGGCGGCAGCGCACGCCGCCGCCTGGTCGTCGCGTCCGGCAGCCTCGCCCTGTTCCGCTCGTCGATCGGCATGCGGTCTGATGATGCCGCGTTGACGATGGCTCCATCGTGCCTGCGTTCCGCTCTGGCATGCTGCGACTGCGCGCCTACGGTCGCTGACCGCCCATGGTGGAAACCTCCTCGCGTCGTCGTGTCTGGTGGTGGTTGCTCGCCAGTGGTGTCCTGATGGTCCTGATGCTGGTGCCGTTCGCGTTCGTCACACCGGACAATCGCTACCTCTACTGGTTCCAGGCCTACGTCGTCGGTCGCACCAACGACGCACGCGCCATGGTGATCACTCCACCGCGGGGATTCACTGGCCGGTGGACGACCTACCATTTCAATCTGACCGTCGACAGCGAGATGGACATCGTCGATGACAAACTGCACGGCATCTGGCGACGCTACAACGAGAAGACTGGATTGGTCTGGTGGTCCGGTGAATACGCCGGAAACGTCGCGGTCGGCACCTGGCGGTGGTACGACGCCAGCGGTGCGGTGGCCTCCGAGTCAGTGGGGCCGGGGTTCACCGATCCGGTGATGAACCTGCCCTTCATGATTTTCTGGATGGAGTTCTGACGTCCGACAACGGGAGGCCGTCAATGCTCGAAAGCTAACGAAATCAGAAGGCAAGAAATCTAGCCACAGAGCCCACAGAGCCCACAGAGCCCACAGAGAGCACAGAGGAGAAGAACACGGCCTTCCTCTGTCACTCTGCGGGCTCTGTGGCTAGGTTTTTTGGGCTCCTCGTCGTTCGTGGTGGAAACGATCCAGGGCAATGACGAATGGAGATGGCTGTATTTTGCGCCCCGTCAGGGGCGGCATGGAAATAGCCCGGCACTTCAGTGCCGGGAACAGGGTTTCCATTACTCGTCGAGTCCCGGGGGGG
>JACDEI010000031.1 GCA_013816485.1 Planctomycetota bacterium
AATACCAACGCATCAGCAAAGACCCCAGCGGCATCTTCATTCCTAAAAGGCCAAGCCAATCACAACGCAAAGCAGCGAGAAAACAGGGGGATCGGCTGAAAAAACACTAAGTTTACAGGCATTGCCCCAGGGGACCTCAGCCTCCGTCGCGCGATGGCGGCACACCCCAACGCCGGCGGTAGAGCCGCGAGAACAACAGCGGATCACGATACCCCACCGTCGCTGCGACCTGCTTGATGCCCATGCTGCCGGCCGCCAGCAGACGACGGGCGGCGTGCAGGCGTAGATCGAGCACGAACGATCGCGCGTTGGTGCCGACGCTGGCGCGGAACCGTGTGCGGAAATGGCCATCACTTAGTCCGACCCGCCGCGCTAGGCCGCGTTCTGGCGAGACGTCGCCGTAATGCCGCTCCAACCACGCGAGCGCCGCCCGCACCGCGCCGTCGCTGTGGGCGGTGGTCTCGCTGGCGCTGAACACGGTGGTGCGCTCCGACAGCAGCACGCGCGCAAGCAGTGCGCGCAACTCGGCCTCCTGCAATAAACGTCCGCTCTGTCCGCCACGCTCATGTGCCACGGCAATGCGCCGGCAGGCCGACAACACCTCGGCGAACTCCGCCGGTTCTAGGTGTAGCCGTGCGCCGGGCAGGTCGAGCGGTGTGCGGTCGCCGACCAGGAATTCGTTCCAGGTCATGGTGAAAGAAGCACCGCTCGCCTGCCACCAGCGCCTCGCCATCGCCGGCACCAGCAACACGTCGCCTGGGCCGATCTCCAGCTGATGCCCGTCGAGATGGTACTGGGCGATGCCACGTTCAATCAGCAGCAGCCGCGCCGTCGGTACCACCGTCGGTGGCAGGCGCTGCTGTTTGGCGAAGGTCCGGCGGTCGCAGCGGAACACGGTGGTGCGAGCGGTGAGCAGGCGTTCCGCGAGGGCAGGGGGGATCATGGTGCCTCGCTCTGAGCATGTGAGCGGCGCCACACCGCTGGCGTCTGATCGGTGTGCTCACGAAACACCGCGAAGAAATGCGCCCGGCTGCCGAAGCCGCTCTGGCGTGCAACTTCACGCAGCGGCAGGTCGGAAAGGCGCAGCAGGCCTTGCGCAGTCTGCACACGGGCTCTCAGCAGCAGCGTGGCGAAGCTGTCGCCGAACAGTTCGCTGACCACGTGGCCGGCGCGGTCCTCTGACAATCGCAGGTGTTTCGCTAGATCGGCCAAGCGCAACGTCGGCTTTGCATGATGCTTGGAGAGGAACCAGGTGATCGCACTGCGGCGGGACTCGTCCGGCGGCATGCCGCCCTGGGTTGCGAGCGCCGGCAGCGCTTCTTTCAAGCCGGTGCGCCACGCCACCAGACGTGCAGCGAGTTGACGCAGCAGCTCCAGCAGATGCTCGGCTTCGTCCTGCGTCAGCGCGGCCAACTTGCCGATGGTCGGAGCCCACGGTCCGCTGCGGTTCTGCGTGGTGTCTTCAACCGTGATGGCGAGGTCCTTCCCTGGACGACGCACGCCAGCGTAGAACAGCCACTCCATTTTACCGTCGAGGAACACCGGCAGCAGCAGTTCGATCACGCCAGCGTGGCAACGTTTGATCACGCCGTGCTGATAACGCTCGGCGTCCTGATGCATGCGCGTGGCGCAAAAATCTCTGCACGCTTGATGACGGTTGGCTTTCACCAGTCGGCAGACCGGATTGACGTGTTCGTTGCGCGTGGCCTCGACATAGGGCCACAACGAGCGGCGGAAATCATGGAAACATAACGTCAATCCACTGGCGCGTTCAAAGGTGGCGATGGCACGTGTGGGCAGGCCGGGATCCATGGTCAGCATCCTGCCAAGAGCTCGTCATAGCGGAATCCTGGACTGAGGTAGCGGCGGGGCGTGCAGCGGACACCTGCCTGAGGTACCCTGGCGTGGACAGACTTCCCGCCACACGTCCCAGGAGCGCTCCATGCCCAGCCCGATCCATACCTCCGCCAAGCACCTCGACGGTGGACTGTCCCGCCGGCAGTTTGTCGGCACCGCGCTCGCCCTCGGAACGATGGCATTCATGCCCTACCTTGCTGCCGCCAAACCGAAGAAGCTGCTGCTGCGTTCGTCGTGGCAGACGGTGAACATCGGCGATATCGCGCATACGCCTGGGATGCTCGCGCTGTTGGAGAAACACCTGCCCGACACCGAGGTGACGTTGTGGCCGAACAAGCTCGGGCCCGAGGTGGAGCAAATCCTCGCCAAGCGTTTTCCGAAATTGAAGATCGCCAACACCGCCGAGGAGAAGACTGCCGCGCTCGCCGCGTGCGATTTCTTCCTGCACGGCTCCGGCCCCGGCATCGTCGGCGTGAAGGAACTGCAACGCGCCAAGGACGCCGGAAAACCGTACGGCATCGGTGGCATCACGCTGAACGATGGCGAGATCAAGAACCACAGCGAACTGCTGGCCGGCGCGCAGTTCGTCTGTCTGCGCGACACCGATTCGCTCAAGGCGCTGCTGGCTGCGGGCTTCAAAGGTCCGCCGGTGACCTTCGGCCCGGACGCGACCTTCGCGCTCGACATCTATGACGACGCGGCGGCGGATGAACTGTTGAAGAAACATGCGCTCGAACCCGGCAAGTTCCTCTGCGTGCTGCCACGCCTGCGCTGGACGCCCTACTGGGAGATCCACCCGGAGAGCCGCAAACCCGATCCCGAGCGCATCGCGGTGAATGAGAAATACGCCGAGGTCGACCACGCCAAGCTGCGCGAGGGCATTATCGCCTGGGTGCGCCAGACCGGCATGCGCGTGTTCCTGGTGCCGGAGATGACCTACGCCGTACCGCTGCTGCGTCCGCTGCTGTTCGACCCGTTGCCCGACGAGGTGAAACCGCACGTCACGGTGATGGAGCGCTACTGGCTCACCGCCGAGGCCAACAGCGTCTACAAGCACGCCGCAGCGATCCTCAGTTCGGAACAACATTCACCGATCATGGGCATCGCCAACGGCACGCCGGCGGTGTTGGTGCGCCAACCGACCGACACGCGCAAAGGCCAGATGTGGCGCGACATCGGCCGCAGTGATTGGCTGTTCGAAATCGACCAGTCGACCGGCGAACAGATCGCCGCGTGCATCGCGCAGATCGGCAAGGACCTACCGGCGGCGCGCGTGCTTGCCGCCGAGGCGCGTACGACCGCGCAGCAAGCGATGCAGGCGATGGTCGGCAACATCGGGTGAGTTGTCCCCTGGGAGCGCGGACTTCAGTCTGCGCAGCAAAGGTGATGCCACCGGTCGGTGATCACCTGGGAGAAATAAGGTTGCGCAGACTGAAGTCCGCGCCCCCAGGGATACCCGTCCCGGTAGTGGTCGGGTGGTGATGAGCACGATGCTTGATCATCATGGCCACCATCCGCATCATCGCCCTGCTCTGTAGTATTGCCGTCGTCGTCGGCCAGGAATCCCCGGTCGTCAAAACCATCCTCGCCCAACCGGGGCTGGTGGCGTTTTGGGATTTCCGCGAGGACGCTGGCACGCCACGTCGTTCGCTGGCCAAAGCACCGCTCGCGCTGCACGAGATGCAGGGCCCGATCGCGCACGTCGCGGAAGGGCCATTTGGTCACGCGCTCAAACTCACGGAAGGCCAGTGGCTGCGCATCCCGCGTGCGGACATCGGCCCGCTCGACCTCCACGGGAAACAGGCGCAGGTCAGTGTGCTCGCGTGGCTCAAACGCGAACGCAAAGGCGCGTGGCAGGGCATTGCCGGAGTATGGGATGAATCGCGCGGCAAACGACAATACTGCCTGTTCGTGAATGGCGGCAAACGCACCGACGCGCGCACCATGACGCGCACCGCCTGCAAAGATCTGTTCCAGGGCCACGTGTCCGATGTCGGTGGTCCGACGATGGGCGAGGAGTTCTGCATCACCTACGCCACCAGTGGCACGCCGGTGCCATTCACCGGCTGGCAGTTCCTTGCCATGACCTACGACGCGCGCGAGGTGAGGCTCTACCGCAACGGTCGCTTCGACTCCTCCGAGGGGAGCAATCCGTTTCCGCATCCCCACGGTCTGTTCGACGCCGGCGCGGAGGGGGCCGAGTTCACCGTCGGTTGTGTGTCAGTGAAGGGCAAGCCGGGCAACTTCTTCGCCGGTCTGCTGGGCGGCGTGGCGGTGTTCGATCGGGCACTGACGGCGGCGGAAGTCGCGGCGTTGGCCACGGCCACGGGAACCACGCAGCCGTGACCGTAGAAAAATCGGATTGAACAAGAGGAACGGAGAAACGGAGGAAGATAGCCGGTTTGGTTTCCTCCGTTTTTCCGTTCCTCTTGTTCAATTCCGCGGGGTATGAGACGTACAGGAGCATGGTGCGCATGGCGGAACATCGACAGCTCTACGCCACCAGATAAGGCAAGCGCAGGTTGGAGGACTCCATGTCCGCATTTACCCTGCGCACGCTGACCGACCGCGACCGTCCCGCCCTCGCCGCGCTCATCTGCGACTCGACCAACGCCTGGTACGTGCAGCACGGCAAGCCGCCGATCTTCCCTGACGGGCCCGCGAGTACGTCGCTGTTCGCCGAGGTCTATGAAGCGCTCGATCCTGGGTGCTGCGTGGTGGCCGCACACCATGACGGCCGGCTGATGGGATCGTGTTTCTTCCATCCGCGTCCAACGCACATCGCCCTCGGCATCATGAACGTGCATCCGGATTTCTTCGGCGCGGGTGTGGCGCGGGCATTGCTCGGGCACGTCACGTCGCTCGCCGATGCGCAGCAAAAGCCGGTGCGACTGGTGTCGAGTGCGCAGAACCTCGATTCGTTTTCGCTCTACACCCGCGCCGGGTTCGTGCCGCGCTGCACGTATCAGGATATGTACGTCGACGTCCCGGCGATCGGCATGACGGTCGCCTGTCCAGGCCGGGAACGTGTCCGTCCGGCGCGTTTCAGTGATGTGCCGGAACTGGTGGCGTTGGAGGAGGCCATCAGTGGCATCCGCCGTGAACAGGACTGGCGCTTCTTCATCGCCAGCCCTGGTGACATCTGGGGCTTGTCGGTGATCGAAGGCATCGACGGCGGCATCGACGGCGTGCTCGGTTCGGTCTGCCATCCGGGCAGCACCATGCTCGGTCCCGGCGTCGCGCGTGATGAGGCCTCTGCCGCCGCACTCATCCACGCACGTCTCGATGCGCTGCGCGGGAAGAAGCCGGTGTTCCTGGTGCCGTGTGAGCGCGGCGATCTGGTGCGCACGCTCTACGGCTGGGGCGCGCGTAATTGTGAGATCCATCTGCTGCAGGTGCGCGGCCATGCCGAACCGCTGCGCGGCGTCACCATGCCGACGTTCATGCCCGAGACCGGCTGAAGCAGGACGGCTGTCAGCCCCTGGGACCGCGGGCCACTGGCCCGCAATTGGGTATTGTCAGGACATTGCTGATCGATCGGCGACCAACCGATTGCCCCTGGCGGGCCAGTGGCCCGCGGTCCCAGGGGCGACAGTCCTTCGTCACATCAGCGCACGCTCTGCCGCGATCCGATCATGCGGTGTCAGCGTCCAGCCCACACCTGAACGGGTTGTCCATTGTCGACCTTCCCGTGCGCACCCATCATTCCCGCCCCACACCTGCGGAGCCGCCCATGTCCAAGTTCTTCACCCTCCTTCTGCTCGCCGCCGTCATCGGCATGCCGGCCGCCGACAAGGAAGACGGCTTCGTCCCGCTCTTCGACGGCAAGACCATGAGCGGTTGGAAAAACGCCTATGACTGGGGCACCATTGAAGTGAAGGACGGCGAGGTTCACCTGACTGGCGAGAAGAAGTTCTTCGTCGTCACCGAAAAACCCTACGCCGACTTCATCTTTGAGGGCGATGTCCATCTGCCCGAGGGCAAGGCCAACGCCGGCTTCATGTTCCGTGCGCATGTCGAGAAGAACAAGGTCTTCGGCTACCAAGCCGAGGTCGATGGCGATGCCAACCGCAAGTGGTCTGGCGGTCTCTACGACGAAGGCCGCCGCATGTGGTTCATCAGCCCAATCAAGGAAGACGCGGAGAGCGTCAAAGCCTTCCGCGCGCGCGTCGGCGACGCCTTCAAACGCAATGACTGGAACACCTACCGCATCACCTGCATTGGCAAGAAACTGAAGATCGAAGTGAACGGCGTGGTCACCACCGATGTCGAAGACGACAAGGACGCCAGCGGCTACCTCGGCATCCAGCACCACGGCGAAAAGGGTGCGACGTATCGGTATCGGAATCTGCGGATCAAAGAGCTGAAGTGACTGGTCTCGTCGTCGGCTGTGCCGATGACTGTCACTGATGTCTGACGATCCCAAGGCCGTCATTCCCGCCCATCTACCTACTGAGGTGGCCGGAACACCGCGCTTGCCATGGTCGCGCAAGGTCGCGGCCCTGTTGATCGCTCTGCTCGCCGACGCTCCCCCGCTGTGCCTGCTCAGCGAATCCTTTCCGGTGATCGTCGACGTGGCGGTTGCTGCGGTGTTGTGGCTGGTGCTTGGTCGCAACTGGCTGCTGGCGGCGGCGCTGGTGATCGAATGTATTCCCGGCGTTGGGTTGGCGCCGACGTGGACCGCCTACGTGCTGTTTCAGGTCATCTTCGCGAAGGATAAAACTGGGCAGGTCAAAGCAGTGAAGTGAGGTTCACCTGCCATTCAGTTGGCTATTGGCTGGCCGGATGGTTTGTCCTACCGTGTCGGCCATGAACCGCGTCATTTTCATCGGCTCACTCGTCGGGGTGGTCTTGTTCAGCGTGGTGTTGTTGCTGACGTTCACCGCCCAGCACCGAATCAAAGACTTCGCCCGCGACTACATCAACCATCGCATCGAACCCGGAGTCACGCAGGGCGTGGTCGTGGTCGAACGTGAGGTGCTTCCGCTTTTGGCCGCACAGTCGGAAATATCCGTGAAGATCACCACCGAGATTAACCGGTACCGTTCGGATCCCCAGATCTACATCGACGACATCACCTCTGGTCGTAGGAGCCAGCAGACGGACGGTGGCCGGTTGAGCAAAGTGGTTGGCTCCTTGAAAGAGACAACGACGCCACCGGTCTCGCTATCGCAGATAATTGGCGATCACTTCCGTCAGGTGTTCGACCACCTGATGCGTGACCTGCGGATATTTTCCATCACCAACATCGTGGCTTTCATCGTCGTCGCGCTGCTGATGCGCGGGTACGATGCACGTTCACCCAGGTTGGTGGTACAGGCCTTCATTCCATTCCTGGCCACCTGCTACGCGATGACGGTCTACATCAAGCAGGACTGGTTCTTCAATTTGTTGTTAGATCACCACATGGGCGTGATCTATCCGATACTGCTGATCATCACGGCGCTTGATCTGTGGAACCGCTGGCAACGGGGGAACCTGCGAAAAAGAGCGAATCAATTGACGCGTGAGATGCTGGCGGGTTGACACGGGGACGAAAGTCCCCGTGTCCGTGCGCGTCTTGCTCGGCCATAAACAGCTGTTCAAACACCGACGACCCGCCGTCATCCCACCGGTCACGACCACCGCGCTTACGGCCGGTACAAATCCAGCGCCGTCTTCCAATTCACCGTATCGTTGTGCGAATGCGTGAACCCGATGCTGCGCTCATGTTTGATGGTCGCGAGCGAACGATAGGCGATGACGTAGGTCTTGCGCCATTTGTCCGAGGTGTTGCCGCCCGAGCCGTGCACCACCCATTCGTCGTGTACGGTAATGCTGCCGCGCGGGACTTCGATGTGTTCCACCGGCGTGTTGGCCGGCAGGTCGATCTCCAGCGTATGCGATTCGTTGCGGTCGCCCGAGCCCTTCGGACGGTGCGGTACCAGCTTGATCGCCTTCTGTGAACCGGGCCAGAGTTCTATCCCGCGTGGGCCTACCTGGTTGCTCTACTTTGGCGACGCCTCGGGGTTGGTGCCTTGAGATACCCGGTTCCATGACACAGCGGGCACACCTCATAGACCGCGTGGCGGATAGCTTGGCGGATGAAATCTGAGCGGTTGCGCAGGGACTTGAGCACTCGCGCCAGCTCTGCGTCAGCCTTGAAGGAGATGGTCTCTTCGGCAACGAACGGCGATGATTGCTGACGCGGCTGGCGCGGCTGGCGCTGGGCCTTGCCCGTCGGTTTCTTTGCTGTGCGTGGCATGGCGTGCGGTTTCTGCGTCTGATGAGGTCTGCGACCGGCTCAGTTCAGAAAGCGTAGTCGAGCGCGCCGTAGATGATGCGGCCGTAGAGCGGAGCGTAGATGAAGGCCGTGTCGTCGGGACGGCGGTCTTCCTGCACTTCGTCGAACAGATTGCGGGCGCCGGTCGAAAGCGTCAGGTCATTCCAGGTATAGCTGACCTTGGCATTGACGATGATATACGCCGAGGTCTTCACGATGCGGCTGCCAGGATCGACCGGATCGCCATCGGCATTGTAGTCGATCCACATCGGACCAGTGACCTGCGCACCAAGGGCGAAGCGCCACGCATCCGGCGTGTAGGCGGCGTCGAGTCCGGCGGTCCACTCCGGCAGTCGTGAAATGTGTTTGCTGTCGTCGGCGAAATCGATGCCACTGGGATGGGCAATCCAGTCCGGGCGCGAATCGTCGTACATGCCACGGTTGTAGACGCCGGTCAGGCTGACCTGAAGATCTTTTGCCACTTCGACCTGCACGGACGTTTCGATGCCTGCGGTATAGGCGTCGCCGACGTTGACGAATTCATAATCGTAGCCCAGCGCCTGCGCCTGGGCACTGGCACCACCGAAGGCGATGGTGTCCATCAAGCGGTTGTAGAACAGATTGAGGCCGACATCAAAGCGGTCGTCGTTCCAATCGGCACTGACGCTGGCGCTGTAACTGCGCTCCGGGTCGAGATCGTTGGGCTTATAGGTCCGCGGGCTACCGCTGACCAAGTGGAGATCCTCAGAGAACCCATACGCCACCCGCGAACCGGAGCCGGCTGTAGCGCGCAGCGTCAACTTGGGATCCATCGCGTACTTCAGCGCTAGGCGGGGATTCACCGCGGTGTTGGTGTAGCCGCTGGTCAGGGTCGGCGGACCACTGGCGAGGTTGTTGCGGTATTCCTCCGTCGAATCGTGGTAATCGAGGCGTGCACCGAGCACCACCTGCCACGCGTCATTGACCTGCCATTCGTCCTGGGCGTAGAGTCCGCCTTCAAACGTGCGCTTGTCCGATGCGGAGCGGTAGGCCGCCAGCAGATTGGGGTCCACATACTTGCCGCTCTCGTCGATCTGATTGAGTAGCCCTGACAGGCCGATCATCATCGTATGGCTGCCACGCACGATGGTGTACCGCGCGCCGGCGATGAACTGGTCTTCTTCGGCCAAGTAGGGCTGCAATTCGTCGGAGGGCGGCAGCCCAGGCCCGATCAGCGCTAGGTAGTCGGTAACAAATGTATCGTTGGTCGCGCTGCGCCACTGGTGGCCATAGCCCAGATCGAACGATACCAGATCACTCTTTCCCACTGGCAGATCGTACCCCACCGTTCCTTCATAGCGGTTGGTGATGATATGCTCCGAGCCTTCGGCAAACGGGTTGTCGATGGTGTCCAGTTCACCACCGCGGCGATCATCCTGGATGTACCGCGTGGTGAGCTTCAGGGTGCCGCCGCCGATTTCTTTGAACGTTCCGCGCAGGCCGCCAGCCAAGCTGTTGGTTGCAACCCGGTCCGTCAGTCCGTCGCCGTTTTCATCAATGACGTCAGCCAGTGATTTCTGCACGTTGGCAGTGACGGCGGCATTACCTTTTACCGCGGTGGCATCGCCGACAAAGGTGTTGGTGCCATGCTCACCGATGGTCAGTCCCAGGTGACCACCGGAGGTGGTCGGCTCCTTGGTGATGACATTGATCGTGCCACCCAGCGAACTGCCGCCATAGAGCGCGGAGCCTGAACCCTTGGTGATCTCGATGCGTTCGATGGTGGACGCCGGGATCTGTTGCAGGCCATAGATCGCGGCCAAGCCGGTAAAGAGCTGCTGACTGTCTAACAGCACCTGAGTGCGGCCGGCATCAAGACCCTGCACGCGGATCTGACTGAAGTTGCAGGCCGAACATTGCTCTTCGACGCGCACACCTGGAACGCCTTCCAACGCTTCATACAGCGTGCGCGCTTGTTTGTCTTTGATGCGCACGGCGTCGATCACCTCGGTTCGAACCGGAGCCGCGTCCACCGCGTACGGTGAGCGGGTACCAGTGATTACCAAGGTCTGACCGGTCTCATTCATAACTGGTGCTGGCGCAGGACGATCTTCCGCGTGGGCCAAGCCCAGCGCAGCTAATGTGGGAACCAGGAACAGTCGGACGGACGGCAACGACATGGCGGACCTCGGGGTTCGGGGTGGGCAAACGGAAGGTCGCCATAGATATATAATGATAATGGATAATCAATATCGATTGACCGAGCGGCGGGCTCGCTGGTCGGCACTCCTTGTAATTGAGAATGTCGTATCACTGTCCTGGCGCATGCCCGAAGGCGTCCCGCCGAACCCAATCCCAACCACCGCGTCCATTGATTGGTCGCTCACCGACTGCCGTGCTGCAGTCCACTGCAGTGCCGTCATGGCGTGGGTCGCCGGCGTGGTGGCCAGCGTCGCTGGCGGATGGAGTTGGTGGATCGCTTATGCGGCACCGACGAACCCATTGGTGCATGAAGTCGGTTCCCTGGCTGCGGTCGCGATGGTGGTGTTCGCCGCCAGCATTGCTGCCTGGGTGCTGGCCCGGTCACGCTACGAAATCGCCCTGGCTAGTGACCTGCATCCGCGCGCGGTATCACCCGATGGCGCCGGTCTGTTCGGGCGTTCGTCACAGGACGAACACCACGCCTTGCTCAGCAGTCTGCGTCAGCGACTCGGCTCCTTGGCGCGCGTCGTGCAGGTCGCGATTGCCGTGCCTGCTTTGGCTGTGGCTGGGGCGACGTTGGTACGCACCTGGCCATCGCTCGACAGTGGCACCGCCAATGAACCGACTGCAGCGATGGTGGGCTTGCTGGCGGCATTCGTGCTGTTGGTGGTCGAGCGCTTGCTCAGTGCCACCACGGCGTGGCCGGATGCGGAGCGCATGGGACACCTGCTGCGCGGCCTGATCGTCCTGCTGACGGCAGCTGCCGTCAGCGCGTTGGTGCATGGTCTTGGGGTGAGTGAGGTGGCGTGGGTGCAACGCGTATTGGCGAGCGTGCTGCTTGTGGCGCTGTTCGAGTTGGTGGCGCGTGCTCCGCTCGTGCTCTTTCTGCCGCGTCCGGACCCGACGAACGCCCGGCTGTGGTTGGACAGCTGGATCCTGCGGTGGTGCGGCAAGCCGCTGAATCGGCGCAGCGGCACGCGACCGGCGGTGGATCTGCGGCAGTCGTGGGCGCTGTGGTTCGTCCGCCGCAGCATGGCGCCGCTGGCGCTTGCCCTGGTGTTCGGCCTGTGGGGATTGAGCGGCGTCGCGGTGATCGGCGTCGCCGAACGGGGCATCCGCGAGCGTGGCGGAGTGCCGGTCGAGGTCCTGTCTTCTGGTCTGCACTTCAATCGGCCGTGGCCGTTCGGCGCCGTGCGACGCATCGAACATGGCCAACTTCACGAAACCGCGCTGGCACTCGGCGGGGTGATGGATGATCCGTGGAAACGGATGGTGGAAACCGTCGACGCCGACGGACTGCGTCGGTTTTCCACGGTCGAGGGGCCCGACCCGCGCCGCGTTGACACCACGCCGCTGCAGCTCGGTGCCGAAGACGTTCCACCACCCGCGCTCGACCGCCTATGGGATCGGGCCCATACCGGCGAATCGACCTTCCTGGTGCCGAGCCCTGGTGCCGGTGATCGGGGTCAGTCAGTGCAGTTGCTCAACAGTGACGTGCGGGTGGTGTGGCGGGTGGGTGCCAGCGACGCCGCAGCCATCAGTGCCACGTATCGGCTGGGCGATCCCGCGACGGCGATTCACGCGATCGCTGCGCAGGTGCTGACCGAGCTGTTCCAGCGGCACACCCTGGACCAGATCATCAGCGGCGATCGTGATGCGTTGGTGCAGGAGGTGCGCAACGGCATTCAGCAGGAACTCGATCGTTTGGCCGGTGGGATAGACATCGCCACCGTCGTGATCGATGCCATCCATCCGCCACCCAAGGCAGCGCCGTCCTACTACGCGGTGCAGGCGGCGGCGATCACCGCCGCCACTGATATTACCGTGGCGCGCGGCAAGGCGCTGGCCAGCCGTCATGACGCCGACGGTGCGGCAACGGTGATGGTGCGTGGACGTGAGGCCCTGGCGCGTGAACTGCTGGCCAAGGCCGCGGGCGACCAGGCGCGCTTCGCGGCCGAAGCCGCCCTGCAACGCGATGCCGGCACGGTGATGGATCTTGAACGCTGGCTCCAGTCACTCGCTCGTGCGCTGGCGCGCAGCCAACTGGTCATCATCGACCATCGCATCCCGCGTGATGAAGCTCCATATCTGGATTTCCGCCCTGCTGCCGCCGCCGTCGGCGACTCCCGCTCATCAGCGGCACCCGCTGCAAGGACCACGCCGTGACCGATCCGCTCCCTGAGTCATCCGCGGCAGGCTCATCCGTGCCTAGCTTATCCGCATCTGACGCATCGTCACCCATGCCACGCGCCAGTCCGTGGCGCTGGGCGATAGCGCTCACGATCGTCTTGCTGGCGCTGGCCAGCGCCACGGCGGTGCCGGTCTCATCCGGCACCGCGGCGGTGATCACCCGTTTTGGTGATCCCATACGGGTAGAAGTGTCGCCTGGGTTGACGTGGAAGGCGCCACCACCGATCGATCGGGTGGAGAGCGTCGACCTGCGCCTACGCACCACCTCATCCGGTGTGCATAGCGTGCTGACGCAGGACGGCCTGATCATCCTGGTGCAGGCGTGGATCGCGTGGCGCATCCCGGACCACGGCGACGACATCCTGCGTTTCGTCCGGGCTACCCGCAACCGTCACGACGAGGCCGCGAATCAATTGCGCACGTTTCTTGGCTCATCGCTGGAGACTATCACTGGCCGTTTTCCATTGGACGCCTTGCTGAATACCGACCGCGCCAAGTTGCGCAGCGGCGAGTACCGCGACGCCCTGCGTGAGCGCTTGGCGGCGCAAGCGCGTGACCTCTACGGCATTGAGATCCTCGCGGTCGGACTCGAACGGCTGATGATCCCGGAAGCCACCGTCGCCGTCACGGTCCAGCGCATGGCTGCGGAACGCGACACCGTCGCGGAAGAGAAGAAGGCGCACGGGCGCAAGGTCGCCGGCGAGATCCGTGCCACCACCGAGAAAGAGACGCGCATCATCAAGGCCACCGCGGAGGAAGAGGCATCGCGCATCGAAGCCAAGGCGCGTGGTGAAGCCGCCGCGATTTATGCCGCCGTGCACAGCCAGGACCCCAAGCTCTACCGCTTCCTTCGTTCGCTCGACACGCTCGATCAAGTGGTGACCAACACCACCCGCCTGGTGGTGCGCACCGATGCCGCACCCTTTGATGCGCTGGTGGCAGCACCGCTTGAGGCCACTGCGCCGCCCGTGCCTCTGCTACCGCCATCGGTCGCACCATCGGCGTCGCCATGAACCGTGGCACCACCGCGCTCGGTGAAGCCACCGGATTGGCGCTGAAAGTCCTGCTGGTGCTGGCTGGATGCGGCGGCGTGGTCTTTCTTGCATCCGGCATCCGCCGCATCGATCCCGGTGCGTGGGTGGTGGTGACCCGCTTCGGTGCGGTCGTTCGCGACCAGGGTCCAGGGCTGCTGGTGGCGTGGCCACGACCGATCGAGGACAGCGTGGTGGTGCCGGGCCCCAGTCAGCAATTGATGCTGACCGTCAGCCGTCTGGATCGCGTCGAGCAGGGCGAATCCGCAGCGGCCAAAGGATCGCCAGCATCCACCGGTGTCATGGCCGACAGCTATGTGCTGACCGGCGACGTCGGAATGGCCCACGTGGGTGCGACGGTGATCTACTCCATTCAAGATGCACGCCGGTGGTTCGTGCAGCGTGACCATGTCGAATCCGCACTCAAACGCCTGCTGTGCCAGGCCGTGGTCCAAGCCTGCGCGAGCCGCGCCCTGGATGGCGTCCTGGTGGCGAGCGTCGATGCCGGTGGCGATCTAATTACTGCCACTGCGGCAGCCGGCAGCCGTGAAAACCTGCGGCAGGAGGTCGCCGACGCGCTCGACCAGGGCGCACGAGCCTTGGGACTGGGCATCGCCGTCAGCCGCGTCGATCTGCAGGTGACCTTGCCCGCGGCAGCGCGCACCGCCTTCGCCAACGTGGTCGCCGCTGAGGCGACCGCCGCCACGCAGATCGCCACTGCGCGTACCGACGCCGAGCGTGCTATGCAGGAAGCGCGGGCGAATGCCGACCGCATCCAGGCCGAAGCCAGCGCGGTGGCACGCGAACTGGTCACCCGTGCGCACGTCGCCACCAATGCCGTGCGCGGGTGCCTGATGGAGCACCTGCCAGAGCGGCGGGCGCTCCTGATCACCCGGGTCTGGCGGGAACGTCTGGAAACCATCGTGCGCAAAGCCGGCTCGACCACCGCCATCGCCCCAGGATCACCGGCCATGGCACTCCCAGGGCGAAGCCAATGAGTACCGTGCTCGACCCGATGGCCTCACCGGCTCCAGGATCGCTGCTGTCCAGCCGCGAGAAATTTCAGTTGGGCAGCCGCTTGGCGCTGGCGGGAAGCAGCGCTGCGTTGCTGGCGCTGTCCGTGGTCGTGCGTACCGCTTGGCCGGCAGAAGCCGACACCGCGCGGCTGGTCGCGGCATTGGCTGCCGCGTTGATCGCTGTGCCGGTGCTCACCGAAGCGTGGAACGCGCTGCGCTCGCCTAGTCTACATGGCATCACCGATCTGCTGGTGGCCGCCGCACTGATCTCAGCCTGGGCCCTCGACGACCTGGAGACCGCCGCACTGGTACCGCTGGCGATGGTCCTCGGCCATGTACTAGAGGAGCGCAGCCTGCTCGGCAGTCGCGACGCCATCGCGGCGCTTGCACGCCTTGGTCATCAACGTGCGCGCCGCTTGGCAGCAGACGGCACCGTCACCGAGATCGCCAGCACCGCGCTGCGCATCGGTGATCGCATCGACGTGCGTGCCGGTGACCGCCTGCCTGCTGATGGACTGGTGCGCGTTGGCAGCTCCGCCATCGATGCCTCGGCGCTGACCGGAGAATCCCTGCCGATTGAGGTGACCATCGGTGATGTCGTGCAAGCCGGCACCATCAATCGTCACGGTCGGCTGGAGGTCGAGGTGCTGCGCCTTGGAGGAGACACCGCGCTTGGTCGTGTGGTGCAGTTGGTCCAGGAAGCCGAGCACGCCAAGCCACCGGTAACGCGGCTGCTGGAACGTTTCGCGATGCCGTACTTGGCGCTGGTCCTGTTGGGCGCGGCTACGGCGCTGATGCTGGGTGGCACCGTCACCACCGCGCTGGCGTTGCTGGTGGCGGCATGTCCGTGTGCGTTGGTGCTGGCTGCGCCGGCCACCGCCGTGGCCGCCATCGCCACCGCCGCGCGGTTCGGCATTCTGGTCAAAGGCACCGCATTTCTCGAGGAACTGGCGGAGGTCGATGCGCTGGTCATCGATAAGACCGGCACACTCACGGTCGGCGAATTGCGCATCGCGCAGGTGCTGCCGGAACCAGGGTATGAGATTGCCCAGGTGTTGGTGTTGGCCGGCGCGCTCGGTGCCGCCAGCAGTCACCCCGTCAGCCGCGCTGTGGCACGTGCTGGCGACGCCACCCAGCGCCAGCCTTTGGCTGACGTCGTCGAACACAGTGGCGGCGGTGTCGCCGCGCGCTTAGGAACTGACGTCGTTGTACTTGGTCGTCCGGGCTTGCTCACCCACCTGGGTGTCAGCGTCGGCGAAGTCCCCGCGCACTACGGACCGCTGGTCGGGGTCGCGCGCGGTGGCCGCTTCCTGGGCTGGATCACGCTTGACGATGAACCGCGCGAAGAAGCCCGCCACGCGCTGGCCGATCTGGCGCGCGAAGGAGTGACGCGACAGGTGCTGCTGACCGGTGATCGAGCCAGTGCCGCGCACGGCATCGCTGCACGTTTGGGGCTGACCGAGGTCCACGCGGATGCGACACCTGCTGACAAACTCGCCGTGGTGCGCGCGTTGACCGCCGCCGGGCGCCGCCCGCTGGTGGTGGGCGACGGCATCAATGACGTGCTCGCGCTCAAAGCCGGTGCGGTCGGCGTGGCGATGGGTGCCGCTGGCACCGACGCCGCGCTCGCCTCTGCCGATCTGGTACTGACCGGCTCCGACCTGCGGCGCCTCGGCACCGGCCTGCGCCTGAGTCGCCGCTGTCGCACCATCATCGCGCAAAATGTCGCCATGGGTTTGTGCTGGACCATCGTGGTGGTGGCGCTGGTCACCTACGTCGGTCTGGGTCCGGTATGGGCGGTGCTGCTGCATCACATCGGCACGCTCGCCGTGGTGGTGAACTCCGGACGCGTGCTCGGCTTCGAGGAATCCTGATGTCCAGCGTGCGTGCGACTCACGGCTGGACTGACGCCGCCGCTGCATTTTATGCCCGTGGCCAGCAGCATTCTGACTACGTCGAGCGCTTGGGGCCCGCCATTCGCCGTGGCGTGGGCCGACCCACGTCACTGATCGACCTTGGCGCTGGTACCGGCGACCTGGGGGCAGCGATCATCCCGCAGGGTGCCCGGTGGCTGGCCGTCGAGCCCAACGGATTCATGGCGGAACGTCTGCGCCAACGCATGCAGGCGCATGACCTCAGTGAGCCGGTCGTGATCACGCAGCCGTGGGAAGATCTGGGCGAACACAATCTGCCTCCGGCCGAGGTGGTGTTGGCGGCCAACCTGCCCGGCATGACCGAGGATCCCGTGACGCTCTGGCAGGTGTGCACGCGCCTTGCCACACGCCACGTCTGCTGGGTCTGCGGCGCAGAAATCGAACCGTCGCTGGGATGTCTGTCCGGCTTCCTGCCGCCCGTCTTACGCGATCCGCGTCGCACCTACGGCTATGACTTCCTGCTGCGCCACCTGCGTGACATCGCACCCACACCTGAAATCCGCTTCGTCACCTGGACGTGGCGGCAGGTCTTTCCCGATTTTGCTGCGGCCTACCTGCACTGCGCGGGTTTGACCGCCGATATCGCGGATCCCGCACAACAGCGCCGCCTGGAATACCACCTGCGTCAGCACCTGGTCCCTGGCGAACATGGACTGATGGCCGAGTCACCGCGGCAGAGCGCGGTCTGCACGTGGAGACAACGGTGAGCACCGCACCTGCTACCCGCAAGGTCGGCACTACGCAGCATGGCAATCGATGACGGCGCCGACGAAAGCCTGCGGGTTACGGTTTGGGCGTTGTGCCATCAAGCGCCTTCACCCGGATGGCGCGGTAGCGCACGAACTTGCCCAGGTAATCCGCTGGTGATCCACCGCCGTGAACCTGGAGCGCGATGCCGGCGCGGGCCGGATGACGCGCTTCGGTTTCCGTCCACTCCATGAATTTCACGCCATTGATCCAGGTGGTAATGGTCGGTTTTTCGCCACCGACGATGCGGGCACGCAGTTCGTTCCACTGACCGTGACGCCAGAAGGACGACCACGACTCAGGCAGGACCGGCAGCGCGGTCTGCGGTGCACCGGTGAGTTTGGATTCGATGGCGGTGACGACATTGGTGAAGTTGTAGTTGCGCACATGTGGCTTGCCGCCAAGGCCCTCGCCGTAGATCCCCATCAGATTGCCACCGTCGTGGTAATCGATCATCACCTGATACGCCTTGCCGTCCTCGGTGCTGCGCAAGAACAGGCCGCTGTCCGGGCCCCAGTCATTATTCATTTCAACCACCACCTCGAAATCGCCGAACAGTTGGTCGGTGATGATGATGCCACCGTTGCCCGGTTGGTCCTGCGATCCGGTGATGGCGCCATCCACCACTTCCCATTTACCCCCCGTGGCGTGTTTGCTGGCCTGTGAATGCCCGGTCTTGGTGCTGACGTGCCAACCATTCAACGTTTTCCCATCAAACAGCGTCAGCCATTCCCCATCGGCAGCTTGGGTGGTGCCGATCAGGCAGATCAGCACCCCGGCAACGATCAGCATGCGTTGGTACATGAACGCTGCCCAAGTGGTGAACGTGGCGGTGGGCAAGGACGTGAGCATGGAGGTTCCAATGAGGGTGCGGTGGCCGGGCCCACGATGATCCAGCAGCGGTCCATCCGTGTGACGTGAGCCTCAATTATTGATTTCAACATATCAATAGAAATATTCAGGCAACCGTCTACCGCACGCTGAACCTGGTGACCGACCTGGGCATCGTCCAGCGGTTGATGCTGGACGATACCCAGGCCACCTTTGAACTCGTCATTGGTCGCCAGCACCACGATCAGCTGGTCGATGTCGACAGTGGTCAGGCGCTGGAATTCCGTGATGCCGAGATCGAAGCCCTGCAACACGCCATCGCCAAACGCCTGGGCTACGACCTGAATGATCACCGCCTGGTGCTGATCGGTCGGCGACGTGGAACGTGCGGCCCCGGATAAGGCGAAATTCGAAAGGCAAGACGGCTCGAACGCTTGCTGATCAGCCTGGAATGCCATTCCTGTGTTGAGTGGCTGGCGTCAGCGATGGCCGCATTCCGCCGCAGCCAGCCCAACATCGATCTTGATCTACGCCTGTGTACGAGCTTTTATCCGCTGCCATCGCTGCGTGCCGACGCGGTGGATCTGATCATCACCAGCGAGCGGGCAGAGGCGCCTGGGATCATGGTCGAGCCCTTGTTCCGCTACCACATCGTGGGCCTGGTGCCGACGGGCAGCACGCTGGCGGCGAAGGCGTAGCTGGAACCGCGCGACTTTGCTGGCGCGCCGGTGATCACCTATCTGGTGGCGGAGTGCCGGCTCGATCTCTACACCCGTTTTCTTGAACCCGCTGGTGTGGTGCCGGCACAGCGCCGCACCGCCGAACTGACGGCGATGATCATCCAGTGGGTCGCCAGTGCGCAGGGCGTGGCGGCACTGCCGAGCTGGGCGATCGATCAGCGCCAGACCCACGTGGTGGTCCGCCCGCTGGGGCGCAAGGGATTGGCCGCGGATCTGTTTGCCCTGGCCCGCGCGGGTGATCAGGGCACTGCCCACCTGGACGCGTTCGTGGCCATGATCCGCCGCGAATCCTTCCGCGCCCTCGACGGCATCACCCAGGTGCCAGGTCGTGGACGTACGGATCCGTCGTCCGCAGGCGCTGATCGTCGCGCGGGCCGCCGATGGTGAAATGATAGAGGCTTTGCGAAACGTCGTCACGCGGTGCCTCTGCGATGACTGCGAGAGAAATCCCTAGCAGATCGTGGACTGCATCGTCGTAGAAACAGCCGATGCCGGTGCTGCGGATGCTGCGGTTGGCTCGCATCAGCGCTTCGGCTTCCAGGTAGAGTGCTTGGCCGATGGCGCGACCTTCCCAGAACAGGTGGGGGTATGCGACTGGGCTGTGGAGTCTCAACGTGTCGGAAAATCACGCCATAAGGACCCGGTTGCTATTGATTTCGCACGATCAATTATGCCGGCCTACGTCCCCAATCGTCCCCGTGATTTTAGAGCATCCACAGGGATCGGCAGCGGATGGCCTACATCGCCACCGCCACGCCGTTCATCGACTGGCTCCGATTTCAGATGCCCAGGACCGCCTTCCATGCCTAGGAATTCCCGCTCCGGTGGTCCGCAGGCCAAACTCGCGCCGCAGGAAAAAACCACGATTACCAGTGTCTCGTTCAAGGTCGACGCGGCGATCATGGAGCGTTTGCGCAGCATCTCGAATCGTTCGACCTTCATCCGCACGGCTATCCTGGCGGCGTTGGGTGACACCTGTCCACTGTGCCATGGTGCCGGTGTGCTGATGCCGGAACAACGGCGTCAGTGGGATGCGACACAGCAAAGCGTCGTCTTGGCAGAGCCGAGCACCAATGCGGCGCAGCCGAAAAGGTCCTCGCCAGGACGTCGGCGGAAATAACCGCACCTGGTTCCGCCATCAGCGGATGGTGCACTCTGCAGGTGAATCCTCCTGCTCATGACGACGCGACCGCACCACGCGGGCGATAATGCCGTGGCGAGGGCTGATCAGCAAAGACAGCAGGTAGCCAACGCCCAGGCAGCCGACCATGCAGGCTCCGCTGGGCAGGTTGAGGTAATAACTGACGTACAGCCCAGCGCAGGCGGCCACGCCGCCATAGCCTGCGGCGACGATCAGCATGGTGCCGAACCGCTCGCACCACAGATAGGCAGTGACCGCCGGCAGGATGAACAGCCCTAGTGCCAGGACCATGCCCACCGCCTGGAGTGCAGCAACCAAGTTGAGCACGGTGGCACCCAGCACCAGCAGGTGCGTCAGGAAACTGCGCCCGCCACACGAGCGGAAAAACTGCGGGTCGAAGGTCTCCATCAGCAAGGCACGGTAACCGATGCAGGTAGCGATAACGGTGCCACACGACACCGCTGTGACCAGGTACAGGTCATTGGCGGTCACGCCCAGCACATTGCCGAACAGATAATGCATCAGATCGACCGGTGCGGCGACATGACTCATCAGCGCCACGCCACCAGCAAAACACAACACGAACAGCGATCCGAACGCGGCGTCTTCCTTGAGCCGGGTCAGGCGGTTGATGGTGCCTGACATCACCGTGGTGCACAATCCGGCGATCAAGGCCCCGATGAACAGGCCCCCCATACCTGGGCCGACCAACAGATACGCGATGCCGATGCCAGGCAGCAACGAATGCCCGAACGAATCCGCCATCAGCACGATGCGGCGGAGCAGTAAGACGCAGCCGATCAGGCCGCCGCTGACACCCAACAACAGCGCCATGCCCAGGCCACGGCAGACGAAGCGGTATTGGAGCGGCTCGCTCAGCCATACGAAAAATCCTGCATCGCTCATGGTACGACCATCGCTGGGGCAGACGCCGGAAGGTTGGAAATGAACGTGGGACCATACGCGGCGCGCAGGTAATCATCCGTCAGAGCGATCGCTGGATGGCCCGTCGCGATCAGGTGGCGGTTCATCAACACCACGTGCGTACACCACGCCCGCACGGCGGCGAGATCATGAATCACCGCAATCACCAAGCGATCCTGTGTGGCCCAGGCGCGCAGACGCTGCAATAAGTCCTGTGTGGTCGGCGCATCCAGTCCGGCCAAAGGTTCATCCAGCAGCAGGATGTCGGCACCGGTCGCCAGTGCACGGGCCAGGAACACACGCTGCTGCTGGCCGCCGGACAACTGCGCCAGCGGCCGCTGGCGCAACGGTGTCAAGCCCATCTCGGCCAATGCGGCGTTGATCGCTTGCTGATCACTGGCGGTAAATCCGCCCATCAGACCACGATGTTGGTAACGACCCATCGCCACCACGCCTTCGACGGTGACCGGGAAATCGACATCGCTCTGACGTTTCTGGGGCAGGTAAGTCAGTCGCCGCAGGGAACGCGCCATCGGCTGATCAGCCACCGTTACCGTGCCGCCGGTCAGCGGCAGCCAACCGAGTATTCCCTGCAACCAGGTGCTTTTTCCTGCGCCGTTGGGACCGACGACGCCAACAAAGGAACCACACGCCAGTTCAAGGTTCAGGTGATGGACCGCCGGACGCCGCTGGTAGCAGATGGTCAGATCGGTGCAGCGCAGCAGAACGTGGCTCATGGAACACGCACCGTCGCCACCACATCGCCGCTGCCCCACGTCACCGCCGCGGGGGTATCGCCGAGCGTCCACCGCAGCCCGTGCAGCGGTGCAGCACCAGCATCGCCTGCTGGAGATACCGGCGCTGCAATCGCTTCGATCAGCACTTCGGATTCAGCGGGTCCGGCAATGGTGCCGACCCATGACCAAGTGCTGGTGTGGTGGGGCTGACACGCCACGCCTGCAAGCGTGACCTCCCAGTTCTGTACGGCATAGGTGCTGTCGATGTTCAAACGGAGTTCACGCCAAGGCGGGGTACCTGGGGAACGTTGTTCAGGTGCGGTCGTTGAACTGTTTTGACCTGCGGTTGACGCCGGACGTTCGATCGCCCACGTCATCAACCCGGCACCAACCGTGAACGCGACGCCGACCACCACGCGGATCCACCCCGAAACACCAAATCCGATCATGCGGTTATTGCAATCCACCAACAATGGTGGTGACGTTCGTCTGGAACATGCCGATGTAGGTGGCGGCTGGACTGCCGGCAGGCCCGACGCCATCCAGGTACAGTTCACCGCCGATGCGCACGCCAGCTTCCTGCGCGATCTGTTCGACGACCTTCTGATTCTTGCCCACCTCCAGGAAGACTCCCTTTACACCTTCCCTGGTGATGAACGTCACCAGCGCGGCAAGGTCCTGCGCACTCGGCTGGCTGTCCTCCAGCGCGGTGTTCGGCGCGCGGATGGTGAAACCGTAATCCTTGGCGAAATATTGGAGCGCGTCGTGGTTGGTGATCAGTTTGCGGCTCGCCGGTGGCAGTTTGGTCGCGATCTCTTTTTTTGCCCAGGCATCGACCTTGCGCAATTCCGCCACGTAGGCGGTCGCGCGGCTGCGATAGCCTTCGGCACCGGTGGCATCGGCCGCGATCAAGGCGTCGCGGATGTTCTCGGCGTAGCGCACGCCATGCACGATTGAATTGAAGGCGTGCGGATCATCGACCAGCGCCTCGTGCGATGCTGCATCGTCGCCTGCTGCCGGGGGGTGATCGTGATCGTGATCGTCCGCCATCTTCAGCGGCGTGATGCCGCTGGTGGCGCGCACCACTACTCCACGGTAACCGGCTTCCTTGGCCAATCCCTCGAACCACCCCTCAAAACCAAGGCCGTTGATGATGACCAGTTGAGCCGAGGCCAACCGTTTCACGTCCTCCGGCACCGGCTGATAGGCATGGGGATCGATGCCAGGTTGGAGCAGGCACGTCGCCTGGATGCGCTCGCCACCGATCCGCACAGCGATGTCCTGCACCACGGTGTTGCCAGTGACCACACGCACGGGCGTAACGTCGACCGCTGGTGCGATTATCGCCGTGGAGGACAGCACCAGCGCCAGACAGGCGAGTGCGTTGAGGAACGAGCGCAGGGTAAACATGGAGTACTGATAAGTGGATATCAATAAAAACAAGCCCAACAAACCGGAAACGGTGCACGCGACGAAAAGAAGGCTGCTCGGGATGGGGTGAAACTCCGTTCGTTCTGAGGAGCGAAGATACTGCGTCACCGAGCGACAAACAGCTCGCGACCTGCGTTCATTCCATCTGCGCCTTATAGAACCAGTTAACCACGCGCTGGTGGTGCTCACGCCCGTACAGCGCAATGAAGCGATTGGTCTGCGCATCGTTTTCATCACGCAAGAGGTCCAGTCGTTGTTCGATGTACGAGCGCGCCAGTTTGAGGCCGCAGCTCACCGTGATGCAGTGCCGCCATTCGGCGTAGGTGGCGGGAAGGGTGAGGACATCGGTCATGACGGCGACTCCGGTGACAACAGTGAGGATATCATGCGAGCAAGCACCGGACGGTCACAGTGCACCGAGGCGTCATCATCGACCCGCCACGAAAAGCACGACCGTCGGCCGGTGTGGCAGGCCGGGCCGTCGGCCTCGACCAGGTAGAGCAGCACGTCGCCATCACAGTCGACGCGCACCTCGCGCACCACCTGCACGTCGCCCGAGGTCGTTCCCTTCAGCCACAGCCCACCCCGACTGCGGCTGAAATACGTTGCTAGGCTGGTCGCCAACGTGCGTCCCAGCGCGTCGGCGTTGGCGTGCGCAACCATCAGCACCTCGCCCGTACGCTGGTCATGGGTCACCACCGGAACCAAGCCAGCGTCATTCCAGCGTACCACCTGGGTTATGGAGCCTGGTGGATAGCGTTCGGCAAGGTCGCTGTGGGAGTGGCTGACGATCATCTGGGCGCTCACCTTGTTATTGATAAACGTTTTTCAATAGTAAGAACGCCTGCCGTGAACGCCCAGACCGAACCAAGTGCGCCGCCTTCCCCCAAACTGCCCACCCATGTGCTCCTGGCGCCTGATTTTCCTGGCCTGCTCGCAGTGCGCCGGCGTGGCATCAATCTCGCCATCTGGCAGCGCTCGGTCGATCCGGTGCTGGAACGGTACCTGGACGACCTGCCGCCCAGCGAACTGCCGGATACGCGGTTTTCTTGCCGCGGTGATCAAGTAGCGGCGGCGATCGCCGATGAAGTCCATGCGTGCGACCAGGATCATCCCGGACGCCGCCTGCTGGTGGCGGATCTAATCGCGTTGGCCAGCGACTACGCCCGCTTGGTCGATGACGGCAAGCTGTCGCTGCGCATCGAGCGCATCGACAGTGATCTGTGCACCAAGTACCACTGTGATGCGACGGGACTGCGGTTGCTGACCACCTACCGCGGTCCGGGAACGTGCTGGGTGCCCAACGCCGCCGTCGAGCGGAACCAACTCGGACCGCTCGGCACCAATCCGGACATCGTGCCGGATGCCGCCCAAGTCCGCAGCCTCCCACGCTTTGCCGTTGGGCTGCTCAAAGGCGAGCGGCTGGGTTCCTCCGACGGCGATCCGGCGATCGTCCATCGCTCACCTGCGATCGAGGGAACCGGACAGGTACGCCTGCTGTTGTGCGTCGAACCGTGGCAGCCTGGCCACGGCCATTGATCCTGCTGCGACGCTGAATTAGTCAGGCCGGCGCCAACGTTTGAATGTTTTGCTCACCAGCGCTGACGGTAAAGGCGCCAGACCATCACGGCATTGCTCCGCCCACTCGGCCAGCAGGTCGTAATCGTGGCGCTCCAGGTTGCCCAACCACCAGGTGCCCTGCGCGTGCAGGATACAGGCGACGTTCGACACATCGCATGGCCCCAGGCACGTCGTCACGGCTAGCGACACGGCGGGCGTCAGCCCGCGGGCTTTCCAGCGGGCGCGCAAGTCAGCGAGTGGAATCGGACAATGACCACGCGTTGGATTGCCGCAGCAGCCACCGTCGCACAGCAACAGTTGGGCATGGCGAAGGCGATTGGCCTCGGTCGCCACATGAGCGGTAGACCTGATCATCGGCGTGCCCGGGTTGCAGGGCGCGTGCAGACCCAGCGCGGGACGCAGCCATCGTGGGCTTGGGTCACTGTAGCGGCGAAATCAGCGAGGTAGCCGTAGGCGTACTTGGGCAGGGGCATGGCTACGGTGCGAGCAGCGATGTCGCGGTGTACCTTGATGGTGCCGGCGAGCAGATCGAAGGTGATAACATCGCCATCGATCAACGATCCAATCGGACCTCCGGCGGCGGCCTCGGGACTGCAATGGACGCCGACGGCACCGCTGGAGACGCCGGAAATACGCGCGTCAGACAGCAGCGCGACCTTGCCGTACAAGGCGGGCACCGACAACGCCGCACTGGCAACCAGGACTTCGGGCATGCCGGCGGCGACCGGGCCACGGCCACGGATGATGACGACGTGACCGGGCAGGATGTGACCGGCGGCAGCCGCATCAGCGACTGCCTTGGCGTTTTCAAAGCAGATCGCCAAACCGCGGAAGCGTGGCTCGGCCAAGGACGACACTTTGAAGAGGATGCCGTCAGGTGCGAGGTTGCCGAAACACACCTGCAGATCCGCGTAGGGTTTGAACGGCGCAGTGAGCGGAGCGATGAGCGAATACTCGCCCTGCGTTTCTGGCAGGTCTGGCAGGTCGGGGGCGGCATGACCTTGCGTCAGATTGTCGCTCACCGACGACACGCCGAACGGGAAGCCGATCAGTCCGGCGGCGGCGCAGCCGTGTTTTAGGTGCTGCGCGAGTTCATGTGCATGGACGTTGCACAGGTTGCCTTCCAACAGCGGCGTGGCGATGCCGACCTGGGCTTTGGTGAAGTCGTCCGCGGTAAATCCCAGGCCCCAGAAAAACGCATTGATGCCTCGCTGCCAACCCTGGGTCAGGGTGCGCGAGTTCCAATTGAGATCCATCATGGTGCGGGTACCGCCGCCGCTTGCTCAAGGTCCTGAACCAGCTCGGCCGCACTCCAGCGACCGTCCTCGCGCACGACATGTAGGCGTCCGTGTGGGTCGAGCACCAGCGTGCGCAAGTTGTGCCGGATGGTTCCGTCAGCCTGCCAAAAGCCGAGGCCAAGTTGGGACGAGAACAACGTCAGCGCTGGCAGGTTCGCGTGGCCAAATCGCCAGCGCGCGCGGTCCGCACCAAGCGCCGCCGCATACGTGGCGAGCACCGCCACGGTGTCGTGGTCCGGATCGATGGTCAGTGATAACAACCGATGCGACGAGGCCGGGCGCGCAGCGAGCAGATCCTGCACTTCGCGGAAGCGCCGACTCAGCAGCGGACAGGCGCTCGGCAATGGACAGCGGGTGAAGACGAAGGTCACCGCCAACGCGTGGCCGCGGTAGGCTGACAGCGTCGCTGCGTCGCTGCGTTCAGTGGTGAAGGCAAGGTCGGGCACCACGTCGCCGATCTTCAGCAACTTCAGCTCCGCTGCAGTCGTGGGCTGTGGCGCTGGTACGCCATCGTGCGTCAGTGGCGCGCGGAATACTGGCTCGCGGATTACTACCGGCTCTTCCAGCCAGTCGTCGGTGCGCGTCACCATCAGGCGGAAGGTGATGTATTGCCCTGGGCGCAGTGCCGTGAGCGTCGCTTGGTCGCGTACACGAAACGGCATCGACATCGCCTGCATGTAGCCTGGGATCTCCTCGTGGAAGATGTCGACCTCGCTGCTGCCTGGACGCACAACCTCGACCGTGCCGCGTACTTGGAAAACCCGCGGTGCGGGTTCTTCACTGACGGCGAAGGGACACCACACGAATGCGCCCAGCATCAGCATCAGCACCAGCAACCACCGCATCACCGCACCTCGACCACCGTTGGCGTTCCGGTCGCTCCACTTATCGGCGCACGTGCGAGCCAGCGTTCGCGCCAGCCGGCGATGAGTTTCAACATCTGGTCGGCGGATTCACCACGGTACTCGAATCGCGCGAACTCGCTGCCGTCGGGACGCACCACGATGAAGGTCGGCAGGCTGCGTACCTGATAGCGTTCGGCCCACGACACCTGGTAAGCGGTGGCCTCGTCGCTGAGCGGCATGAGTTGCGGGAAGTCGAAGTTGACGGGGATGAAGTCGGTACCGAAGCGGTAGGAAAACTCGCCCTCTTCAAACACGCGCTGGTCGAGGTGCATGCTGCCCAGGCCCCAGTCATTGCCGGTAAAGACCATCACCACCAGACGACCGTCCTCCGGCGCGACCTCCAACGCCCGCTCCAGCGACGGCCACCAGCCCATGCCGCAGGCGGACAGCTCACGGTGGAGTGGCGTCATCAGCAGTGCGATCGCCAACAGCAGACCGGCAGCGGGGAATCGACGGGGCGGCATGGTGGTCTCCGGTTTTTCGCTTTTGATAGTCAATTATCATCTGTAGGCAAGCAAGCATGAAGCCACCCACCCCATTGCTGCTGTTCCTGTTGCTGCCCGTCGTTGCGCCGCTGATTGCCGTTGAGCCCAGCGCGACGGCAACCCTACGCGCCAGCGATGAGGCGCTGTGTGGTCCCGGCATCACCACCGTCGGCGATGCCTGGGAACAGATCGGGGTCGAGCGGGCAACGCTCGGTGATGCGCTGCATAACCAGCAATTTGACCAGGTACCGCAACGTCTCGCGGTGTTGAACTCGCACCTGGCGTTCATGCGCCGTCGCAGCGTGATGGTGTGGGGTGAAGATCGGCGCGTACTCGACGCAGCCGTCCGTCAGGTGGCCGAGGCCACACCGCGCCTTAACCAGTTGGCGCTCAGCGCACGCCACAGCGAACTGCGCGGCGAGGTCATTTGGCTGAGCGGCATGCTCGACACCATCGCCGCTCGTTACCCGGACGAAGCGCTGCTGACGAGCACGAACGTGTTGCAGCAACTGCCGCCGGCGACGCCCTCGATCCATCTGGTGCAGGACAGCGGCCTGCACCTAGTAGCCGGACACGATCACGAACTGCGCATCGGCCTGTTCACGCGCGAAGGCAATCCGGTGTTGCTCGACGACCTGATGGAAACCCACGGCGCACGTCTGCACGCGCTCCTGCTCAATCGCAGTTTCCACGACTACCAGCACCTGCATCCGACACCGACAGACAAACCCGGCGAATACGTGATGCGCTACCGCCCCACCGCCGCTGGGAATCACCGCTTGTGGGTGGAACTGCAACCGCTGCGCACCGGACGTCCGGAATTTCCCGAAACTGTGCTCACTGTCGAGGGACCGGCGAGTACCCCACCAGATGATCCGCCGAGCGACCGTGCCGATGTCGGCGGCTTCACCTGTCAGCTTGCGATCCCAACTGGACTACGCGCCGGTGCCATCAGCGATGCGCAGATCACGATCATCGATCAATACGGCCGGCCGGTCGAACGTCTGGAACCGTTGATGGGTGCGTTCGCCCACCTCGTCGGCGTGATGGACGATTGGTACACCGTCGTCCACCTGCATCCGCTCGGCCCCATGCCCACACCGACCGCGCGTGGTGGTCCGACCATCGATCTGCGGATCCGCCCCTCGCGCGGTGGAAAGATGCGTCTGTTCATGCAGTTTCGTGTTGATGGTCACGATCACACCGCGCGCTTCGTCATGAACGCGGAGCAGTAAGCTGCGAGCTGCGAGCTGCGAGTTCGCTCTTTCTTGTGGCGAAGTCTCATCGCGCAGGGCCGCAAGGCCCGTTCGCAAATCGAACTCGTAGCTCGCAGCTCGTAGCTCGTCCCGCACCTCACCCAGGCGGACATTGCGGACACGACGGGTCGGGGCCTGGACCGCACTCCTTCTCGAAACTGCCGTCTCCGGTTGGCTGGTAGCGGCTGAAGCCATGCCGGGCGAGGTTGTCCGCCGACATGGACGCCGCTGCGCCGCGCTCTGACCAGCGACCACCGATATTCGGAGCACATTCGATGGTGCGACGCATGAGATGTCCGGTTTCTGGATGGTGCGTCAGTGCCGGTGCCGCAAAGGGCTGGTCCACTTCGACCAGATCACCGTCGGTGCCATCAGCGTTGAGCAGCCGGTACGTGTAGGTGGTCATGGGCGCGATGATCTCCAGCGGCGTAGTTTCGACACCTGGTAGCGTCTGGGAATGGCTGACCAATCCAGGTGGAGGTGTGGGAATGGCAACGTCCAGGCATCCTCGCCCAGGCCGGTCTGGCCTGGACGCAGGCAGGCACCACCAGGCGGCAGTGCACCGATCGATGGGCGCGCCGGCCAAGCACCAGCCGGCAAGCGGCGTACGCGCCGGCCGTAGGGATATCGGCGAACCAGCGCAGCCGGGAGACGACCACGACCGCACTGCCGGGTCGACGTACGATGGCGGTTCCGGTCCCATCGCTTCACGTTGGTTGCTCCGCCGGCGCAGCCTTTGGCCATTCCGGCCACGGATCTTCGAAGCGCGCCCAGCGCGGTTCTCCGCCGCGCATCTCGCTCTCACTCAGCAGACAGGCATTGAGCGCCTTGGTCAGCGCCTTGCGATCCAGCTTGAGACCGATCAGTACCAGTTCGGTGCCGATGTCACCCCATTGAGCGTCCCAGCCTTTGCGGATCTCGGCCAAGACGTCGGGGTCTTTCGGCCACTGGTCCTCGGGGATCATTGCCCACCACTGCGATCCGGGCGAGAGGTTCATCTGCTTCCCAGCCTGATGGAAGATCGCTGCTTGGTTGGGCCGGGTGGCGATCCACAGAAAACCCTTGGAGCGCACCAATCCGTTGACCTCCGACGAGGTCAGCAGGTCATAGAAGCGCTTGGGATGGAAGGGACGCCGCGCGCGGAAGACGAACGACGAAATGCCGAACTCCTCGGACTCCGGCACTTCCTCGCCGCGCAGTTTCTTCAGCCAGCCGGGCGCCTGTTTAGCGCGTTCAAAATCGAAACGACCAGTATCGAGGATTTCGCTCAGCGGCACCCGGCCGTGATCGCCCGTCACCAGTTTGGCCTGGGGATTGAGCGCACGCAGAATGCCCTCCAGGCGCGCGCGTTCGGCGGGCGTCACCAGATCGGTCTTATTGAGCACCAGCACGTCGGCGAATTCCACCTGATCCAGCAGCAGGTTGGTGATGTTACGGGTGTCGTCCTCGCTCAGGGCGATGCCGCGATCCTTCAGATCCTGCGTCGAGGTGTAATCATCCAGGAAGCTGCGCGCATCCACCACTGTCACCATGGTGTCGAGCCGGGCGACATCGCCCAGGCTCTGGCCTTTGTCATCGGTGAAGGTGAAGGTCTCGGCCACCGGCAGTGGTTCGCTGATGCCGGTGGATTCGATCAGCAGGTAGTCGAAGCGGCCTTCGCGCGCCATCTTGCCGACCTCGATCAGCAGGTCTTCGCGCAGCGTACAGCAGATGCAGCCGTTCGACATTTCGACCAGCTTGGCTTCCGTGCGATTCACGCTTATGCCATCGGCAACCAGCTTGGCGTCGATGTTGACCTCGCTCATGTCATTGACGATCACGGCGACGCGGCGGCCTTCCTGATTGGCCAGGACGTGGTTGAGCAACGTGGTCTTGCCGGCGCCAAGGAAACCGGAGAGCACGGTCACGGGTAAACGTGTGATGGGAGTTGGGATCATGGTGCCCGTCGTACTGTTGATATTTAGTTATCAATAGTAACATGCACCCATGCCACGGAAGCCCTTGGATCCACTGATCCGCCTCTCGCGCCGCGCTCTGCTGGTGGGCGCCGCCCTGACCGTTGCCGGATGCGCATCACGACGTGCCTTCCACCAACCTCCCAGCGGCCCCGTGCCGGCACCGCGAGTTCCGCCGTCCACACCGGCGGACACTCAACCGGCACGGGGTGATGGTCCTCCCGCTGCGGATGCACCGACCTTGAGGATCTTGGCGCGGGCTACCTGGACATCTGCGCCGGTGCGCGCGAACCATGAGCCGATGGGAAAAATAACCCGCATCACCGTGCACCATACGGGTGAACACTTGGCCGATACTGGTCTGGATGAGGGCGAAATTCTGCGTCGCATCGAACGCTACCACGTCGAAACCCGCGGCTGGGCGGCGATCGGCTATCACCTGTTGGTCGGCCGCGATGGGCGAGTGTGGGAGGGTCGACCGCTGACCTGCCAGGGGGCACACGTGACCGACCACAATCCTGGGAATCTTGGGATCACCGTGCTCGGGGATTTCACCAGGTACCGTCCGCGACCGGCGCAACTTGCCGGCTTGCGGCAAGCGCTTGCGGTGCTGTGTACGCAACACCACATCGAGCGCAGGGCTTTGCTTGCCCACCGTGATCTGCGCGTAACCGCCTGTCCCGGCGATGCGCTCTATGCCTGGTTGCGTGCTTACCGCTCGGCCTGAACCCGCGCGCTCTGATCAGCTGCGACCGTAGACGCCCAGCAGGCCGTCCTCACATCCCACCGCGATCACCGGCTGACGCGCCTTCCACGCCAAGCGGCTGATAGGTGGACCGGTCAGCGCCATGTGGGTCGGACGGCCGCGACGCCACCACACCAGCGTGCCATCGCGCCCACCGCTGGCCAGCAGGTCATCCGCCGGATGGTATGCCAACGCGGCGAGCGGCCCGGCATGGCCATCGCAGACAGCCGGCTGGGAGCCAGACGGACCATCGCCATGAAAATCCCAGCAAGTGATGTGAGACGAGCCGCCAGTCGCGAGGATTTTTCCGCTGCGATCCCAGGCGATCTCGCGCACTTTGTGCATATAACCGTCCATGTTCCAGTCTTGCGTCGTGTCAGGTTGCCAGACGTGAACGGAATTGTCCTGTAAGCCGGCGGCGAAGCGCGAACCCTGCGTATTCCATGCTCCGACCAGCAACGAGCCCTTCCAGGCCAGGAGCGTCGGTTCTTCATCTATCACAGGATCAATCAGCGCCACCCCGCCATAGCCGATACAGGCCAATTGCTTGCGCCCAGGACGCCAGGCCACACCAGTGACAGTGCTGGCGTGGGGCTTCAGTTCACGCACCAGTTCATCGCCACGCCACAAGCGCACGGTGCGGCCCGCCGCACTGGCCAGGAGCGTTCCGTCGTGATTGAAGCGCACCTGCTCAACCCACGGCTCGCCAGCGGCTCGTTCACCAAGCGCCAAGCCTGCGGTGTCCCACAGTCGAATGGTGCCATCGATGCCTCCGGTGGCGAACGAACGACCATCCGGTGACCAGCAAATCGAGTTGGTGCCGTCCCGATGCGCGGGAATCTCGCGCACGAAATCCGGACCCCGATACAGAAACACCGGCCCACTGATGGTTGCCGCCACCAGCAGTTCACCATCCGGCGACCACGCTAAGTCCTGCACGTGATCACCGACATCGGCGTGCCACTGGACCACCAGTTCGGCCGGCTTGGCGCGCTCACCTAGACCAAGCATGCGCTGAACCCCGCGATCAGTTCGGCGCGCAAAAGATTGCGACCGATGAAGACCAATTGGTTGCCGCGTGGCTCATCACCCCAGGGACGATCGGCCTTGCCGTCGAACAACATGTGCACGCCCTGGAAGACATAGCGTCGATCCTCACCAGCGATGGCCAGGATTCCCTTCATGCGGAAGATGTCCTTGCCCTGCTCTTGCAGCAACGGGCTGAGCCAGGCGTTGAGGCGCTTGGGGTCGACTTCGCCAGGGAGTGTGATGCCGACCGAGGACACCTCCTCATCGTGTTCATGTTGACCAAAGGGACGGTGCACCTGTGACTCGATCACGTGGCCATCGCGCAAGATCCGCATGGCGAACTCGTCGGGTCCATGTTCGGTGAACAACGCGTAGGTTCCTGCACGGGCGATGCGTAGTGGAAAGCGCTTGAGGCCATCACCGGGCAGTTCCAGGCGCCAATGGGTGGCTCCTGGGACGATGGCATCACCTGGGACCACGGGGACCTCGTCCGCGGCGAATACCAGAGCGGCCTGCTCAGCAGCTCGACTTAGGTCGGCGTTCTCCACACCAGAGGCTGGCAACAGCGCCACCGCCATCGCAGGATCTGGCCCATCAGCCAGTTCGACGACCACCTCGCCCGCAGGAAGCTGAAGCAGGCCACCCCACTCGAAGGGATACTCCGGATCGAGGAACGTCGGCTTGGTCGCCAGCGTGCGGTCCAAGTCGAAAGCGCCGATGTCGAGCAGCTTGGTTGGATCGATCAGCGAATTCACCGTGCGTTCAATGCGCGCGATGGCGTTCATTGAACGAATGCGCTGCTCCAGGCGGTCGAGTTCAGCGGGCGGCACCAGATCGCACTTGTTGAGCAGGATGACGTCGGCAAAGGCGATCTGCTCGCGCACCTCATCGCTGTCATCCAGGTGCAGCCACACGTGCTTGGCGTCCACCACCGTGACGATGCCGTCCAAACGGAAGCGCTCGCGCATGTCGCTGTCGACAAAGAAGGTCTGCGCCACCGGACCAGGGTCGGCCATGCCGGTGGTCTCGACCAGGATGTAGTCGAACTTGTCGCGGCGACGCATGAGATTGCCAAGAATGCGGATCAGGTCGCCGCGCACGGTGCAGCAGATGCAACCGTTGTTCATCTCGAAGACTTCCTCATCGGCGTTGATCACCAACTGGTTGTCGATACCGATCTCGCCGAACTCATTTTCGATCACCGCGATGCGCTTGCCGTGGTTGGCGGACAGCAGGTGGTTGAGCAGGGTGGTCTTACCCGCCCCAAGGTAGCCGGTGAGCACCGTGACCGGAACGGTGGCGACAGGGGCTTGCAGCATCGGTGATCTCCTTCGAGAGGCGCTCGGACTGACGGTACTGATATTTCATTATCGTGTCAGTCAAGCCGCGAGCCCAATTGGCTCGGCAAGACGGGCACAGTGATCGCCGGACTCCTGGTACCCGCGAGATCATCTGACCAACTACCCAGGTGATCATGATCGACCCGCAGCCGGGCCGGAACCCGCTCTGGTCAGCCGCAGACACCGCCTAGCATGCTGCCCATGGCCATTGAACGGAATACCCGCCAACGAGACGCGATCAGAGCCGCCATTGTCGCGGCCAAACGCCCTTTATCTCCGCAAGAGATCCTGGATGCCGCCAGCGATGAGGTGCCGGGGCTCGGCATTGCCACCGTTTACCGTGCCATCAAGACCCTCACGGAAGAGAAGGAACTGGCCACGGTCGAGGTCCCGGGAGCACAGGCACGCTATGAAGTTGCTCACCTGGATCACCACCACCACTTCCACTGCCGGACGTGCGACCGTGTGTTTGAGGTGGAAGGCTGCCCAGGTGATCTGCGCCGGATGACACCACGGGGCTTTCGTACTGATCATCATGAGATCATCCTCACCGGTCTCTGCGCTGGGTGCGTCAAAGCCAAGAAATGATACGGACCTGGTGATTTCCAGGATCTGGACTTGTCGCTGCAGAAAATGTCTTCACCGCAGAAATCGTTAGGCTGCCTCATTCGCCCAAGCGAGCCGCTGGTTCGTCAGGGAGCCGTGATTTACTGGTGACGCACCTCCAGCGGTGCGCGACCGCGGGCACGGCACGCGAAAGAATCATCACATCGATGGTGCATGAGCCGTGTCATCACCTTGCTGCTAATGATCTCCCGTTATCGATTTACCTTCTTGACGGCGTTGGCTGCCACTCTAAGTACGGCCACCTCGTAATACGTCTAAGTACCAAAAGGCCCCTATGACCCGTCGCCCTGAACTTCGTTTCCTTCCCCTCATTCCGGCACTGCTCACGGTCGCCGTCTACGGCGCCGATGACGTTAACGTTCAGGCTCAGCTCGCTGAACTGAAGCAGCGTCAGGCGGCGCTTGAGGCGCGCCTGGGACAAGGCGCTCAAGGCGCTCAAGGCGCTCAAGGCGGCGCCGCCTCCCACTTGCGATTGATCAATCTGTCATTCGCCGTCCAGGCACTTGCTGGTGCTTCGACCGAACGCGATGAGTCCATCCGCAATCTGCAGGGTGGAGCGCATGAGCCCAAGCAGCGCGGCTTCACCATGCCCAACGCGGAGTTGGCCATTTCCGGTGCCGTCGATCCGTATTTCGTTGCGCAGGCCAATGTCATCTATCTCGTTGACGAAGAAGGCGAGTCGGTCTTTGAGTTGGAAGAAGCCTTCATCCGCACCCAGGCCCTGCCCTATGGTCTGGAGGTCAAGGCTGGCCAGTTCTTCACTGAGTTCGGGCGCATCAATGTCAACCATCCCCACGCTTGGATCTGGATCGACCAACCGGTGATCAACAGTCGTGTCTTTGGTGGCGATGGCATGCGTGGCCAGGGCGTGCGCGTGAGCGAGGCATTACCGACGCCTTGGCAGAGCGACATTTTAGTGACCGTTCAGAATGCGCGCGGCGAGACCATGAGCAGCTTCCTTGGTGAAGGCGAAGGGCTCGCCGGACGCGAGGGCGCTGGTCTCGAAACCGATACTCGCAACCTGGGTGATCTGACATGGAGCGGTCGGTGGGGCAATGCCATCGACGTCAACGACGATCTGACGCTGCGAGTTGGCGCCTCATTCGCGGTCGGCCCCAACGCCTCCGGTGTCGATACCCAGTCTTTGATCCTGGGCGGACATCTAGCGCTGCGCTGGCGTCCGGCCGGTGGAACGCGTGGGTTCCCGTTCGCGACGTGGGAGACCGAGGTCATCAGTCGGAATGCCGAGGTCGATGAATTCACCGATCCAATTCCTGGCGACGTGTATGCAGCCGACACCCTCAAGGACTGGGGTTTGTTCACCCAGGTATTGGTCGGCTTCCTGCCCGGCTGGTCCGCTGGTCTGCGTTATGAAGTCGCCAGCGGCAGCGGCGATAGCGTCGGTGGCCGTGACGCCGACCCGACCCGCGATGATCGCACGCGCATCTCGCCGCTGATCGCTTGGCAACCAACGGAGTTCAGCCGTCTGCGCTTGCAGTACAATTACGACAAGGCGGACCATCTGGCGGACCAGGACGCCCACAGCGTTTGGCTGTCGCTCGATATCATCATCGGTACGCATCCGCCGCACGTCTTTTGAATCAGTTGTATGACCTCCAGCCCGCCTGGGGAGTCTGGGTCTGATCGCAGGCACGGCCCACACCCGTGCCTACGATCACGATCGCTTCAGGCGGTGTTTGCTGATCCTGGTTCATATTATGGAGGTCGTATGCGCGTCATCCTCTGCTTGTTGGTCATGCTTGGTGCTCTTGGCTCCGCAGCCGAACCTCTGCGCGTTTGCGTAACGGTACCGGATCTGGGTGACCTCGCCCGCGCGGTGGGTGGTGACGAGGTGACCGTCACCGTTTTTGCCCGTGGCGGCGATAATCCGCATTTCGTCGACGCTCGGCCGAGCTTCTCCAAGGCGCTGGCCAAGGCGGATATGCTGGTGGTGGTTGGACTCGAACTGGAAATCGGTTGGGTGCCGGTCCTGCAAGAGCAGGCACGCAATGCCAGGATCCTCTCAGGAGCTCCAGGCTACGTCGATGCATCCACCGTCATTGATAAGCTTGGCGTTCCACCTCCAAACACTCACCGTGGGCACGGTGATGTCCATGCTGGTGGCAACGCGCACTACCTCTCCGATCCCGTGTGCGGTGTGCGTGTTGCGCGCCTGATCGCTGATCGTCTCATTGCTTTAGCGCCCGAACGGCGCGACCGCATCGAGGCCAATTGGAAAACCTTTGCCCAGCGGGTAGCGATTGCCCTGTTTGGCGAGCAGCATGGACGCTCCATTGACGCGGCGGATTTAGTGAGTCAGGCGGAACGTGAAACCACACAATCTGGTGGAGAAACCATCGCTATAGGTGGCTGGTTTGGGGCCGTGAAGTCAGTGAAGAACGCGCACGTCGTTGCCGATCATGATTTATGGCCCTACTTTGCGCGACGGTTTGGCCTCACGGTGGTCGGATTCATGGAGCCGAAGCCAGGCATATCTCCCACCACCCGTCATCTGACCGCACTCATCGACCAGATGCGTGTGCAACGTGTCACGGGCATCCTGACCGCGCCGTTCTTCGATCCTCGACATGCCCGGTTGGTGGCTGAGCGTTCGGGAGCGGTCATCATTCCTTTGGCACATCAGGTCGGATCGATGACGGATGCCACGGATTACCTGGCGACGGTGGACCGGAATGTCCGCGCTTTGGTTGCCGGTCTGCCAAAGGTCAAGTAGGACCATCGCAGGCGGTCTTTGTTGTCCATGTCCGACGATCACCTCATCCAGATGTCGAACGTCACCGTCGGATACGCCGCGAAACCGGTGCTTACCGGCGTCACCTGGACCGTGCAGCGGGGACAGGCGTGGTACGTGGTTGGGCGTAACGGCGCGGGAAAAAGCACATTGTTGGCGACGGCCCTCGGGAGACTTTCTCCCACTTCCGGAGTGGTCCATCGTCATTCTCATTTGAATGCGGCGAGTATTCCCCAGCAGTGCCACCTGATCACCGATCTGCCGGTGACCCTGCACGAGTTTGTCGGCCTCGGCCTGATCATGCCGTCCAGTCCACTGCGCAGGCAGCTTGTCGACACCGCGCTGGCGACCTGTGGTCTGACCGGGTTGGCCAACCGTCAAGTGTGGCAGGTATCCGGCGGCGAACGCCGTCGGGCCATGATCGCCCGCGCACTAGCGTTACGTCCAGAGATCCTGGTGCTGGATGAGCCTGCCGCCGGACTTGATGCGGAGTCCGAGCGCGATCTTTTGGGGCTTCTTCAACGGTTGCGTGCTGATGGGGTCACAGTGATTTATGTCACGCATGACCTGCACTTGGCGGCCACGCAGGCGACGCACGTGGCCGCCATCGCGAATGGACGACTGACGGTTGTCGCTCCTGGTGAGGTGAGCATCGAGCGAGCACTCGCACTACCGGAATCTGCGTGCCCACGGTGATCGACGAACTCCTGGCCGCGTGGTACCTGTTTGCGCCGGCGTGGATCTGCGCCTGGTTGCTAGCTCCTCTGCTAGGACTTGTCGGCGCGGCGATGGTCGCGCGAGGAGCGATCTTCCAGGGCGTCGCTACGGCGCAGGTGTCCACCGCTGCCGTGGCTCTCATGTTGGTCCTGACGTCAGTCATGCCCTGGTGTGGCACCACCTGGGCGATCGGCGGGGTCGCCATGTTGGTCGCGGTGGCGGCATCCATCATGGCGATCAGCGGCCGTACCAGCGAAATCATGAATGGCTGGTTATTCCTCGCATCCTGTGCGGCTACTCCGCTCCTCCTGGCGCACACTCCCCATGGTCTTGCCGATGCTCAACGGCTCATCACCTCAAGTCTGATCGGTGCAACGTGGTGGGACGCCGGACTCTTTGGCAGCCTGCTGGTGATCTGCATCATGCTTCTGTGGCGGTTTGGAGCGACTATCCGACTGGTGCTGCTCGACCGGGAATTTGCCGCTGATCTCGGCATGGATACCGTTCGCTGGCAAACTGCCATCGGCCTTAGCGTGGGGATAGCGGTCGGGCTGGGCTTGAGCGTTGCTGGCCTGCTCTTTGTCGCGGGTTGCCTACTGTTGCCCACTTTGGCGGCCGTCCATCTGGTCCGCACGGTTGGCCAGACGATCTGGGTTGCACCCGTGATCGCGTTGCTGGCTGCGCTGGCTGGAACCCTGCTGTCGCATCTTGCCGATCTTCCCTTGGGCCAAGTCGTCGTAGGCATCCTGGCGGTGACGGTGGCGACGACGCGCCTGCTTCGCCGATGGATTCCTTCAGCATCACGCTGATCAACCCTCTTTCCGGTGGCGCCTGACATGTCAAAATCACCCACGAAAAAAGCCGACAACACGCCCAATATATCGGGAAAGCACCAAGCCCACGGGCGCGTTGCCCCTGTGTCTGATTTCATTCAAAGTGGACCAAACGCTCGCCGCTCTTTTACACGGAATGGCGAATAGATCGGATTTTATCCGCGAAGCTGTCAGCCGTTCTCTGGAGCGCAGTTGTCCGCATTGCCTTGGTACAGGACTCATTCGGCCAAACGCTACCGGACCTCAGCGAGAGATCGACGACCACCCCTGATTTTCAAGATCAGCGCTGAGTCGCCACCGGGGGCCATGAAGCTCAGCAACCTCCCTTGGTGGTGACGACCGATCAGTTGGGAAATTCGCTATCTGCTATTTCGCCAATAACGGACGCCGATTCATCATGAAGAAATGTGATGAGTATGAGATCCGGGGCGAAGAGATCATTGGCCTGCCAGATCACATCACGGCGATGTTTCCCGAGCTCCGCTCCCGTTGAAGACGAGGAACGAAGTCCTTGGGTCCTGGTGAGTCGTCCGTAGCGCGGCATCCTCACGTATCATGCGTTGACGATGCCGCGTCGTCCCACCTGGGATCAGGGAAATTACGGCCGGTACAATTCCAACGCCGTCTTCCAATTCACCGTATCGTTATGCGAGTGGGTAAAGCCGATGCTGCGCTCATGTTTGATGGTCGCGAGCGAACGATAGGCGATGACGTATGTCTTGCGCCATTTGTCCGAGGTGTTGCCGCCCGAGCCGTGCACTACCCATTCGTCGTGCACGGTGATGCTGCCGCGCGGGACTTCGATGTGTTCCACCGGCGTGTTGGCCGGCAGGTCGATTTCCAGCGTATGCGATTCGTTGCGGTCGCCCGAGCCCTTCGGACGGTGCGGCACCAGCTTCGCCGCCTTCTGTGAACCGGGCACGAACGCGATGCAGCCGTTGGCGCGCACCGATTCGGTGATTGCCAGCGAACACGTCGCGGTGCGCGTGTCGGGCGTGCTCACCGGCCAATAACCCATGTCCTGATGCATAGCGAACGCGGCGCGCGCCTTGCCCGGTTTCTTGCTGAGGAACTGGTCGTAGTCGTAGCCCATGTCGTCGCCGTAGAGCTGACGCGCGATCGATTGGCTCAGGTGTTCGTAGATGTTGCCCTGCAGCGACGGCAGGTAGCGGCGCGGTAGCATGGCGTTGATCAGCGCGAAGTTTTTGAACTCGTCGTTGTAGGTGCCGCTCATGTCGCACAGGTCGCGGCCCATGCCTGGGATCTCACCGTTGGCGAAGCGGTCATAGACCTGCTCGATGGCGGCGACTTCTTCTTCGGTCAGCACGTTGAGCAGGCGGATGTAACCCTGCGCGTGGTAATTCGCGCGGTCGGCGGCGCTGACACAATAATAGTCGCCGACGCGGCGTGAGGTCTGAGGGTCGAGCTGGCTGGCGGCGTGGTTCATGGGCAGGCTCCTGCGTGGGTGGATGTCGGGCATTCTGATCGCCGCTCGTGGCCATCTTCTCGGATACCTGCACCAATCGATGTTTTTCAATCACCCATGGAAACGTTGGTGACCCGTGATGGTATTATTCCACCATGGCTGGTCCCCTCAGTGAGTTTCCCGCGACCCAGGCGGGTCAGTCCCTGCGCGTCCTGCTGTGGGACCGCGATCTGGTGGACATGTGGGTGCTCGACGATGCCGGCGAACGCGTGCCGTTCCGTGGCAAGGGTTCGGTCTGGCACGCGCACACGGACTGCGAGCTGACCTGCATCACCAACGGCGACGGCATCCTGCAGGTCGGCGACCATAGCGGGCGCTTCAGTGCGCCGGACTGTCTGTTGCTGGGCAGCGAAGTGCCGCACGTGTGGAAGGCGCGCGCCGACAGCGCTGGTGTGTCGTTGCAATTCCGCACCGACGCGCCGCTGCTGAGCGCGCCGGAACTCGCATCGCTCACACGTTTGTGGAGCCACGCGCGCCACGGCCTGCGTCTGACCGGTGCGACTGCGGAACACCTGCGCGCGCAACTGCAGTTGTTCGCCGGTCTGCCGGCAACGGTGCGTCTCGGACGTTTCATCGCCCTGCTCGATGTGCTGCGTCGCGGCCATGCGACCGACGCGGTACCGTTGTCGGCACGGGCGCACACCGCGCTGCGCGTCGGCGAAGACGATCGCGCCATGGGTCGCGTGCTCGATCACCTGATCGCTCACTTCACGGACGAGATCCGCCTCGACGATCTTGTTCGCATGAGCGGCTGTTCGCCCGCGACTTTCGCGCGCCGCTTCACCCGCCTGACCGGCACCACCGTGGTCGATTACCTGCACGCCCTGCGCATCCAGGAAGTGCAACGTGTGCTGCTGGAGAGCGATCGTCCCGTCACCGACATCGCCTTTGCCGCGGGCTTCAACAACCTTGCGCATTTCAATGCGATCTTCAAACGCCGGGCGGGATGTTCACCATCGCAGTATCGCAAGCAGCAGCGGATGATCGGGGCGACTTGAAATCACAGAGGGTGATTTCAAGAAGTTGAATAATCGGGGTCTTCGTTGTTGCTGGTGAAAACCGACTGGTCCCGAAACGACCACGTGAGCGTAATTTAGCTGCCCCGACAGGGCAGCATGGGAATAGCCCGGCACTTCAGTGCCCTTCAGTGCCGGGAAAGAGGTCGCCATGGTTCAACTGAGTCCCGGCGGGACGGCTGAAATGGCCATCATTTTCAGCCGTCCCGCTGGGACTAGTCCATCATCACGCACATCTTCCCGGCACTGAAGTGCACTGAAGCGCCGGGCTATTCTCAGTGCGTCCCTGCGGGACGCGGCTTGTCCAATCACAGGTATGGAGAGGTGGAATGTTTCCACCACGAACGACCAGAAGCCAAAAAAATGGCTCTGCGTCATTTCATGTGGGTTCTTGGCTGACCGGAGATGATGCCTGACAGCGAACAGGAGACGCAGAGGCGCGGAGATCGGAGGAGGCGAAAATGCTTTGCGCCGATACCCCCTGCTCTTTTGCCCTCCTCCGATCTCCGCGTCTCCGCGCCTCCTGTTCAATTCGATGCGGTTTCTTGCTCAATGTAGTTGGACGCGCCGAGCCAAGGGTAGAGAAAGGACCCACACGAAACGCCGCAGAGCCACAAAAATTGGTGATCGTTTTAGAGGAATTTTTTAATGAAGTCGTAATAGCCGCGCAGACCGTACGAACGATGTCGTTCGACGGAGCGCTTGACCTTGTCCACGCATTTCACGTAGTCGTCGAGCGACAGGCCCTTGCCGATGTGCTCTTTTCCAACTTTCACGACGTGTTGGATCACGCCTTGATGGATGGGTTCGCCCGTGCTGTTCTGCGATTTGGCATAGCCGTGGATCTGTTTGATGGCGATCTTTCCGACCTCCAACGCAAAGACCACGCTGGCGTCGGTCAGTGCAGGGTTGGTTTCGTAGATGTCGACCAATCCTCCTTCGATGGCTTGCAGGATATGCAGGTTCGGATCGTTTTCATCGGACATGGTGTGGTCTTTCAGGCGGCAAGGCGATATCCGAGTATTTGTCGTTCGACCTGCAACCTGGGGCGCCGGAGCTCACGCCGAACTCTCCATCGACGTTACCATTCGCTGAGTTCCTGATCCGAGGCCCAGCGGCCTCCGGCTTGTTCAATCCACTTACCCAAAGCGAAAGCAAACAGGGATCGGGCAGCATGTGCATCGACTCCGTTGTTTGTGGGATCACCGGATCGCGGTTGTCGTCCATGGGGTGCATCCTTGTGCGCGTCATAAGAACCTGTCCCCACTCGGGAAGTGGGCGGGTGCCTGAACATAGGTTCAGGCACCCCGAACGGGCCTCCCAACCCCTCCAATTTATATGATTGACTTCGATCATATAAATCCAGACTCACCACCCATGCGCAGCCACTCGGCACAACGGAGCAGCCGGTGAAAGTCGCCTACGAAGTAGTGAAGGCGCGCCGCGATCAGATCGCGCAGTTGCTGGCCGAACACCAGTACCTGCCGCTCGCAGAGGTCTGCGCCCGCCTCGGCATCAGCGAAGCCACCGCGCGCCGCGACCTCACCGCGCTTGAACGCGACCACGCCATCACCCGCACCTACGGTGGCGCGGTGGGCGACTACAATCGCCGCTTCGATTCGTTCCGCGAGCGCCTTGCGCAATCAGCGGATGCCAAGCGTCGCATCGCGCACGCGGCGCTCGACCTGATCAAGCCGCGCATGGTGGTGTACCTCGACGGCGGCACGACCGTGCATGCAGTTGCCGACGCACTTGCCACCGGCGGGCCGCGTCCGCTGACGGTGGTGACCAATAACCTGATGGTGGCTGAGCGCCTGTCTGACATCGAGGGCATTGAACTGAACGTGCTCGCCGGCCAGTATCTGCGTCGGCAAGCGGTCATCCTTGGCGCCAAGACCCAGACCTCGGCCAAGCTGTGGCGCTACGACCTCGCGCTGTTCGGCGCCGAGGCGATGACCGCGCGCGGCCTGTGGAACACCCAGGCCGACGTCGTCGCCGTCGAACGCACTGTCGCCAAGTCCACAAAATCCACGGTGTTCCTGGTCGACGCCAGCAAGCTCGGCGCCTCGGCACCGGTGTTCCTGCTGTCGTGGACCGACATCGACAAGCTGATGACCGACGCCAGTACGGATGTCCTATCCCACGCCGGCATCGTCCTGCCCAACCGCTCTCTGGTGACCTGCTGATGACTACGACCTACCATCTGGCTCTCGACTGCGGCGCGGAAAGCGGCCGCGTCATGCTTGGCACGCTCTCTCGCTCGGCGGACAACAGCGACGGAAAGTTGGCGCTCGAAGAGCTGCACCGCTTCCCCACCGGCGCCATCCGCATCGCTGGTTCGATGCGTTGGGATGTGCTGCGCATCGCCGACGAATTGCGCCAAGGCGTCAAACTCGCGGTCAAACGCAGTCTGCCGATCAGCAGCCTGAGCTGCGACACCTGGGGCGTTGACTATGTGCTGACGCGCGCGGGCGAGCCGGTGTTGTCGTTGCCGCGCCACTACCGTGATCCGCGTAACATTCCCGCGTATGATAAAGTGCGCAAACAGCTCGGCGAAGACGCGATCTTCACCGAGACCGGCATCCAGTTCATGGCCATCAACACGCTCTACCAGTTGGTGGCGGCCAAGGACGCGGATCCCGGCCTGCTCGCCGCAGCCGAGCGCATGATCCCGATGGGCGACTGGTTCAACTACGTGTTCAGCGGTCGCGCGGTCGGCGATGCGTCGATGGCCAGCACCACCCAGCTCTACAACCCGCGCACGCGTGCGTGGTCGTGGACGCTGATCGAGCAGCTCGGACTGCCCAAACACCTGTTCCCTGAGTTGGTGCCCTGCGGCACCGTGCTCGGTCCGGTGACGACAGAGTTTGCCACCGACACCGGCTTGAAGGCTGAGACCAAAGTCATCGCTACCTGTTCACACGACACCGGCGCCGCGGTTGCGGGCGTGCCGGCCGAGGCCGGCAATGACTGGGCGTACCTCAGCTCCGGCACCTGGTCGCTCCTTGGCGTCGAACATCACGAACCGGTGATCACGCCGGCTAGTCGCAAATACAACTTCACCAATGAGGTCGGCGTCGGTCACACCATCCGCCTGCTGAAGAACATCAGCGGCCTGTGGGTGGTGCAGGAATGCCGCCGTGCGTGGGAAGCCGCCGGCATCACCTATGACTACACTGAACTGACGCGCCTGGCCGAGGTCTCCGCGCCGCTGAAATCGCTGATCAATCCCAATGATCCGCGCTTCGTCACCGCCGATGCGATGCCGGAGAAGATCGCAGCGTACTGTCGCGAGACCAATCAGCCGGTGCCTCAGACGCCTGGTGAATTCGTGCGCTGCGCGCTCGAAAGCCTGGCGTTGTCCTACCGCCGCACGCTTGGCGAACTGGAAGCCACCACCGGCCGCCGGCTTACCAAGCTGCACATCGTCGGTGGCGGCACCAAAAATCTGCTGCTCAACCAACTCGCTGCTGACGCGACCGGGCGCATGGTGCTGGCCGGTCCGATCGAAGCGACCGCCGCCGGCAATATTTTGATCCAGGCGATGGCGCTCGGCCATCTTGCCGACCTCGCGGCCATTCGTCGCGTGGTACGTTCATCTTTCCCCATCATCACGTATCAGCCCCGCGACGACGCCGCTGTTTCACAACAGTGGGCCGCCGCGTACAACCGTTTCAAGGATCTCCCATGACCTCGTCCGCCAAGCCCGCCGCCCGCCCCTATCCGACCTGGGATGCCGCCCACGCCGCCAAGCTCGATGGCGTCGGCAAACTGGTTTACCGCTCGAACCTGCTCGGCAGCGATCAGCGCGTTACCAACACCGGCGGTGGCAACACCTCGGCCAAGGTGATGGAAAAAGATCCGCTCAGCGGCAAAGACGTCGAGGTCATGTGGGTGAAGGGCTCCGGCGGCGACCTGCGCACGTCGAAGAAAGAAAACTTCTCCTCGCTCTACCAACAGAAGCTGCTGGAACTGATCCCGCTCTACAACGCCGCCCCGGTGAAGGGCGCCAAGACCGACGTTGAAGACAACATGGTCGGCATGTACCCGCACTGCACGTTCAACCTGAATCCGCGTGCGACCTCGATCGACACCCCGCTGCACTCGTTTGTTTCGCGCAAACACGTCGACCACATGCATCCCAATTCGGTCATTTCGGTGGCCGCGTCCAAGAACGCGAAAGAGCTGACCAAGAAGATCTACGGCGATGAACTCATCTGGACCCCATGGCAGCGCCCAGGCTTCGACCTCGGTCTGCAACTGCAGGCGATCACCGCCAAGCATCCGAGCGCCAAGGGCGTGATCATGGGCGGTCACGGCGTGATCAATTGGGCTGACGACGATCAGGCCTGCTACAACCTGACGATGGACATCATCAAGAAGGCCGACGACTACATCGCCAGTCACGACAAGGGCGAGAAAACTTTCGGCGGTCAGAAATACCAGTCCCTCGACGCGGCCAAGCGCAAAGAAGTCCTCGTCGCCGTGCTGCCATGGCTGCGTGGCCAGGTGTCGAAGCAGAAGCGCCTGATCGGCACGGTGCAGGACGACGACACCATGCTGCGTTTCGTCAACTCGGTTGACGCCCCGCGTTTGGCCGAGCTGGGAACTAGCTGCCCCGACCACTTCCTGCGCACCAAGATCAAGCCGCTCTATGTGGCGTGGAATCCGCAGGTCGAGGACCTTACCGCGCTGCGCAACAAACTCGCCACCGGCCTGGAACAGTACCGCAAGGACTACGCCGCTTATTACGCCAAGTGCAAACGCGCCAACAGCCCAGGCATGCGCGACGCCAACCCGACCGTCATCCTGATCCCTGGCGTCGGCATGATCGCCTGGGGCAAGGACAAGTCGGAAAGCCGCGTCACCGCCGAGTTCTACAACTGTGCCGTCGAAGTGATGCGTGGTGCCGAAGCGATGGACGAATACGTCGCCATCGATCTGCAGGAAGCCTTCGACATCGAATACTGGCTGCTCGAAGAAGCCAAGCTCAAGCGCATGCCGCCCGAGAAGGAACTCTCGCGCCAAGTTATCGCTGTCATCGGCGCCGGCTCCGGCATCGGCAAAGAAGTCTCGCACCGCCTGATCAAGGAAGGCGCGCACATCGTGTGCGTCGACATGGGCGCCGAATCGGCCAATGCCACGGCCAAGGAACTGACCGACATCCACGGCGTCGGCATCGGCGTCGCGGGCACCGGTATCAGCGGCTGCGGCCCGGCCATCGGCCTGACCGCCAACATCACTAGCCGCGCCACCATCCGCACGATGCTGGAAGACGTCATCATCGCCTACGGCGGTGTCGACACGGTGATGATCACCGCCGGCATCTTCGTCGCGCCCGACACCAAGGGCACGATCCCCGACGACAAGTGGGGTCTGACCTTCGATATCAATGTCATCGGCCAGGCCTTCGTCGCTGAAGAGGCGTACAAGATCTGGAAGGAACAGGGCCTGAAGGCCAACCTGATCATCACCACCTCGGTGAATGCCGCAGTGGCAAAGAAGGGCAGCTTGGCCTACGACACCTCGAAGGCCGCCGCCAACCACCTTGTGCGCGAACTGGCGATCGAGATGGCCCCGCTGGTGCGCGTCAACGCCGTCGCCCCAGCAACGGTGGTGCAGGGCAGCAACATGTTCCCGCGCGACCGTGTGATTTCATCGCTCGCGAAGTACAACATCCCCTACACCGAAGCCGAAGACACCGAATCGCTGCGCACCAAGCTGGCGAACTTCTACGCCGAGCGCACCCTGACCAAGCAGCCCATCACCCCGGCGGATCAGGCCGAGGCGTTGTTCATCTTGGCCAGCAATCGTCTGTCGAAGACGACCGGGCAGGTGATCAATGTGGATGGCGGGTTGCATGAGGCGTTTTTGCGCTGAGCGGCGATGTCCGATGTCCGATGTCCGATGTCCGATGTCCGATGTCCGATGTCCGATGTCCGATGTCCGATGTCCGATGTCCGATGTCTTGTGGTCAGGGATGAATCCTGATCAGGGGCGTTGGACCTAGGCCAATGAGACATCGGACCTTCGGACCTTCGGATATCGGACATGTTAATCACAGAGGGTGGTGGATCTTCTGAGAGGAAGGGCTCGGGGGGCTGGTGCCGTCTGTGGTTTAACGCCCCACTTGCGCCTCTCCGCGCTAGGCGGCGGACAAGTCACGGCTGTGGTGATATGCTATGTCTTTTTTGATTCTGCTTCTGCGGGGATCACCCTTCGTTCCAGTCTTCCGGAACCAGCGCCGGTGGTTTGGTCCAAGGCATTTCTACCAATGCGTCCTGGAACCACTGCTCGCGAAGATTTGCGTGCTCGGTGACGATCAATTGGAAGCCAGGGACATCCTCTTGGGTGAACTTCAGTAATAACTCGAATAGGCGGCGCACCGCAGTGAGGTCGGCGTCAGCTTCGGTCTTCTGCACTGAGCCGTCGGCATTCTTATAGGCCTGCTCTGACGGGAAGTAGACCTGGGTCGGCTGGTCGATCAGCAGGAAGCGCGGAATCGGGCAATTGTTCTGGGTTGCGAAAGAGTGCAGAGCGAGCAGTGCCGATAGATGGTAGGCAAGATGATTCTCGCCGCCCCCGGTTCGGCCCATCGGAACCGGACGTTCGGGTCGATCGAAGATGATCGTCAGCTGTGCTAGATTGAGCCGTGCTGGGTAGGGACCGAATTCGGCGTTGAATTTCTGAATGTATCGAGTGATTTGTGCGGAAATGTTGTTGAGGATCGAAGTTAAGCGTTCGTTGCTGTCGTCGTCGCCGATCTGGTCCTCAAGCTGCCTCACCTTGTGATTAAGGTGGCGATTCTCCGCTTCCAGCCTGGCAAGATCCTCGTTCGGGAGGAGCGTTTCCAGGAACAGGCTGATGCGGCCGACCACACGGGCTGCCGCGTTGTTTCGCGTGCCCATCTGGGCGATGACCTCGTTGGCCGAGATTGCCGCGGATAGCTCAGTTTCCTTCTGCTTGATGGCGCCCGCGATCTCGTCCGCTTTGCCAGCCAGTTCGGTCAGGTAGGCCTCGAGCTTGGGGCGTTGGCCGGTAGCGATGCGCAATTCCTTATCGAGAGATTTCAACTCATTGAGCAGGACGGTGGCAACAGGGGATTCCAGTGCCAGATTCCGCTCGCTGAACGGCCATTGCCACTCGCCGGTGTCCGGATTTTTTGGCAGTGCCTTGATCGAGGCCAGCCGGTCCACCTGTTCCGCGGCCTCGCTTTCGTAGCCGCCGGCACGCTTGGCGAACTGCCGTGCCGAGTCAATTCTGGCCTGGGCATCGCGGCGCCCCTGGCGCAATAGGACCAGTTCTTCCTCAAGACGTGAAATCCTGCTGCCGTCGTCATTGGGCACGGTTTCGGGGTTCCACGACAACGCCGATCGCAATGCGTCGATGATCGCGTCGGCATTGGAGTTCTCGTTGGTGTTGCCGATGACGCCGACCGTCCTGGCCTCCGAGTAGAGGCCGATGGCCTTCTCTTGCGACGTGTCGATGGCGTTGCGCGCCTGCTCCAACTGTTTGGTATTAATCCTCAAGTCCCGCTGTGTCGTGCGCAGCTTAGATTCCAGTTCGTAGCGGTCATGAGAGGAAACGCCCAGCAGGATCGGCAGCGTGTCGCGGATCGCCTGCGGTTGGAACTGCTCGTTCTGGCGGTAGAAGAGCTGATCCTTGTTGGCGACCAGCCCCTGTTTCTGGAATAGGTAATAGAACGTGTGCTTGACGTTCGCGTCGAAACTGTCCCGGCTATGTTCGGGCGCGACGGTGGTGCGGTTCTCTGGAATGCCGAGTAGGTGCGACAGCAGTTCGACGATACTGTCGTCGTCAGTGTTGACTGCCAGTTCCTTGAACTCGGGTACCTGCAACTGGGTTCCTCGTCGAAGCATCACTGTACTGCAACTACTGCCGCCCCCGGGCGGGGTCTGCTTCGCGACCAGCACCTGCTCGTTCTCGAACTGGTAGATCACAGCGAACCAGGCCACCTTGTCGCGAATGACGCCTTCGGGGACGTTGAACGAGGAACGCCCCATGCAGTATTCGATGATCTCGGAGAGCGCGGACTTCCCGGTGGATGAGCGACCGGTGATGACATTCAGCCCGTCCACCTTAAACCGGAGATCCCGGCGCTGGCAGTCGTGACTGTAAATGTGAATGGAACTGATCTTCATGGGCGGATCCCGAAAGTCGTGTAAACAGTTACCCGGTCAGCGATGCGTGCAAATTCCCTTCCGACGATGCGTGCCACTTTCTGGCAGGAGACGGTCTCGTCGGTTCCGCTGACGGTCTTGCGCACCTTCTTGGGCTTGGTTTGGATGCGACCATCGTTCGCGATGACGATGCAGCCCCTTTCCATCAGCAAGCCGAAGCCCTCGAAGACATAGGGCAGCATCTGGGTGACTCGGTCTGCAAAACCTACCATGATCTGCTGGTTCTTCTCTGTGGTCTTGAGCAGGTAGCTGCGCGGATTGCTGGCGATCACCTCGCGCGATTCCTTGTGCAAGCACAGGGGCAAGACCAGTAGCGACAGCGAGAAAGACATACCGCGGGCGTCTTCTTCTTCGTAACCGTGCAGTGCGCGGAACAGAACCAAGCCGCAGAAGCCGGGGTTGAATAGGTTGCGAATCTCGAAAGGCCGCTGATCCCATCGCTTCACTGAGCCACCCCCAACACCGTGCCGAGACGGTCGAAGAATCTGGGGTGCCAATAGACCCTGGGTTCGGGCGTGGCATCTGCCAGGATGTGGAAGCTGCCGCGAAGCACATAGGGCTCGGTCACCTGCGCACGGATGCGCAGGGATTCAATCTTCCCGGTCTCGAACTCCGCCCAGTTGTAGAGGCTCACGCCGGCTTCGCGCAGAACCTCCTCGGCACTGTTGCCCTTTAGCTTTTCGAAAGTGACATCCTTGTAACGGTTCCATTCGTCGGCGAGACGATCTTCGTATTCCTCGACCTCTCCCGACACCAGCAGGTTCTCGCGTGCCCAGGCTGACCGTTGCTCGAACGCCCTGTAGTAGTCCAGGATCGCGCTCCTGATCCGGTTAGAGGAAATACCTATCTCGCGTAGTTGAACCACGAATAAACGCGGATCGGTCTCGGTGTCGATCTCCTCGGCGGGTACCATTCCGCGAAAGGTAATGGGGAGATTGTCTGCCTTGTATTCCTCGGCGAAATTGGACAGCCTGTCCGAGACTTCGTAGCCGAAAATCCCTTCCGTCCTGGCGCCAGTCAGCTGCTTGATGACTGTGTCAGTCCACCAGCCTTCCAGGCGCTCAAAGACGAACTCGCGGTGCTCGCGACGGATGCTTCGCATGTGCTTGTCCCTGATGATCGCCGGGATGTCGCCGATGCGCGGGCTGCCATCGAGAATTAGGATGCGTTCGAGGAAATTCTGCTTCTCAGGATCGCTGAGTTCGTTGAACCCCGTGGCGATCTGGCCAATGAGCTTCGACTTCGACTTGACGAGCGCGGCATCAGCCAGCGCGGTCAGAGTTGCTCCCTCGCCCGAGAGGATGGGGTGGTCGGGAAGAAAGCGGGTGAGGAACGAGTCACTGGAGACCGTGGTGGTGGTGAACAAGAAGAACCGTAGGTTCGATTCGGCGCCCCCGTCGCGCTTGTACCGCACTAACCAGATGTTGACGGACTTCCAGAAATCGATCGAAAGATCGGTCAGGCGGTCACCGACCGCCTTGTGCTTGAGCGAGGCTAAAGACTTGCCGCCATCGCCGTCGATAAAATCGAGGTCATCGTCCTTTTCTAGGAAGACGGCGGTGTTTTCTGGCAATTGCAGCAGATGGAGCAGGGCCAGCCGCGGTTGGTAGATGTAACCCAGTCCCTGTTCTCTGGCTGAGTATTTGTCGGTGGTTGGGTCTGTCATTGGTTCAATTGATGTCTGATTGTTGGCTTCAGTGATCTCATTGGTGTAAACGAACTTCCCGGCAAAGTGATTCAGTGTGAGACGTTAACAGAGTGCTTTAGGTTCGTACGCGCTGTTATCCCCGCCCACGAGGGTGGTTAGCGGTTGTAGGTTGAAAACGCTGCAACGCCCGGGGCCGAGGAAGGGATGCGCTTCGGGCAGTCGAGATGCGCGTTCGCCCTTCGCCCTACGTTCCTACGGCCACGTTCCCCGTGTGGTGGCGTCCTTTCATCCCCCAGCCTCCGTCACGTGCTCGCCGTCAAGGCTGCCCTCGCTGCGCTCGGCGCCTGCGGCGGCCTTGACCGCTGCGCGCGCTCCTCCTGCCGGTGGATGAAAGGACACCACCATGGGAAAGTACACCAATCTTCGTGTCTGGCAGCAGTGCGGGAACTTCTCAAAATCGTCTCGACCGTAACGGCAGACATGCGCGCGGAGGGCGATCTGAAATCGCAAATGCGACGGGCGGCGATCTCGGTCGCCAGCAACATCGCTGAGGGAACCGAACGCTCCGACCGGGAGTTCTGCCGCTTCCTTACCATCGCGCTCGGCTCCAACGCCGAGGTCGAAGCTCAGGTCACCATCGCTGGTGATATGGGCCTCATCGATGCGGCGATGGTGACCAAGATGATCGATCAGATCGATCACATCGGTCGCATGATCCGCCGCCTGATGCAGCACATGAAGCCGTCCGGATGACGGCACACGCTGTTCGCGGAATGCCTTCAGCCCCTGGGACCGCGGGCCACCGGCCCGCAGTTGGTTGTCCTGTGGTCGAAGGATTGAGGGTCACGCAAGAGACGTCGCCGCCGTTCGCCGTTCGCCGTTCGCCGTTCGCCGTTCGCCGTTCGCCGTTCGCCATTCGCCATTCGCCATTCGCCATTCGCCATTCGCCATTCGCCATTCGCCATTCGCCATTCGCCATTCGCCGTCACGGTGCAGGAACGATGACGTAGGGGATCTGCGCCTTCAGCGTCGGCGAAATCGTCCCCTTGCTCACCACCAGCCGTTCTGGCTTGCCACGCCCATCCGGCGTCAACGGAATGAGCTGCACCGCTGCGCGCTCCGCCCATGTCGCTGGCAGGGTCCACGTCCGCTTCGTCCCGTCCCAACTGAACACATAGATCTTTTCCTGCCCACTCCACGTATCCGGCCACATGCGGTCGTAATCCTCGGCAAAGACCACGTCGCCATTGCTGATTCGCAGGCCCCGCCCCAGGTACGGCGTCTTCCAGCACGCCACCGTCCCATCACTCCAGCGCGCATACAGCGGTCCCGCATCGATGGCGATCTCATGTTCGCCCGCCGTCAGTTCGACACCCTGCGATAGGAACGGCAGCGGTGCGAGGGTGGCGTCAGCTACGGTCTGCACATGGCGCTGATCGACGTACACATTCAAAGCACCGCGTCCGTTGTCCTTCGTCGCGCTGCAGCGCAGACGATACGTGCCCGCGCGCGCCACCCGGACCTTCGCCACCAATGGCCATTCGAGCATGATCTGCCCGGACTTCTTCACATCCGCGTGTTTCCACGTCGGATAGGCCGACATCGCATCGACCAGCGGGATCTCCAGCGCCGCACCATCGTCGCCGACCAACGCCATGCCGTTCACATGCAGGTCTCCAAGTTTGTTGAACGTGGCGGTGCGCACGTTGCCTTTGCCGATGTGGTAGAGTTCCTGGATGCCCGTGAGGTAGAAATTGCCGAGCAGATCAGCCCAGTCGCCGCGGAACGGATCGCCGGTTCCTGGGATGTCGAATTCCTTGCCCAGCGATTCCCCGAACGCGAGGTGACTGGTGGCGGTGCCAGCGACACGTTTGGCCGACGGTTTTCCGGCGGCGAGAGCGGCGTAGTGATCACGCACCACCTGCAGTCCACCGTCGGTAGTGGCGATGGGCGAGAGGTTGAAAGCGCCCATGTTGCCGACCACATGCTGCCACGGGAGCGTCAACGAGTAGCCGCCATCGATGACGCCATAATCGTCGTGCGACCAGCCCTTGCCATGTAACCAGACGTAGGTCGCACGTGGCCCGAGCATCTCGCGGACGCCTTCGGTGGCGATGTCGGTGCCTTTGCTGCGCAAGTGGTCCGTAATCGCCAGGACACCCTTCAGTTGCGATTGCTCGCTGCCGCCGAGCGGACCATCGGGGAAACCGGTGCTGAAGTTGCCGCCGGACAGATTCAGCACGTCGAGGTAGAGGATCGGCGGCGCATAAGGCAGGTGTTTATAGAAATCATCAATCATCTCGCGCGCCAGACCGCTGTCCCAGAAACGCTGGTAGTTTACCAGGGCGAAGATGCCGACCGGATCCTTGCCTTCGGGGTTGTCCGCGCCGGGAGTGCTTTTTGGTACGTAGGGTGGTTGCCCGTCGCGTCGATGGGTGGTGGGATCCTCATCGCGTCGGTAGATCGACTGGGTCTCCACCAGCCGGTCGAAGAAATTTTTCGACTCGGGATAATCGCGCAGGCCGACGTTCACATCGGTGAGGTTGAGATGGAAGGACAACGCGACGTTGGCGTTCTTCTGGGTGCGCGCCATGAAGCCGGAGAGATCGTCCCACCCGCCAGCGCGGAAGGTGACGCGTCCCCAATACGGCCACAGGCCATCCCAGTTCCACGGACCCGGATGGTCGTGCCCGATCAGGCCGTTGACGATGGGGATCTGCTGGACGCTGCCATCGAGCAGGTGCGAGGTCATGACCAGACCACGTTCCAGGGTGGGCAGCAGCTTGGCCGCATCGGGGGTCGAGATGCGGTAGACATAGGCACCACGCACCCAGGCAGGAGCCCGGTTCGCGGTGGCACCGGATTTCTTCGCCACGGCGTCGATGGCGGCGAGTTCGGCCTGTACATCCGCGGTTGCCGCACTGGCGGCACAGGGAAGTGCAAGCGCCGCGACCAGGGCGAGCAGCGGCATCTGGCGACATGGGAACATGGGGACTCTCCGGTGATGGGCATAACGTTGTCGCAGTTGTCGGTGACGGCGCACTGACGCAGACGTGGGCGATGGAGAAAGAGACGGATGCCACACGCCTGCGTGGAATCCATCATCCGTCACGCTTCACTGGACGGGTGAAGCGATCATCACTGGTCGCAATCACCGGTGGCAGCCACCCGCGCCTGGTAGCAGATAATGGACATTGTATTGGCAAAGTCCCGAAGGGACGACGCTTGGTGCAGGGACGTCAGTCCCCGATTCATGGATCGCCGTCCCACGGCCCACGGCGTCGGTGTTGGGTTTATGGACTGCCATCGCACGGCCCACGACGTCGGCGTTGAAACGCCGCCGAGTCGGGCGTCGTCGCGTCGCGACTTACACCAAATATCGCACATAACCCGGGGCTCGACGCCCCGGGCTGGCGGGGCGTCGCCGCCGTTGGCGGCTTTAGAATGCGTTCGCCGTTGGCCATTCGCCGTTCGCCGTTCGTCGTTCGCCGTTGGCCGTTGGCCGTTGGCCGTTGGCCGTTCGCCGTTCGCCGTTCGCCGTTCGCCGTTCGTCGTTCGTCGTTCGCCTTACCTCAGAAACCGTTCCAATAGCACATCGTTGAATTGTCGGCGGCCGTCGTAAACGGCGACGATCACCACCTGTTTCGCACGGAGCTGGTACAGGATGCGCCAAGGTTTCTCGAAGATCTCGCGGACGGTGGTGATGCCGTGCCATTGCAGTTCAGGCACGACACGTCCACGTTCTGGCATGGTGGTCAGAGTGGCGATGCGATGCTCCAGGCGGGGCATCACCTTGTCGGCGTTGATGGTGCTGTCGTGCGCGATGTAGGTGGTGATGCCCAGGATGTCGTCCATGGCGCCGTCGCCGTAGACGAGCGACCAGGGTTTCACGTCTTCGCCTTCCGCACGGCGGCGATCTTTTTGCGCACGGCAGCGAAGACTTCGGCGTGGGTGTGGACCCGACCCTTACGGATGTCCTCTTCTGCCATCGCTACCAACTTGAGCATTGCCAACGCCTGTTGATTCCGTTCGTAGGACTCCGGGTCTTGAATGATGGCTGCCGTGGCACCGTTCTGGGTGACGATCATCGGGCCACCGCCATCGCGGACTTCATCAATGACCTGGGCCAAGTGGGCTTTGACGTAGCTGACGGATTGGGCGCGAACAGCCATGATTCACCTCGGTGCCGAATACGGTACCGGATTCAGGTCGTTGGCAAGCGAGGCAAAGTGGCGGCCGATGGCGAGTATGTTCGCCCGTCGTCTCAGCCCCGCTTCAGCGCGCGTTCTTGAGCGGCAGTTTCCCTGGGCATTCATCGATGATCATCTGACCCTTCTTCAGGGTCAGGTGGTAGCGGCGTTCCTCGCCGCCCTTGGGCTGGAGCACCAGGGTGGCGGTGGTCGGCGTGGCCTCGTCCAGGCGCCACATGCCGGCGATGACGGTATCCTTGGCGAAGATCACCCGTGCGGTGCGCAGCGTCAGGTTCACGCCGAAGTTCTCGATCTGAACGGCGCTGGCGGCGGCTTCCTTCTGCTCCTTGGTCAGCGCCTTCTCGTCCACCACCCAGGTGCCATAGAGGGCATCGGGAGTGAGATTATCGGCGGCTGCGAGGGTCATGGCGACAAGGCAGAGGCAGAGGATGCGCATGTTGGACTCCTGCGGGCATCTGCAGCCTGTCTGCATGTTGGCTAGGCTGCCACGGCCAAGCGATGGGTGGTCGTAAGGCGTCTGCCCCACCGTGTGGCCGCTGGTCGCCACTCGCCAAGATCTACGGCGAGAGGGTGACGCTCAGACCGGTTGGCAGTCATCGTCGTTGCGCGAGCATGCGGCCACGCCGGAGACGACATGCTCGGACCTTATCTGAAAGAAACGCTCGCCAACTGGGCCGCCGACTTCGCCCACGGCGATCGCATCGGTCTCTTCCCCGCTGAAGTCCAGGGTGTCGCCCAGGCCGTGCTGGAAACGTTGCTGACCACCGCGTGCGAACGACGCGGCCTGGAGCCGGCGGCTCTGGAGGACGAGGATCTCAAGCACGCCCTGCTGGAGCACGTGGCGCGTCTCGAACTTTCCGCCGAGGTCCGTCCGTTCGTGCCCAGTCTGTGCCGCGGCTATCTGGAAGATCTGCAACGGCAGGGGCGCTTGGGCAGTGGTCACACTCTGGGCCGCTTCGTTGGCGCGCTCAAGGAATCCTTCGTCGCCGCTGATCCGTTCCGGCCTCAGACTTTCACGCGACCCGGCGACAAGATCGGGCGCAATGATCCCTGTCCGTGCGGCAGCGGGAAGAAGTTCAAGAAGTGCTGTCAGCGGGAGGGATGATCCCGGCTCGCCGCCTTTTGTTCGGCGTTCGGCGTTCGGCGTTCGGCGTTCGGCGTTCGGCGTTCGGCGTTCGGCGTTCGGCGTTCGGCGTCAGCCGAGCAGCGACGGATTGCGCTGCCACAACGTCCACGCCAGCACGCTCGCGAACGACACCCAGGCGAGGTACGGTAGCAGCAGTGCACCCGCCAAGGGATGGCGCCGCCAGAAACATACCACGGTGATGAGGATGAGGACCCACAAGACCACGATCTCGATCACCGACCACAGGCCCGAGTGCCAGGTGAAGAAGAGCCACGACCACAGGGCGTTGAACGCCAATTGCACGACGAACAGCGTGAGTGGAACCAGCGCTGCGCGCCAACCATCGATGCGCCACACCAGCCACGCGGCGATGCCCATCAGCAGGTAGAGCACGCTCCACACCGGGCCGAACAACCATGCGGGTGGGGCCCAGTCTGGGCGGTCGAGGGCGGCGTAGAACGTCGGGGCGTCGGCCGAGGCCAAGCCGCCGAGCGCGGCGGCGGCACCGACCAGCAGCAACCAGCCGAGCAGGCCGAGCACGTGGCGGGTCATGCGGGGGTCTCCGCTGTCTTACGATATTCGCTCGGACTCATGCCCTTCACCCGGCGGAACCAGCGGTTGAAGTTGGCGAGGTTGCGGAAGCCGCTGCTGAAGGCGATGTCGACCACGCTGCGGTCGCTCGCCAGCAGGTCCTCGCAGGCATGGCCGACGCGTAGTTCGGCGAGGTAGACCACGCAGGGTTTGCCGATCTCGCGGCGGAACCAGCGGCTGAAGGCGCTGGCGCTCATGCCAAGCTGGCGCGCGAGGTCGGCGACGCTGACGGTGTTGTCGTCCTGCAAACGTGCGAGCAGGCGCGCGACGCGGGGATCCTGATCTTGTTCGGTGACGGCGAGTGCGAGCGGTTCGAGCGTGCGTGCAGCCGCCAGCCGCGCGAGGATCGCGGTCAGCAGGCCGAAACGTTCGAGGGGATCGTTGCAGGCCACCAGGTCGAGCAGATCCTCTGCCGTCTGCTCGCGTACGGTGCCGGTGGCGCACAAGCCACGGCGTGCGCGATCGAGTAGCGTTTGCACACCGCGGAACTCCGGTGGCCCTGGAATGAACACCGCTGGCGCGACCTGCACGACCACCGCCTCCATCGGCGTCACCGCTGCGTCGAAGGCCCAGGTGTGCGGCGTCTCCGGTCCGACCAGGACCACATCTCCAGGCGTGAAATGCGCCACGCTGTCGCCGACGAAACGTTGGCCGCGGCCGCTGAGGATCAGCGTCAGCTCGGCCTCGGCGTGGGTATGCCAGTCGAAGGGATAGGCATCGCTGCGTTTGCGGAAACAAGTGAACGAGGCGCGTGGATCGCGCGCGATCTGTTCCCGGCTCGGACGCTTCGCGGTGATGCGCATGCGGTGATCATCCGCGGTGAGAGTGCGTTGTCAGCAGGCGCCTCACCCGCGTGACACCGCGCACACCGCACACGACTGCACCGCCAGCGTCACCACGGCGAAATCGACCGTGATGGTGCCGGTGATCAGCAGCGGTTCGCTGCGTTCGAGCAGCACGGCGTGGCGGCGGTAGACTTCCGGGAACCACACGCTTTCGATCAGGCCGGTCTCGTCTTCGAGGGTGACGAAGGCCATGTCTTGGTAGGTGGTGTGGCCGGTGTTCTTGTCGGTGGCGATGGCGTTGACGTCCTTGCGCGTGATGGCGATGGCGACCAGGTGGACGCGTTCCTTCGCCCGCTCTGGCGTGAGGTCGCGGGCGCGCAGGGATGGGCGATGGCGGATGTGCCACAGCGCGAGGGGGTGTGCATCAGGCAGCACGCCGAGCGTGCGCCAGCGCCGCCAGGCGCGGGCGTGGGGATCGCTGGCGGGCAGCATCGGCGGCACGGGATCACGCGGTGGCGCGCGGCCGAAATCGAGTGTCGCCTGCGTGGCGGTGATCGCTTGGATGCTGGTGGCCGGGCGCGCGCTGGGCGCTGGGCGCTGGTGGTGTCCAACAGCGGTCTTGCGGTTGGTGGTCGCACACCGCACCGCGGTCGCGGTGATCCAGGCACGTTGTTCCGGCGTGTTGGTCGCCAGCAGCACATCGAACGCTCCAGCATCGGACAACGCCTGAGTCTGTTCGCGGTCGCAGGCGGTGCGCTCCAGCAGATCGCACACACCGGTGAAGGGTGTGACCCCGCGCTCGCGCACGAGGTGGTCGGCGCAGGTGCGTCCCAGGCCCTTCACCCGTTGCAGGCCGAGGCGGATGGTGCGTGCGTCAGCCGCGCGTGTCGCCCAGTGGCCGTGCACCACGCAGGGCGGCAGGATGGCGATGCCGAGGCGACGGGCCTCCTCGACGTAGGCGGACGTGCCGTAGAAACCGCCTTCATTGGCGATCACACGCGCGAGGAACACCGCGGGATGGTGCGCCTTGAGCCACGCGCAGTGGAACGACACCACCGCGTAACTCGCCGAGTGCGCCTTGGCGAACGAGTACCCGGCGAAGGATGAGATCATGCGCCAGACCAGGCGGATGGTCTCGTCGTCGATGCCGTTGGCGCGGCAGCCGCTGCGGAAATCCTCCACCAGTTCCTGCAACCGTTCGGCGGTATCGTTGCGCCCGAGCGCCTTGCGCAGCTTGTTCGCGCCGGCGCTGGTGAAGCCGGCCATCCGCTGCGCCACCACCATCACGTCCTCTTGGTAGGACAACACGCCGTAGCTCTCGCTCAGCAGGTTGGTGAGGATGGGATGTGGGTACCAACGTTCCGCGTGCACGCGTTGCTGTTTGTGTTCCTGGGTGTCGGGGTGATCGCGCAGGTAGTGGTGACGGTTGATATAGGTGGTGATGAAATCCATGCCTGCGGGACGGATGATCGACGAATGCACGACCAGGCGGTCGAATGAGCCGTCGTCGACCTTGGCCTGGAGCTGGCGCATCGCCGGGCTCTCGATGTAGAAGCAGCCGACGGTCCTGCCCGTGCGCAGCAGTTCCTTCGTCGCGGTATCATTCTGCGTGTGGGCGCTCCAGACCTCCTCGTCATCGAAACGCGCGTCCCAGACGCCCCATTCCTGCAGGTCGGCGATGCTGTCCTGAATCACCGCCAGGCTGCGGTTGCCGAGCACGTCGATCTTCACCAGGCGCAGGTCCTCGGCGCCGTCCTTTTCCCAGGCGATGGTGGGGATGTGCCGCAGCAGGGCCGGTTCGTCGGGATCGGGGATGCGTTTGGCCGCCGGATGCACCGGAACGATGGTGGCGAGCGGACGCGCGGTGATGACCACGCCGCCGCAGTGCACGCCCAGGTGACGCGGCGCGCCGGCGAGGTGGTCGGCGGCTGCGATGATGTGTGGCCACGGTTCCGGCAGGGCGTCACCGCGCAGGCCATGGCGATCGACGCCATACCGTTGGAGGTCCGTCAGCCGTTGCCCCATCGCGGTGATAGCGTGGTCGCCCAGGCCGTGGGCGCGCGCCGCCTCGCGCAGCGCACCGTCGCCATGCAGATGCAGGTGGGTCGCCACCATGCCGACGTGGTCGCTGCCGAAGTCCTTGAGGATCTCGCTGAACACCGCGTCACGTTCATTCCAGGCGAAATCGACGTCGACATCGGGCGGGTCGATGCGCTCCGGTGAGAGGAAACGTTCAAACAGCAGGTTCGCCGTGATGGGATCGACGTTGGTGATGCCGAGCAGGTAGACCACCAAGCTCGACGCCGCCGAGCCGCGGCCACAGGTGCGGCGCTTGTGCGCGATCGACCACACGGTGAGCAGGTACGAAGCGAAACCCTTGTCGCGGATCACGCGCAGCTCGTGTTCCAGGCGTGTGCGCAGCTCCGGCGTCTCGCCGTGCGGGTAGCGGCGTGGGATGCCGGCTTCCGCCAGGCGGCGCAGTTCGGTGTCGGGGTCGAGGTTCCGCAAGGCCGGCGGCAACGGCGGCAGGTGCAGGTCATCGCCTGTGGTATTGGTCTCTGGCACATACCAGGTTTGTGCGCGCAGTTCGGCACTGCGTGCGAGCTGATCCTCATAGCCGCGGTAGGCCTCGGGCATGCGCAGCAGATCCGCCAACGCCGTGCCCGCTGCATCCTTGGCATCCTGCGTGTCAATGGTCCCGCGTCGTCGCATCGCTGCGAGTACCCTGGCGGCCGCGCGGTCCTCGTCGATGTGGGTCAGCAGGGGCATGGCGACGGCGGGAAACGGTGTGTCCCCGGGAGCAGGTCGGATGTCGGCGCGCCACCACACGCGAGCACCGGCTTCGGCGAAGCGGTGGCCGGTGATCTCGCTGCGCACCAGCACGATCAACGCGGCGACCTCGTCGGATGGCAGCCCAGCGAGCAGCGCAGTGTCGGAGGTTCCCGCATGGCGGGCGGTCAGCAGTCGGCAGAGCGCACGATAAGCCGCCGCGGTCGGCGCGAGCAGGACCGCATCGACGTCATCCAGGCGGACCACGCTGCCGACCACCAGGCGTCTGCCCCAACGCTCGATCACCGTCGGCAGGGCGAGCAGGTCATCGCGATCGGCGAGCACGGCCCATGGTGGTTTGCTGTCGGAGAGGGATGAGCAGACGTTGGTCGGTACCTGCGGCGCGCTCATGTTGTTCGTGGCGTTCGCGGGCAGGGTGATCAGCGCCGCTGCGGCACGTGTGACCGCGCTGGCTCCCGCTGGGAAGTTGCCGCCACGACGATCCCGCGCTGCGGCGGCCGCGTCACCAAGCCAAGCGCCCAGCACCGTGCTCCACGCCTGCGGCGAGGCGGTGCCTTCCAGCAGACTGTAATGCGTCTGCACGGCGATGAGCGGCAGCGGAACACCAGCGAAGGCCGCGCGCAGACGTATGCCCAGCGCGAGCAGGGCTTCGCGTTCACGACGTTCCTGCGGTGCGCTCGCGGCGTCGGCGCGTTGCTTATCGACCAGTTGCTGGTTCGGTCGGCCCGGGTTCCAGGCGGTGGCGGAGACTTGGCTCATGAGTCACGCGCTGACGTGGTTCAGTCGAACCCGGGAGCGCCGAGCACCAGCTCGGCCAGGGGCCATGAG
>JACDEI010000032.1 GCA_013816485.1 Planctomycetota bacterium
GATTTTCCCATGCAGGCCGCCCGCCCGAATAGCTGCCTTTGTCAAGTGGAAATCAATGGGAAGTAATACGCAACCGACTGCGTGGACAGAACTTGGCGGCTAAGTTTACAGGCATTGCCTGGAGGGACGACGCAAGGTGCAGGGGACGTGAGTCCCCGATTTATGGATCGTCATTCCACGATCTTAGGCGTCGGCGTTGAAACGCCGCCGAACCGGGCGTCGTCGCTTCGCGACTTCCAAATTTGATTGCGGCGTTACCAGGGGCTGAAGCCCCTGGCTGGCGTTACGCCGCCGCCATTGGGGGCTTGGGAAGGCGTTCGGCGTTCGGCGTTCGGCGTTCGGCGTTCGGCCTCACCGTTTCCGTAGCACGTACACATTGAACTCCCCAGGCGTCGGCACCCGCACCACCCCATCTTTCACCGTCCCGTTCAGCACCGGTTCCTCATACATCTTCGTCGGATCATGCAGCACGAACGCATCACCGTCGGCCAACACCTTACCGATCGGAACCGCCGTCTCTTTTTCGCCAGACCAATTATAGACGATCACATGCGCCCGCCCCGCCTCATACGCATTCGGCAGCACGAATGACTCCGTCTTCACGGGCTTCTCATTCTCTTTGAAGATCCACGTGCCCTCCTGTTTCACCGCCTGGTAGTTCTGCACCACCAGCGATCCACGGAAGATGCGGTTGGCGATGAGTTCGCAGTCGACGTTGTGGGGCGCGTCGTAGCCGAGCTGCAGGTCGACTTTATAGAGGTGATTGCGGCGCACGCGGATGTTGTGGCTGGGTCGCCCGCCGCCGATGAGGAAACGTCCGCTGCCGTAGGCGACGTTGTCCTCGCACACGTAGTTGTCGACGTCGGCATTTGTCGAGCCGTAGGCCTGGACGGTCTGCTGGCCGTCGAGTTGGGCGCTGAGGATGCAGTTCGAGATCAGTTTGGTGCCGTCTTTGTTCTGGGTGTAGATACAATGGCCGTGTCCGCGATCGGTTCCGGGCCAGCCGTTGCCGTAGATCACGCAGCCGTAGAGATCCGAATCGATCGACTGCTTCCACCAGCTCACACCCTGACGGCAGTCGTGGATGACCAGGTTGATGAATTTGCAGTTCCTACCGCCGTAGACGTGCAGGCCACCCCACGGCCGCTTGAACTCCGGTGGATGTGTGCCTGGCGACTGCGGCATGGTTGGCTGTGGTTCCGACACCATCAGTTCGAGATCGCGGATCCACACGAACGCGGAGGGATCCTCGACTTTCAGTCCACCATCGATGGTGACGCGCTGGCCGAGCTCGCCACGCACCTGGATGGTGTTCGCTGCATTGCCGACCAGCTTCACGACGAACTGTTCGTCTGGACGTCGCTGGTACGTTCCGGCCAGCAGCCACAGCGTATCACCGGGAGCGATCTGCTGCGTGCCAGCGAGGGCCGAGGCGATGTCCCAGGGCGAGTCCTTCGTCCCGGCATGGTCGGCCTTGCCGGTCGGTGCGACGAAGTGGTCCGCTGCCGTCAGGATGACCGGTGTTGCGATGGCCAAGAAGGCGATGAGGAGATGGCGCATGCATCCTGTACCGATTGATAGGCGGACGGTTGTCGACCAATCCGGTGCCATGTCCGCAGCAGGCTCAGCGCGCTGCGGTCTTCGCCACACATCCATCGATGTAGGATCGTGCCTTTGCCAAGACTGCGCGGATCTCGGGGATCGTCGGCAGGATCGGTTGGCCACGCGGGGTCGGGTGCATGAAAAGTTCAACCCAGCCAGTGAAATGCACGTCGCGCAAGGCCTGGATAAGCGGTTGGTAATCGAGTCCGCCGCCGAAGCCGGGCAGTTGCTGGAGTTCGATTTCCTTCGCCATCAAACGATACCGCGCGGGAGATTCCTCCTGGAAATAGACGTGCGGCAGGTGGGCGGCTCCTAGGTCGCGGATGAGGCTCGGGATCTGATCGGCCCAGCGAAACAGTTGGTGGGGCGCGAACGAGACACCGAGGTGGGGCGAGCGGTTGAACTCGGCGAAATAACGTAGTGAGTCGGGATGGCAGAGAATCTGGCCGGTGTGGTTTTCGAGCGCGAGCGTCACGTCGAGTTCCGCGGCTCTGGCGAGATGCGGCGCGAGATCGTCGAGCAGGTGTCTGATCACGGCCTTCGCCTCGTCGCCCGACGGTTCCGGTTGTCCCTTCGCCACACTGCGACTGCCGGTGACGATGAGTGAGCCGCCGTGACGCTTCACCCAGGCCATCTCTTCCTGCTGCTTGGTCGGGCCGCCGGGATACTTGGTGCTGCACCCCAGGCGCACGCCGTGGTGTTTGAGCAACGCGGCGAAGGCTTCGTCGCCCAGCGTGGTCGCCTGCTCACGCTGAGTGCCGTGAACCTTGCACCACACGTCGAGCGCATCGCAGCCCGTCGCCGCGACCTCCGGCAGAATCTCCGCGAGCGGCAGGTCGCCGTAGAGCGCCGAGGCGAGCAGATGGCGCATACGAAATGGCGCAGGCTGATCGTCAGCGCGCGCCACCGCAGGTCCGCAGGCAGGTGCGCATACGGCGGCAGCGGTGAGGGCGGTATGCTGCAGCAACTGGCGGCGGGTGATCATGGCGCGATGGCCAGGATGTAATCGCGGGGAGTTGCTGCTAGTGGAGTGCTGTTCTGCATTCGGCGCTCGGCGTTCGGCGTTCGGCGTTCGGCGTTCGGCGTTCGGCGCCCAGTCCGGTAACCTCGGCGTACCCACTTCGCTGTCCATCATTGCCAGCCCAGCCCCCTGGTAGGATTCGTCAGACCCGTAGCATCCCCGTCCATGCCCAGACTGATCTATGATGGTAAGGAGTTCCCACTGGCGGCAGGTGCCGAGCTGGTGATCGGACGCCATCGCGACAACGCCATCCCGATCGCCGATGGCAAGGCCAGCCGCAAAAACTGCCGGGTGTTCACCAAACCCGATCAGACGGTGTGGGTTGAAGATCTTGAATCGGCCAATGGCACGGCGGTCAACGACGAGGAGATCTTCTCGCCGCGCCAGCTGACCGACGGTGACCAGATCGTCATCGGCAAGACCAAGATCCGTTTCCTGGGCGACACGGTCGAGACCACGCCAGCCAATGGCATGACGGTGATCCAGGCCGATCCCAAGGAACTGCTCAATCGCCTGGTCGGTGGCTGCCGCCTGACCTCGGTGATCGGCTCGGCGCACTCGGGTACGGTCTACCGCGCCAAACAGCTCAGCCTGGGGCGCGAGGTGGCGGTCAAGATCTTCAAGTCGGAGATGCTCAAGCGCGATCCCGGTTTCGCTGAACGTTTCCTGACCGAGGCCCGTCGCGCCGGCAGCATCACCCATCCCAACGTGGTGCAGATCCACGAATGTGGCCATGACGACGGCCTGCTGTGGTACAGCATGGAACTGGTGGAAGGCGACACACTCGAAGACCTGGTCACGCGTGATGGCCAACTTGATCCGATGTTGGCGCTGGTGATCGCCGAGCAGGCCGCCCATGCACTGCAGGCGGCGCATGCCAAGGACGTCATGCACGGCGATGTGAATCCGGGCAATCTGATGCTGGCGGGCGAAGGCAAACTCAAGCTGCTCGATCTTGGCTTGGTGCGCGTGCTCAACTCCGGGCGCAATTCCGCCGGAAAAAAACGGGTCATCGGCAATCCTTGGTACATGAGCCCGGAACGCGCCAAGGGCGTGGACGGCGATGCGCGCAGCGACATCTACAGTTTGGGGTGCGTGCTCTTCCACCTGCTGACCGGCGAACCGCCGTTCGATGCGGAAAGTCCGAAGGAAATCCTGAAGGCGCATTTGGAGCGGCCGATTCCCAACGCCGCCGATGTGGTGCCCGGACTGCCGAAGAAGATCGACGAGCTGTTGCACAGCATGTTGTCGAAGAATCCCGCGTGGCGTTATAACACCATCGACGAAGTGCTGGCCGATCTGCGCGCCGCACGCGAAGCCGTGGCGAAGAATCCGCCCAAGGCCAAGAACGGTTCATCCGCGAACGGCGCGGGCGCGGGCGAGCATGCATCGCAGGCGGCGGTCAATCTCGAACGTTCGCAGGTGCGCGGTGAACGCGCACAGCAGCGCAGCATCCGTAATCTGGCGGTCCTGATCCTGCTGGTGGTGATTCTGGGCATCGCCTATTCCTTCAGCGGCATCTCGTTCAGCAAACTGGTGGCCAACGTCAACAACCACAAGGCCGGCACCACCGCCGATCCGTTTGTTGATCCGACGCCGACCGCGACGTCGACCGTGACGCCAGCCGCGACGCCAGTCACCAGGCCGACGCCGATACCGGGCGAGCAACCAACCACCCCGGCAGGTAATCCCGCTGCTGAACGTTGGAAGTCCGCCCAGGTCGAGATCGATGCGTTGGTCAAACAGGGCGACTGGGGTGCTGCCGAATTGCGCTTGGCGCGGGTGGCGGAGGAAATCAAGGGCATGCCCACCGGCGCGGCCTTCGCTCAGGGTGTACGCCTGAAAGGCGAACAGCTCCGGCTCGACGGCGAAGCGTGGTACCGCGCGCAGATTGCAGCGCTGCCCGAGGCTACCACTGCGGCCAACGTCGCACCGCGTCTGGCGCGACTGGGCGCGTTGCGCGACCGCGCACTGGCGCTCAACCGCGGTGACGCCGAGACGCGTTACCAGGAACTGGTCACGCGTCTCGATCAGCAGTTGCGCGCCGCCCGCCGTCAGGCCCGCCAAGCGATCGAAGCGGGTAAGCCCGAATCGCTGCCGACCATCGCGCAGCAGCTCGCACCTTGGTTCACCGGTACGCCGCTGGCTGGCGTCCACCGCCAGTTCAGCGCGCTCGCCAGCGAAGCCGCCGCAGCCAAACCGCTGTGGCGCGCCGACTGGTCGGCGACGCGCGAAGGCCTGCTCGCCGCCAAGGGCGAAGCGGCGCTCGCCGCTGGCGCAGTCCTGCTGCTGGTCAGCGACGCCGAGTCCGCGCGCACGGTGCTGATGGGTGAAGCCGCCCTTAGTCAAGGCACGCTGGTACGTCGTCGTGAGGCGTTGTTCGGCCGCGAGGCCGCGATCCTGTCGTTCAGCGATCTCGGCGATCTGCAATTCATCGAGACGCTCCAGGGCGACGTGCGCCTGGAAAACAACGCCCTGACCAGCGTCGGCACCGAAGCCTGTGGCTTGGCCATCACCGTGCCGGTCGGGGGCGCCAACTGGAACGCCGGGATGACGTTGACCCTCGGCAAAGGCGCCGGCCAGGTAGTGATCAGTTGCGTCAAGGCCGACAGCGCGGAGTTCTCGCTCCGCGTCGAAAGCGATAAGCTGGTGGTGAAGGTGCATTCCGCCGTCGGCTGGGAGAATACCCAACCGCAGCGTCCCGCCGGCCCGCTCAAGATCCGCCTGGTCTGCCGCGCGAACACGCTCCAGGTTTTGGTGAACAATCAGGTGGTGAGCGAGACCAAGCAGGCGCGGATTCCGGCCGGCAGCCAGCTGCGCCTAGAAGCGGCGGATGTTGCGTGGGTGTTGGATGAGGTGCAGGTGGTGGGAGAATAATCGCATGCAGAATGCAGAATGCAGAATGGAGAATGTTTTGCTGCTCCAGCGCGGGGTGAACGGTTGGTCGTCCGCTGATTTTTCAGCCGAAAGTTTTTCTCCGCCCCAGCGGGGCGGCCTGGAAATAGCCCAGCACTTTAGTGCTGGGACAATGGTTCATGGTATCGGTCCAGTCCCGGAGGGACGGCTGAGATCCAGCGGTTCAGCCGTCCCTCCGGGACTGGGTCGAGTCATGGGCGCATCCCCGGCACTGAAGTGCCGGGCTATTTCCAGGCCGTCCCTGCGGGACGTCTTGGAAAACCGTACCTCTGTTCGGGTGTGCTGAGGGAATGGTTCCGGTGTCTAAAAAGCCTCGCAGCTCGCACCTCGCACCTCGCGCGCGTCGAGCATCGGCGTCGACGGAGTTGCCGGTCATCGCCATCACCATCGGCGATCCCGCCGGCATCGGCCCCGAGATCGCGCTCAGGGCTGGCGTCGATCGCGCGGTGCTGAAGCTCTGCAAGCCGGTGCTGATCGGCAGCCGTGCGTTGCTGGCGCGGGTCGCACGCACATTGAAGCTGCGCGTGCCCAAGGACGTGTTCGATCCGACGTCGGAGTTCGCCGCCGCTGACGTAACCCCAGGAACCGTGCAGGCCGCCAACGGCGCTGCCGCGGCCCGTTGGGTCGATGCCGCCATAGCCGGTTGCCGCGACGGTCGTTTCGCCGCGATGGTCACGTGCCCGCTCAACAAGGAGGCCCTCGCTGCCGGCGGCGTGCCGTTCCCTGGGCACACCGAACTGCTCGCGCACCGCTGTGGTGTCAGCGGCGAGATCATGCTGATGTATGATCGGAAGATCGCGGTCGCGCTGGTCACCGTGCATCAGGCGTACACCTCGGTACCTGGTTCGCTCAGTGTCGAACGTATAGTCCATACCGGCGAACTGCTGGCCCAGGCACTGCGTCGTCTGCGTAAGGGCGAGCCGCGTATCGCTGTGCTCGGCCTCAATCCGCATGCAGGCGAACACGGTCTCTTTGGTAACGAGGAATCACGATTCGTGGTGCCCGCGGTGGAAGAACTCCGCCGTCGCGGCGTCCTCTGCGATGGCCCGCTGCCGCCGGACACCGCCTTCGCGCCGATGAATCGCAAGAAGTACGCCGGCCACGTGTGCCTCTACCACGACCAGGGCCTGATTCCGTTCAAGGCGTTGGCGTTCGATGATGGCGTGAACGTGACCTTGGGTTTGCCGATCGTGCGCACCTCGGTCGACCACGGCACCGCATTCGACATCGCGTGGCAGGGGAAGGCGACGCATCGGAGTTTGGTGTCGGCCTTGATGTTGGCGGTGACACTTTCGACTTAGCTCAAACCGGAGGATCATATGAGGTCTTTATCATCAAGGTGGCTAGCAAGACTGAGCTTCATGCTTTCCCTGTCACATGTATTGTATGGCGGAGAGGTGCGGGTGACGGCTATTGATCCCCCCAAGGCATCAGCAGCAGCGACAGCGATGCGTGGCCTATTTGCGTGCGTTTCCTTTGAGGAGGACATCATCGGATATAGGACTTGGGAAGACGCCAAGGAGAAGAAGGCAATAGGGGATAAAGACAGGGTAATCACGCGTGGCACTGCTTTAGGCGTGTGTTTGATGAAGTTGCCAATTCCCCCTGATGGGCTTATTTTTGTGCATTACCTTGGGCGAGACGAGTGGTATGGAGTCAATTTATATGTCGGATCGAAGAGCGCGAAGATTAACCCGAGTGTCGCGTTCATGGATTTGGATAGAATCAGAACATTCTTGAAGTCCAATCAAGTGCCCGAATCCATGCTTCAGGACGATCTAATCAGCGATCAAGGGCTTGTGAACTTTGCGATGAAGAATCTCAATGAGAGATTCGGGGAAGTTTTTGGATCGGTGCTGGGAGCTCATCTTCTGAAAAATGAAAAACTTCCATTGGTCAACGTGTCGGTAATGGATGAAAGAACGAGGCCACAGGACGTTTCGGAACTAGTGTTAGGGATCCTATCAGGTGACCTGAAATGACTTCGTTGAAATAAAATGTACCGAGAACGACTATTATATGATTGAGTTGATGACGTTCGCCGCCTTCACCCCTGTCAACTTCTGGTCCAACCCCTGCGTCCGCACACTAAACCGTGCATGATCGATCCCCATCAGATGCAGGATGGTCGCATGCAGATCCCGCACATGCACCGGATCCTGCACCGCGTTGAAACCGAAATCATCGGTCGCGCCGTGGGTGATGCCGGGTTTCACGCCGCCGCCGGCCATCCGGGTGGTGAAGGCCTTGGGGTGGTGATCGCGTCCGGCTTCCGGACTGCCCCAGGTGCCTTGGCCGACCGGGCTGCGGCCGAACTCGCCGCCCCACACCACCAGCGTGTCGTCGAGCAGGCCGCGGCGTTTGAGGTCGGTGATCAGCGCGGCGGTCGCCTGGTCGGTGTCGCGGCAGCGCGCAGTACACCAACTGGGCAGACGGCTGTGGTGGTCCCAGTCGGGATGGACGAGCTGCACCGTGCGCACGTCACGTTCCATCAAGCGTCGGGCGAGGATGCAGTTGGCGGCGTAGCTGCCTGGGGGGCGTGAATCCGGGTCGTAGAGTTGGAAGACCTCGTCGGGTTCGTCGCTGAGGTCGGTGAGGTGAGGGTGAACGACAGTCGGCGTAGTTGTGCATGGCGCGCGGCGGGCTTCGCGGGGGAGAGTTTCTCCTGCGCTAGGCGTGTACGGATGAAGGCGTCGATGGGCGAGGTGGTGTCGGCGAGCGCTGGGACACCAGGACGCACCGGCGGTACGAACGCCCAGTGGCGACCCCACGGTGCGCCGGCGGCGATCCAGCGTTTCAGCAGATCGACCTGCTGCGGTTTCAGCGGCTGACGATGGGCGTCTGCTGGCGGCATCAGCTCGTCAGGATCGCTGGTGGTGAGGCGTTCCAGCAACGTGCCGCGGGTCACGTCACCGGCGACGATTGCTGGCCGGCCTTTGGTGCCGGCCAGCGCCGCATCGCGCAGGTCGAGGCGCAGCTTGGCCTTGCGGTGGCCCTCGTCGGGGCCGTGGCAGGCGAAGCAGTTGTCGGATAACAGCGGCAGGATCTCGCGGGCGAAATCCGGCGTATCAGCGCCGGACAGGCTCCCGGCCAGCAGGAGGGCCAGCAGGATCGATGGACTCAGGTGGGGAGATGACGCAACCATGCAGCCCAGCATAGCGGGCCGCGGAATTGGGGAGGGAGCAAACGGCGGAGCAAGTTGTACTATCCGACCATGCCTCCCCGCATCCGCCCGTCGCGTCGCGCGCACTTCCCGGTGTCGCTGTTCGCTACCGCCAATCCGCTGCACCAGGAGATCTTCCTGACGGTGCCACGTGCCGGTCATCTGATCGGTGGCGACGACCACCACATCCGCCGTGACCATTTCCCAGGGCATGAGTTGATCCTTTGCTTGGCCGGTCGTGGTTACGTGCGCATCGCCGGGCGTGAACATCCGGTGGCACGCGGTGATCTGCTGTGGGTCGATTGTCGGCGGCCGCACCAGCACGGCCCGCTCGCGGATGATCCGTGGGAGGTGGTGTGGGTGCGCGCCGAGGGTCCGCGTCTGACGCGCACGGCGGATGTGCTCGGGGTCGAGCAGGCGCCGGTGTTCCCTGGGTTCGATGTCACCACCATCGAGCCGATCTTCCGCACGGTGTTCCGCCTGATCGAACACGGTGGCGCGAGCGCGCCTGCACTCATCCATGCCGAGGTCACGCGCCTGGTTGCGCTGGCCTTCGCCGCACGTCAGGGCCAGGAGGGGATGCCGGCCGCGCCGAACATCCCCGCGGCGTTGCAACCGGCGATGAAGCACCTGGCGTTGTTCTTCTTCGAACGTCAGCGGGTCGACGACCTCGCTCACCGTTGTGGCATGAGTGCGTCGCATTTCACGCGCACCTTCCGCTCCGCCTTCGGCACCAGTCCGATCGATTGGCTGCGCCGTCGTCGCATCACCGAGGCCCAGCGCCGTCTGGTCGAGAGCGACGACGCAATCAAACGTATCGCCGAGCAGGTCGGTTACGGCGACCGCTTCTTCTTCAGCCGCGACTTCCGCAAACTCACCGGCCAGTCACCGCGGCAGTTCCGTGAACGCGAGCGCGGCGCGGTGCACTGAAGCCGGCTCACGGGCGATGCCCTGAGCAGATGCCAAACGACAACAAACCGGCGCGGCCATGGGCCGCGCCGGTTCATCGGAAAGGGTCGGGCGATTACCCGGCGCTCAGTCGTTTAGGCGATGGCCTGCTTGATCTGATCGGCGGTGATCTTGCCGAACGGCTTGTCGAGCTTGCGCGACAGCCAGCTCTGGACCTCGGCGCTGTAGCCGGTGCCGGCCTTGGTGCCCTTGATCTTGGCGATCACGCGGGCGTCCCGGCGGGTGGCGGCCTTGGCCTTGGCGGGCGCATTGGCCTTGCGAGTGTCGATACGCGTCTGGCGCAGGTTCTTGAGTCGGATCGAACGATGACGATGCATGCCGCGGGACATGGGAATTCTCCAAATCGGGAAGGGCGGGGAGTATGTGGCGACCGTCTGGTTTGCAAGGCGTGGGATCCGAGACCCGCAAATGCCTGTTTATCCCAGCTGCGCTGCGACTTCGGGAGCAAACTCACCGTTGTGGTAGATGTCCTGGATGTCGTCGTGTTCGTCGAGGCTGTCGATCAGTTCCTGGATCGACTTGGCCACCGCCAGATCGGTCACTGGGATGCCGTTGTCCGGGAGTTTGGTGAAGCCCTGTGAGGCGACCCCGATCTTGGCTGCGGCGAGGGCTTTGACGACGGCATCGTATTGGTTGGGAGCGGCGCTGATGCTGACCTGGCCATCGTCCTGAGGATCGATGTCTTCGGCGTCAGCATTGCCTGCCAGCAGCGCTTCCATCACCGCGTCTTCGGTGGTCTTGTCGGCGAGGAACACCGCCTTGTCCTTGAATTGCCACGACACGCAGCCGGGCACCCCCATGGCACCGCCGGCGTACTCGAAAAGTTTTTTGATCTCGGGCGCGGTGCGCGTGCGGTTGTCGGTGAGTCCGGTCACTACGACCGCGACGCCGCCCTTGGCGTACCCTTCGTAGGTCACTTCCTCCATTTGTTTGCCTTCACCACCGAGGCCCGCGGCTTTTTTGATCGCGCGTTCCACCGGTTCCAGCGCCATGCCGGCATGGCGGGCTTTTTCGAGCGCCAGACGCAGACGTGGATTGTCGTCGGGATTGGGACCGCCGCCCATCTGCACCGCGACGGTGATGAGCTTGCCCATCTTGGAGATGACCGCTGCGCGACGTTTGTCGTTCGCGGCCTTCTTGTGCTTGATGTTGGACCAGTGGCTGTGCTTGGCCATGTGTGTGTACCCGGGAAAGCTACGAGCTACGAGTTTTGCAGCGGCGATAAGTGCGGAAACGACTCGCAGCTCGTAGCTCTCGTCTCATTTCTTTTTCTTCGTGACCTTACCGGTGCCGCCCTTGGCGGGCGCAGCCTTCTTGAGGCCCTTGTCCATGCCCAGCGGATCCTTCTTGTCCCAGCCGAAGGCGATGATCTGCGGTTCGTCCTCACCGGCTTCGTGGTAGATGTGGTGGTGTTCGCGCAGGCCACGCGACAGGCGCAGGGCCTGCTCGGCGTCGAGCGCATCCTCGATCTTCTTCACGCCCTGCTGCATGGTCAGGGGCTTGGGCACGCCGCCGAGGAACTTCAGCAGTTTGAACTGGTCCTCGTCGCACGGGAAGATCTTGAAGCTCATCGTCAGCGCGAGCGCACGTTCGAGATCGTCCTTGCGCACGTTAGTGGTCTCGGGCAGCGCGCGCAGGGTCTCGACGCCTTCCGGTGCCAGCTCGGTGATCTCCATACGACGGAACGCGGTGTAGAGGTCGGCCAGCAGGTGCTTGATGTCCTCGGCCTTCTTGCGCACCTGGTAGAACTTCGCGCCGAGGATGTCCTCCAGTTCGCGCACGGTGGCGACCCGCATGTCGTTCCAGTCGACGTATTCGTCGCGCAGGCGCTTCAGGCCATCGCGGGCGGGTTTCTCCTGCGCACCGAGTTCGAGGATCTGGAACACCAGGGCTTCGATGAAGTCGGTGAACTTGCCCGGTTTGCGCAAACCGTAGCGCACCTCCAGGGCTTCAATGACCTTCATCAGGTCCTTGACCAGGGCGGCGTTGGGGTTGGCGGCGGCTTTGGCCATTGCAGGACTCCGGCCCGCGGAGACCTCCCAGGCAGGGACGTCCCCGGTAGGGGTGGTGCGGAAAGGGGTCGGCACCCTACGAGGGGTGGTACATCGGTCAATTGCCGCAAGCGATGGGCTTTGCGTGCCACCACCGTGCCGCCGACGTGCCTAGTCGTGCGGTGGTGTCCATCCGGTCACCATCGGCAGGGCGGTTGTGCGTGGCGATCCGTGCGAATCGCTTGTGCCTGCGGTTGACGGTCAAGGGCGTCCGGCCACGATCCCGCCGCTGCCCTCCCTGTTGCGGGGACGGACTTTGGATGCCCCACGGACCCGTCATGACCGACCAGACACCAAAGAAGAAACACCCCTCGCAGGTGAACGCCGACCAGCCGACGGTGATCTCCTCGGTGAAGCAGGAGGGAGCCGACCTGCTGACCCGCGTGGCGGACCTCTCCGGTCAGCCGCCCCAGTCGAACAGAGTCACCAACGAATCGTTGGTGACCAAGGTCATGACCGACAAGCCGTCCTCACCGATGGACCAGACGCGGGCGACCGATCTGCACGTTGCCGGCAGCTCCCAGACCAAGGGCAAGGAGGCTTCCGGTACCCACAACCACCAAGTGTGGGGCGATTTCGAACTCGGTGACCTGCTCGGCCGTGGCGGCATGGGTTCGGTGTACCGTGGTCGGCAGATCAGCCTCGATCGTCCGGTGGCGATCAAGGTCCTGCCTTTGCACCTCTCCGAGAACGAGAACTTCCGCCAACGTTTCCAACTCGAAGCCAAGGCGGTCGCGCAGATCTCCAGCCCGCATGTGGTCGGCGTCTATTACGCCGGTGTACATGAGGGTCATCACTACTTCGCGATGGAATACGTTGAGGGCAAGGATCTCTCGGTACGCCTGCGTGACGGTTTCAAACCGACGCACCGCGAGGTGCTCGATCTGGTGACACAGGCGACCCGTGGACTCGCCGCCGCGGGTGACCTGGGTATCGTTCACCGCGACATCAAACCCGGCAACATGATGGTCACCACCAAGGGGCTGTTGAAGCTGATGGACTTCGGCTTGGTGCGCGTGGCGAGCACGCAGGACACCGGACTCACCATGGCCGGCACCATCATGGGCACGGTCAGCTACTTCAGTCCGGAGCAGGGCCGTGGCGACCGCTGCGACTGCCGCACCGACATCTACGCGATCGGCGTGGTGTTCTACGAACTGCTGACCCGCCGCTTGCCGTTCACCGGTGGCGACGCGACCTCGGTGATCTACCAGCACATCCACCAGGATCCCAAGCTACCAAAGGAGATCGATCCATCGATCCCCGAAGCCTACCAGGCGGTGGTGCTCAAGTGCCTGCAGAAGGATCAAGCCGACCGCTATCAGACGGCAACCGAACTGCTGAGCGATCTCGAAGCCCTGGCCAAGGGTCTCGAACCGGTGACGGCGTTCACCAATCTCAAGAACCTGCGTGCCGGCGGCACCCTGGTGAAGAACCAGGCCTTCGAGGCGGAAACACGCAGCCGCGGTCTGCTGTGGGCCGCGTTGGTGGTGATCCTGGCCGGTGGCGGAATCGGCGGCTACGTGTTCATGCAGAATCAGAAGCCAGTGGAGCCGCCGGTCATCGCGCCAGTGACCTTGCCGGTTGCCGATCCCAGGGTTCCGGAAAAGGCGAGCGATCCTGCCGAAGCCCGGGCCCTGATTGCCGCTGGTGATCTGGCGGCTGCGCGCGCACAGGTGGCCTTCGGGCTCAAGTCCGCACCGCAGGACGCGACCTGGATCGCGCTCGGCAAAGAGATTGATGCGGCACAGGGGGCCAATGAGGTCAAACGTGCGCAGACCGCCTTGGCGGCCAACGATCTCGACGGTGCCACCAGCGCGCTTGCTTCCGCTGCCCGACTGCTGGGCGACAGCGACGAGCGGGTGAAATCACTGAAGGCCACCCTTGATGGTCGCAGCGACGGTCGCCGCATGGTTGCCCGTTTGCTGGCCGAAGCCGAAACGCACCTGACCGAGGGCAATCCCGCGCGCGCAGAAGAAGTGCTCACGCCGATCGTCGCGGCTGATCCGGCGAATGAAGCAGCGGCCATGCTGCTGCGGCGCGCCAAGAAGGAGAATCAGGGTCTCACCGCCCGCTCGAAGGCGGTGCAGGAACGTCTGGCCCAGGGCGAAGAAGCCCTGGCGCGCAAAGATCTCGATGCCGCGTTGCTGCACTTCACTGCGGCGCAACAACTCGAACCGAACAATCCCCGTGCAACTGCCGGGCTCGACCAGGTGACCAAGACCAAAGGGGCATTGTCAACTCTGCGCGAGCAATTCGAAAAGGCGCTCAAGGAACGCAATCTGCCAGCGGCAGAAGGCAGCTTGAAGGCCATGCGTCAACTGGCACCGGGGAGTCCGACCCTGGTGTTGGCGGAGAACGAGTTCACCAACTCCAAGCTGGTCGAGGAGACCCAGAACAAGGCGGCTGGCGAGAAGGAGGCCGCCATCGTCGCGCAGGCCGCGGCGCTGGCCAAGCTGATGGAGGATCCAGCGCAGGGCATCCCGCAGTTGGAACAGTCGTTGGCGTCCTTCCTCGAACGCAATGGCGCCAACCGCGCGGAAAAAACCATGCTTGAGACCAAGCTGGAAGACCGGCGTAGCCAAGCCGCAGTGGGCAGCCGTATCGGCGAACTCGATGCCGCCCTGGCCAAGGGCGACACCAAGCTGATCGCCACGCTGGTGCGCGATACGGAATTCGCCAAAGCGCTCGCAGAACTGGCGCAGGAACCTGGGCTGGTCTTCGCCAGCACGATGAATGGCTTCACCCGCACCGGCGATTCCGCCACCGCGACCGTCGGTGTGCGGCATGCGCTCTCGACCTTTCCTGAACGCATCCTGAAGCTGACCTACCAGTTGACCCGCAGCGACGGCAAATGGGTCATCAGCGGCGCCACCTTGAACCCGTGATTTCTCCGTCCGACGTTCCCGCCTGACTCAAGCAACAGGGCCACGCATGCGCACCACCGTCCTTCTTCCTGCCTTGGCCCTGTTCGTGGGGGCGTTGCAGGCGCCATTAGGTGCGGCGGATCTGCCGCTCGGCGTGATCGAGCAGGCGGACAAGGGGACTGCGCTCATCCGCTTCGACGCCTCGGTCAAACTGCTGCCCGGCAGCATGCTGGCGATCTACGGGCCTGGCCCGCTGAAGAAACATCCGCTGACCAAGGAAGTGCTAATCGATGAGCGCGTGGTGGTGGCCAAGGCGCAGGTGATCGACGCCAACGATCCGACCCGCGTGAGCGCGCGTCTGACCTGGATCGGTGCCGCCCCGGCGGTCGGTTTCGATGTCGTGCCGTTGCCGAAGGAGGCCGCTCCGAATGCGGCTCCGGCGCTCACTGCGGCGGTACCGGCGATCACGGCACGGGCCGCAAGCACGGTGAAGATCGCCTTGCCGCTCAGCGATCCCGATGGGGATGTGGTGGCCTATACCTGGGTGCTCGATGGCGCGCCCGGTCAGAGCGGTGTGCTTGGCGCGCGCACCACCACCGTGCCGGAGACCACCTGGACCGCTCCCGGCTTGCCGGGCAAGGCGACCGCGGTTGTCACCGCACGCGATGCATTGGGGCAGGAACTGGTGACCCGGGTCGAACTCAGCGCCACGGCGGACGATAACTGGCGCGCACGCGAACCCAGGTTGTTTGCCTCGCTTGGTGCCGGTCGCCAGCCAGCACTCACACGGATGACGCGTGAACCTGCCGGCACTTGGCTCGGCATCACCACCAACGGCGTGATCGAGCGCTTCGCTGCCGGCTGGATGTCGTCGGCACCGGTGGCGTTTGCCAAGGACAAGGGCCCGTCGCGACCGGTGACGGCGCAGGCCGTCGGCAAGGAACTGCATGTGCTCGACAGTGGTCGTCGGGCGGTGTTGGTGTATGGTGCCGATGGCAATCCGTTGCGCGAGTACGGTGCCAGCAGTTCGCCGACCGATCTGGTGATCGCGCCGGATGGTACGGCTTTCATCGCGGATCAGGATGGCGGTGGCGTGCTGGTGTACGAAGCCAACGGCGCGTTCCGTCTGCGGCTTGGACGGTCGGGCAAAGGCCCCGATTCCTTCACCGGCCTCACCCGTTTGGCGCTCTCGCGTGGAGGCGAGTTGTATTGCCTGGACGCGGTGCAGGCGCAGGTGCAGCGCTTCGACCGGTTCCACCGCCGCTTGCCGGAATGGAAGCTCCAGACCGACGCGAAGAATCCACCGGTCGACATCGCGGTGCATGCCAAGGGCGTGCTGATCCTGCTGGCGAGCGGCCAGATCCTGGTGGCGGACAGCAAGGGCCAGACTCCGCAGGCATGGAAGGGACTCGGTGATGTCGGACTGGTACCGCGTGCCGGTCTGGCGTCGGCATTCACCGTTGATGCCGCGGGCGAGGTCTTCGTCACGTATCCGGATTACGGTCATGTTGCGCGTTACAGTGCCGACGGGGTTTTCAGCGGCGTCGCTGGTGCCGCGTTGTGGACGCAGTCGGTGTACGCGCTCGACGGTCAAGGGCGCACGCTCGGACTCGATCAGAGCAGCGGGATGCTGTCGCTCTTCGACCAGGATGGTTTCCTGCTGACGCGTATCGGTGGACTGGTCCGTAGCGGTGGCGTGCTCACCCGCGCCGGCGCGATGGCGGTGGCGCCCGACGGCTTGTCGGCCGTGGTGCTCGACACCAGCGAGATGCATGTTGTGCGTTACGACCTCGCGAATCCCAAAGCCAAGCCATTGGTGTTCGCCCAGCCGGGCAAGAACAACGGCCAGTTCCAGGCACCGCATGCGGTGGCGCTCGATGCCGCCGGTCGCAGCTACGTGCTCGACAGCAAGCAGCACCGGGTGCAGGTGTTCGACGTGGCCGGTTCGTTCCTCTTCAGTTTCGGCCGCTACGAACGCGGCAAACAACCGGACGAACTGAGCGAGCCGATCCACGTGGCGGTCAGCCCTGCGGGAGATGCGGCGTACGTCTACGACTACGACACCTACGAGGTGAAGAAGTTCGCCCTCGACCAGGCCAAGAAGGAAGGCGTGCACGTCAACAACACCGGCGGTAAGGGCAGCGGCCCGGGACAGTTCCGTTCGGTGGTGGGTTTGGCGGTCGACCGTATGGGTCTGCTCTACGTCCTTGATGATAGTCGTGAGGATCTGCAGGTCCTGGATTTCCGCGGCAGCAATGCCGTGGCCGGTCCGGTCCGCAAGATCAGCGAGCTGGGGCTGACGGATGTCGGGCAACTGGCGGTATCACCGGACGGCCGGTTCGTGGTGACCTACGACGGGGCGCTGGTCGGCTGGCGTTGGTGAACTTCCGATGGTTGTTGATGAACCACTGAGCTGACGGCGGGTTAACCCGTCGAGGACCACATGCTGAATTTCCAACCGAAGAAACCTGTCAGGCCCGACGGATTCACGCTTGATCCGGTGGAACGTGAGCGTGCCAAAGGCCACCGTAGCCAGCGACGTCCGCTCCATCTGCTATTCATGGTCGGCGTGATCATTGCCACCTGCTACCTGATGTACGATTTCATGGACGGGCTGCGCAATTCGTTGACGCCGGTCACCAATCGTCTGAATCAGGAACCCCCGCTGGAGGCGATGGTCAAACCGTCGATCGCCACGCTGCCCGCATTGCCAGAAGCAAAGGCCATCGCTGAGCATCGTGCCGGGACCAATCCCGCCACCGTGCCGCTGTGGATCGAGCAGCCCGATGCACCGACCATGGCGTGGATCGAGACCGTGCTGCAGCGGGATCGGGACACACCGCCGCTGCCACAGCGTGTCGAGGCGCGCGATCTGGTGATGCGCCGCGTGAAGGTCGGACAGAACCTGGTGGTCAGCGGAATGCTGGAGGACAGTCAGCCGGCACCGATTGGCGGCGCAGCGGAAGGGTATCAGCGTCTGCTGGTCGGGTTGTCCGATGGCCAGTACCTGGAAGTCCTCGCCCCCGAATCCGCCCGCGATCTCTTCATTGGCGATGAGGTGGTAGTGGTTGGTCGCTACCTTGGATTCGCCACCTTGCCGCCAGCGGAGATACAGCCGCCAGCGGAGATACAGCCGCCAGCGGAGATACAGCCGCCAGCGGAGATACAGCCGCCAGCGGAGATACAGCCGCCAGTCGAGGCTGCGCCGACCACCACAGCACCAGCGGATGCAGGTGTCGCACCGACGGCTCCGGCGGCGGTTCCCGCTCGCACTGCGAAGGTGGTCCAAGTCCCCCTGATCGCTGCGCGCATCGCGGCCAAGCCGGCAGTGCGACGTGAACAGGACAATCCCTACGTCATGCGCGGTGAGTGGAAGGTGCCGGAGGACATCTACCAGAATGTCGACGACGACCTGCTGGTGGTGGAGACCCGTCCGTACTACTACACGCTTGGGCAGGTGCTGCTCGATCGCACATCGCAAGCCCAGACATCGGCGCCGGTCAGCAACGCCAATCAGATGGGCACGCAGATCCATCGTGAACCAACGAAATACCGAGGGCAGGAGTTCACGGTCCGGGGTCGGGTTTTCCACGCCTGGGAGGATCCCGGTGTCGCGCAAGACCAGCCCTTTGGCATCACCCGTGTCGTGCGGGTGATCATGTGGAGCGAGGACTGGGGCGACTGGGATGTCTACGAAGGCAAAGAACTGGTCACCAAGCGCAAACTCATCCTACGCGCCTTTGAACTCGCGGCGATCACTCACCAGCCGTTGCCGAAAACCGGCGAGGTCATCACTGCCACCGGCCGATTCCTGCGCATGCGTTCGATGGAGGTCAAACCCAATGTTGAGCGTGACAAACGCCTCGGCATCAATCGCGATAGCGGACGGGCGCATACCTTCCTGTTCGTCACCGACCGCTTTACTGAGGTCCCGGTCAATCCGCAGTACGACTTCACCATTCTGGGCATCGTCTTCCTGGTGATCATCTGCGGACTCTGCGGGGCCCTTTTATTGATGGCCCGCCGCGAAACGAAAAAAAAGGAAAAGGCATTCGAGTCGGTGCTGAAATTCCGTGAGACGCGACAGGCCCTGGCGCTCAAACGTAAGGCTTCCGGTGGCGCTGTAGCTACGCCATCATCGACGGAAGTGTCACCGACTGCACCGTCGCCGACGGCGCCATCCCCGACAGCACCGCCAACTGACACCTCGCCGATCGATCCACCCAAGGACACCTGAACGGCTGTCACAGGCAAACCTGTGCACAGCCGGATGGTTTACGGTGCCGTACCCTTGGGTGCCTCAGCGGCATCAGGAAGGCCAGCTTCCATCTGCGGGATCAACACCGCATCCGGCGGAAAATCCGGAACTTTGGCGATGATCGCCGCCGTGATGCCGTCCTTGAGCGTGAGTTGATTCGGCTCGACGAATTGCGCCGCGGACAGGCCCTGGATGTGGCTGAGGATGGCGTCCTGGACCAGTGGCGCACGATCCTGCAGTTTCTGCGCCTGTACCTGATCACGGAAGAACAAGGCGATGGTCAGGCTGAGCTGACGTTTGCCGGTTCCAGGCAGCGTGCGCACCAGGGTGAGCGGTGGCAGGCGGACCAGGAGTGGACCAGCGGTTGACGCCGGAGTTGTTGGCACGGCAGGGACACCAGGAGCCGCAGGCGCAGCCGTGGTGTTCGGCACCGCGTTCGTCGGCGTAGCCGGATCGATCGCTCCTGGAGCAAGTGCAGTCGGCGCCTTGGCTGGCTCCGCCTGGTAGTCGAGCAGGTCGAGCAGCAACGCTTCGCGTTCCGGTCCACTGAAGGCGCTCGGCAACGCGGCCAGCGCATCCATCAGCGGTTCGCGTGCGAGCAAGGCGTTGATGAGCACCTCGCGGACGCGTTCATCTTCGGCTTTGGCGAAACGCGCCTTGGCATGTCGGGCGGCAATCAACATCAGCGCATCGAGATCGCGTTGGCGGTAGACGTAACGGCCCTCGGCGACGATCGCGGCGGTGGGATCGGGCAGCCGCGTGGTGGGGGCGGGCTCAACCGGCTTCTCGCTGGCGGTGGTCGCCGCAGCGTCAGTCGGTTTCACTTCCGGCTTCGTTTCCGGTTTTGCTTCGACCGCGGTGAGCACACCGGACAACAGCAGGAGCACGGCGAGGGGGGCATGACGCATGGCTGACCTCCGACGTAGGACGTTAGCCGTGGTCTGGATCTGGACCACGGGAACTCTGTTGATGACCGACAAGCGGCTCAATGTCCAGGGGTCGCCACTGCGCGGTTTGTCCCGCGCTTTCCGCTCATTCCTTCAGCAGCAGGTAGTACAGGCGGCCTTCGGCGTACTGGTTGCCGGCCCGGCGTTCGGCTGCATCTCCCTGGCCCATGTAGAGATCGCAACGGCCGGCGGCGCGGATGCCGCCCCCGCTGTCCTGGTCCAGGCGCAGGCCGGCGTAGGAACCGCCGCGTCCGGCAGCGTCTGTCGCGCTGGTGATCGCCAGACAGGCGGCACCCGGCGGGAAGATGCTTTTGTCGGTGGCGACCGAGACGTCGCTGGTCACCGGACGTCCCAGGCTGCCGTACGGACCACCTTTGGATTCCTTGAAGAACACGAAGCGCGGATTGCGGTTGGTGTACTGCGTCAGTTCATCCGGGTGGGCGCTGAAATAGGCGCGCACGGTGGCGAGCGACAGCTCCTCTTTGCGGATCTTGCCTTCGGTGACCAGGTCTTGCGCGATCGGATGGTACTGGTGGCCGTTGATGCCGCCGACACCGACCTCAACCAGCGTGCCGTCCTGCAGCGTGGCCTTGGCCGATCCTTGAACCTCGACCACATAAGGATCGTAGGGCTCGCTGAAGTACAGCAGTTCGAGTCCTTTCAGTGCGCCGCTCGCTTCGAGTTCGGCGCGCGTCGGATACGGACGTGTGCCGCCATCGCTCAGACGCTGCTGGGCGACATCTTTCTCGTCGGCGCCCTTGATGAAGTCGGCCGGGACCTTGTAGATCGGATAACGATAGACCGCGCTCGGCGTGCGGCTGGCTTTCAGGATCGGCGTGAAGTAGCCGGTGAAGAGCACGGTGCCCTGCGCATCGCAGCCGACGCTCATCAGCGCGCGGAAGCGGCTCTTGAGCGCAGCGTTGAACTGCGCTTCGTCGTTGGTGTTTTCCAGCAGTTCGCTGAGCGCATGCAGGCTACGCGTCACCTGATCCTTGGTGATGCTGCCCACCGGATAACGGCGATTGGCGCTGGTGCTGCCCACACTCGGACTGTTGAGGTAACCGAGGCTGTGCCCGATCGCCTGCTGCAACTGCGCGCGGGTTTCGTTCGTCAGGCTCAGCGCCGGCAGGGTGTTGATGTCGACCTCGACCAGTGCCCGTTCACCGGCACCGAGTGGCTTGTTGTAATCTTTGGTCGGCTTCGGTTGCGGCGCCTGCGGCTTCTTCGCTCCGCGCATCTGGCACCCGCTGACGCCGATGGCGAGGAGTGCGATGAGGGGAAGGGACAGGAGGTTGCGCATGGGCGCGGAGCATTGAGCGCGCGTTGCTGATCGCAACGTCGAGATGCGGCTCACCAGCGGAGCGGATGATCACAGCCGATCGCCCGGTCCTCAGCAAACCGCGCTGCGTTTCAACTCGTGCGCCCACCCAGCAGGATCCGCTGCATCGCGCTGCGTTGCGGACCGCTGACGAGATCGCTGAGCGTCAGTCGGTCGAGCGAGGCATAGAAAGCGGCAAGGGCCTCGGCGAGCGCGCGCTTGAGCGCGCAGCAACCGTTCAGCGGACAGGTGTTGGTCGCCGGATCGAAACACTCGACGATCGCCGACTGGTCTTCGGTCTGGCGTACCAGGGCACCGAGACGGATGTCGCCGGGTTTGCGGCCAAGCCGCATGCCGCCGCCGCGCCCGCGCTGGGTCTCCAGGTAGCCTTGTTGGCCGAGGAACTGCACGATCTTCGACAAATGATGGCGTGAGATGCCGTAGGCCGCGGTGATCTCGTCGATCTGCACCGTGTCGTCCTTGAGCGCGGCATACATGAGGGTGCGCAGGGCGTAATCGCTGAAGAGACTGAGCTTCATGGGACCCTTCCGCACGATCGGGGCAGGTGATTTTTCTCGGCAGACGACGCTTGCATAAAACATGCATTCACAATACATGTTTACCAGCGACGATCCCGCCGCTCTTCAACCCCCACCCAGGACCTCGTCATGAAGCGCCTCCTCGCCCTCGCTGCCGCCGTCACCCTGATGTTGTTTTGTGCCGGCCGACCGCTGTCGGCCGAAGACAAGAAGCCGGATGCTGCCGGTGTGAACACCGTCTGCCCGATCAGTGGCAAGCCGGCCGATCCGAAGATCACCGTGGTCTACGAAGGCGGCACCTATGCCTTCGCCGACGATGCCAGCCGCACCACCTTCAATGCGGCGCGCGAGAAGAGCCTCTACCACCGCCTGGGCGGCAAGACGGCGCTCGATGCGGTGGTCGAAGCGTTCTACGTCAAGGTGCTGGCTGATGCGCGCATCAAGCACCACTTCGCAGACATCAATATGGACAAGCAGCGCCGCCGGCAGAAGGCCTTCCTGGCGGCGGCTTTCGGCGGTCCGACGCCCTGGACCGGCAAGGACTTGCGCAAGGCGCACGCCGACCTCGCGCTGACCGAGGCCGATTTCAATGCCGTGGCAGAAAACCTCGTCGCCACGCTCAAGGACTTCAACGTGAAGCAGGACCTGATCGACGAGGTGGTGGCGATCGCGCTGAGCGTGAAGGACGAGGTGCTCAACAAGCCGAAGCCGGCGAAGTGATGACGCCAGCGCCGGGGTCGACGGAACCAACGTCGCTCCCGGCTGGGCTCTCTGGCGAGGTGGTCTTGGTTGTCTGCTCGATTTGACTCGGCTCGACGGCGGCGCGTCAGCGGCCGTAGCGGCCGAGCGCGTCCAGCAGCGCGGTCTCTACCGGCCACGGCTGACGACGCGGATCGCTCAGCGCGACGATCTGGCGCACCACCTTGATGTCGCTGAAGGGCCACGCCGCCAATTCGCCGCGGCGGGTCTCCTTGCGCACGCAGGGCTCGGGCAGGATCGCCAGACCCAGGCCAGCGAGTACCATGGCCTTGATCACCTCGGGGCTGTCGTGCTCCAGGGCGACCTTCAGTTCGATGCCGCGGTCGGCGAGCGCACGGTCGAGCAGGCGGCGCGTCACCGTGGTCGGCGGCAAAAGGATGAACTCCTCGTTGGTGTAGCTGTCGATCGCGCGGCTGCGGCTGCTGTGGTTGACCGGCAGGACCAGGACCAGTTCCTCATCCCACAGGCGTTTGCACGCCAAACCCGGCGGATCGAACTCGACCGCGCACACCGCCATGTCGAGTTCCCCGCTGGCGACCATCTCGGGCAGACGGTCGCTGGTGCGGCAGATCAGGCGCAGGTTCACCCGGCGGTTGGCCAGCAAGTACGGACGCAGGATCGACGGCAGCGAGTTGACCGCGACCGATTCGCTCGCGCCCAGGCGCACGCGTCCGGCTGAGGTGCCGTTAGCCGCCGAGAGGTTGCTGGTGACGCGCGAGAGTTCTTCCAGCAGCGGGCCGGCGCGACCGACCAGTTCCTCGCCGCCGGAAGTCAGGCGCACCGCGCGACCGACACGCTCGAAGAGTTTGACGCCGAGGGCGCGCTCCAAGCCCATCACCTGACGGCTGAGCGCTGGCTGGCTGAGTTCAAGTTCGTGTGCCGCCTTGGTGAAGCTGCCCAGGCGCGCGACGGTGAGTGCCGCCAGCAACTGGTCGGTGGCGGGAAGCTGACCACGCATCATGGCTGCTGCCCGAGCGGATGCCCAGCCCGGCCAAGCCGGAACGGGAGGTTCATTATCATCGGCTTCGCCGGGCTGGGCGCTGTTGTTGCAGGGCTTCGCCCCGCACCCCACGCACTACGCGCCGAAATTTCTTCGTATGGCAGGAAAATTCCGGCGCGTAGTGCTACGGACGGACGCACGAAGAGAGTGGTGGGCATGGTCTCGTAGGCTGCCAACGCGGGTCGGACTGGGGACTGGACAGGAAGAAAGCGCCGCGTGTGCTGCGGCCTTCCGGTCCAGGACCGGCGATGGAAAGGTTGGGAAACGATGGCCAAGCAGCGGGGAAAGTCCAGCGCGGCATCATCTGGAAAGTCCGGCGGAACCTCAACGGGACGGTTCAGCGCGGCATCATCAGGCAAGTCCGGCGGTGCCGCGGCAGGCAGATCCGGCGCTGGCGGCGCTGGGTGGTCGGCCAAGGACTTCGTGAAGAGCCGGCTCAAGCAGCCGTTGCGTGGTGCCCCATCCAGGGCGGCGCCAACGCCTGCGTCCGCCTCCGACATCGAGGCCCTGCTGGCCAAGCTCCAGGAGCTGCCCACCGGTGCGACCGCGACGCAGTTGGCGGTCGCCCTGGGCGGCACCATCCACGGTCGTGAACTCGGCGTGACGCTGCGCAAGCTGGTCGAACAGGGCCGCGTGCTCGAAGTACGTCCTGGGCGCTACCAGGTCTCCGGCACTGGCGGTGAGTTCTCGGTCATCCTCGAAGACGCCGAAGGCGACACCGGCGGCGTGTTGGCGAAGTTCCCCGACGGCCGCGTGCTGCCGGTAAACCCCAACTACCTCATCGGCGCCGGTCCCGGCGACGTGGTGCAGGCGATGGTCGGCGAAGATGAGCTAGTGCTCATCACCCGCATCTTGCGCCGCTCCGGCCGCGAAGTCGTCGGCACGGTGAATTTCAAACCCGGTGGCATGGTGCTGGTGTGCGACAACCGCCGTGAAGGCGAGCTGCCGGTGCTCGGTACGTTCTCCGGTTTCAGCAACGCCTACCAGGCGGGCAAACGTGTGGTCGGCACCGTCGAGGTTGATCCCACCGGCGCGGCCGGCGTCCACCTGACGCGCATCCTCTCCGACGAATCGCCAGAGGTCGCCGACTTCCGCTATGTCTGCTTGGTACACGACCTGCCTGGGCAGTTCCCCAAGGAAGTCACCGATCAGGCCGCGGCGTACCAGGACAGCTTTCCGCTTGGCAATCGTGAAGATCTGCGCCAGAAGCTGGTCTACACCATCGATCCGGCGACAGCCAAGGATTTCGATGACGCCATCAGCCTGGAACAGGACGGCCAGGGCCGCTGGATCCTGGGCGTGCACATCGCCGATGTCAGCCACTACGTCACGCAGCACTCGCCGCTCGATCAGGAGGCCGCGCAACGCGCGACCAGTTGCTACCTGATCAACCGCGTGATCCCGATGCTGCCGGAGAACCTCTCCAACGGCCTGTGCAGCTTGGTGCCGCATCGCGATCGCTATTGCCTGTCGGCCTTCCTCACGCTCGACAAGAACCTCAAACTGATCGACACGCGTCTGGCCGAAACCCTGATCAATTCGCGCCACCGCCTGACGTATGAAGAGGCGCTCGACGTGCTAGAAGGGCGTGCCGGTACCGAGAAGTGGCCGGCCGATCTCCTCGCCGTGGTCAAGCAGACCGGCGACGTTGCGCAGGGCCTGCGCCGTGCGCGTGAGAAATCCGGCGCGCTCAACCTCTTTTCGGTCGAGCATCGTTTCCAACTCGATGTCAACGGCGTGCCGTCGGGCATCGCGCACGAGACCACCGACATCTCGCACCAGCTCATCGAAGAGTGCATGCTGCTGGCCAACCGCGCGGTCGCATCGTGGCTGGAGAAGCACAAGACCCCGTGTGTCTACCGTATCCACGAAGAGCCGGACGCGGAGCGCATCAAGCTCTTCGCCCACCTGCTGGAGGTCTACGGCCTCGACAGTTCGCGCATCCAGAACCGTTTTGGCCTGCAGAAGATGCTGTTCGATCTGGCTAAGGAACCGCCGGCCGCGCGTCTGGTGCTCAACCTGCTGTGCCTGCGTTCGTTCAAGAAGGCGGTCTACTCGATCGACAACATCGGCCACTACGCCCTGGCGTTCGAGTCGTACTGCCATTTCACCAGTCCGATCCGCCGTTATCCCGATCTGCTGGTCCACCGCTTGGTGAAGTGCACGCTCAGGCTCAAGGGTTACCACGACACCGAGCAGCGGCGCGGTTACCTCGATGCGCTGGCGCGCCAGTCGTCGAACCTCGAACAGCGTGCGGAGAACGCCGAACGCGACCTGCATGCGCGTAAGGCGACCCGGTACCTCGCGGCACGCATCGGCGAGGAGTTCGCTGGCGTCATTACCGGCGCGACGCCGGGTGGTCTGTCGGTGCAGCTCACCGAGACTGGCATGGACGGCTTCGTCCCGCTGCGCGAACTGAAGGACGACTTCTACAACTATGACGCCGAGCGTTTCGCCCTGGTGGGCAAACGCAGTGGACGCGTGCTCGGCATCGGCGAGGAGCTCACCGTGCTGGTGGCTTCAGCCGACATCGAACGCAGCGACGTGGTGCTTGGTTTGGTGAGCCGCCAGCCGCTTACCCGTCGCATCCAGGCGGACGGTGAAAGCACACGTTTCACCGCCGGCAAGAAAAACGAGCCGCGGCAACCTGCGCGCAAGGAACCGCCCAAGCGTCAGGAACACGACAGCAAACATGCCGCACGCTTGGCCAAACAGCAGGCGAAGCGCGAGGAGCGCAAGGAGCGTCGCCTCGAACGGCTGGCGAAGGAGAAGCGCAAAAGTCGGTAGCTGCGGTTTGCGCCTCACGCAGACGTGAGGCGACCGTGACTTCGTCACGGTGTTTCGCTGCGCGAAACCAAACCTGGTCCCCGCTCGTGCGCGCAGGCGCACTCGGGGGATTGTTGTTCGCGGGCGCTGCCCGCTACGCCCGCCAGGGCCTCTGCCGGCCCTGGACCCGCACGGTTATGACTCCGCTCATGGATGACTGGTGTACGGTCTGGGCCTCTGCCGGCCCTGGACCCGCACCTCCTACGTGCAACTCCGCACTCCGCACTCCGCACTGTCGTCAGTGCTTGGTCGTCAGCGTTGGCCGGCGGTCGACAGCGGCCAGTCGTCGGTGCGGAACGGGAGCGCCGGTAGGTCGCTGTCGTCGACCAGGTTGACGTCCGGGTGGTCGGCCCAGGCGTAGCGGACTGCCACCGGGGTGGCGATCTGTGGATGGCGCAGCGTCACGGTGGTGCCGGTGAGCTTGGTTTCGGCCCACACGAACCGGCGATCGCGTCCGGCGATGGCGAAGGCGCGTGGTGATTTGCCATCGCGGGTGCGCAGAGCGCTGGCGGTGAAGGTCAGGTGCGCCTCGTTGCCGGCGACGGTCATGGTGTTGAAGCGTGGACCGGTCCAGGGAACGGCCTGCTGATGGACCGTGGCCCTGGCCCAGGCGGCGAGGCGTGTGCCGACCGTGTGTTTGTCGCGCGGATGGATGTCGTGCACGTCACCGACATCGATGGCGGTGACCATGCCGACGCGGTTGATCTCGCCTGCCAGCGCCTGGGCTTCGCGCAACTCGGCCCAGGTGCTCGCACCCGGCTCTGTCGGCTGTGCGCCGAAACCGGCGAGCTGCACGATGCCGAAGGGGAACTCGCCCTGGCCCCACGCCAGACGCCAGTCGCGGATCAGGGCCGACAACAATGTGCGGTATTGCTCCGCGCGTTCGACGTTGTTCTCGCCCTGGTACCAGATCACCCCGCGCATGGCGTATGGCACCAACGGCTGGATCATCGCGTTGTTGAGCGTCGCTGGCACGTGGTGGTGGGTGGTGTGCAGGGGTGGTGGCGGCACCGCAGCGTGCGGATCGAGCGCCAGTTCGACGCCGTAGCGCCAGGCTCCGGCGAGGGCCACTTCCTTGGCCGCGGCTTTGGACTTCTTTGCGGTCGCCGGTTTGCGTTTGGCAGTTTTTTTCGCCGAGTGCTCGGGGCGCAGCCACATCAGGTCCGCAGCGCCGGTGAATCCTCCGACACCGCCGCGGTTGAACACCCGTATCGCTAGGGTCAGGGTGCGCTTCGTCACCGCCGTCGCCGGGATGTGGTAACACCGCGGCACCATGCGCGGATCGGCGACCTCTGGTTCGATGCCGCCGATGCGTTCACCATTCACGTACACGGTGTCGAAGTGGTCGATCGGGCCGAGCGACAGCTCCAGCGCCTGGTCCTGCCATTCCGCTGGAAGGTCGACCGTGCGGCGGAACCACACGGCACCTTCACTGGCGAGTCCGGCGCGTTGCCACGGCTGCGGCAGTTCCATCACGCTCCACCCGTCGTCGTCGAACGAGGACAGATGCCATTTCTTCCGCACGCCGGTGTTGCCAGGATCCTGGTGCCGCGCCTTGGCTTCCCAGGTCGCGAGCTGTTTCGCGTAGGCTGGTGAATCCGCCTTTGGCAAGGACGCGGGCACGCGGTCGAGGATCGGGCGGGTGGCGTGGTCGCAGTTGAGCGCGGCGCGGCTCATCCAGGATTCCGCCGGTGTGCCGGCCCACGAGCTGTGGATCAGACCGATGGGGACCTTGAGCGCCCGTTGCAGTTCGACACCGAAGTGCCACGCCACCGCCGAAAAACGCGCGGCGCTCTCGGCATCGCTGCGGCTCCAGCAGGCGTCTTCCTGCACGTCGTCCTGCGGCGAGGTCGCCCCGGCACGCGCGACGGTGAACAGGCGGAGATCCGCGATCTCCGCCGCGGCCAGATGACGACCAGCATCAGCGCTGCATGCCAACGGCCATTCCATGTTCGATTGCCCGGAACAGAGCCAGACCTCGCCGATGGTGACATCGTGGATGGTCGCCGTGGCGTCACCCTGGACCACCAGATCGAGCGCCTGGCCAAGGTAAGGCTCCGCCGCCAGCGACGGCAGCTTGACCATCCACATGCCCCGGGCATTGGCGACGGTGTCGGCCCCATGCCCGGCCAGGGTCACGCGGATCGCTTGGTTGGGCGCTGACCAGCCCCACACGGGAATGGGAAGACGCTGTTGGAGCACCATCCCATCGCTGAACAGTCGTGGGAGCCGCATGCTCAGAGATTGAGGGCACCGCACCCGGCAGGTCAAGGTGCGGTGGGTGCATCCGTTCGCTGGTGCTACCGTACTGCTGCGTCCTGCGTCAGCGTCGGGACCAGGGTGTTGTCCTGGCAGAGCGAATCAGGCAGCACGACCGGAACTGGACAGGACCGTGGAGCGGTCCACAGTCCCACCTCGCGCCGTCAGTGCAGAGGCATATCATTCGCATTTAACGGACCACCAGGAACATCGGCACTTCCCGTGATCGCCTTCATCTCCGACATCCATGCGAATCTCGCCGCGCTCGAAGCGGTGCTCGCGGACCTCGATGCGGTCGGCACGGTGGAGCGTATTTACTGCCTGGGTGACGTCGTCGGGTACGGTCCGCAGCCGCGTGAGTGCCTCGATATCGTCGCGTCGCGCTGCAAAATGATCCTGATGGGCAACCACGAGCACGCGCTGCTCTATGGTGCCTATGGCTTCCACGCCGCGGCCAAACGCGCGATCGACTGGACGCGCGACACCCTGCAGAAGGTCCAGCCCGCTGCTCAGCGCAAGGCACTGATGGAGCTGTTGCAGAACCTGCCGATCCGTCACGAGATCGACGACATCCTGCTAGTGCACGGCAGCCCGCGCGACCCGGTGATGGAATACGTGCTCGAAAGCGATCTGTGGGAAGGCTCGGACTCCGACAAGATGGACAGCATCTTCGCCGGCTTCCAACGCCTGTGTTTCGTTGGCCACACCCATCGCCCAGGCGTGTTTACCGAGGACCGTTGTTTCCTCGCAGCGGCGGAGCTGGCGAACGGCTTCGACGTGTCGGACGGCAAGTACCTGATCAACGTCGGGTCGGTGGGACAGCCGCGCGACCGCAATCCATTGGCCTGCTACACCCTTTTCAGTGGCGAAGCGGTGTACTTCCGCCGGGTGGCGTACGACATCGACATCACTGCTGAACGGGTCCGGCGCATCGACCAACTCGATCGCCGATTCGCTGAAAGGCTTTATCGCGGCGAGTAGATTGGCGGCGGATGGCCCGACATCCGCGGCGGACGCGAGCCACGCCTGCGCTCGGTGAGTCACTCGCCCGCATCCAGCCATTTTGCCCCCGCTTCCAAGGGGCAGCGCCGAAGGCGCGTTGTTGGGGTGCCAGCCCTGATGGCGCACCCCAACTTAACAGCACCCCAACTTAACAGTCTTTTGCTTCCCTGGGCACGGGTGTTAGAAACTGCCCGCCCAGGCGGGACTACCACCTGAGCGATGAAAGGATCGGATTCGGATGCCCAGGGTCGAGGCGAAGGTGGAGATCAGCAACAAGATGGGGCTGCACGCCCGCCCGTCGACCCAGATCGCGACCACTGCCAGCCGCTTCAGCTCGGACATCCACATCGGCAAAGATGAGATGGTGGTCGATGCCAAGAGCGTGCTCGAACTGCTGATGCTGGCCGCCGAGTGTGGCACCGAACTGGTCATCACCGCCGAAGGCGATGATGCCAAAGTCGCGGTCGCAGCCCTGGTCGAACTGGTCAAAGGACGTTTTGGGGAACTTGACGTCGATGCCTGATGCCGCTGCACTCCCGCGGAGTCAGCGCCTGGCGGTGGGTTGCGCCACGGTGTGCGGTATCGGTCGGCTGCGTCCGGGTCCGGGAACCTGGGCCAGCATCGTCGCCGGTCTGAGCGCCTGGCCGGCCATCGTGTTGTTGCCAACAACGATGCTCACCGTGGTCCTCCTCGTCGCCGTGGCGGCGGTCACCCTGGTGGGGTGGTGGAGCGCTCCAGCGGCCATGCGTCATTTCGCTTCCGGCGACCCAGGACCAGTGGTGATCGACGAGGTCGCCGGGACCTGGCTGACCATCGCCCTGGTGCCGGCTTCCACCCTCGCCAGCGCACCGCTCACCAGTGTCCTGCTGGCGGTCCTGCTCTTCCGCGTGTTTGACATCGCCAAACCATGGCCGGTAGGTTGGTTCGAGCGTTTGCCCGGCGCCGTTGGCATCATGGCCGACGATCTCGCCGCTGGGGCAATCGCTGGAATCCTGGCGGCTGCGATCCTGCACTAAAGGCATTGCCGATGGCCACCCGCCGCAACGAACGTCCCAACACTCAGTCGCGCCCGGCCGCCCGTCCCGCGCCGCGGACCGCCACCGGGGTGTCGGATGCCGGCCGTCAATCAGGAGTGCACGCGCCGGTCACCAGCTCCGGCATCCATGCGCCGGTCCCGGGTTCCGGTGTGCATACCGCCAGCGGCTCCGGTCCGCGTTCCGCGGCGATGGATCGTCGTGTTACCGGCAATCGCACGGACGGTTCCGGCGGCAAGGGCAAAGGCAAACAATACGGCCAGCGTGGCATGGGCCTGCGCGCCAAGTTCATGTTGGTGCTCGCCGGTGTGACCGCGACGGCGCTGGTCGCACTCGGCGTCACCATGGCGCTGACCACCAATTCATTCCTCTTCGGTCAGAAGCAGCACTCCGGCGTCGAGATCGCGCGCATGGTCGCACAGATCGGCGTGGCGGTCAACGCGCGCCTGGAGTTCTTCCGCAAACTCAGGAGCGATCCGTTGTTCCGCGGCGTGGATCTGCCCTCCCCGACGCGCGCCGAGATCGAGCGCGATATCGTGCGCTACCTCGACACCGCGCGCGACTGGACCGGTCGCGGCACCTTCTCCACCAGCGACATCCTCTCGATCCGTTTTGACTGCCCGTCGATCCCCGAGATCAGTCAGGTCGGCATCGGCGATCTCGAAGAGGCGATGACCAAGGTCGATGACTTCACCAGCATCTATGTGCCCAAGGTCGGCGGGAAGGTCGTGCTGCCATCCGGCATCAGCGTCCGCGAAGGCATCAAGCGCGGCGGCAGCGGAGGCGATGTGCCGATCTACCGTTTCAAGATCGCCCTGCCCCAGGAGTTCGGTCAGGCAACGGCCGGCAACGAACCGGCCAACGTGCGTGTCGACATCGCCATCGAAAGCGTGCAGCGCGTGAGCAAGAACCTCTTTATCACCATCGGTATCGCGGTGTTCATCGCCATTGGTGTGGTGGTGGCAGTGGCCAACTGGCTGGCCGGCAACATCACCCGTCCACTCGATATGCTGATCGCCGACATGAAAGTGGTCGCGCGTGGCAAGCTGGATCACGAGACCAAAGCCCGCTCGAACGACGAGATCGGCCTGCTCGCTAGCGAGTTCAACCGCATGACCGGCAATCTTAAGATCGCGCAATCGGCGTTGGTCGAACAGGAGAAGGCCGAGTACGAACTCTCGATTGCCCGCGAGGTGCAGCGCCAGCTGTTGCCGGCCGAAGCGCCGACCATCATGGGCTACGACAGCGCCGCGTTCTACCAGGGCGCCAAGGCGGTCTCGGGCGATTACTTCGACTTCATCCCGCTCGGCAACGGCCTGTGGGGCTTCATCATCGCCGACGTATCCGGCAAGGGCATCCCAGGGTCGATGGTGATGGCGGTGACGCGCACCATCGTGCGCTTGGTCGCCAACAAATACCTGAACCGCGCAGCCGAGACCCTGAAAGAGACCAATCGTTTGATCTCGAAGCAGATCAAACGCGGCATGTTCGTCACCGCGTTCTATGCCATCCTCGACGAGAACACCGGCTCGGTGACCTACGCCTCGGCCGGTCACAACCCGATGGTGATCTACCGTGCGCGCACCGGCACACATGAACTGGCGACCGGCAAGGGCATCGCACTCGGCTTCAACGAAGGTCCGTTGTTCGACAAGACCATCCAGGAGCAGACCACCGTCCTGGGTCCGGGCGACACCATGCTGATCTATACCGACGGTTTCCCCGAGGCGATGAATGCTGCCAACGAGGAGTTCGGTGAGGAGAACTTCTACCAGGTGATCGGCCAGAACGGTCGCCTCGATGCTCGTGGCCAGATCGCCAAACTGGTGGAGGCCATCTCCGGCCACCGTCGTGAAGCCGAGCAGTCCGACGACCTCACCATCATCGCCGTCCGCAACGTGGCCTCCGCATGAAGTTCCACCAGCACCTGACCATCAGCAACGACCACGCCTACCTCTCGCAGGTGCGCGACTTGGTCAGTCGTGGGGTCACGGTCGGTGACTTCCCCAGCCACTTCCTCAACCGTCTGCAAATCGCGGTCGACGAAGCGGTGACCAACATCATCGAACACGGCTACGCCGGTCATGCGCGCGGTTCCGCCCGCATCGAGATCACGGTGGATGTCGACAGCGAACGTTTCCGCATCCAGATCGTCGACACTGGCATGTCGTTCGACCCCAACCAGATGACCGACGTGGACATCCAGAGTCATGTCGCCGCCGGCAAGGCCGGTGGCCTGGGCGTGTTCCTGATGCGCAAGATCATGGATCAGGTCGACTACCAGTACCAGTCAGGCAAGATGAACCAGCTCACGCTGGTCAAACTCAGCGGGAAGTAGGCGCTTTAGGCTGCGGCTTGCGCCTCAACCCGACTCACCGCTGCGCGGTGATCACGTTGATGCGACCCGGCTTCGCCGGGTATTTTGCTGCGCGCTGTTGTCGGACATCAGCAAGCCTGGTCTCCAGCTTCGCTTGCTGCTCGCGCCGTTGGCGCTGCGGGGCTGCGCTCGCGCTGCGGCCTATCGCAGGCTTTGCCTGCTGTCGGCTTCGCCGACCGGCCTTCGCCCATCGCGCGCGCAGGCGCGCTCGGGGGATTGTTGTTCGCGGGCGCTGCCCGCTACGCCCGCCAGGGGCTCTGCCGCCCTGGACCCGGCACGGGCTCTAACCGTGATCGCTTGCCGATTTGGGTGTGGTGACAACCATGCGCATCGCACCCCGCAACCCGGTACGCAACACTATGAAACTCGCCCAACGTGTCTCGCGCATCGATTCCAGCGGCATCCGCAAGATCTTCGATCTGGCGAAGGCGCTCAAGGATCCGATCAACCTCTCCATCGGTCAGCCGGACTTCGCAGTCGCCCAGCCGGTCAAGGAGGCGGCCATCGCCGCCATCCGCGCCGACAAGAACACCTATACCCAGACGCAGGGCATTCCCGAATTGCGCGAGCTGGTGGTGAAGGATGAGAAGGACTACACCGGGCGCGACTATACCGGCGAGCAGGTGCTGATCACCTCGGGCGTCAGCGGTGGGCTGTTCCTGGCGCTGCTCGCGCTCGTCGACGACGGCGACGAGGTCATCATCCCTGATCCCTATTTCGTCATGTACAAACACCTGGTGAATCTCTTCGGTGGCAAGCCGGTGTACCTCGACACCTACGACACCGGCTTCGGCATCGAAGCTGCGCGGCTGGAAAAACTCATCACACCGAAGACCAAGCTGCTGCTGCTCAATAGCCCTGGGAATCCCACCGGCCGCATCTTTCCCAAGAGCGAACTTGAGGCGATCGCGAAGGTCTGTGCCAAGCACGGCATCACCATCATCAGCGACGAGATCTACCGCACGTTCAGCTACGTGCCGATGACCTCGATGGCCGAGGTCTATCCCGACACCGTCGTGCTGGTCGGCCACTCCAAATCCTTCGGCATGACCGGCTGGCGTCTCGGTTACGCCTGTGGACCGACGGAGATCATCCAAGCGATGACCAAGGTGCAGCAGTACAGCTTCGTCTGTGCGCCCTCGATCGTGCAGTACGCGGCGCTCGCCTGCCCGACGGTCGACAACAGCGCGAACATTGCCGCCTATCAGCGCAAACGTGACCTGATGGTCGGCATCCTGTCGAAGCACTTTGAACTCGCTCCGCCTGATGGCGCATTTTATCTATTCGCCAAAGCGCCCACGGGCCTGACCGGCGACCAGTTCGTCGATCTCGCGATCAAGAACAACCTGCTGATCATCCCCGGCTCGGTGTTCAGCGAACGCGCGTCGCACTTCCGCATCTGCTACACGGTGCCGGATGAGAAGCTGAAGCAGGGGGCGGAACTGTTGTGTCGTCTGGCTGACGGAGCACAGGCGAAGGGGTGACGTTGGATGCCGATCGACGCGCTCACCATCGCCAACTACCGCTCGATCCGTGAGCTGAGGCTGCCGTTGGGCGGCATCACGGTGCTACTGGGTGCGAACGGGTGCGGCAAGAGCAACTGCTACCGTGCGGGGCGCCTGCTCCATGCCGCTGCGGCTGGTTCTCGTACGCAGGTGTTGCTCACCACCCATGCCACCTCCCTGGGGGAAACCCTGGCCGCGGATGTCGGCGCGGTGATCCATCGCCTTCAGCGCGATGACAAGGGTCGCACGGTTCTGGCCGGATGATCGCGGCGGCATCAGCTGTTCGGCCCTGGCTGCGGACCGCTTCCGAATCGATTGGATGGGTGGACAGCGTGGTGATTGTTGCACGCCGTGCCGCCTTCCCAGGGAGCTATCGGATTGCTGCTCGTCACTCGGAGCATGTTCATTCACATCAACAGATCGCCGAGCGGTCCTTGCTGGAACTCCTTGCCCAGCGCCTTGTCGAATTGACCAAAGCTGCCGCGTGGTGCACCGGCGGCGTGCAGCAGCGTGGCGTAAAGGCAACCCATGGTGCGGTGGCCGGTGCGGCCATAGCGCGGGTATTCCAGGTAACGCCCTTTGGTTTTCAGCCGACCACCCAGGTCACCAAGGATCAGCGTCGGCCATTCCCAGCACGTTGCGTGATGGGCATTGGCCGAGTCACTGAGGTAGATGATCGCTGTGTTGTCGAGCATCGTGCCGTTGCCTTCGGGAACCACCTGGAGCTTGGCGGCGAGCTTGGCCATCAGCTCGATATGAAAACGGCGGATGGTCTGCGCCAATTCGTCGCCGCTCTTGCCGTTCTCACCACCGCCGTGGCCGATCTGGTGCTTGTCGATAGAGATGCCGAGGCCCTTGAAGGTGACTTCGAAATAGCGTCCACCGCAGCCGCTGGCGATGGTCAGGACGTTGGTCAGGCCGGCGATCAGCGCGGCGGCGCCGATCTCGACATGGGCATCGAGACGCTCGGTCTCCACCAGCGAGGTATAGCTGGGTCCCGGTTGTGGTGCGTAGCGCTTCAGCAGATCGCTACGTTTGGTGATCTGGTCATGGCGAGCACGCATGACGGCCAGGGAGTTCTCGTAGTTCTCCAGCTTGGCGCGTTCGGGTCCTGCCAGGTGGTGCGACAGCCGTTTCAAGTCGCCGCGCAGAAAATCGAGCACGTTGGCATTCGCAGCGAAGTCGTCCTTGGCGCCATCGGCGATGCTGCCGAACAACGCGTACATGGCCGCGTCCGGCTGGCACATGGTCGGCAGCGCGCGACCGGCATCCCACGCCGAAACGTTCTGCACCAACACTTCGTTCGGATTGTGGGTGATACCCAGGCCAACGTGCGGGAACGGCGCGGGCAGGGCCTTGGCCAACGCCGCGTCGATGGTCTCGCCGGCCGGCCCACGTTGCCCGCCGTATTGGCCGAGCGCGCCGAAATTGACCGAGTGGCCGCCTTCGCACACCCGACCGGACAGGCCCTGCACGATGGCGAGGCGGTCCCTAAACGGCGCGAGCGGTTCCAGACAGAACGGCAGTTCGTGTCCAGCGAGCGTGACCTCGCGAAAGGTCTGGGCGTCGGTGACGTTGTGGGCGGTCGAGTTGAACGACGATTGCGGGCGCACAACTCCGCGCGGCACCAGATGCTCCGCGCTGACGCCGTTGCCTTCGACCAGGAACACCACGCGGCGCGGTGGCTTTGCCGTGGCACCGGAGTCCTCGGCGGCGAGTCGGCTGAGAAACGGCGCCAGCAGGCTGGCGCCCGCGCCCAGCGTCAGATTGCCCAGTAGGCGCCGACGGCTGAGCGCCGTGCTGGCCTGGAAAAATCGGGGAGTCGACATGGCGAAAGTTCCTCAGGTCACTTGGCGATTGGTTCGCTGGGCGTGGGCGTGGGCGTGGGCGTGTCGGTTTTGCTGGCCTCGGCGGCGACCTTGCGGGCGGCGAGATCCGCCTGTTTTTCCAGGTACGCGCGGGAGAGATCCCATTTCATCCGCTGCTCTGGCGTCATCCGCGTGGCCTTGATGACTACCTGCGGCAGATCGGCCTGTACCCGCGCGAGGTCGTCAACGCTGATGTCCACCACGTCGAGGGTGAGCGCCGTCAGCAGCGGAAGTTCCTTCAGTCGGTGCAGGCTGCCGGCGTAGGTGACCACGGTGTTGCTGAACGATAGCGACTTCAATCCGCTGAGCGTGGTCAGGCTCAACACGCCGGTCTCGGACAACACCGGCGCGCCGGTAGCCCAGAAATTTACCCCTTCAAGCGTGCGGTTTCCCTCCAGTGATTTGGCCGCGCGGTCGCTGGCGGCCCCGTGTCCCAAGCGGATGCGCCGCAGCAGCGGTGCGCTGGCGATGATCCCGATGCCTTCACCCACCAGCCGGTGGTCACTGCTGAAATCTTCCAACGCCGGACTACGCGCGAGAGCTGCGGCGATGCCAGGTCCAAGACGACAATGACTGAATGCCAGCCGACGCAGCGCGGTCATGCGGGCAAAGGACTCAACTGCGTCGCCGTCGGCATGGCAGCCTTCCAGGACCAGGGATTCAACTCGCAGGTTGGCTAACTGCGCAAGACCATCCGCGTCGATGAAGGCTCCAACACAGTGAAAGCTGGTCACCGGCACGCTGCCCACCGCAGCCCATTGGGTTTCGTTCAGCGGTTGGCCGCTGCGGATGGACAACCCCCAGGTGCCGATCACCCCAGGAAACTTCCGCACCTGCGCATCGACACCGGACAAGGCCTCGGGGATGGTCGGTGGCACGTCGCCAGCCAGAAGCCAGCCCTGGGCGATGAGCACCAGAATCAGCAGGGCTGAACGCAGCACGGTGGGAAAGCATGCGAGGAAGTGGGTCATGGGCTGGTCGGCACGGTGCGGTAGAGGAACGAATCGGAACTCAGCAGTGCGACGATCAACGCCTTCATGCTGCCGCCGCTAGCGACATACGCAGTGTCGGCCTCGCGCAGCGAGGTGGCATCGCCGATATTTTCCGGCCGGCCCATCCAGTAGCGGAAGGCGTGGCGGACGAACACCTGGCGCACGCGCGTCGACGCCGCCAAGCGGTGGAGCAGCTCATGGACATTGGCCACCGGACCATCGATGGTCGGATCGCTGGTGAAATCCAACGCGCCGGTGGTATCGAGGGCAACCTCGTGTTTCGCTGCGGTCGGAGGATCAAGTTTGGGATTTCGCCCTGGAATCGGCGGCTTGCTCGGATCTTCGACGGTTTCACTGGTGCGGTAGCGACCGAAATGATCGTACTGTTCAAACGCTAGGCCGAGCGGATTCATCGACTGATGGCAGGTCCAACAATACTCCTGTCGCGTCACCTCCATGCGCGTGCGCAGGGTCTGGCTAAGATCATCGGGCAATTTCGCGCAGACGGTGATCGGCACATCCAGGATGGCCTGACCCAGCAGGTGTTCTCGAATCCATTTGCCGCGACGGATGGCGTCGTTGTTGAAGTTCTGACTGCGTGCGACCAGCCAACTCGGTTGGGTCAGGATGCCGCAGCGTTGGTCGACCGGCAATTGCACCGGCTGCATGCCTTCCGGCCAGGCGTCGAGGTTGTAGGTGCGGAAGTTGTTGGTCTTCGGATAGACCGGTCCGCCGGTGTTCTTCACCAGGTCCCAGCGGCTGCCGATGAAGGATTCGCGCGTGGTCAGCAGTTCCTTCACCACGTCCTTATCGCGCATCAGGATCACCTGGATCAGTTGATCGGTATCGCCCACCAACGCCGGGGCATAGAAGTCGGGATTGAGCGCCTTGTCCTTGAAGACGTCGGGGGCGGAGGTGTAGGCAAAGTATTCCTGGAAAAAACGCAGGATGCGCGGGTTGGAACTGAGCGGCGCCGCGAGCATGGCGCGCACCTCGGTGGCGACGCCCTCGCGGGTATCGAGCGCACCTTTGCGTGCGCGGTCGAGCTGCGCGCGGTCGAGCGGCTGGTCGCGCAGCGCTCCGCCCAGGGCAAAGACGATCTCGGCCGGCGATAGCCGGCGACGGCCCTGCGGGTCGGCCGGATCCAGACCGAGCTCCAGTCGAAACATCGATTCCGGCTGCAGGAACACCGCGGTCAACACGGCGCGCGCGGCCACTGCGGCCGTGCTCTCGCGCCGGGTCTTCAGGTACAGCGCATACAACGCGGCGTATTCCTCAGTTCCAGGTAGCTGCGTGCGGCGGTAGACCAGCAGGGAATTCAGCGCCGCATCCAGGGCCTTGCGCTCGGGCACCAACTGCGGATCGAGCAGCGCAGCGAATGACCCCAGGCCGCCGCGATCCATCACCACCTTGTCGCCCTCCAGGTGGTGCACGGTGGCCGAGGCCGCCATACGTGCCGCGTTGCGCATAAGCGTCGACAACGTGCCGACATCGATGCTGCGGCCGGCGGCCATGTCAAAGAAGCCGTCGACGCGTTCGCTGCTCATCGCTTGGGTCAGCGGATTGCGCTCGCCCGACGAAGCCTTGAGCAGACCGAAGTAGAGTTGCGGGCTGAAGCGCCACAGCCGTGGAGGATTGTCCAGCGGGGCGTCGAGCGGATCACTGAACAGGCGCGTATGGTCGAGGTGGTTGCCGGTTGGCTGGATCTCTAGTTCATGGGTATCCGCTCCCACGCGCTTCAGTTCCGCCCGCAACCAGGCGACCACCTGTGCGCTGGCGGCGGCTGCCGGCCGTGGCCGCGAGGCCGGTGGCATCTCGCCCATGATCAGCATCCGAGCGGTCTCAATCCACTCGCTGGCGGTGGTTGCGGTCAGCATCCTGGGATCCAAACGGGTGAGCGTGAAATCGCCCTTCGGCTTGGCCCCGCTGTGGCACTTCGCGCAATGCTGATCAAGAAACGCGACGACGTCACGCGGTGGTGTTTCTTGCGCGCTGGTCACCTGCACCAGCAGGCTGAGCAGCAGTGTTGCTGCCATACGCCGACCGAGATCGGATGCTGACGATCGCATGCCGTTCATTTCCATCGGAACAGCTCGCTCTGGACCACCGCGTGGATCAGGGAGCGCACGCCGAATTTGTTCGTGGCGGTAGTCTGCACCAGCGTATCAATCGCCGGTTGATCGACGGCGGTAGCAGGCGCACCGGTGGCATAGATCACCAGATGACGGGCCAGTCCGCGGGCGAGCTGCTCTGGTCGGTCGACGAGTTGGGCCCGCAGGTCAAGGATGTTGGCGAACGGGCGTCCCCCAGGAACCTTGCCACTGGGGTCGACCGGCAGACCATCGCGCCATTTCTTGCCGTCGGGTTCGCGGTAGCGCGTACGGAAGGCACCGGTGACATCGAAGCTTTCGAGTGCGAAGCCGTAGGGATCGAACTTCGCATGACAGGTGGCGCACGACCCCTTGCTGCTGTGCAACGCCAACTGCTCGCGCAGCGTGGTGGCACCGCGGATGTCGGGTTCGACCGCAGGGATGTCGGACGGCGGCGCGGGGATCGGTGTGCCGAGCAGGCGTTCCGCCACCCACACACCGCGTTTCACCGGCGAGGTGCTGGTGCCGTCGGCGGTGATCTTCATCACCGCCGACTGCGTCCAGATGCCGCCGTAGGGCGAATCCGCCGGCAGCGGCACCTGACGCAGGTGCGAACCGTCAACGCTGGGCAAACCGTACCACTTGGCGAGCTCGTCATTAACCAGCACCCACGGCGAGGCCACCAGGTGACGGACGCCGAGGTCGTCATCGAGCATCCTACGGAAGGTGCCGTAGGTCTCCTGCGCGCTGGAGAATTTGAGGACCTCGCCATAGCCGGGATACAGGCGGGCATCTGGGGTGGTGTCGTTGATCATGCGCAAGCCCAGCCACTGGTCGACGAAGTCGCGACTGAAACGTTGCGAGCGCGGATCGTTCAGCAACCGTTCGGTCTGCTCCCGCAGGACCGACGCATTGCTCAGGCGACCGCTACGCGCGATCTGCATCAACTCCTCGTCGGGGGTCGAGTTCCATAAAAAATACGCCAAGCGCGAGGCCAAGGCGAAGTCGCTCAATTTTCCTGGCGCTTCGATGACGCAGAGGAAATCCGCGCTGGTCATCAGCTCGGTCACTTGGTTGAGGAAGGCCGCATCCAGCGTTACGCCCGCATCGATCTGCTGGGCGATGGCCTCGACCTGTTGGTTCAACTCGCTGCTGGTCAGATCACGGCGGAACAGCCGTGCACCGACGCGCGCCATGGTGGTGTGCATCACGGCGAGGTAATCCGAACGGTTCACCAGCTTCGTGGCGTTCTTGCCGTTGACGGTCAGTTTCTTGGTCAGGCGCATTGCCTCCGTCAACGCCACCGGCAGATCCGCCGTCAGCCAACGATCACCGGCGATGGGCAGCTCCGGACCTTCGATCTCCATCCACTGCATGGCCAGTCCTGGGCCTTTGCAATTCTTGGCCTGCGAGTTCTTCGGCACCTGCACGCCGATGCCGAGCGGCATCGCGCGGATAACGGCACCACGCCTAAGCATGACCTCGGTCTCCACCACCGTAGCCTTTCCGGGGGGTGCCTCCAGCACAGTGATCAGTTCCCATGGCACCGGGCCGGCATACAATCCAAACGGCAGTGGCTTGTCGGTCTGGTAGCCGTAGACTAGGAAACGCACTTTGTGTTTACCCGCGACGCGCGTGCCGGAAAATTTGAGCCGCCCGGAAGTGACGTCGGAATTGAACGATACCATCGTGCCGCCGTCGAGCACCAGAATGTGCCCAGCCGATTCGCCGCTTTCCATCGCTGCGGCGCGCACCACGCGCTGGTCGTCCTTACCTGGCGGACGCAGCACCCATGTCTTCAGCAGATCGTCGGCTAGGGTGAAATAGCCGAAGGCACCGTCCGCCGACAAGGGCAATGCCGCTGCGACGTTGTCGTAGCCATCGACACGACCATCGTTGGGCAGATGTTTATCCGCCACCGGACGGATGCCGAATAGGTCTTCAACGGTGTTGGCATATTCGTTGCGGCTCAGTCTGCGCAGCTTGGCTCGTCCGACGTCCTGCGTCCTTGCCAGCATCAGTTTGCTGAGATCACCGCGAATCCAGGTGGTCAAAGCCTCTTTCTCGCGTGCACTCAACGGCTTGGCGTCCTCGGGCGGCATCTCGCCGCTCTCGATCTGTTCCAACACGCGAAACCACAGATCGCGATCCGCTGCGAGCTGTTCCGTGGTGCGCGGTTGTGACAGGTCCAGCTTGGCTTTCTGCTTCTCCGCCCCGTGGCATTCCGCACAGCGGGTCTTGAGGATCGGCAACACGCGTGAGGAAAAGGTGGCGGTGGCGTCACCGGCGTGCGACGTTGCGCAGCAGCAGAAGAGCAAGGCAATTGCAAGCATCAGTGCGGCGTGCGGCGCGCGGCATGCGGCGTTTTGTGGACGGGCACCATGGCACCTGCTTCCCCAGCGAGTGAGCGCAGCGAACGGACGTACGCCGCACAACGCATGCCGCACAAACATGTCCCGCTTCATACAAGCCCCGCGATCGTCTTGTTTCCCGAACCGAAACTCTCGGTCTCGACCCCGAACTGTTGCAGCATCGACACGTAGAGCTGCGCCAGCGGCGTGTTCTTCTTGGGGTCACCGGCGATGTGGTTGCCGTGTTTCCAAGCACCACCGGCGAGTAGGATCGGCAGATTGTTGGTGCCGTGCCCGCTGGCGTCGCCCAGATTGCTGCCGAGCAGGACCTGGGTCTGGTCGAGCAGCGTACCGGCACCGTCGGTGGTCTCGCGCAGCCCCACCAGGAACTGGCGGACAGCGTCGATCTCCGCGCGTTCAACTGCGCGGAGTTGTTCCAGCTTGCGGGCATCCTTGCCGTGATGGGTCAACCCATGGTGGCCAATCGTCACCCCAGGGATCGGTGGCGCGGGTTCAGATCCTTTCAGCGCGATGGTGATGACGCGGGTCGAGTCCGTGCGCAGCGCCAGACGCGCGAGCATGAACAGCGCGTTGACGCGACCGATCAGGTCACTTCTATCCGTGCTGTCGACGGGAGCCGTGTCTTCGACGATGGGCTTGGGCCGGCGTGCCCAGTCCTGGTTGGCCTGTAATTGGCGCTCCATATCGCGCACGGCTTCGTTGTAGTCGTCCAACTGTCGCTGGTCCTGCGCCCCGAGCGTGCTCTTGAGCCCGAGTAGGCGATCACCCAGTCGGTCCAGGATGCTCTGACCACGTTTCAGCCGTGCGACTTCGGCTTCTACCTGGTCCGGTTTACCTGCCAGGAACAACCGGGAGAAGATCAGCGATGGCCGCTGCAACGGTGGGATGCCGGCCCCGCTGGCGGTATAGCTGAGTCCGGGACCATCATCGGTCGCCATCGTCAGCAGGGGAAACCGCGTGGCGGTACCGACGTGTTTTGCTGCCAACACGTCGAGCGAGATGCTGTTACGGAAAGTCGGTGACTTGGGCCGTTGGGCGCTGGTAAGGAAACACGCCTCCGACGCATGATCTCCGCCGATCTGCGGATGTGAGATGCCGGAGAAGATCGTGAAGCGCTCGCGCAGGTCACCGAGCAACGCACTGTATTCGCTGGCTTCGTAGTCGCGCCCAGGCTCCTTGGGAAAGAATGAAGGGCCATAAAAACCGAAGTTGGCGCAGATGTTGACCATGCGTTTCGGTGCGGTTCCGATCTTGGCGCCGGGTTCCGCAGCACTGGCTAGGCTTTCGAGCCACGGCAGGGCAAGGACGACGCCACCGGCACGCAGGAAGTGACGACGGGAACAGGGGGCATGATACATGGCGGGTCCTTCGTTCATGGTTTGGCTTCGCCGTAGATGGATCGCACCGTCTGCTGTTCGGCATTCCTATTCCAGGCGCGGAAGGTCAGCACGTCGCCAGCCCGCACCGCCTGCACTAGGTCGGCGTAGTGCTGCTGGAGGTAGGCTTTTTCCAGCGGTGCGATCACGGCAAAGGCGTGCGGCTGACCCCGGCGGGCCTCGGTGGATGACGCGATGGTGATGGTGGCGGGCTGCGCCGGATTCACCCACGGCGCGCTCCAACGGTAGGTGTCGCCGTCGGCACCAGTGGGGATGAGCAGTACGCCAGGGGATGCAGCGCTGATCCGGCGACAGATCGCACTCATGGTCAGGGCGTCGCCACCATTCCCCAGAATGGGGAAGATCGTTGCGCCCCAGCGGCGCTGGGCGTAAGCGATCTTGGCCTGCACCTGCTGCGTCGGATCGCTAACCCGACGGAACACCAGGGCACCGCCAGCTGGCAATTCGGCGGCTTCGGTGCGCACCGTCATGCCGATAGCAAAGCCGGCGGAACGGATGCGGGCGATGATGCGATCAGCAGCCGCGTCCATCTCGGGTGCGAGTGCGCTGAGCAGCCGCGCGTCACCGACATATCCTGGGGCATGTTCCAGTCCTTCCAGATCCCAGAACAGCACGCCTTGCGCGTTGACGTTCTTCAGGTTGGCGATGGTGGAATCGATCAAGGTATCGAGCCGACGGTTGAACGCCGTGAGTCCAGCGGGCGTGGTGACATCGACCTTGGCGTCGCCGAACCAACCGCGCGGATTTGTCGCCCAGCCGCTGGTATCGCGGCACAGCATCATCACGCCGAGTGGACGGCGATCATCCCAGCGCAGGTTCTCGCTCCACGCTGTGGTCAACGGCTTGCCAGGCTCGGCGACGACGCCCTGGCCCGCGGTGAGGTCGATGCTCGCAGCATCCGCGGCGCTGACGCGCACGCGACCATGGTCGACCTCGACGCTAGTACGGGCGTCATTGGCGGTGACCGAGAAACGCGTCCCGATCACCGCGATCGTCGCCTGCGGCGTGGTGACGGTGAGCTGACGCGCGGCTGCCTGCGCGGCGACCGCGGCTCGGAGTGTGCCGCTGTCCAGGCCAAGCTGTGTACCGCCTGCATCCTGCGTCAGGCGCACGGTGGTCCGGCTGCCGAGACCGAGGACGGTGTCTTCGTGCACGAAACGGACCTCCACGGTGGCGCCGAGCGCCACGGCGATGCGGTCGCCGGCGTGGATCGCCACGTCCGCCCGCAACGGTTCGGTCTGTTGATTGGCGCGATGCAACAGACCGGCATCGCCGGTCGGAGCGGTGATCATGGCGATACGGGCGATGATGTTGCTGGACGGCAGGACGGTCGGCAGCACCAGCGCGCCGAGCGCGATCAGCAGCACGGCGGCGCTGGCGGCCAAGCGTCGTGCGGGGCGTTGCCACCAGGGCGTGGTCAGCGGTATCGCCGCCGCCGCCGTGCGCGGCTGCGCCGCCTCTGCGAACGGATATTGCCGCAACAGCAGTTCATGGTTGAGCGCCGCCCAGAACATCCGGCAGGCTGCGGGTTCCTCGCGCAGGCGGTTTTCAAACTGCGTCAGCACGTGGCCGCTCAACGTGCCCGCCAGGTAGCGGTCGACCAGATCAAGCAGTTCATCGCGCGGACTCATGGCGTCAGCCCCAGGCGAGCGAACACGCACTCGCGCAGGATCCGCCGCACGCGTGACATCAACACATGGACGACGTTGGCGGCCTTGCCCGAGCGCTCCGCGATCTCCGCCGGCGTCAGCCCGTCGCCATAGGCCAGGGCGGTCAACTGGCGTTGCGCCGGCGGCAACTGTTCCAGGCAGCGGTGCAGAGCCTCGCGTTGGCTCTGCCACGACTCGACATCCGGGGCGAGCGCTTCGAGCGCCGCTAGGGCCTCGTCCGACAGGGTCGCGCGGTCGCGTTGCCGCTCGCGCATCAACTCCATGGTCTTGAAACGCGCGATCGCCCGCGCCCAGGCCAGGAAATTGGTGCCCAGCTCAAAGCTGTCGGCGCGGCTGGTGACCACCAGGAACACCTCCTGCAGGATGTCCTCCGCCAAGACCAGGTCGCCGCATTGGCTGGCGATCGAACCGTGCAGCAGCCCGGAATGGCGCACAAAGAGCTGTTGGACCTGTTCAGTATGGGAGGGCGGCATGGGGTTCCTGCACTTAATGAGTTTTCACCGGGCGGACCTTAACCACCAGTTCTTCGCTGTTGGACCCCTTAGAAGCAGTCTTGAAGGGCAGGGCCGACATGGAGGACCGGAGGAAGACAGCGCTGCGGAACCTCGGATGTTCACCGACACTTCGTTTCTCGCCTCTCTCCGGTTCTCCGGTCCTCCATGTGAATTTCGGCCGTTCAAGACAGCTTCTTAGCGCAACGCCATGGTGCTGATTTAGATACCACGCAAACGCCGACCCCGAAAGCGGTCTCTGCAGCGTAGGGACGACGCATGGACTACGCCCGCCTCACGCCGCGTGCCTGGACCAAGCACAACCGCACTGCGGTGGCCTGACGGCTTCGCCACCTGGACAGAATCTGGCAGATTTGCTCTGTGCTAGTGGGCTACTTCGAACGCTAACGTTCTACCTGTGGGCCTGGGGAGGGATGCCAAGCAGGTTTGTTGCCAACTCCGTTACCCAAAGAGGTCTCAAGGTCGGGCGCTACTGACGCGGCCAGAACAACGCAATCGCGGCGGCTACCAGAGCCACCGAGCTGAGGCTCTGGGCTTGCCCGGTCTCGTGTTGTCCAAGCGCTGCCCTGCGAGTCACGGTTTCGCAATTTACACAGCGGATGTAAGCGCCTCGCGGACTATTTTCAGCAAGGAATCGGCAGTATAGGGCTTCGTAAGGAAGTGTTTTACTCCGCCGCTCATTGCTTTGGCGATAACACGATTTTCATGCAATCCGCTGGCTGCGATGATACGCACGTCGGGTCGCAACTTCATCAAAACGCGAATAACCGCGTTTCCATCCATGATAGGCATCATCATGTCCGTAAGCACCAAAGATATGTCATGCTGTTGCGCGGCAAAGAGCGCCAGCGCATCGCTGCCATCAATGGCGAGAAGAACGCGGTAACCAAAGGCTTCAAGAATCTGCCGGGTGAGTTGACGAACGCCCTCTTCATCATCGACGACCAAGACCAACTCTCCATTGCCCCTGGGGAGAGCGAGGCTCTCCCGCGAGGAATCCCCAGCGTTCGCAGCGGTTACTGCCGGGAGGTAAAGAGTGAAGGTGGAACCTCGTCCTGGCTCGCTGTACACCCGCATGAATCCGCCATGGCTTTTTACCACGGCCAACGAAGTCGACAGACCCAGGCCAGTGCCCTTGCCGATTTCCTTGGTCGTGAAAAAGGGCTCGAATATCTTGTCCATGATGTCGTGCGGGATGCCGTCCCCGGTGTCCTCGACACGGATAACCACATAAGGCCCGGGCTTCGCATCCACATGCAACTTGGCGTAATGCTCATCCAGGAGGACATTCTCTGATGACAACGTCAGCGCCCCACCATCAGGCATGGCATCACGTGCATTGACGCACAGGTTGAGCAGCACTTGATGGATTTGTGTCACATCGCCAATCACAGAGCCGATCTCGGGATCAATGGCAGTGCGCACCTGAATGTTTTTAAGGAACGTGTCATTGATGATGGTTGCGATGTCGCGGACCAGCCGCCTGATATCGATCGGTAGCCGCTGCCCTTCGACACCGCGGGCAAAGGACAGCACCTGTTTGACCATGTCAGCGCCACGCTTAGCGCTGGAATCAATGATCGACAAGGTGCGGATGCGGCGTTTATCAGTCTCGCCGGTCATCAAGAGATCGATGGAGAGCAGGATGGGAGTGAGCACATTGTTGAGGTCGTGGGCGATTCCGCCGGCCAGGGTGCCGATGCTCTCCAGGCGCTGGGAACGCAGGAATTGCTTTTCGATCTTCCGCTTTTCGGTAATGTCAGTGCAGATGCTAAGAATCGATTTCGGCTGTCCGGCATGGTCGCGTACCAATGACCAGCGAGCCTCAATCAGCAGTTGATGGCCATCTTTGTTGGTCGGCGACAATTCCCCTATCCACTCTCCTCGCTCCAAAACTGCTTCTATTGCCTTATCGAAGGCAGTCGGGTCCTTGTAGGCCAGATCGCGGAACGATTTCCCCAGGGCCTCGACCACGCTCCATCCATACACCCGCTCTGCGCCTTTGTTCATGTACGTCGTACGATGGAGCAGATCATGTACTGAGATAGCATCCCTGGCTTCGTCAAGGAGTGTCGCCTGCTCAGCGATCCGTTCATCTGCTTGTTTGCGGGCAGTGTGGTCGTTCATGCCGCCGATCATGCGGATGGCTTTCCCTTCGGCGTTGAGAATGAGATGCCCACGATCCGTCACATCGGCGTAACTGCCGTCTTTGCGGCGAAAACGATAGTCCTGAGACCACAGGTTGGCACCCGTTCGGATGGCGTGGTAAAAACTGTCAATGATGCGCTGGCGATCTTCGGGATGAATACGTGTGATCCAGAAATCGAGTGTCGGCTCAACGTCATTAAGCGAATAGCCGAACAGCGTTTCAATGCCTTCATTCCACCACAAGTTATTGCTGACCACGTTCAAATCCCAGATCGCGTGGTTGGTCGCCTTGGCCAAGAGACGAAAGCGCTCCTCGCTGATTCGGACGGCTTCACGTGCGCGTTGTTGTTCAAGAGCGAAGGAGATGTTGTCGCCAACGGCGATCATCAGGGCGATTTCATCCGCGAGAAAATAGTTTTCATCTTTCGAGTACAGCACCAGTGCCGCGGTGACCACCCCGTCGGCGGTGAGAGGAAACGCGGCCGCAGCACGCAGATTGTTACTGGCAGCGGCTGCCTGCCAGGGAGCCATGCGCGGATCCTGGGCAAAGTCGTTGCAGACATCATGGCGACCAGTTCGGAGCGCCGTGCCAAGGGGTCCCTTGGAGTTGGCGCTGTGTTCGTCCTGGGAGATGATGAAGTTGTTCAGGTAGTCACCGGTGTCTCCTGCCACGGCAATCGTGCGGACGCGCGCGTCTCTCGGCTCCGCCTCGGCAATGAGGGCGACGCGGAACAGCCCATCGTCGACCATGATCCGACACACTTGGTCGTAGAGCTGGCCGGGTGTTTGTGCCTTGACGATAGCGGCTCCGATTTTGCTCAGGACCAAGTACAGCCGATTGATGCGCTGCAAGCGCACGTCGGCAGTTTTTCGCGCCGTGATATCTTCAATGATGGAGATGAAATACGGAGGTTCGGAGTGATGGCGGACCAAGGTGGTTACCAAGTTGACCCACAGGGCTTCGCCATCCTTACGCCGATAACGTTGTTCTGCAGAGTAAGACAATTGGGTTCCCGCCAGCATCGCTTGACGCGCGGCCTCAGCTGGGGCACGGCAATCGGGGAAGCTGAGGTCTACAAAGGCCTGCCGAAGCAGTTCCTCGTTGGTAAATCCGAGCATGGCACATAGACGTTCGTTAACTCGAAGGAATCGACCGTCGTCGGCGACATGGGCGACCCCGACGGCGGCTTGTTCAAAGGTGGTACGGAAACGAACTTCACTTTCCTGCAACGCCAATTCAGCAAGCTTTCGTTCGGTGATGTTGATGTGGGCGATCACGGCACCGTCGCGTCGTTCCGCGCTCAAGGGCGTGATCGTCAAAAGGAACCAACGCCGTTCATTCGGCGCGTGGCAGGGATACTCGTGGGTGAAATCCGTCACCTGACCTTCCAACACGCTGCGGAGACCGATGGCAACTACCTGTGCGCCGGTCGATTCCTCGTGGTGAACACGCTCGCATACCATCAGGTAATTCTGTCCCACACCGAAGATTGAGTCCGGGAATTGGTTTTCGGCTGCGAACCGGCACCACGCCCGGTTGACGGCAGTGATGACACCGTCGGCGTCAACCAGGGCGATATGGGAAGGCAGGGCGTCGAGAATTGCCGTCTGGAGATCGACCTGTTTCTGGAGCACCTTAACCGTGGTGCGCAGGTGATTTCCCACCACCTGAAGCTTTGAAGTCGCGCCATTTTGGCCGGGCCTGTCCTGCTCAATTATATGCGTGTGGAGGTCTGCTTCCGCTTGCGCGAGTAGTCGCAACAGACCGGCTAAGTCTTGTCCTGGTTTTCCAATTGAGGCTGATTCGGTATTCACGGTGTCACCGTACTCGCCGAGCAAAGCAAAGAAATGGCAATCGAATGATCGGTCTACCGTTCGAACCATTGAAGATGGACGGTCTCCGTCTAAACAAGGGAATGTATAGCGATGTGCCGGTCGGCGAGTCGCTGCTGGTGGAACAAATACCAAGCTGATCTGTAACGAGGACGCGAACAATGGTCGTACAACAGTGACGAAACCTTACGCGGCGCAGTTCCCGGCCTTGCTCAGGCTGGCCGCAGGTAGTCATGAACGTCGTCTCCGGCATCTTGACCAAGCCGATCGATTCGAGCGAGCTCTACCGCCTGCTCATCCTGATCGCTGATCGGCAGGCGGTCCAGGACGCAAGATCAGCATCACCGCCACGATGATGAGCATGCCGGCGAACAGCGTGTGTCCGCTCAACGGTTCGCCGAGCACCAGCCAGCCGAGCACCACGGCCACCACCGGATTGACGAAGGCGTAGGTCGATACTCGCGTCATAGTCGAATGCCGCAGCAGGTAGACGTAGGCGCTGAAGCCGACGATTGCACCGATGAAGATCAGGTAGGCGAGCGCCAACCACGACCGTAGCGAGATCGTGGTCACCTCCAGGTGCGTGGCTTCGCCGCTGACAACACCGGCCAAGCCCAGGCCGAGCGCACCGCAGACCATCTGCGCACCCGAGGACATCCACGGCGAGCTCGGCAGTGGCAGACGCTTGGCGCACAACGATCCGATCGCCCACGACAACGCCGCCATCACGATGGTGAGTGAACCGATCACCAGCGGCATGGTCACGGTGGCGCCGACCGGGGCACCGACCAGCAGGGCGACGCCTACTAGGCCGATGGCGATGCCAACCAGCGCCGTCCACGCCGGTCGCGGTGACGATCCCACCACCCACGGCACCATGGTCATCCAGAACGGCGTGGTGGTGATCAGCAACGCGGCGATGCCGGAGGGCACCCAGTGCTGGGCCCACGCCACCGCGCCATTGCCGCCAAGAAACAGTAGCGAACCGACGATCGCCGCCGAACGCCAGTGCTGCGCGCTCGGCAACGCGTCGCCCAGCGCGCGACGGACGGCGATCAGCAAGGTGCCGGCGACGATGAAACGCGTCGCCGCCATCAGGAACGGCGGCATGGTCTCGATGGCGATCGCCATGCCCAGATACGTGCTGCCCCACACCACGTAGATTATCGCGAAGGCGATGACGAGCTGCGCGGTCGAAGCTGTTGGCGTAGTTGCCGTGGGAAGTGGTGTATTCATGTGCCACCGATGGATTCGTCGGGAGGACAACCGTGCGAGGTGCGACGTGCGAGGTGCGAATTTTTGCTCCCCGCGCACCACCACGGCAATCCGGTTTGCTGCGCAAGCGCACCTCGCACCTCGCACGTCGCACCGCGCACTCCGCCGAAGGCGAAGCTCTGGATGATGTTGATCGCACAAGTGTCAGTGATCATGGCAGACTCCAGAAACGACCGGACCCGCTGCGATGCAGCGGGTCCGGTGGGTGGGTGGGATGGTCAACGACCGTCATCCTCGTCCACGCCGAACCCGTTGGTCCACCCACTTCTGAGCGGCCACGGCCGGGAGACGGAGTCGGATGCAGGCGACGGGCATGGCTGAGATGGTGTGGGGAGTGCTCCGCTGTCCAGCGCGATGCGGCGGTCACTGTGCTGCCCCGACAGCGGGGTAACTGTTATGCCGATTGTTGGGGGGCGATCCGGTCAATCGGATGGATCTGATCCTCCCCCGGCTCCACGTACGGGGGGTTATGCGGGGCGTCCACAAAACCGGGGGAGGATCAGCTTTCCCTGCCCTTGGCTCGGCGGGCCCAACTATATTGAGCGTGAAACCGCATCGAATTGAACAGGAGACGCAGAGACGCAGAGACGCGGAGAGCGGATGAGGGTAAAAAAGCAGGGATGTCGGCGCAAAGCCATTTTCGCCTCCTCCGCGTCTCTGCGTCTCCGCGCCTCCGCGTCTCCTGCTCGCTGTCAGGCATTATCTCCGTTCAGCAAAGGACCCATACGAAATGACACAGAGCTAGATATTTGGGTAGCCCTGAGGTGATACCCATCGTCCATCGTCCATCTTCTTTCTGAAGAAAGACAACCAATCAAACCGCAGCGTGGCTAGTTGTCGCGCAACAGGTCATCCGCTGGGCTCGCGACACCACCCGGACCACGCGTGGAGACATGGGTGTAGATCATGGTGGTACTGATGTCGCTGTGTCCGAGCAATTCCTGGATCGAACGCAGATCCTGACCGCGTTCCAGCAGGTGGGTGGCGAAGCAATGACGTAGCGTGTGGGTGCAGGCAGGCACCAAAATGCCGGCTGCCCGGTAGGCAAGACGATAGGTCTTCTGGATGTGGTGGTCGTCCAGATGATGCCGTTTATTGCGGCCGTCGTCGGGATCCTGGCTGTGGCGACCACTAGCGAAGACGTACTGCCACGGCCATTGCCGAGCCAGGGTGGGTGCCTTGCGTGCCATGGCATGTGGCAGATGCACTTCACCCAGGCCCTGATCCAGATCCAGGCGATGTTGCTGGAAGCGCTCCTGCAAGTGTCGCCGCAACGGTTCAATCGCCACGAGCGGTAACGGCACCATGCGGTCCTTGCCGCCTTTGCCGTGTCGCACCACCACCAGGTGTCGCTCCAGGTCCAGATCCTTCACCCGCAGGCGCAGTGCCTCCAACAAGCGCAGCCCACCACCATACTGCAACAGCGCGACCAATCGGGCTTGGCCACGGATTTGATTGAAAAAATCCGCAACCTGACTCCGCGACAGGACGGTAGGCAGATGCAGGGTCCGCTTTGCCCGCACCGCGCGGATGGAGCCCGGCGGCAATGGCTGAGCTAACACCTGGCCATAGAGGAACACCAGGGCATTGAGCGCCTGGTGTTGCGTCGACGCTGACACGTGGCCACGTACAGCCAAGTCGGAGATGAAGGCGGTGACTTCGATCGGCCCCAGGTCCGCCGGATGTTGGCGATCATGGAACATCACGAAGCGGCTTGCCCAATGGATATAGGTTGCCGCCGTGCGGCGTGAATAATGGCGGACCAGACACACTCGTTCGATGGCACGCCCGATATCGGCCAGTGGGATGCGCTGAGGTGTGCGACCTGACTCAGGTGCCGGGGTCGGCGATGAATATCCGTACGCTGGTGGATCGTTCAGCACCTCGACTGAGCACCCAGGCACTGCTTGTTTTGCGCTAGGAGACGGGGAGATTGCCCACGACATGTACGCCCCGATCTCTACGCCACCATCCGGCAGTTTGCTGGGCCAAGTCCCTTCACTGGAGGGAACGGCCAGGGATTGTGACGGGTTCATAAAGACCCAAATAAGGGCCTTCCGGCAGGATCAAGCAGTAGCTCCTACTGACCGCCTAGTTTCACCCCTTATCCAGGCCGTGGGCCAGGATATCAGTTCGTACGAACGGATTTCACGGGGTTATGCGGTCGCGCGAACGTATAAACCATGTTAGGCCGCACCGAACATCACAAAGGAGACTTCCATGAACCAAAATGATAAGAGTGCTCTGCCAAACATTTTCTCCGAAATTATTTACGATGACGCGCCTGCTGCTATCGAGTGGCTCGCCCGAGCGTTCGGCTTCGTCAAAGGCGAGATCATCAATGGTCCCAACGGCACTATCGCACACGCCGAGATGCACTATGGCGTCGGGACGATCATGCCTAAGTCCCCCATGACCGAATTTGGGATGAAAAGCCCGAAAGAACTTGGAGGTATTAATCAGTGCCTCTATGTGACTGTGGAGGATACTGACGCACATTGCGAACGCGCTAGGGCGGCTGGGGCTGAGATTCTGATGGAACCTAGAAATATGGACTACGGCCCACGCAATTACGTTGCTCGGGACATCGAAGGACACATATGGAGTTTTGGCACCTATCGTCCGAATACAGGATCAAGGAAGGATTCGTAAGGGAAAAAGCTTTCCCGGCGTCGCCTATAAGTAGCCTAACAATTCATTCAAGCCGAAGCCGCTTCGCGGCTCGGCTTAATTCAGGCGTTAGGCATCACATGGCAAATGACGATTGGTTCCGCAATAAGAGCTGGGATTCTGCAATTGCAGCCGCGTTTGAGCTAAAGCTGAAACGTGCACGTCGCAAGAGCCAATACCTCCGCATTCAGGGCTCTTACCTAGCCACATCGCACCCCACTGTCGCGCTAGAACTGCTGGATCGCTACTTTGAGCAGGGTGACGATTTTGACCACGCACAAGCGCATGTAGATCGTGCCGAGGCTTTCCTCGCGCTGGGACTTTTGGAGGAGGCATTTCGCTCTTACGAAGCCGCGCTAGAGCGAGAGGCAGTTTTCCCCAACTTGCGTACCTGCGCCTACTTAGAACTTCCGTATCAAATAGCTCTTCATGGATCATCCCACCGTTACAGCCAGGCCATGGAGCTTCTTGCCAGTGCCAATTCACGCTTAATGTTCGCCGCAGATCACTTCGTATTTCACGCTACCAAGGCAATCATCCTCGCAGCCCAAGGAGACATTCAAGGCGCAAAGATTGCGGCCCGGCTAGCTTTAGAGGCAGCGGGCTTAGATCATTCCGGATTACGCTACCATCCCACTGTCGGCCTCGTATCGGAACGGCATGCGCAAGCTCTGCAGCTGCTGCGTCCGTGGTGTGATGCCTAACAATTCATTCAAGCCGAAGCCGCTTCGCGGCTCGGCTTAATTCAGGCGTTGGACAGCATCCACCCGATGAAATATCCCTCCTGCGCTTTGGTTTCTCTCGCAGATGGTATCACCGATTTCTTGGTTTCCGCGCTCCCGATTGGTGGGGGGACGATAATCATCACTGCCTCCTCGACTATCGCTGGGGCGCCCATCAAGACCTTCCGCTTCAGTGCAGGTCGTGGCATGCGTGACCAAAACTGCCCAACAAGGCGCTCCAGACGGAGGCCCGCTGCCCCGCGTTGGCTACGCTTTCCGCAGGTGCCCTCCACGGTATCCTTTCAAACAACCATCCATCGGGCAGCGGCCCCCGCTGACCTGTGACGTTGGGCAGCATCCACCCGATGAAATATCCCTCCTGTGCTTTGGATTTTCTCGCGAATGGTATCACCGATTTCTTGGCCACCGCGCTCCCGATTGGTGGGGGGACGATGATCATCACTGCCTCCTCGACTATCGCTGGGGCGCCTATCAAGACCTTCCGCTTCAGTGCAGGTCGTGGCATGCGTGACCAAAACTGCCCAACAAGGCGCTCCAGACGGAGGCCCGCTGCCCCGCGTTGGCAACGCTTTCAGCATTTGCCCGCCACGGTATGCTTTCAAACAACCATTCATCGGGCAGCGGCCCCCGCTGACCTGTGACGTTGGGCCAACCATGAAGACCGTCGTGCGCCTGCCGCAATTTGACACGGGTCAATACAATGGCGCGACTTTAACCCACAATGGTGATGCTATTCTTGCCATCGATATTATAGAACTAGGCTGCCTAAGGCTTCACTTCGTTCGATGCAGGTACATACAGTTCACGGCGCTTTACAATTGCTCGTCGGACATGGTTAAGTCGTATTTCTGCGTTGATGACCTCGGCGAATCCGCGGATTTGTCTCGGTACGTCCTCGGGGACATTGCCTCAAAAAAGGCCTACAAGTCACTATCTCACTACCGGATTTTTTTAGATGAAACCGGATGCTACGATATCTACTCTGAATCCGTGGCGTTGGTCTAACTAGTCGCTGACCTCGGAGGTCATGTCATCCTTGTTCCATCAGGCACACATCTTCCAATGGCCCACGACGATGTTCGCGCGATCCACTCACTATCGGCCATGACCCCGGGTACCTTGACGTTAGGCATCAGATGAAGAATATCGTACTAGCCATGTTGTCCTTAATCGCGCTCTTGGGGCTGTCGTCTTGCACGAAACAGATCCAGATCGCAGAATTGCGGGGAAAAAGCATCAACACCGCCATGCTTCTGGGCGGTCAGTTGTGGTACTGTGGATCAGATACCGAATACCACTACTTTTCCTTCGAAGATCTTGGTGATAATCAGGCCTACAGACTCAATAAAGCAGACTTGTCGATAAGGAACCTGCTTCCAACCGCGACAGATCGCAAAGACTGGAAGATGGTGAGATCTAGGATTTCGTCTGGCGGGCACCCTTTCGACGGTCTCGATGGTTTGTAGAATCGTGTGTTTTGGCCAACCGTGGACCAGATGCCTAACTTACGCATGCACCGGAGCGGCGGTCGTAGGCGTGTTCGGACTCCGTTGCCAACTGCCGCCGCCCGGTGATGCAGGACGTTAGACCAAGGCTCGCCATGCCGTTAGCCGATGGTTCAATTCCCATCCCTGGATATCACCGCATTTGCACGCGGTGCCAGAAGTGGCACGAACCAGGCGATGGTTCAATGGTCTTGCCCCACAAAAATACCAATATTCAGCAGGCCTTTCAGGCCGCTAAAATACTCGGTGGTGTGGACCCTTTAGTCTTTGTTTGCTTCCAGTGCCAGCGATTCCGAAAAATGCGATTTTCAATTCTTGTCGGGACGGCATTGGCACTAATTGCCGCCGTCCTCATTCTCGAAAAAATTGGCATCATTAAGTGACTTTTTCTAGTCCACCGCCTTGGTCTAACAAGTCGCTGACCGGGAGGACATGTCATGTGCTTCCAGTACGGGCACATCTTCCAATTGCCAACAACGTCCAATCCGCGAACATCGCTGCACCGGCCATGTCCCCCCGTACCTTGGTGTTAGCCGTGAAAAAGCCTGTCTAATGTGGCCTTTTAGAAAAAAACTCTGCTCGAACGCAATCCCTTACCTAAAGGCGCACGTATGCGGCCCATTAGAGAGCAATCCTATCATCCTTAAGCTCTCGCTTGAAAACTCCCCAGTCCTCAAAGATTTTATTCCAGGGCTGTCTATATCGTATCTCGCGGATAGCGGGTCAATGTACACCTATCTTCAAAACCGCCATCTTTTCGAAGAAGGTTTCACGGAAGACGGTCTTCATTCAACCGCCTTGGCCAATTTATCATTAATTCCTTATAAAATACATGCAAACTCAAACATTTTCTCCATTATAGCCGGCGGCGACTTCGAGGCAAGCATGGTCCTTAACAAACATATCTTAAAATACATTAATAAACATTTTAAATGCGGGGTTGTGGCCGCAATTCCTGCCAGGGACATTTTTGCTTTTGCGCCCGTCGGGGAGATGCCAGCCTTGCGGGAGCTAAATGATGTAGTTGAAAGGGTTGGCGACACACAGGATCATCCATTAGTAAAATGGCTTATAAGATACGACGGCTCGCATTGGTCGCGGCTTGATGGCTAACCAAACGCTGATCGGGAGACCATGTCATGCCGGTGCGATCTGACGCACATCTTCCAATTGCCTACAGCGCTTCCTGCGCGACCATCGCTTCACCGGCCATGGTCCCCGATACCTTGATGTTAGACTTATAATGCCTGAAATTAGTAGTGTAGCTCGACATAAAGTATGGGTCGCCTTTTCTGATCTTTTTTTAGATACAGATATCTCAGATTATTATTACGATGTTGCATATTCATGTGCCAAATCCGGGTTCACAATTGATGAATTAAAATCCATCCTCATGGATGAAGTTGCGCCAATTTGCGGCCTAAACGGTTTTCAAATCGCAGGCGAATGGGCCGGATTTGAAGAAGATTGGCTAATTGATTCCATTGAATCGTATCGAAGAAAATCAAAATGGCGGAAATTATTTCGTTATAAATTCAGACTTTCCTCGTTAATTCTTTGGTTAAAAATCAAGCCGCGTATTATAGAATCTATGTCAAGAAATAGGGATGAAACAGTCAGTGATTAAGAATAAGCCTAACCAGCCACTACAGACGGGAAAATGCCATGAACGTTTTCCAACGCTCGACAGTCAACCGATTTTGGCATTCCCCCTGACCTCTATGTTAGGCCTCAGACATGGCGTTTTCCATAAACCTGGGGGATATCGACCTCATCCGGCACAATGATCAACCCGCGTGGGCGTCAAAAAGTGGCCAGGGCAAACAGATCATCCCGGCCGAAGGCAGGCCGGGTGCTCTATCGCTTCGATACGGCGACCTCACGCTGGATTTGAAACATGCAGGATTGATGGCTGGGGGCCCCGTGAAAATCGGGTCTATCTGCTTCAACATCCTCGGCTTAATTCAGCAGCGGCGTTTGTCTTACCTGTTCTCGTACGACGAGAGATCCGGGTATGTCCTGGAAATCGAACGTTACGACTTCGGGTCCAAGACTTGGCATGGCTCGATTCGCCCAGTCTCTGGGCCTTCCGCCTAACTAACGCATGCACTGGAGGGAGGACGCGCACGTGTTCGGACCACCTTGTCTTTCGCCGCGCCCGGTGATGCTGGTCGTTAGGCGTCCAAGATGAACCGCGAAGAATTTCTCGATATGTATCATGCGGCGGCGGTGAAGCCGGAGGCATGGTTAGCTCGTGGCATGGGCAGCTTCTTGGCGACAAAGCCACTCCGCGATCAGTACGACGCCGCCTGTCGACGTGCCGAAAAGCTCGGGGACTTCAATCTCGGTCAAACGCTGGGCCCGACATATCTCATGCTGTTCGGCTACGCGTTCGAGTGCTTTCTGAAGGCGGCGATTGTCCACAAGAATTGCCACCGGTATCTGGTGAATGGTCGAATCGACGAGAAGCAGTACGCCGAGATCTACACTCACGATCTCCTGTCGCTGTGGAATCTTTCGGGACTGGCTCTAAGCACGGATTTACAGAAGGTGCTCCAGGCAATTTCAGAATACACCATCTGGGCAGGCAGGTATCCGTTCGCGAAGAACGCGGACAAGGCTGTCGCTGCGTTTTCCTCCCACAAACTAGACGATGGCTGGCCCTGGGACTGGGATCACATGACTGACAAGCACGAGATGCTGACGGACATGCTGTGTGAGATCGCATCGCTCCAGCCCGGGGGCGAATATTTCGCGAAGCTTCTGAACCCGCTGAAGGTGATCGGCCGGCCGTCTAAGGCCTAACCAAGCGGTGAAGGGAGCTAAATGACACCTGTTCTGAACCACTTGGGTTGCGACTGCGCCCCTTCACCTCTATGTTAGGCGTCACGATCCCACTGGGAAGAACTCATGCACATATCCGTGGCCGCACAATTCGGAGGTCTCCTTGCAACATGGTTGTCCAACCACATTGGACCAGATGCCGCAAAGCAACTTGCAAAGGAAGTGGGGTACAACGACTCTCCTTTCTTCGGCGCTGAGAAGAAGAAAGTGTTACTGGTTGGCGAACTAGCGATGCTTAATGCGGCGCTTGCGATATTTTCTGTTAATCAAGTATTCAACGCTGAAGACGCAAAGTCGGTCATAGACCCGTTCCTCGCCAAAGCCAAGACTTCCATCTTTTGCTTTATCGAGACAAAGGATTCCTCATTCCACAATAGGTACCAGGTTCGGATGACTGAATACTTCCAGATCCTCTCGGGTGAGAATCCGCCAATTGGCCTTTCCTTTGCTTTCATGACGAATCTCCGACTGGATCCTCTAAAGAACCCCCAAGGGCAGATGGCGCTTGCGTTAAAATTGGCATCTTCGGTGTCTGAAACCGTTAAAGCTCTTCAGGTGATGGCCAAGCACGCGGGCGCATGAGTGTTCATGACAGGGGAATCAAGTCTGCCGCCTAACTATCGCATGCACCGGAGCGCGGGCCGCACCTGTTCGGACCACCTTGTCTTTGGCCGCGCCCGGTGATGCTGGTCGTTAGGCATCAGGCATTGGAACAGTCACACGCCAAAAACGCGATTTTCGGTGCCATTGTATGGATGGCCGCGCCAGCTTGGCTCTGCATGTGCTTCATTTTCGGCATGATGAAGGCGGGCGTACGATCAAATATCGCGCTAATGAATGAGGAAACCGTGTCGGCTTTAGTCACCTTCGACTTTTTAGACGGCAACAGATGGCTTTTGGTTTATTCTTTTGTTGCATTTGCGGCCATCGGCGGCCTGTTAAACGGCTATGGCATCAGGCCGGGCCTAAGAATCTCTTTCTTCCTCTTCCTAGCGGCGCCAATCGCCATCCTAGGGATGCAATTGGCCTACCTGGGTGGGAAATTATTGGAATTCAGGTAATGCTTCAGGCGGGCTGATGCCTAACTTGCGCATGCACCGGAGTGCCGGGCAGCGCGTGTTCGGACTTCCTTGCCATTCGCCGGCACCCGGTGATGCTGATCGTTAGCTACTCGCAAATGAAGTTCCGCGTTGCAATCACCACCATGACCTTCCCCCCGTTCAGTTGACACCCTGACAAGAGCGAAGGCTCAGCAAGGCTGTCATCATGCGTACGAAATCCAACAAACCCACCCCACCCCAGGGAGCGCCGGTTTCCCGTCGCAAGCGGCG